>CANPYX010000003.1 GCA_947588955.1 uncultured Oscillospiraceae bacterium | reverse complement strand
CAGCCGTCAGCAAAACGCTTTAGTTTCCCTACCAGCTCATAGTCGTTGGCGTAGCTGTATTTGTCCCCGCCGGCCTCTCGGACTTTTTGGAGCGTGTCAATGATGATGAGCCTCGTGTCGGGGTGTTCCTCCACGAACCGCCGAAGCTGTTCTTCCAGTCCGCCGCCGACCTGTTTGGCGCATATAGCGAATAGAAGATCGTTGGTGGCCTCCAAACCGAACATTCGGTATAGACGCTCCTGCAAGCGCCGGTGGTCATCCTCCAGCGCCAGATAGAGGACCGTCCCCTTGTGTACGGGATAGCCCCATAAGGTGAGTCCGGTGCTGACATGGTAGGCAAGCTGGGCCATCAAGAAAGACTTCCCTACCTTGGGCGCTCCGGCAAACAGATACGTCCCCGGATAGAGAAGACCGTCGATGACAGGTGGTTTGCACTGGTACACGTTCTCGTAGAGTTCATTCATGGAAACTGTGGGTAGGTACGCCGGGTCGTTCATCCGCTGTACCTGCCTCATAAGCTCCTCCAATCTTTTTTCTTGGGGGTTGCTTTCAGTGGCTTTCTCTGCTATACTTGAAGTGCGTTTTTGTGAAATGGGCTGTTCCCCGTCTGCGCCAACAGACGGAACCGGGACAGCCCGTTTCGTTTCCAGAGAATCCTTCAATCAATCATTCCTCCTTCATTCCTTTCAAAATTGCGGCGATCATGTTGATGGTGTCCAGCAAGTCACCGTCCACGCCGCTCCCCGCCTCAACGCGCCGGAGCTCCGTAAGCACAGCAGCCAATTCATCTCTAAGGGCCTTGTAGACCCTTGGATTGCCCTGCACCACCACATCCCGGCACAGAAGCCGCCGGGTGATGTAGTCCTGCTTGGTGAGGCCGGAGAGCCGTACAGCGGCCTCGATTTGCTCGTCCTCCTCCGGGGACACCCGGAAGGCCACAGTCTTGTTCCTCCAGCGGTTCTTGCTGTCCAGGTTCTTGGCTGACATATCAAGCGCTCCTTTCCATGCTCAATTTTTGGGCCATTTCTTTCTGCCTGGTCGGGAACAAGTGAGCGTACCGATAGGTGATGTGGACGCTCTCGTGACCCACCCGGTCGGCGATTGCCAGGGCCGAAAAACCCATGTCAATCAAAATGGAAACGTGGCTGTGACGAATATCGTGTACCCGAATCTTCTTTACCCCTGTCTCCTTGCAGCCCCGCTCCATCTCGTGCTTGAGGTAATGCTTGGAAATAGGAAAGATGCGGCTGTCAGGCTCCGCTCCATAAAGCTGTTTCAGATAGTCCTGCATTTCATCACAGAGGAAATCCGGCATCTGGATCACACGGTTGCTTTTCTTCGTCTTGGGTGTCGTGATAACATCCTGTCCTTTGATCCGCTGGTAGGACTTGTTAATTCTGACCGTCTGGGCTTCAAAATTGAAGTCCTCCGAGGTGAGGGCCAGCAGCTCCCCCTCCCGGATACCGCACCAATAGAGCATCTCAAAAGCGTAGTACGACAGGGGCTTGTCCATCATAGCCTCGGAAAACTTGAGATACTCTTCCTTGGTCCAAAACAGCATCTCTCTTGGCTGTTCATCTCCCATGCCGCCAGCCTTGGACGCTGGATTCACCTGGAGGCCGTAATATTTAACGGCATGGTTGAAAATACAGCTTAATTGGGTGTGGATGTTCTCCAGATAGTCCGGCGAATAAGGCTTGCCCTTGGAGTTGGTCAGAGTACGGATCTCATTTTGCCAGTCGATTACGTCCCGTGCTGTGATTTCAGAAAGCTTGCGGTTCTTGAAGTAAGGCAGAATTTTCTTCTTGATGATGTGTTCTTTGGACAGCCAGGTATTCAGTTTCAGCTTGGGATTCACATCTTTCTCATATAGAGCAGCAAAGCTCTCAAAGGTCATGTTCACATCCGCCTGCTTCTGCATCAGGAACTCCCGTTCCCACGCCTGGGCCTCCCGCTTGGTGGCAAAGCCGCGCTTGAACTTCTGCTGCCGCTCCCCTTTCCAATCGGTATAGCGGAACTACACATACCAAGAGCCGTTGTTCTTATCCTTGAACGCTGCCATTCTTCTCCCCCCTTGTCCCATAGAACTTTTCGTGAAAGAATTTACGGTCGATCCGTCCGGCAATGGTGATGCAGCCCGTCGCCGCCAGCTCATCGTTCAGCCGCTTGATGAGCTTGTAGGCATAGGGTATAGACACGCCCAGCTCTTCCGCAACTTCTTCCACCCTCATAAAAATCTGTGCCATGTTGTTCTCCTTTACTTAGCTTATTTGTTTAGCTTCTATCTTCATTATACTAACTCTATTCCGTTAAGTCAAGAGTTTGTTGAAAGAAATTCTAAACAAAATTATTTATGTTTCCCTTGACAGTTCTAAACATATCTGCTATACTCCGTATATCTACATAACAAATAGGAGTTGGTATCTATGTCCATCGGCGAGCGCATACACTTTTTCCGCATGAAAGCCGACATGACCCAAAAATATCTCGGCATGGCGGTGGGATTCCCGGAACGTTCCGCCGACGTGCGAATGGCTCAGTACGAAACAGGCAGCAGAACTCCCAAGGCGGACCTGACAAGCACGCTGGCGGGGATTTTTGGCGTTTCCACCAATGCCCTGACCGTCCCGGACATCGACACCGACATTGGCCTGATGCACACCCTCTTTGCTTTAGAGGACATCCGGGGCCTGACCATCGGGGAGATTGACGGTGAGATCTGCCTTCGGCTGGACAAGTCGAAGGGAACGACCTACCACGCCATGTTTGAAATGCTGTACGCCTGGTCGGAGCAGAAAAAACGTCTGGAGGCCGGGGAGATCACCAGAGAGGAATACGACCGCTGGCGCTACACTTATCCGGCAATGGAGGCAAAGAGGACAAGAGAGGAACTGGACGCGCTTCGGGGAAAAAAATCTGACAAATAAAAAAGGCTCTGCCGACTTCGTACAGAAAGTCGGCAGAGCCTTTTTCGCTCTACTCATAGGATCAGACTGGCAGCACCTGCAAACCGCTTGCCACTGGGGACAAGACAAAACAATTTCAGTTAGGCAGTTGCTATCAATTTGCTATCAAATCAAACCTTGGACTTTGAAAAACCCGCTGTTTTCAGGGGCTTTGAGGCCCTTATGACCACGAATTTTTCATTCCCACTCAATCGTCGCCGGCGGCTTGGACGTTATGTCGTAAACGATCCTGTTTATCCCAGGGACCTCGTTGACTATGCGGGTGCTGATCCTGTCAAGGACGTCGTAGGGTATTCGTGTCCAATCGGCGGTCATAAAATCAGTGGTAGTGACGCTGCGGAGGGCGAGGGTATAGTCGTAGGTACGGCCGTCTCCCATGACGCCGACACTGCGCATATTGGTGAGGACGGCAAAATACTGGTTCATTGTGTGTGCGATGCCCGCCCTGTCCACCTCGTCGCGGAATATGTAATCCGCCTCCCGCAGTGTGTCCAGCTTCTCTTTTGTTATCTCGCCGATTACCCGTATGGCGAGCCCCGGACCGGGGAAGGGCTGGCGCATGACAAGGTATTCCGGGAGCCCCAGCTCCCTGCCCAGCGCGCGGACCTCGTCCTTAAAGAGCATCCTCAAGGGCTCCACGATCTCCTTGAAATCCACATAATCAGGCAGTCCACCCACGTTGTGGTGGCTCTTTATAACCGCCGCCCCCGCCTTGCCGGAGCCGGATTCGATGACGTCTGGATATATGGTCCCCTGCGCCAGATAGTCCACGGAGCCGATTTTCCTCGCCTCCGCCTCAAAAACGCGAATGAACTCCTCCCCGATTATCTTCCTCTTGCGCTCCGGCTCGCTGACGCCCGCAAGCTTTGAGAGGAAAAGCTCCTCGGCGTTGACACGAATGAAGTTCAGGTCCCACTTCGCGAATGCCTGCTCAACCTCGTCCCCCTCGTTTTTCCGCATGAGCCCATGATCGACAAAAACGCACGTCAGCTGGCTCCCCACCGCCTCGGCCAGAAGCGCCGCCGCCACGGAGGAGTCCACCCCGCCGGAGAGGGCAAGGAGCACCCTTCCCGCCCCGATCTTATCCCTGAGCTGCCGCACAGCCGTCTCCTTGTAGTCGCCCATGGACCAGTCGCCCCTGGCATGACAGACCTCGTAGAGGAAATTTCTCAGCATGGCGGTGCCGTTTTCCGTATGGTTGACCTCCGGGTGGAACTGGACGCCGTAAAACCCCCGCCCCTCGTCGCAGATCGCCACGTTTGGGCACGCGTCGGAGTGGGCGGCAAGCTTGAACCCCTCAGGGACCTTCTCCATGTAATCCCCGTGGCTCATCCAGCTGATCCCCCTGTCGGGAAGCCCCTTGAAAAGCTTGCAGGAGGTGTCGTAATAAGTCTCGGTCTTGCCGTATTCCCGCGCCGTGTCCTCCTGCGCCATGGTCACCCGCCCACCAAGGTTATGGGCAATAAGCTGACAGCCGTAGCATATGCCGAGAATAGGCACTCCAAGCCCGAATATCTCCGGGTCCGCCTGTGGCGACCCATCCTCATAGACGCTTCCGGGCCCGCCGGTAAAAATAAACCCTATAGGCGATTTCGCCTTCAGCTCCTCAATCGTCGCCGTGTAGGGCAAGACCTCGCAGTAGACATTGTTTTCCCTCACACGTCTGGCGATAAGCTGATTGTACTGACCGCCAAAATCAAGAACGATCACGGTTTGGTTATTCATGCAACAACCTCATTTCGACATTTAATGTGAACATTATAAGGTCGGGTGAGGCGAAAGTCAACACAATTGTTTGCTCCTGAGCCGCGTGGCTTTTTAAGGTATCACCTTGAGGACCGCGCCTTTAATAGGCGCGGGGGAATCTGCTTTCTCCTCTTTTGGATTCGCCAAAAGAGGAGAAAGCAGCAAAGAGGAGAAAAGCGACCAGGGAGGGATAATGTTATCCCTCCCTGGACCCTGTTTGGGGTCGGCAGAAGCTTTTGCGCTCCAGCGTTATATCGGCACGACGGCTCCCGCAGTCCAAAACCTCCCCGCACGGGCAGAAGATACGGCGCGCGGGTTCCCGTAAGCCGAATAGCACAGTCTCCGAACTCGCTTAGCCGCTTAACGTGGTCGGTCGATGAAATGCCCTACCCTTCAATTACGCCGCGCTTTGTTGGCGCTTGTCGGGTGGAAGCTTTCAGCACAGCTCCTACACAATGTTTTGCGCATGGTTCCGATACGCTCCCCTGGGGGTGTCTCCAGTAGGGGGCCCGCAGGCCCCCTAACTGGTCGTTTTTAAAAGGGGTTTGTCAAGGGGGAAAATCGAAATCCCCCTTGACCCGTTTTTCTCCTCTTTGCTACTTTCTCCTCTTTTGACGGAACCAAAAGAGGAGAAAGTAGATTCCCCCGCCATTTAATGGCGGACTCATTATAAAGAGCCCCGCGGCTCAGGAGCGCCTGTGCTCACTTTCCCATCAAAAACTCATCAATGCTCTTTGCCGCGGTCTTCCCCGCGCCCATGGCGAGTATCACCGTAGCGGCGCCCGTAGAGGCGTCACCGCCCGCGAAAACGCCCTCACGTGATGTCGCTCCGTCCGGCGCGGTGGTTATGCACCCGCGGCTGTTGGCGTCAAGTCCCGGCGTGGTGGAGCGTATCAGCGGGTTGGGGCTTGTTCCAATCGCCACAATGACTGTGTCGACCTCCATCTCAAACTCACTGCCCTCGATGGGCACAGGGCGCCTTCTGCCGGAGGCGTCGGGCTCGCCCAGCTCCATGCGGACGCATTTCATGGACTTCACCCTTCCCCTCTCGTCCCCCTCGATGAGCACGGGGTTGCAGAGAAGGTCAAACTGTATGCCCTCCTCCTTCGCGTGGTGGACCTCCTCGGCGCGGGCGGGAAGCTCCGCCTCGCCGCGCCTGTATACGATGTGCACCTCCGCGCCCATGCGCTTGGCGCACCTTGCCGCGTCCATTGCCACGTTTCCGCCGCCCAGGACGGCGACCTTCCTGCTCTCAAAAATCGGCGTCGCGCTGTCGGGCTCATACGCCTTCATAAGGTTGATGCGCGTCAGATACTCATTTGCGGAGAACACCCCCACAAGGCTCTCTCCGGGTATCTTCATAAACTGAGGAAGCCCAGCGCCCGACCCGATGAATACCGCCTCAAAGCCCATCTCAAACAGCTCGTCAATGGAGAGTACCTTGCCGATGACCATGTTGAGCCGGATCTCCACGCCCATTTTCTCAAGCTTGGCGACCTCCTTTTGAACTATCGACTTCGGCAGCCTGAACTCCGGTATCCCGTAGCTCAAAACTCCACCCGCGACGTGGAACGCCTCAAAAACCGTGACGGCGTAGCCCTTCTTCGCAAGCTCCCCGGCGCAGGTGAGCCCCGCGGGTCCAGAGCCTATGACGGCGACCTTATGGCCGTTGGAGGGCGCTGTCTGTGCGTCCTGAACGCCGTGCTCCAGCGCCCAATCCGCCACGAACCGCTCAAGGCGGCCGATCCCCACGCTCTCGCCCTTGATCCCACGAACGCACCTGCCCTCGCACTGGTTCTCCTGAGGGCACACGCGCCCGCACACGGCGGGCAGGGCGTTGGCGCGGCTGAGGGCACGGTACGCCCCCTCCATGTCGCCCTCCTGAACCTTACCGATGAACTCAGGTATCGGCACATTCACGGGACAGCCCTCAACGCACCTGGGATTTTTGCACCTGAGGCACCTGTTTGCCTCTCGCGCCGCCAGCTCCGGCGTGTAACCCAGCGCCACCTCAAGAAAATTCCTGTTCCTTACGTCCGGCTCCTGCTCAGGCATTTTTGTCTTTACCGGGGTCATATCAGCCATTGTCCATACCCTCCAATCTGCACCTGTGATCCGCCCTGCGGCGCTGTTCAAACTCCCTGTACGTCGCGGCCCGCGCGATAGTCTCGTCAAAGTCTATCTTGTGCCCGTCAAAATCCGGTCCGTCCACGCAGGCGAATTTCACCTGCCCGTCCACGGTGACGCGGCAGCAGCCGCACATCCCCGTCCCGTCGATCATTATTGGGTTCATGCTGACAATGGTGGGTATGCCGTACTTTTCCGTGAGCTTACACACAAATTTCATCATCACCAGAGGTCCGATGGCGTACACCCTGTCGTAGCTCTCCCCCGCCGCCAGCAGCTCCTCCAGCTTCCCCGTTGTAAACCCGTTGTAGCCGTAAGAGCCGTCGTCCGTGCAGATATAGAGGTTGTCGCAGGCGCTTCTCATCTCGTCCTCCAAAATGACGATGTCCTTCGTCCTGAAGCCACCGATGAGGTCCACCTCCGCCCCGGCGTCATGCAGCGCCTTTGCCACCGGCAGGGCTATGGCACAGCCAAGCCCTCCGCCGACGACGGCGGCGCGTTTCACGCCCTCGATAGGCGTGGGCTCGCCCAAGGGTCCCACAAAGGCGGAGAGACATCCGCCCTCCGGTATCTCGTCCAGCGTCATGGTGGAGTCGCCCACCTTCTGATATACCACCGTGACCAGATCCCCCTGTGTCGAGGAGACCGTCAGCGGTATCCTCTCCCCGTCGTCCGTCGCCCTAAGAATGATGAACTGCCCCGCCCTCGCCTTTTTCGCGATTAGCGGCGCGTAAACCGAAATCGAGGAAATATCCGGCGTCAACACCTTTTTCCTCACTATTTGATACTTTTCAGCCATTAAATTCACCTCTATAAATTGTCGAAGTCCGCCCGATAAACTCAATCCGGCCTCTCAGGCCGGATTGAATGTCTTTTTAATAGTATCTCTTGTTCTTGTTCTTGCGCGCCGCCTCAGACTTCTTGCGGCGCTTGACGCTGGGACTCTGGTAATACTCCTTTTTACGGAGGTCGGCGAGGACGCCCGCCTTGGCGCAGTTGCGCTTAAATCTCTTCAGCGCGCTGTCCAGAGACTCGTTTTCCTTCACGTGGACTTCTGACATCTATTTCCCCTCCCTCCGACTAATGCATTAACTCTTTCCCACAACGGGACTTCACACAGCCGGTTCAAATCCGGCACTGATTATTATAATTACTTCTCCGCCGATTGTCAATAAAAATTTGCACTTTTATTTGGCAGGACGAAGAATGAGATTAACAAGCTTGTTCTTCACAACAATGGTCTTGACTATCTCCATGCCCTCCATGGCCTTCGCGATCCTCTCCTGCCCCTTGACGATTTCAAGCACCGTCTCCTCGTCGGCGTCCATGGGCACCACCGCGGTGGCGCGCAGCTTCCCGTTGACCTGGATGGCGATCTCCTTCTCGCTCTCGGTCATCTTGCTCTCGTCGTAGCCGGGCCAGGGAGAGGACGCGGCGCGCCCCTCAAAGCCCTGCTTCTCCCAAAGCTCCTCGGCGATGTGGGGCGCGAAGGGCGAAAGCAGCAGCAAAAGCGCCTTGATGTCCCCGCGTGAGGGGGCGTTTTCATAGAAGGCGTTCACCAGCCCCATCATCGCGGCGATGGCGGTGTTGAACTTCATTGCCTCAATGTCCTCCCCCACCTTCTTGATGGTGCGGTGGACGGCTGCCTCGTTGGCGTGGGAGCAGGTGTCGGGACCGTTAATTCGGTTCTCCGCCAGGTTCCAAATGCGGTCAAGGAAGCGTTTGCAGCCCTTTACGGCGTTGTCGCTCCATGCAGCGGCCTGCTCAAAGTCTCCGATGAACATGATGTAGAGCCTGAGCGTGTCAGCGCCGTAAGCCTTCACCACGTCGTCGGGATTTACCACGTTGCCGCGGCTCTTGGACATCTTCTCCCCTCCCTCGCCCAGGATCATGCCGTGGGAGGTGCGCTTTTGATAGGGCTCCTTTGTGGGCACCACGCCGATGTCGTAAAGAAACTTGTGCCAGAAGCGGGAGTAGAGAAGGTGCAGCGTGGTGTGCTCCATGCCGCCGTTGTACCAATCCACCGGCGACCAGTAGTTGAGAGCCTCCTTGGAGGCAAGGGCGTCATTGTTGTGCGGGTCCATGTATCTGAGGAAGTACCAGCTTGACCCCGCCCACTGGGGCATGGTGTCCGTCTCGCGGCGGGCAGGTCCCCCGCAGTGCGGGCAGGTGGTGTTCACCCAATCGGTCATCTTAGAAAGCGGACTCTCGCCGTCGTCCGTGGGCTCGTAGCTTTCCACGTCCGGGAGCTTAAGCGGAAGCTCGGACTCCGGGAGCGGCACCCAGCCGCACTTCTCGCACCACACCATGGGTATGGGCTCGCCCCAGTAGCGTTGGCGGGAAAAGACCCAGTCGCGCAGCTTGAAGTTCACCTTCGCCTTGCCAATCCCCTTCTCCTCAAGCCACTTTGTTATGACGGGGATTGCGTCCTTGACGGTGAGACCGTTCAAAAACTCGGAGTTTACAAGTATTCCCGTCTCGTCCTTGGCGGTAAACGCGCACCTTTGCACGTCCTCGCCGCCGGAGACAACCTCGATGATCTCACAGCCGAATTTTTTGGCGAACTCCCAATCCCTGTCGTCATGCGCCGGGACCGCCATTATCGCGCCGGTGCCGTATGTGGCAAGCACGTAGTCGGAGATGAAAATGGGTATCTCCCTGCCGTTCACCGGGTTTATGCCCCGAACGCCGTCCAGCTTGACGCCTGTCTTCTCCTTGTTGAGCTCCGTGCGCTCCATGTCGCTCTTTGAGGCGGCGGCGCGCTGATACTCCCGCACATCATCGGCGTTTTTGAGAATCGGCATCCACTTTTTGATGAGCGCGTGCTCAGGCGAGAGCACCATGTACGTGGCTCCGAAGAGGGTGTCGGGGCGTGTGGTGAACACCACTATCTCGTCCCCCGCAGTGGACCTGAAGGTGACCTCCGCTCCGGTGGAGCGGCCTATCCAGTTCCTCTGCTGGGTCTTCACCCGCTCGATAAAGTCAACATCGTCCAGGTCGTCAATGAGCCTCTGGGCGTACTCGGTGATTTTCAGCATCCACTGGCTCTTCTCCTTGCGGATGACGGGCGAGCCGCACCGCTCGCAAACGCCCTCCACCACCTCCTCGTTGGCAAGCACGCACTTGCAGGAGGTGCACCAGTTCACGGGCATGGTGGTCTTGTAAGCAAGCCCGTGCTTATAAAGCTGGAGGAATATCCACTGGGTCCACTTGTAGTAATCTGGGTCCGTGGTGTCCACCACCCTGTCCCAGTCAAAGCCGTAGCCCAGCATCTTGAGCTGGCGGGTGAAGTTTGCTATGTTCTGCTTTGTCACCGCGGCGGGGTGGATGTGGTTCTTTATGGCGTAGTTCTCCGTGGGCAGTCCAAAGGCGTCAAAGCCAATGGGGAAAAGCACGTTGTAGCCCTCCATCCGCTTCTTGCGTGTGACTATGTCCATGGCGGTGAAGGGGCGCGGGTGCCCCACGTGGAGCCCCTGCCCGGAGGGGTACGGGAACTCAATGAGCCCGTAAAACTTGGGCTTATCCGAGCCCGTCTCGGCGCGGAAGGGCTTCTCCCGCTCCCACACGTCCTGCCATTTTTTCTCGATTGCCGCAAAATCGTATTTCATCTTATGTCCGTCTCCTTAGGCTTGGGTGATGAGCCCGCTTATATCCACCTGGGGAGCGTCGCCCCACAGGTGCTCCAGGTTGTAAAATTTCCTTGTCTCGTCGGTGAAGATGTGAACCACCAGGCACCCGAAGTCCACCAGCACCCAGCCGCCGCCGTGGTAGCCCTCGGTGCGCAGGGGCCTCTCGCCCTGTGCCTCCAGCGCCGCCTCCACCTCGTCGGAGAGGGTCTTGATGTGTGTGGTGGAGCCGGCGGTGCATATGACGAAGTAGTCCGCCAGCACCGTCACGTCCCGTGTCTCAAGGACCTTGATATTCTCCGCCTTCTTGGCGTCCAGTGTCCTCACCGCGATGTCGGTCATCTCTTTGGGTGTAAGCATATTTTTTCCTCCTTCGGTGAAGTGTAGTTGAAGTGCGGTATCAGTGTATGGTTCCGCTCGTGGCGTACATTTTTCCGTTTTCGTTCCTTCCGGCAATATCCACGTTGGCGGTGGTTATGGTCTCGTAGAAGGGGTTAAGGCAGTCATTGAGCATCTCTATCCACCCGTCGACGTCCACGGTCACATAGTTTCTGCCGTTGTAGTAGTCGTTGTAGTTGCCGGGCATGGTGTAAAAGTGTATATTCTCCGCGTCCATCTTCAGTAGCTCCTGAGCAAGCCAGGTGCACTCCTCCAGCTTCAGCCCCGTCTTCACATCGTTCAGGACGATGTCAATCAAGGTCGTCACCGGCACCTTGTCCTTGCTTTTGAGTATCTGCTTTGCCGCAGTCATCAAAAAGTCGTGCTGGGCGTCGATCCTGCCTATATCCTGGTCCACGTAGCCGTGGCGGAAGCGTATATACTCCATTGCCATCTGCCCCGTCATGTGGGTGTTGCCCTTTGTGAAGTGGATGTGAAGGTCCTGGTAGTCGTCGTCGTAGTCCATATTCTGTGGCACATAGTAGTCCACGCCTCCGATGGCGTTCACCAGCTTCATAAAGGCGTTCAGATCAACTATGGCGTAGCCGTCTGGCCTGAATCCCACGAAATTCGCGATGTTGTCCATCATCCCGTCGGCTCCGCCCGATCCGTACAGGGTGTTTGCCTTCTTATTCCTGTATGTGGTGTTCATGTAGGTGTCGCGGGGTATGCTCACCACGTTCAAGGTGTAGTTCTCCGTATCAAAGCGGACCACCATTATGGCGTCGGTGTTGGAGCCCACCTTGTCCTTTCCGGCGATAAGAAAGGTGTACATATTCTCGTTCCTGCCGGTCTTTGGCTTCTCCCCCTCGCCGTTATTCTCCCCGGCGCCTTCCCCGTTGTTTTCGGTGTTTGTATTTACCTCGTTCCCGTCGCCGTTTTCCTCGCCGTTTTGCCCGTTTCCGTCATCCGGAGGCGTCTGGGTATCCTGCTGCCCGCCGTTGGGGGTCTGATTCTCCTCGGCGTTATTGTTATTGTTGTTGAGCTCACTTGTCTGTACCGGCGGTCTGGACGCCGTTTTGAACCAGATAAACGCGCCGGCGACGAGTATAATAAGCACCGAAACGACCACTATGATCACCTTCGCCCAGGTGGGAAGGAACCTGTCGTCATATTCTCCGGCGCCGTCGTCCCGGTCCTTGACCGGCGCGGAATCCCGCGCCTCCGGCTTCTGAGCCGCGGCCTCCTCATGTGAGTGGTGAGCGTAGCCGCCGGCGTGCTTCGAGTTTTTGTTTCCTCCGAATATTTTCATCTCTATCCCGTGATCCTTTCAAAAATGCCGAAAGGGCTCAGCCGCGCCCGCGTATCCACTCAAGGGCGCCCATGGTCCTGGCGTGGGGCACGATATTTCGGCTTGTCATATCGTCTATGCTCATGGAAAAGCCCTTTTCAAGAGCCCTGTCAAGGTCGGAGTAGGCAAGGCGCCGAAGCTCCTCCACCCCCTCAAAGTCCCTGTTGGGCTCTATGTAGTCGGCCATATATATGACCTTCTCCAAAAGCGCCATGTCCTCTTTCCCCGTGGTGTGCCAGAAGATGGCGTTGTAAACCTCATCGTCACAGCCGAACTCATATTTCGCTATTCCCGCTCCGGTCTTGGAGTGCAGCAGCTTTCCCTCCGTGCGCTCCATGTCATCAAGCATAATACCATATTTTTCGCAAAGACGCAACTGTTCGTCAAGCTTCTCTTTTTTTGTGACGTCATGAAGTATCGCCGCCTCCCGCGCGCGCTCAACGTCCGCGCCCCATCTCTCGGCGAGGCGCACCGCCTCCTCCTCACAGCCCTTCACGTGCGCCACGCGCTTGGGGTCCAGCATGGCGTAGGCCTTCTGCCTCAGCCACTCATACTCCGGCTTCGCCCCGTATAGGCGCAGCCTTATGATCTCGGCGTAGGTCCCCTCGGTGAGAAGCTCCCTGCCCGCTCTTTGTGGGAGAAGCGCCCGTATCTCGGTTGACGAGGCCTCCGTCTCCTCCAGCTTCACGGTCTTGACGTTCGCCCCGTACCTGAGCCTCAGGTTCTCCGAGGCGGCGGCGATCTGCCGCTCCTCCCCCTCGCCCCTGGCAAATACGGCGAGGGTCACCATGGACAGTATCTCCTCAAACTCCCGCCACTCCTCAAAGCACAGGAGCATATCCGTGCCCATCAGCAGGTACAGCTTTGCCTGGGGGTACGTCTCCCTCACGCGGCGAAGCGTGTCCACAGTGTAGCTTCTCCCGCCGCGCCTGAGCTCCATATCCGAGACGCGGCATTTTTTTATCCCTCCGAAAGCGATACGGCAGAGCCTCAGCCTCTCCTCACCGTCGGGCGAGCCGGGCGCTAAGTCCTTGTGGGGGGGCAAAAAGTCCGGTATCACCAGGAGCCTGTCAAGCTTGAGCTCCCGCGCCGACGCCTGCGCCGCCCGCACGTGCCCTATGTGGGGCGGGTTGAAGGTGCCGCCGAATATTCCTATCTTCATAGAATGACCTACTTCCTAAGCGTTATTCTCTTTTCCTCGGGAAGATCGGGATTTTGCCTGAATATTACAAATTTTGTCCCTATCGCCTGTACCCCGTCGGCGCCTGTGGCAGCGCATATGGCGTCGCAGGCCTCTCTCGCCGTCATAAGCGAGGTCTCCAGCACCCTGCCCTTTATGAGCTCTCTTGTGCGAAGGGCGTTTACCGCCTCCTGAACCACGTTCTCCGTGACGCCGCCCTTTCCGACTATAAGCACCGGCTCCAGGGAGTTCGCAAGCCCGCGCAGCTGTGCCCGCTCCTTACTTGTCAGCATTTCCCCGCTCCTTTTTCTCTTTTTCCATACGCTCCGAAAGCCTCTCGGCAAACTGCCTGAACGCCCTGCCACGATGGGATATTTTGTTCTTCTCCTCGTCCGTGAGGCACGCCATTGACCGTGTAAAGCCCTCCGGCACAAAGATGGGGTCGTAGCCGAAGCCGTGCTCCCCCTCGAAAACGTGCCCTATGGAGCCCTCTATCACGCCCTCACAGCTTATCTCGCCGCCGTCGGGAAAAACACAAACCACAGCGCATTTAAAACGCGCCCCTCTGTCTCCGTTACGGTTTACGATGTCCATGATTTTGGCGCAGGTCTTCTCGTAGCCCTCGTCCCCGCAGTAGCGGGAGGAATATATCCCCGGTCCCCCGCCCATGGCGTTGACCTCCAGCCCCGAGTCGTCGGCGACGCACGCCTCGCCCGTGGCCTCCATAGCCGCTCTCGCCTTTATTCTGGCGTTTTCTGTGAAGGTGCTCCCCGTCTCCTCGGCCTCAAAGCGGCAGCCCGCCTCGCGCTGGGATATGACCTCGATGCCCAGGGGCGAGAGTATCTCCCGCACCTCCCTGAGCTTGTCGGAGTTGTTCGTGGCGAAAATTATCCTCATGACAGCAGCGCCTCCGCAAACTCCTCCGGGTCAAAGGGGATGAGGTCGTCCGCCTGCTCCCCCACGCCCACGAACCTTACGGGCACGCCGAGCCTGGAGGTGATGGCGAAAACTATCCCTCCCTTTGCCGTGCCGTCAAGCTTTGTGAGGACTATGCCCGTGAGACCGGCGGATTTTTTGAATTCCTCCGCCTGGGCAAGCCCGTTCTGCCCTGTGGTGGCGTCCAGGACAAGAAGCGTCTCCCTGTCAGCCCAGGGCATCTCCTTGTCAATGACGCGGCTTATCTTGTTGAGCTCGTTCATGAGGTTTGACTTGTTGTGGAGCCTTCCGGCGGTGTCCACGATTATAATGTCCGTCTTTCTCGCCAGCGCCGCCTTCATGCTGTCAAACACCACGGCGGCGGGGTCGGAGCCCTCCTCGTGGCGCACGAAGTCCACGCCGGACCTCTCCGCCCAGACGCCCAGCTGCTCCGCAGCGGCGGCGCGGAAGGTGTCGCCGGCGGCAAGGAGGACCTTCTTTCCCTGCTGTGAATAGAGCCTCGCCAGCTTTCCGATGGTGGTGGTCTTGCCCACGCCGTTTACGCCCACCACAAGTATCAGCGACGGGCGGGAGCGGAGGGTCAGCTCCCCCTTCTCCCCCAGCATCTCCACAAGTATCTCCTTGAGGGCGTCGCGGACCTCCTCGGACCCCCTTATGCCCCTCTCGCGCACCACGTCCCGCAGCCTGTCCACCGCCTCCATGGACGCCTCCGCGCCCACGTCGGAGAGGATAAGCGTCTCCTCAAGCTCCTCAAAAAACTCCTCGTTCTCCCCGGTGAAGGAGGCGATGGTGGAGTTGAGCTTGACAGTCATGTTCTCCTTTGTCTTTGAAAGTCCCGCCTTTATTTTATCGAAAAAGCCCATTTTTACCTCCCATTTTGCCCAGGCTTTCCGATATAAACGCATTATACCACAAAGCTAAGCAAATGTCAAGCATTATTTTAAGTAATTTCAATTATTTTTGTTTTCCGATGGTTTTCTCCGCCTCGTCAAGGTCTATCGTGATGACCTTGGAGACGCCCTGCTCCTGCATGGTGACGCCGTAGAGGACGTCCGCCTCCTCCATGGTGCCGCGGCGGTGGGTGATGGTCAAAAACTGTGTTTTGTCCGAAAGCCCGCGCATATAGTCCGCCACCTTTATGACGTTGGCGTCGTCAAGCGCCGCCTCGATCTCGTCCATCACCACGAAGGGCGTGGGCCTGACCTTGAGGATCGCGAAATAGAGCGCTATGGCCACGAACGCCTTTTCTCCGCCGGAGAGGAGGGTTATGGTTTTCAGCGTCTTTCCGGGGGGCTGGACCTTTATCTCGATGCCGGAGCCCAGAATGTCCTCCGGGTCCTCCAGGGAGACGCTGGCCTGACCGCCGCCGAAGAGCTCCAAAAAGGTCTGTCGGAAGCCCAGGTCGATGCGCTCCAGCTCCTCCTTGAAGATGGTCTCCATGGAGCCCACTATATCACCTATTATGTCCAAAAGCTCGCGGCGGGCCTTCTCGATGTCGTCACGCTGGTCGGTGAGGTAGGTGTAGCGGGTGTTGACGCGCTCAAATTCCTCTATGGCGCCCAAATTCGGAGCGCCCAGGGAGCTTATCTCGCGCTTGAGCTCTCCCGTGCGGCGCTTTGCCTGGGGGATGCTGTCAAGCACAAGGCGCTGCTGCATGGCGTCGGAGCGGGTGAGCTCGTAGCCGTTCCAGAGCTTGTCCAATATCTGCCGCTCCTCCATCTGCGCCGCCTCCATGCGGTTGTCTATCCTGGAGGCGTTGCGCTCCAGCTCCAAAACGGCGTTGTTGCGCTCCTGGAGCTGCTTGTCGCTTCTGGACCTCTCAGCCTCGATCTCAAGCTTGTCTTTTGTGATCTCGGCTATCTTCTCACGAAGCTCGGCGGCGGCGCGGCGCTTGGAGTCCGCCTCGGCCTGCCTTTCGTCTATCTGCTTCTCCATCTCCAGGGAACGCTCACGAAGCTCGCCGACGGCGCGCTCCTGACCCTGCCTGTCCCCGGCAAGCTCCTGGCGAAGGTTTGAAAGCTCCCCGACGGACCTCTCCGCCGCGTCACGCTCCGCGTCCAGGCTCGCCCTGCGCTCGCGAAGCTCGCTCTCCGCGGAGGAGATCTCCTCCCGCTCCGAGCTGAGCCTTTCCCTGTCGCCGGAGTGGGCGTCAAGCCGCTCCTTGAGCTCCCGCGACCTGTCCTCCAAACCGGATATGGCCTGACGGAGCTTTTCAGTCCTCTCGCCCAGCTCCGCCGACCGCTTTTCTATGCCGCCGCTCTCCGCCTCTATGCGGGAAAGCTGTTCCTGAAGGCCGTTTATCAGTATGGCGAAGTGCTCCTTTGTACCCGTGAGCTTCAGCACGTCGTTTTCGGCGGCTCTCTGCTCCTCTCCGGCGACGGAGAGCTCGTACTCGGCGGCGGCAAGGCTCCTTTTTATCTCCTCGGCGGCGGCCTTTGCGCTGTCAAGCTCCTGCCCCGCTTTTTCCCGGCGCTCCGAAAGCTTTTTAAGCTCGTTTGCACGGGAGAGTATTCCCGTATTTTTGGAGACGCTGCCGCCGGTCATGCTTCCTCCGGCGTTTATGACCTGCCCGTCCAGCGTGACGATGCGGAAGCGGTGGTTGTACTGCCTTGCTATCGCCACGGCGGAGTCCATGTCGTCGGCTATCGCCGTGCGGCCGAGGAGGTTTAAATATATGCTCCTGTACTGCTCGTCAAAGGTCACCAGGTCAAAGGCGACGCCCTCGAAGCCCTCTCGGTCCTCAAGTCCGCGCTCGTCCAGGCGGCTTCCCTTTATGACGTTCATGGGCAGGAGCGTGACCCTGCCGGCGTCCATGCGCTTTAGAAGGTTTATGGCGTTTTTGCCGTCGTTCTCGGTGCTGACGATGATGTTCTGGACCGCCGCGCCAAGGGCGGTCTCTATGGCGAGGGCGTATTTGTCAATTGTCTTGACAAGCTCCCCGGCGGGTCCGTGGATTCCCCTCAAAACGCCCCTCTCGGCCTCCCTCATGACCACCTTGACCGCCTTGGAGTAACCCTCGTACTCCCGCTCCATGTCGGTGAGCATCTGTATCCTGGCGGTGAGGGCGTTGAACTCCATCTGGAGCTTTGTGCGCTTCTCTCCGGCGGCCTCCGCCCTGTTGCGCAGCCCTTGCGCGCGAAGGTCGTAGCCCCGGCAGACGTTTTTAAGGCTCTCCAGCTTCTCCCGCGCCTCGTTAAGCGCCCTGTCGTTTTCGCCGGACTCGCGCTTTGCCGCCTCAAGCCTCTTTCTCTGGTCCTCAAGCTCCCAGTCAAGGCCGCCCACCCTGTCGGAAAGCTCCTTCCTCGACGACTCCAGGCTCCCCAGCTCCACGCGCTTTTCCGAAAGCTCGTCCTGCGCCTTGGAAAGCTCCCCTGTGAGCTCCGAAACCTGCGTCTCATATGATCCCTCGCCGGTTATGAGCCTTTCCCAACGCTTACGCAGCTCCTCCATGGAGGCGGCAATATCGGACCGCTCGCTGTCTATTTCGGCGATCCTCGTCCTGCGCTCCTCGATCTGCGCGGAAAGGCCCCGGCTCCTGCCCTCGCCGGCGGCGATCTCGTCTGTTATCCTGTTTATATTCTCCTCGTTGTGCCGCAGGTTCGCCTTCAAAACGGCGACGCCCGCCTCCACGTCGGCGGCGTCCTGCTCCCGGCGGGAGACCTCGTCCCGGAGCTTCTCCGCCTCCAGGTCCTTGTCGCGCATACGCTGGGCGAACTGTTCGCCGGCGGCGTATAGCTTTTCAAGCTCCCCCCGCGCCCGCTCGATGTCGCCGGCGGCTCTCAGGGAGTCCTCCTTCAACGCCTCCACGCGCTGGGCTATCGCCTCCAGATCGTTCATCCAAAGGGAGATCTCAAGACCCCTCAGCTCGTCACGGAGGACAAGGTATCGCTTGGCGACCTCCGACTGGCGGCGCAGGGGCTCGACCTGGAGCTCCAGCTCGCCTATCTTGTCGTTGACGCGGGTGAGGTCCTCCTCGGCGCGCTCAAGCTTGCGCTCGGACTCCTCCTTCCTGTGGCGGAAGCGGGAGATCCCCGCCGCCTCCTCGAAGATCTCGCGCCGGTCGGTGCTCTTGGCGGAGAGAATGGAGTCGATCTTGCCCTGTCCGATGATGGAATAGCCGTCGCGCCCCAGGCCGGTGTCCATGAAAAGCTCGTTTATGTCCTTGAGGCGCACGGGCTTTTTGTTAATATAGTATTCGCTCTCGCCGGAGCGGTAATAGCGGCGGGTGACCTGCACCTCGTCCAGCTCCTCGCCAAGGCGCCGGTCTGAGTTGTCCAGGGTCAGCGAAACCTCGGCAAAGCCCACCTGGGACCTGCGGGCGGTGCCGCCGAATATCACGTCCTCCATCTTTCCCCCTCGGAGGGCGCGGGTGGACTGCTCGCCCATGACCCACTGTATGGCGTCGGCTATATTCGATTTTCCGCTCCCGTTGGGTCCGACGATGGCCGTCAGGGGCTTGTCGAAGGTGAGGACAGTCTTCTCCGGGAAGGACTTAAACCCACGGAGCTCCAATGCCTTAAAGTACAATCAATACACTCCCAATGCCGCAACGCGCACGCGGCAACAGTTTTCCAGTCTGACAGTAAATTATAGCGCATCGGAGAGATTTTTGCAATAAATTATTTGTTAAATTAAAGCTCTCAAAGAGCCGGATTTTTGTGCTTTGTGAGGGCGGCGGAGATTATGTAAATCGCCGCGAAGACGGTTCCCCCTGCAACGAGCCCCATAACGCCGTTGACGCCGCCTGTTATGTCAACCAAAAATCTTGCCGCCAGCGCCGCGAAGGCGGCAAGCAGGAGGCTCAGGAGCATGGACCTGAGGCTTTGGGAGACGCTGGTCGCCCGTGTGAGACGCCAAAGGCTCAGGGTGAAGTTGAATATCTCCGAGGCGTAGAGGATGGCGATGTAGCCGTAAAGCCCATAGACCGGCAGGAGGAACCATATGAGGGCGGTGGACAGGAGCGAGTCAATTATGTTGACGCGCATGGAATATATGTGCTCACCAAGGCCGCGGAGCATACCGTCGGTTATGTTGTCCATGTACATGACGGGCATCAACGGCGCCAGAAGTCCGATGAACCTGCCCGCCTCCGGGCTTTTGTAGAGCTGTACGCCAAGCTCCCGTGAAAAGCACAGGAGGAACGCCGCGACAGCGGCGGAGAAGAAGAAGGTGAGGCGCAAAAGGGCGTTGGCGGCGCCGGATATGCGGGCGAGGTTGCCCTGGACCTGCTCCTCGGTGAGCTCAGGAACGATGAGCTCGGAGACGGAGGCAAAGAGCACCATGGGGAAGGTTATGACCGGGAACACCATGCCCTGGATCATGCCGTATCCCGCCAGAGCCGCCTCAGCACTGGCTCCTGAGCGGCGGAGCCCCGATGGGATGAGGAGGTGTTGGACGGTGTTCAGCACCACGCGCGCGTATGCCGTGGCAGCGAGGGGCAGGGAGATGGAGAGCATTCTGCCGGTGAGCTCCCTCCCCTCCCCTCGGGCTCCACCGCGCCGGCGGCGGCGGTCTAAGATGTAGAGGACCAGAAGGGCGAAGAAGGAGACGACCTCCCCCGACTCCCCTCCCGCCGCAACGCAGGCGCACATGAGCTCCGGGTTTGAGGTGGTGATGAGCTTCAAAAGGGAGATGGCGACGAATACGCGGGTGACCTCCTCGGTGACGGTGCCAACCAGCGCCCTGCCCACCTTGCAGATACCGGTGAAGTATCCCCCCAGCACGGCTCCGGCGGAGATGAAGGGCATACCTATCGCCAGGACGCGAAGGGCAAGGGCGGTGCGAACGTCCCCCAGGAACCTGCCCGCCACGGCGTCGGCGCAGGTGAAGAGCACCAGCGAGGCGACAATGCCGAATACGGAGGCATAGACAAGGCACCGGCGCACCACTCGCGCCACGTCGCCCATTCTCCCCCGCCCCATCTCCTCGGAGACAAGGCGCGTGGCGGCGAAGCGAATGCCGGATATGGCGAAGGTGGCGGCAAGGGAGCCCACTGAGGCGGCGAGGGTGTAAAGCCCGATCCCCGCCGCGCCCATGCGTCTTGAGAGCGCAACCTGGAACCAAAGCCCCAGGGAACGCAAAAGCAGCGACACCGCCGTCATAAGCACAGAATTTACAAAAAGCCTCTTTCCCTGCACAAAAGCACCCCCCGACATACTGTAAAAGTATATTCGGGGGGCGTTTTATTATTACCTTTCGGATATGAGCTCAAGGGCGGATCGGAAACAGGCGGCCTTCATGTCCCAGGTGTCGCCGCCGGGGGCAAGGGAGCTGGGGAGGTAGAGGTACAGGTAGACAAGCCTCCCGTCACGCCGCGCCCAGCACTCCCAGGAGCTCATGAGCACCTCGTCCCAGCCGGGGACCTCCAGAGGGGTATACTGCTCCGGGTCCTTGTCAAAATGGGAGTCCGAGATCAGGGCGCGGAGCAGGAGCCTTTCAGCTACGGGGAAGGTGAGGTCGTATACGGTCTCGTCGATACTCACCCAGTCGCCGCCCTCCCTCACCGTCTCGTTTGCCGAGGTGATGCGGCAAACCGGCGACCAGACACGCTCCACATCGGCGTCGGGGTCGTCGCTCATTATACCCTTACGCTCCCACTCAAAGCCCAGCTCCGAGAGGGTGACGTAGGGTCCGTCGGACGCCTCCGGCATTTCCGCGCGCCTGTAAAGCGCAAGCTGAACGGCAATCAGCGCAAGGCACAATACCCAAACTGTTATGAGGCATATTTTCCCCCATGGGCGGCGGACCCTGGGCGTGTGGGACGGCATGACGCCCCGGCGTATGCCCCTCAGCAGCCGGGTGGTGCAGACAATCCCCGTGAGGGTCGTCGCCAGGCAGTAGACAATTATGGAGGCATAGTAGACGTGCGTCTCCGGCAGGAGAAGGACGCTTCTCGCGTCAAAGCCGACGCGCGCAAGCACCGCCGCCAGCGCCGCAAGGAGCGCAAGCTCGATGATTATGTTCAGTAAATAGCTCCGGCGCAGTCGTTTTACGGTCCCGGAGAGCCCCTCGGCGTCGGTGTAAAGCTCCGGCACATCCGAGCCCTCCGGCGCGCGGTAGACGTTGACGGCGCCCCTCTTCGTCACCCACTCCCAGCCGCACTCCTCATAGAGCGCGAACTGCTCCGGCGTGGGCTCCCGGCTGTCCAGCTCCACGCGGTAAAGCACCCTTTCGGGGTTCACGCGGGTGAAAGAGCTGAAATACCCGCCGCGCTTTACAAGCCGCCAACCCTTTGCCGCCTCGCCCGAATAAAAGCTCTCGTTCTCACCCAGGCGGTAATCCTCCGGGTGAAGAAGCCATTTAGTCTTCATTTTCCAGCTCCTTTCCGTCCTCCACAAGCTGTTTGAGGCGTCTATATTCCTCCAAAAGCGCCCTTTTTCCCTTTTCGGTGATGAGGTAGGTCTTCCGCCGGTCGTCCTCCCGGTCAAGCTCTATGTACCCTATCTTTTGAAGCTTTGTTATGAGCCCGTAGAGCGTGCCGGGTCCCATGGTAACGCGCCCGCCGGTGAGGTCACGTATCCTCTGCATGAGCCCATAGCCGTGGTCGGGGCGCGTCAGGGCAAGGAGAACGTAATACATCGCCTCCGTCATTGGCTGGCCTTCGGACACTGAGGTCACCTCCTTAATATTGTCGACAAAGGCCTCTGGCCTTTGCCGACAAGGGGAACGTGCGGCAAATTTTCTTGAATTTTGCGAAATTCAAGAAAATTTGCCTGCTGTCGTCGTCCTCGCTCGAGCCGCTTTACTTCGC
Source organism: uncultured Oscillospiraceae bacterium (assembly GCA_947588955.1). Lineage (GTDB taxonomy): Bacteria > Bacillota > Clostridia > Oscillospirales > Oscillospiraceae > RUG626. Next base: position 157,948 of record CANPYX010000003.1, on the reverse strand, counting down.
CCCGCGCAAGCGCAGGGCTCAAGCGCGGGCTCGGCTCGTCCTCTCCCCAACGGGCTTCCGCCCGTTGGGGACCCCTATTTTGCGCGCCGCCGTAGGCGGCACACTTGCGCGACAAAAGGAACTTTTTCCGACGTACATGCCGCCGGAAAAATATTAGAAATGGGGGGGCTTACTCTTATCTTGGTTTGTCAACAGTCTAATATATCGCCTCGCGATATATCGTGTAACGTAATAATAGCATGGGCGGAGGGGTTTGTCAAGCGGATAAACAAAAAAACGGACAGGTTTTTCTCCTGCCCGTTTTTTGTATGTTTTGAAGCTTTATTTCCCCAGCTCAACCGTTCGGTCGTATGAGGCGCGGACGGCGGTTTTGAGTTCGGAGGCGAAGGGGCCGGCGTCGAGGGTTTTGACGCCTTCGATGGTGGAGCCGCCGGGGGAGCAGACCTGGTCGCAGAGTATCCGCGGGTCCTCGCCGGATTTTGCGGCAAGCGACGCGGCGCCCAGGGTGGTTTGGAGGGCGAGTCTCGCGGCAAGGGATGGGTCAAGCCCCAGGGACTCGCCGGCCTTGGCGAAGGCGAGGATGAACTTGTAGACAAAGGCGGGGCCGCAGCCGGAGACGGCGGAGCCGGCGTCGATGAGCTCCTCCGGCGTCTCCACAAGCTCGCCTGTGGGGGCGAGGGCGGAAAGAAGCTCCCTTTTGTCCTCGTCCGAAAGTCCGCTGTTGGCGGCGTAGAGCATACAGCCGGCGCCCACGGCGGCGGGGGTGTTGGGCATGACGCGCAGTACCGGCGCGTCGGCGCCGTAAATCTCCAGGAGACGGGCTATTGTGATGCCCGCCGCCATGGTGACCAGAGTGAAGGTGTCCCGGCGGGATTTGAGGGTGTCGCCTATCTCATTGAAAAGCTCCGCCATATTCTGGGGCTTCACGCCCAGGACGATATGGCGGCACGACTTTGCCAGCTCAACGGCGGGGAGCACGTCACAGCCCTTGGCGGCGGCGAAGAGCTTGGCGCGGCCCTCGTCAATGTCGCACACCGCCGTGTTTTCCGCGCCAACGCTGCCGATGACGGCGGAGGCGAGCGTCCCGCCCATGTGCCCCACGCCGATAAATCCGAATTTGTACATATCAGTATCTCCTGTCTCGGTCTTAATTTAAGGCTTCTTATCTTGTCTGTCCGTTTCCGTAGATGACGTACTTGTAGGTGGTCAGCTCCCGAAGACCCACGGGACCGCGGGCGTGGAGCTTCTGGGTGGATATTCCCATCTCACAGCCCAGCCCGAACTCGCCGCCGTCGGTGAAGCGGGTGCTGGCGTTGACGTACACGGCGGCGCTGTCAACTCCGGAGATGAATTTGTCCCGGCTCGCCGCGTCCTCAGTGACGATGGCGTCGGAGTGGTGGGTGGAGTGTGCGGCGATGTGGGCGACGGCCTCCTCCACGCTGTCCACCACCTTTATGGCTAAAATGTAGTCGAGAAACTCGGTGTCAAAGTCCCTCTCCCCCGCCGGGACGCCGGGGATGATTTGGGCGGCGCGGCTGTCAAGCCGCAGCTCCACCGGGACAGCGCCCGCCGCGCGTCTGTCGTCCACCAGGGCCTTTTTGAGCATTGGCAGGAATTCCGCCGCCGCGAGGCTGTGGACAAGGCACACCTCTTCGGCGTTGCACACGCTGGGGCGGCTCGTCTTGGCGTTGACGATGATCTTCACGGCCCTTTCAAGGTCGGCGGAGCTGTCCACATAGACGTGGCATATGCCCGTGCCTGTCTCAAGGCACGGGACGGTGGCGTTTTCCACACAGGAGCGTATGAGCCCCGCGCCGCCGCGGGGTATGAGCAGGTCAACGAATCCCGACGCCGTCATGAGCTCGTTGGCGCTTTGGCGGGTGGTGTCCTCCACAAGGCTTATGAGCTCCGGCGGGAGCCCGCTCTCGCAAAGCCCCTTGCGCAGAGCGGAGACTATGGCGTTGGCGCTCCTCCACGCCTCCCTGCCGGAGCGCAGGACGCATGCGCTGCCGCTTTTGAACGCCAGCACAGCCGCGTCGGAGGTGACGTTGGGGCGGGACTCGTAGATTATGGCAATGACGCCCAGGGGCACGGAGAGCTTTTCGATGACAAGCCCGTTGGGGCGCGTGACGCGCTCCAGCACCTGCCCCACGGGGTCGGGGAGCTTTGCCACCTCCCTCATGCCCTCCGCCATGGAGAGGACACGCTTTTCGTCCAGCATGAGCCTGTCCAGCATCACCTCGGAGATGTGCCCCCGGGCGGCCTCCACATCCGCGGCGTTGGCGGCGAGAATCTCGCCGGCGCCCTCCGTGAGGGCCCGGGCCATGTCCTCGATGGCATCGTTCTTCTCCTCGGCGGTGAGCCCCGCCAGACCCGGCGCGGCGGCCTTGGCGCGTTTTATGATCTCATGTGTTGACATAATTTTCTCCTTCCTTCATCCAGCCCCTGGCGGAACCGATTTTCCCGCCGCTCGATAAGTGCTCCCGGACGGCCCGCTGAAGGCTCGTCCCGGTGGGCAGGTCCGATAGGGGCGTGTTCTCCGGGACCTCGAAGAGCCAGCCCATAAAATCCGCGGCGTTCCCGTCCCACTCTGTTATCTCGAACCGGCGCTGAAAGGCGCGGATGTTGGAGCTTTCCGATAAAAGCGGCGTCAGCGCCGGAGACAGGAGCCAGGAGTTGCAGGTCACCCTCCCCCACCCCCCGAAGGGGCCGGAGAGGAGCGTTTTCGCCCGATTTAAGGAGCTGTCCACGTCCTTTGGCGACAAATCCGCGTCCGATGGGATGTGGAGCGAGATCACCCGCTCGCCCCGGAGCTCCCGGAGCTCATATTCCAGCGACCCCACGCGGAAAAGCCGCATGGACGTCTGCCGCCAGGTCCAGAAGCCCCGGTCAAAGGCAAAATGCCCTGTGCGCCGTTCGGTCTCCCGGATGAAGCGGGAAAAGCAGGCCATGGTGGCGATGTAGACATCCTCCGGTATCCCTGCGGCGGCGTACCGCTCCCGGTCCCGGCGGGCGCTCTCAAGTTGACATAAGAGCATCTTCACCCCGTCCGGGTCGTCACCAAACTTTCGGATGAGCTCCGTGTAGGCGCCCTCCGCCCCGGCGCTTTCCAGAAGGCCCGCAAGCTCCGGCTCCAGCGCCGGAAGGTCCACGTCTTCCGCGGCGCGGCGGAGCTTATCCGCCATTTCCGGCGGGAGGCCGATTTTCGCGTAAAACTCAGCTTTCTCCATGGGCTTTTTTCAAAAACCGCGTCCCCACGCCGCGGCCCTCCACGGCATCGTAGAGGCGGGTGGGGTCGGAGCCGTTCATGATGATCATGTCCGCCCCGGCCTCAGTGGCGATTTGGGCGGCGTGAAGCTTTGTCTTCATGCCGCCGGTGCCGAGAGTCGAGCTGGGCTCCCCCGCCAGAGCCAAAATCTCCGGCGTAAGCTCCGGGACCAGATCAATTAGCCGCGCCCGCGGGTCCCTCCTGGGGTCCGCGGTGTAGAGCCCGTCGATGTCGGAAAGGAGCACCAAAAGGTCCGCGCCCACGGACGCCGCCACCACCGCGGCGAGGGTGTCGTTGTCGCCGATGACTATCTCCTCGGTGGCAACGGTGTCGTTTTCGTTTACCACGGGCACCGCGCCTATTTCAAGGAGCCTGAGCATCGTATTTTTGAAGTTCTCGTGGCGCCGCTCGTCCTCGATGTCGGCGGCGGTGAGGAGCAGCTGCGCCACGGTGTGGGAGTACTCGGAGAAGAGCTTGTCGTAGGTGTACATGAGCTCGCACTGCCCCACGGCGGCCGCCGCCTGCTTGCCGGGAATGTCCTCAGGGCGCTTTGAGAACCCCAGCTTGCCCACGCCCATGGCTATGGCGCCGGAGGAGACAAAAATTATCTCGTTCCCGGCGTTTTTAAGATCGCTCAGGACCCGCACCAGCGCCTCCACCCGCCGGAGGTTCATCCGCCCCGTGGGATAGGAGAGCGTGGAGGAGCCGACCTTTATGACGATTCGCATATTATTCCCTCTTTATTGAATTATCTGCTTAAATTGTTGTGGCTCAAAACAGGACCGGCGCGTGTCCGGCCCTGTGTTTATTTGCGCTTGACGATGTTTGAGCTGTCCTTATAAATGTGCCCCTCGGAAATGACGCCCCGGACGCAGGAGGTGGGGTAAACGCTGACCGCCCTTCCCAGGACCGTGCCGGGGTTGAGGACGCTGTTGCAGCCGACCTCAACGAAATCGCCCAATATAGCGCCGAATTTTTTCCTGCCCGTCTTGATAAGCTCATCGCCGTATTTTACAATTACCGGCGTCTTGTCGGACTTGACGTTGGATGTGATGGAGCCCGCGCCCATGTGGGATTTGTAGCCCAATACGGAGTCGCCCACGTAGTTGTAGTGGGGGGTCTGGACGTTGTCGAAGAGGATGACGTTTTTAAGCTCCACGGAGTTGCCCACCACGCAGTTGTCGCCCACTATGGCGCTGCCGCGAATGAAGGCGCAGTGGCGGACCTCGGTTTTGTGCCCGATTATGCACGGTCCCGCGATCCACGCCGTGGGGTAGACGGTGGCGTCGCGTGCGATCCATACGTCCTCGCCGCGCCTTTCATACTCCTCCTCTGGGAGGGACTTGCCTATCTCCCTGCACCAATCGGCGATTTTGTCAAGCGCCTGCCAGGGGTAGTCGCACTGCGAAAGGTATTTTCCCGCGAGGGATCTTGTAAGGTCAAGAAGGTCAGCGGTCTTATACATCCTGAATATACCCCTTTTTCTCCATAGCCTTAACTATCATGTCAATGGCGCCGTTGCACTCGCTCTCGGTGGGCGCCTCCGCCATAACGCGGATAAGCGGCTCGGTTCCGCTCTTGCGCAGCAGGACCCTGCCGTTGCTCCCCAGCTTCTCCTTTGCCATGTGCTCCGCCTCACGTACGTCCAGGTCGTTGAGCACCGCGTCCTTGTCGGCGACGCGGACGTTTTTCAACACCTGCGGGTAGATGGTGACGGGCTCCGCCAGGGCGGAGAGGGGCAGCTTCTTGTCAAGCATCGCCTGCATTATCTTGATTGCCGTCAAAACCCCGTCGCCGGTGGTGGCGTATTTTCCGAAAATTATGTGCCCCGACTGCTCGCCTCCCAGCCGGTTACCTGTGCGGCGCATGTTTTCCCAGACGTACTTGTCGCCCACGTCGGTGACCTCGAAGCCTATGCCCGCCGCCTCAAAAGCCTTGTAAAGCCCTATGTTTGACATGACGGTGGTGACCACCTTCGAGCCCTCAAGCTTGCCCCGCTCGTGCATGTGGCGGCCGTATATGTAAAGGATAAGGTCGCCGTCAATGAGCCTGCCCTTCTCGTCCACGGCAAGGCACCTGTCCGCGTCGCCGTCAAAGGCGAAGCCCACGTCAAGCCCGTTGCCGACAACAAGGCGCTGTAAGCCCTCGATGTGGGTGGAGCCGCAGTTCAGGTTGATATTGAGCCCGTTGGGGGTGTTGTTTATTACGTAGGTGTCGGCACCCAGGGCGTCAAACACGCTCTTGGCTATCATCCAGGTGGAGCCGTTGGCGCAGTCAAGGCCGACCTTCTTGCCCTTGTAGGAGTGGGTCGCCAGGGAGATGAGGTAGCCGATATACCTGTTGCGCCCGGCGGAGTAGTCAACGGTGCGCCCTATGTCGGCGCGCATAGCGTAGGGAAGCTCGCCGGTCTCGCCGTCGATGTACTTCTCTATCTCCAGGAGCACCTCCTCCTCCATCTTCTCCCCGTTGGCGTTGAGGAGCTTTATCCCGTTGTCCCAATAGGGGTTGTGGCTGGCGGAGATCATAATGCCGCAGTCGAAGTCGTCGATCCTGGTTATGTAGCTCACGGACGGGGTGGTGGTGACGTGGAGAAGGTAAACGTCGGCGCCGGAGGAGGTGAGTCCCGCTGTGAGCGCCGCCTCGTACATATAGCTGGAACGGCGGGTATCCTTTCCGATGACCACGCGGCACTTGTTGCCCTCCCTGCCGAAGTGACTGCCGATGAAACGTCCTATCTTAAAGGCGTGGTCAACCGTCAGCCCGACGTTTGCCTCGCCGCGAAATCCGTCCGTACCGAAATACTTGCCCATAAGTGCCTCCAAAGAGTTTAGATACGCTATTTTATGTAGTTTATCCTTTTTGGTGCCCGCTGTCAAGATGAAAGATGACAGTATCCTATGAAATGAAAATGTTTGAATAATCCTGTCCAGAGCGCAAATGATAATTCGGAAAGGGGTGCTGTGAATGGGCGTCAGCTTTGTACGGACGGTAATAATCTTTTTGCTCCTCATCGTCTCCATACGCATAATGGGAAAACGGCAGCTGGGGGAGCTGGAGCCCATTGAGCTTGTGGTGGCGGTGCTTATATCAAACCTGGCTGCCCAGCCCCTCCAGGACACGGGCATACCGCTCATTTACGGCATCGTACCGGTGCTGACGCTGCTTGCAAGCCAGCTGGTCATATCCGGCATATCCGTAAAATGGCCCCGGCTCCGGCGGATCATATGCGGAAAGCCCAGCATACTCATTGACAACGGCGCCATTGTACAGTCGGAGATGAAAAAAAGCCGCATATCCTTGGATGAGCTCTTTGTTGAGCTCAGGATAAACGGCGTCACGGACATAGCGACGGTGAAGCACGCCATACTTGAGACGGACGGGACTCTCTCGGTCCTCCCCTACGCCGAGTTTTCTCCGGCGACGCCAAAGGTAATGAATCTCAGCGCCCCGGACAACGGGCTTCCGGTGACGCTCATAAGCGACGGGCGGAAGATGAGCGACAACCTGCGGCTTATGGGCAAGGACGAAAAATGGCTTGACGCGCAGCTGCGCAAGCGGGGCGTCAAGAGAATAAAGGACGTGTATCTTTTGACCCTGGACGGCGGCGGGAACATTTTCTTTGCCAAAAAGGAGGGCGCGCAGTGAAAAAGGAGCTATTCGCCGCCGCGCTTTTGGCGGCGCTGCTGTCGCTGTCGCTGTGGAACACCGGGGAGATAAAAAGCCTCTGCTCCGAGCTCGACAGGTTCGTGCGCGCCTCCGGAGACGCCGCGGAAGCGGAAAATTGGGAGGAGAGCGAAAAGCTCGCCGCCTCCGCCATGTCGCTGTGGAAATCCAGGGAGCTGTACACCCACTCGGTATTGCGCCACACGGACATAGAGACGCTTTCCGACGACTTCTACGAGCTCCAGGAGCACATCCTGACCCACGACGCCGCCGCGGTGAAAAGCGCCGTGAATCTGGTAAGCGAGCACCTGGAGGGCATAGCGGATATGGAGAGCCTGAAATTGGGGAGTATCTTATAAAAACTTATAAAAACTTATAGGGGCGGTCAAATACCGCCCCCTTGCCGTTTATTTTTCCATCAGAAGCTTGTTGAGCTCCTCCATGAAGGTGTTGATGTCCTTAAACTGGCGGTAAACCGAGGCGAAACGCACGTATGCCACCTCGTCGAGCTGCTTTAGGTGCTGCATGACAAGCTCGCCTATGTAGCTGGAGGGTATCTCCCTGTCCGGGTAGTTCTGCGCCTCCTGCTCGATCTCGCCGACGACCGCCTCGATCTCCGAAAGGCCCACGGTGCGCTTTTCGCAGGCGTGGAGCATGGAGTTGATAATCTTCACCCTGTCAAAGGCCTGGCGGCTGCCGTCCTTCTTCACGACCACGATGGGCATTCTCTCCACCGACTCATAGGTGGTGAATCGCTTCCCGCAGGACATGCACTCTCTCCTGCGCCTGATGTTGTCCTCGGTGGGACGGGAATCTATAACCTTACTCTCGGTAAAACCGCAGTACGGACATCTCATTTTATATGCCTCCTCTGATATGTTATGTAAATTATATCAAACAAAAAACAGATTGTACATACGTATTTTAAGTTTTTTCGAGGAAATTTTTCCGGTCCCGACCGGATATGGAAAAAATTTTGCGTTGCGCCGCCGTCAACAAATGTTATAAACTAAGTCTGACGGGAGGGGTACATATGTTAAAAGGGCTCAGGCAAATGTTTCACGGGAAACCTTCGCCGCCGGCGCTTTTCATTCTGAGGCTGGGGCTCGCGCTTTCCTGCGTCATACTTGCCGGGGCGCTGCTGCTGCTTGTCTACACAGGTCCCATGACGGCGAGGAACGTACATATACACCGGCTTATAGCGGACCTCTACAGGGCGCCGCAGGGCGTGCTTTTGGTCACGTTCATCGGCGCGCTTATAGCTGAATCTCAGGGGCGACAAGGGCGATGAGCTCCTGCCTTGTCATGAGCGCGTTTACCGCCTCCAGCAGGGCGTTGGCGCTTATGCGCTCGGGGAAGCACAGCCTTTTGACAAGCTCCGCCCGCTTTTTTGCGCTTCCGGGTCTTCCGGAGAGCCCAAGCTCGTAAAAATCCGTCTTTGTTATGCCTCCCCGCGGCTCCGGGGAGGCGTTTTCGTCCTCAAAGGTCGCTCCGGCGCGCCGAAGGGCGTCAAGGATCGTCCGCGGGTCCATGCCCTCCACCCCCAGCTTGCCCTCGCCGGAGGGGGCGGACTTGCGCTTTTCCTTGCCGTACACATCGGGCACGTAGGCGTGCTTTACGTTTTCCCCGCGCAAAGTGACCTTCAGGTGATTGCGGATGAGAAAGCCCGCGGAATCGGGGTCGGTGAGGATGACGACGCCCCTTTTCTCCGCCAGCCTTCGTATAAGCTCCAGCTTTTCCCGGTCGGAGAAGACGCCGAAGCCCTCAGTCTCGATTATTGCCGCGTCCACCGCCTGGCTCACGGTATTTTTGTCGTAGCGGCCCTCCACAACGATAACCTCGCGTACTCTCCGCTTCATGACGCCCCCAGAGCTATAAGCACCCTTGCCGTGAGCTCCTTTGCGGCTCCCCTGGGGTCGTCGGAGGAGCTGTTGAGCCGCAGAAGCGTTTGGCAGGAGATCTCACACGCCGCGGCGCACCTGGAAAGGTCATATTTCCCCGACGCCGCCATGAGATTTTTCGCCGGGTACTCGCTTTTCACGCCGGAGAGCGACATGAATTCCTTGACCCCGACGCCGTTTTTGACGCATATTTTCGCCGTCATCAGCTGACGCGTCACGTTGGCAAGACCGTACAGGACGCCGTATTCGTCCATTCCCGGAGTCCTCAAAAGCTCGTCCATCTTCTCAAAGGCAAGGTCCGGCTGTCTTTTGATTATGGCGTCGGTGAAGCTCCATATCCTGGCGTCCGCCACGGGAGTGACGAGAAGCTCAACCTCTCTCATTCCCACGGCGTCGCCCTTCGTGTAGGTTATGAGCTTTTCAAGCTCCGTCGTCATATTCGTCATGAGCCCGCCGGTGAGCAGGATGAACCGCTCCGCCGCGTCCCTGGGGATACTTTTACCTGACGCCGCCAGGCGGCGGGTGACCCATGTCACAAGGCGGCTGTCGTCCTGGCGAGCAAACTCCACCGTCTCCGCGAGCTTTTTGAGCTCCTGCCCGGATTTGGTGCGTCCGTCAAGCTTCAGCTCCTCGCCGCAGACGAAAACCACGGTGGAGTAATCCGGCGCGTCGGACAGGGCGGATATTATCCCCTGCCGCGCCTCCTCCCCCATTTTTGTAAAGTCCGGGTCCTTCACCTCAACGAGCGTGCGCTCGGCGAACACCGGCAGGGCGTCCACGGCCTCAAGGAAGGCGTCAAGGGAGAAGCCTCTCCCGTCCAGCCTGTGGTGGTTGAATTCCGCTGTCTCGGCGGGTATCATCTCCCGCAGACGGCGGACCGCATCGTCCAGAAGATAACGCTCCTCGCCGTAGAATATATACGCGCTTTTGAGATTGCCGGACCTCATATCCTCCCTGAGCCTGTCGTAGGCAAGGTTCCTGTCCGGGTCCTTTTTCCCCTTATATGCCATTCCTCTCCCCCGTTTCTATACGTATGTTCCCGCTCTCGTCGGTGCGGAAAACCTTTATACCGCGGCTCTCCAGGCGCTCCAGCGTCTCCGGCGACGGGTGACCGTAGCTGTTCTCGCCTACGGAGATTATCGCCGTCTCCGGGCGGATCTCGTCAAGAAGCTCGCCGCAGGTGGAGCCGGCGGAGCCGTGGTGACTTACCACCAGGCACTCAACGTCCGGAAGGTCGTACTTCCCCGCCAGCTGCCGCTCCTGCGCGGAGGGTATGTCGCCGAGTATGAGCGTGTCAAAGCCTCCGGCGGACACGCTCACGGTTATACCCCGCTCGTTTTCCGTCTCCGAGCCCAGGGGCGGGAAAAGGGTCATCACAGTCTCGCCCAGGGTCATGACCGTCTCGCTGTCAATGAAAATTATTTCACAGCCGGCTCTTTCGGCGGCGGCAAGGACCTCCTCGTCAAGGCTGCTCTCATCGTTTCTCGGCTCCGGCACGGCAAGAACCGACACGTCCAGTGAGGCGAAAAGCCTCTCCGCGCCGCCGGCGTGGTCCTCGTGGTAGTGGGTAAAAACAAGAAGGTCAACTGCTCCGCGCCCCTGAGATCGGACGTACCTCTCCGTCGCCTTCCCCGCGTCGATGCCCGAGGAGGAGCCTGAGTCTATCACCGCGGTATATTTCCCAGAGGTGACCACTACGCTCTCCCCCTGCCCCACGTCAAGGACGGTGAGGGCGTATCCGTCTCCGGGAGAGGCGAGGAGGTCCGCCGCCACAAGTATACAGGCAAGCGCCGCGGCGGAGGCGGAGAAGACGTATATAAGCCGCCGCGCCGGGAGCTTCAGCAGGGCTATGACGGCGACGGAGAGATACGTCAGCGCAAACCACACCCTCATGGCGGCGCCGTCCAGGAACACCGCCGAGAGATAGGGCTTTGCGCAAAGTCCGGCTATGAACAGTATATATTTCACCAAAGCCGCCGGGATATACGCCAAAATCCTCCCCATCGGCAGCCATATGAACGCCGCGCCCACGGTGATTGCCCCGACGATAAAGGCGGGCGTCACCGCCCACAGCACAAGAAGGTTTGTCAGCGGCGCGACGAGGGAGACGCTTCCGAAATAATAGGCGGAAATGGGGGTTGTGAATAAAAGCGCCCCCAGAGTCGTGGAAAGTGTGCCGGACGCCCACAGCGCCAGGCCCTTTTTGAGGCTTTTTCCCTTTGGGAGGCGGGAGGTAAGCTTATTTTGTATCACAGGCGTCACAAGTATTATCCCCAGCGTGGCGGCGAAGGACAGCTGGAAGCTCACACCCGCCACGGCGTAGGGATTTATGAGGAGCAGTATGAGCATTGCCAGCGACAGGGACGTGAGGCTGTCGTTCTCCTTGTAAAAGAGCGGCGCCGCCAGCAGAGCCGCCTGCATCACCACGGCCCTCACCACCGACGGTGAGAAGCCGGAGACGGCCATAAACACCAGCATGACCGGCACAGCCAGCACCGCCGCCAGCGCCGAGTGCCCCAGCACGGCAAAGAGGAAGCCCGCGAGTATGGCGACGTGCATTCCCGACACCGCGACTATGTGCGTGATCCCCGAGCGCTCCATGGCGACTGACGCGGCGGTATCCCGGTCAAGCTCCGTCCTGTCGCCCGTGAGGAGCGCCGTCATGAAGCCGGAGGCGCTTTGGGGAAAGGTCCCCTTTATCTTCTCACGTATCGCGCGGGCGAGGTAGCGGTGAAAGCTTGTGAAGGTCATTCCGGGTGAGCTCAAAACGCGTATGTCCCTGGCGTTTCTGGCGAAGAGAAAATAGCCCCTTGAGGTGAAGGAGGTGATCTCCGTCTCCCCCACCGTGTCGGCTGTGGAAAAGAGGGCGGTGAAGGTGACGGTGTCGCCGGGGCGCAGGTCCTCCGCCGAGCCGTCATAGACATACGCCCGCGCCTTCAACGGCACGGCTCCTTCCCGCCGGAGCTTCACGTCAACGTATGTTCTGTACTCCTGGTCCACGGGAAAATCCACCACCGAGGCGGTGACGTATGTCTCCACCCCGTCAAGCTCCCGCGCGCCGGAGAATATGAGCGTGTCGTAGCCGAAATTCCACAAAAAGCCCGAGGCAAGCCCCAGACCCAGGAGCAGAGCCGCGCGTCTTCGGTTTCCCCGCAAAAGCGCGAACGCGAGTAAGCCCAATGCGCCGCACGCCCCCGCCGCCACGGGCATGAACCTCAACGGCAGGAAATATTGGGACACAAATACGGCAAATGAGAAGGAGAAGGCAAACCACGCAAGCTTCCGCATGAGCACCTTCTCCTTTCTTTTAGTTATTTCAGCCGATTCGCTCCATTACCCTGCTGTACACGGCGTCAGCCAGCGGGACGCCGGCGGATTCCAGCGCGTCAAGGCGGGCAAGGAGTGCTTGGGCGCGGGCGCGGTCGGTCATGGACCTTGCGTTTATACGGACGTTGAGCCCCGCGCCCAGTAGGGCGGATTTGGCAAGCTGCGCCGCCACGCCCACGTCGGAGACGGCGATGGCGCTGCCCTTTTCGGCAAGCTCGGAAAGGAGGTCGATGACCTTTGCGCACCTGACGGCAATTTCCATGGGAGGGCGGGAGGCCGTCTCAAGCGCCGATTCCATTATCTCCGCCCGCGCGGGGTCGTCCTTTGGGATAGAGTAAGCCCTGGACAGCGGCTCAAACGCCGCCGCGTCCTCGTCTATGAGACAAAGGAGCTCAAGCCTCAGCTCAGCGGCGCTGTTGGCGATTCTCTCAATGTCCGCCTCATATTGGGCGTATTTCCTCTTCCCCGCCGTAAGATTGCACACCATGGAGGACAGCGCCGCCGCCAACGCCCCCGCCAGGGCCGAGGCGCCGCCGCCCCCGGGGACGGGGGCTTTGGAGGCGAGGGACGCGGCAAACTGGGGAAGGGTATTTTCAAGCATGGAGTTTTCCACCGGCGGCACCTCAAAAGAGCCCTGAGATGACGCCGTTTTCGTCCACGTCGATCTTCTCCGCCGCGGGGACCTTGGGAAGTCCCGGCATGGTCATAACCTCGCCGGTGAGTGCGACGATGAAGCCCGCTCCGGCGGAGACCTTGAGGTTACGAACGGTTATCTTAAAGCCCCTGGGCGCCCCCAGAAGCTTGGGGTCGTCGGAAAAGCTGTACTGGGTCTTTGCCATGCAGATGGGCATTCCCCCGAAGCCCAGCTTCTCCAGCGTCTTCATCTGCTTTTTTGCGCCCGCCGTGAGCTCCACCCCGTCGGCGCGGTATATCTTCCTTGAGATAGCCTCAAGCTTCTCGGCGATGGAAAGGTCCGCGTCGTAGGAGAAGGTGAAGTCGCTTTCCTGCTCGCAGAGTCTTACGACCTCGCGCGCCAGGTCCTCTCCGCCGGCTCCGCCCTTGCCCCAGACCTCGCTGAGTGCCACGTTGACGCCAAGCTTGCGGCACTCCTCCTCCACGAGCCGAAGCTCCGCCTCGGTGTCCGTTGGAAAGCGGTTGACGGCAACCACGGCGGGAAGACGGTAGACCTGTGTGATGTTCTCCACATGCTGGAGCAGGTTTGGAAGTCCGCGCCTTAAGGCCTCCAGGTCCTCGCTTCCCAGCTCCTTTTTGTCCTTGCCTCCGTGCATCTTGAGGGCGCGGACGGTGGCGACGATGACCACGGCGTCCGGCTTCAAGCCCGCCATGCGGCACTTTATGTCCAGGAATTTTTCGGCTCCCAGGTCGGCTCCGAATCCCGCCTCGGTGACGCAGTAGTCGCCCAGCTTCAGCGCCATGCGGGTGGCGACTATGGAGTTGCACCCGTGGGCGATATTGGCGAAGGGTCCGCCGTGTACAAACGCCGGGGTGTGCTCAAGGGTCTGCACCAGGTTGGGCTTGAGGGCGTCCTTCAAAAGCGCCGCCATAGCCCCCGCCGCCTTCAGGTCGCCGGCGGTGACGGGCTCGCCCTCGTAATTGTACGCCACGATTATGCGTGAAAGGCGCTCCTTTAGGTCGGTTATGTCCTTTGAGAGGCAGAAGACCGCCATTATCTCGCTGGCGACGGTTATGTCGTAGCCGTCCTCCCTGGGGGTGCCGTTTACCTTGCCGCCAAGTCCGTCCACCACAAAGCGCAGCTGCCGGTCGTTCATGTCAACGCACCGGCGCCAGGTGATGGTGCGCGGGTCTATGCCCAGGGCGTTTCCCTGGTATATGTGGTTGTCAAGCATCGCCGCGAGCAGGTTGTTCGCCGCGCCAATGGCGTGGAAGTCGCCGGTGAAGTGAAGGTTTATGTCCTCCATCGGCACCACCTGGGCGTATCCACCGCCGGCGGCGCCGCCCTTTACGCCGAATACAGGCCCCAAAGACGGCTCCCTGAGGGCGATGACGGGGCGTTTGCCTATCCTCCGCAGGGCGTCGCCAAGTCCGACGGTGGTGGTGGTCTTGCCCTCGCCCGCCGGAGTGGGGGTGATCGCCGTGACCAGGACCAGCTTGCCGTTTGGCCTGTCTGCCAGCCTGTCAAGGAGCTTTAGGTCGATCTTCGCCTTGTAGTTCCCGTACTGCTCCACATATTCAGGTCCAATGGCGCACCTCTCGGCGATCTTAGTGATGTGCTCCATTTCGCACGCCTGGGCGATCTCAATATCTGTCTTGTATTCCATGGTCAGAACCTCCCGGATCTTATATTGAGATGATTATACCACACGGTTTTATTTTTTTCTACTGTTATGCCAAATAAACTTTTGACCGCATAGAATAACCGGGAGGTACATTATATGACAAATTCATGTGAACTGAGCCGCAACACCGAAAGCTATCTTGAGCGGTACAACTCCATTCTCGCGCGTATGGCGTCGTCAATGGAGGGCGCGGAGCTGACAAACTCCGTCTCCGGCAATTTTATCAGCCAAATGCTCCCCCACCACCGGGCGGCTATCGAGATGAGCGAGAACCTGCTGCGTTACACAACGGACATCTCCTTACAGCGCATAGCGGATAACATCATAAGCGAGCAAACCCGGAGCATCGAGGCGATGACGCGTATACGGCGCGGCTGCTCCGCCACAATGAACCTGCGGCAAAGCGCCGCGAGGTACAACGAGTGCGTGGGCAGGATCGTGGAGACGATGCTCTCGTCCATGGAGTCCGTTCCCGCCGTCAATTCCATCGACTGCAGCTTCATAGGAGAAATGCTCCCCCACCATGAGGGCACCGTCAAAATGAGCCGCCTTGCGCTGCAGTTTTCCCTCTGCCCCGGCCTTGTGCCGATACTAAACGACATAATCCGCACCCAATCCCGCGGTATCCGCGAGCTTCGCGACCTGAAACGCGCCCTCTGCCGCGCAAACTGAAACGGGCGGGTAACACCCCGCCCGAAGAAAATCATATGTCAAAATAGGTCGCTGTGCGAACCTGTTCTTGTCAAAAACAGCAAAAGCCGTTCTCCGTCCACTTGGTAGATCAACAGCCAATCCGGTTGAATATGGCATTCCCGGAAGCCCGCGTAGTCACCGGTCAAGGCATGGTCGCGGTATTTCGGTTCCAGGGTTTCACCGTCTGCCAAAGCGTCGATCACCTTTGTCAATTTATGAAGATCGAGTCCCCGTTTTTGTGCAAGCTTCAAATCTTTTCGGAATTGACCGGAAGGAACGATTTCAAGTCTCATTCAGAATGTCCTCCACCATTTCCTCCGCGCTGCCATAGGACTTATATTTTTCCGGGTGGCGCTGCAATTCCCGCACCTCCTCCATCGCCGCGAGCGTGGCGGCATTCGGGACTTCCGTGGTAAGCTCAAAGGGTATCCTCTGCTCACGTACCACGGTTTTGGCGAAAATATTGAAAGCTGCGCTGGAGGACAGACCGATCTCCCGGCAAAATTGGTCGAACGCGACCTTGGTTGCCTCGTCCATGCGAATGTTGACATTGGTTTGCGCCATAGGAACGCCTCCTTCTTTCTTTGCCTATATTATATGCCGATTTATACCGTTTGTCAATAGATAATAATAAATTGTATATGAAATCAATATACAAATTCACACAATCATCATGGCGTCCCCTATGTTCACGGGAGTTAGGATGTCACGCTGGTACGATTTCAAGAAAACTGGCGAAAACTCAAGCATTTCGGACCTATCTCAACTTTTAGGCTCTATCATTATAGACCGAAGCTGTTCCCGTGTCAATGAAAATGCCCCTACGAAATGGTAGGGGCATAAGTGCATTTACTCAGGTATTCATCTTGTCAAGGTGCTTCCATTTTTTCTTGCGGCGAGGATAACGTCAACTACTCTCTCGTCCCCCTCAAGACGGTCGAGGTTTTCAGACGCCTCTCTTACGGCATCCCATATCGCGTAAAATGCGTATGTAGCCCTGTTTGACATCTCCCCGTCGCAATCGGATCCGACGTGGTCAAGGTACGTCTTTTCAAACGCATACAGGAGAGCGTCGGCCTTTCTTACTGCGCTCGCAGCGCCCATAAGGTTTCTGTTCATCTCTATTCTCCTATTCTGTGTTGACACCCGCACAACGGAGATTTCGGTCGAACAGCCGTACTTGGCGAACGAGGGGAACCGCTGCGGCCCCTGTGTGAGCATCTTGTCTTCCTTTTTGCCTACCGCCATTTAATAGTATCATATCTCCAATATTGTTTTATCCGCCTCCGCCCCCCCTGTTGAATTAGGGCGTCTTACTTCCTGCGGTTTGAATTTATATTGCCTACCTGTTTGGAGCCGTTGTGGGCAATTTTGGCGGGTTTGGCGGCAATTTTAAGAATAGCTTTAATTGACGGCGTGTATCTGGCCGTTACCATCATCAGATTGGTAAACGTAAGTCTCAGTGTCCCGGTGTCGGGCCATGAGAATACGAGTTCTTCTTCAGGCCGCTCTTTATCAATGTCAGTCATTCGGGATCTCCGGCGCTTGGTCCTGACAAATCTTCTGAGCCATCAGCTTCACATACTCATCCGCCATCCCTCTGAGCATCCTGTTCTCCAAGTTGATATTCTTGGCGAGGGAAATAGCCCTTGCGATGTCGTGGAGTTCTTTCGTGGGGATTGGCTTGTCTGCGTACTTTTCAAGTATCTCAGTCTCGTCCGGGATTATAAACATCCTCCCGTTAGACAGCGTAATTCCGTACTTCAAGTCTTTGAGGGCTCTGAGCGCCAGACTGTTTGCGGTGAGCATGGAGTCTTTGGGTATTCGCGCTTCTCCGAGCCTCACCATATCCTGAAAATGCTCGATTGCGAGGTCGATGTTTTTCAGGAACTCACTCATTGTCGGCTCACCCATCATCGGATCCTTCATTTTTTCTCCTCCTGAACTTTTCAAATTGGCTTCTAAAACCGCTGGATTTTTGCCGAATGAATAAAGTATTGCTTCAGGTCGCGTGGGCTTGCATATTCGGGTCATTTCTATCTTCCCCGGCTTCTGGCAAGTTCACGCTGCCTTTATCTCCTGCTTCCGTCCTGTTGCTCGCTGAAAACGAACTGCGCGGACATGAACCGCAGTCCCCGTTGCAGAACTCCCATGTCGAGCCGCACTTTCTGAAGCTCTTATCGGCTTCCAGTTCATCTCCAAACAAACCCTATCCTCCTCTCTCGTGGTACATACTTGAGAACGTGGCAAATTCGTCATCCGTGATGTACCCTCTTCTTTTCTGCTGACGCCAGTATGACATGATTTCGTCATACTCCTTCTTGAGGGCAAAATATTCTTTGCTTACAGGATTAAGCCTTTCGCACACCCTCGCCAGTTCTTCCCTCTTTTTGGAGTAGCCCTCAGCGAGTTCGACGCTCGGCGCACGGCCTATTCTGCTTGAACCGCAGAAGCAGCATGACTTCGGAGTGTAGCCTTGGACAGAAAACTCCTTTTTGCACTCCTGGCATATCCACTTCTGCTGACGCCCTCTCGCCATCGGCTCACCTCCTCATTCCTTATAAATCTGGTCCGCCCATTTCCTTATCTGTTCTAAGCTTATGGGGTGTGCGTTTAATCTGCACAGAACGGAAAAGAGCGACATCGTTCCAACCTGCACGGGGCTGGGCCTATCGAACTCTTTGTGTATGTTCCTCTCCTTGGGGTCTATCAGTTCTACCGCCCCGTTGCGAATGAGCATCGAGACTACAGGCTCAGTGAAGATTTCGCAGTCTTCTCCACTCATTAAGGTCGCCTCGACTTCGAGGAACGGGAACGCCTCAGCCAGCTTCGTCCAGTCATCGTACACTTCCGAGACTTTAGGCCATTTCCCTACGTTTGTCGAGCAGCCGATAGTTCCGTCGGGATGACACCAACCGTGGGGGCCTCCTATAAAGCAACTGGAAACCCAGTTGTTCAAGACGTATTCGGTTTCTATATACCCCCACTTCTCTTTCCAGGCTTCGAGTTCAACGTAATACTTGTTCCAGGCGTCGGTAGTGTCTTCTTCGGGCTCATCAGGATATCTAACGGCCTTCTTGACTTTCTCCCCAAAGTCTCGATCATTGCTGAAGAAGTTGGAAAAGAAGCCGTCTGTTCTCCTGATTATTTCGAGGGCCTGTTCCTTGCTAATGTCCGCCCCGGTGACTATCATCTGGGGCCATTTCGGGAGCCCAGCCTCCATTAGTTCTTCCTTTGTCATATCTGCCCCTCCTCTACCGGTTCATGCCCCGTGAGCCTGAACTCCGTGTTCACATAGTCCTCAGACGAGAGGACTATTTCTTCGTTTCTGTACTGCTCCTCAACAAGAGCCAAAGCGTACTTAGCGCTGCCGCAACTGACCCGGACCGTTCTCTGGAGGACTTCGGTGATTGTCACTTCGTAACAATCTCGCCTGTAGATTTGGTCAAGGAGCAGGCCCAAAATCTCCCGGTCATGCTCAAGCCCCTTCTTTATCTTTTCAGCAAGGTCTTCGTCAACGTCATCATCACATTCCTGAAGGAAATCATCGTTCATGTCATAGCAGAAGTAGAGGGCGTTCTCTATTGTGTACGCTTCTTCTTCGGACCCCTCCACCTCCAAGTCGAGCCTATATGTAAGCCCGTCAGGATCGGCAGCGAGTGAATAACCGTGCCCAGCAAGATAGCCGAGAACGACTTCTGCGTCCTCTGAGGTCAAGTGGACGCCCTGGACCTTGGCTACCGGTATCAGGTCTTCGGGCGTGAGCAATTCTTTAAGCATTTTCTTCCCTCCCTTCCTTTGCAAGGGCGATAATTTCGCTCATGTTGTTTTCGACCAGGAAATATGTATCTATCATTCTGGATTCTATGATGTCCTTCAGTTCTTTCCTGACTGCGCTGGGAGTTATCTTTTCGCAGTTGCAGTGAACGGTCAGAATGAGCTCGTCAAAGCTCATACCGTCGAGGAGGCTGTCTTCCCGTGACAGGTCCTCTCCGAGTTTCCACGCACGTTCCATATTCAATCCTCCTCTCCATCTTTTCTGATGCACTCTCTGACCATGGGGCAGCTTTCGCAGTTTTGAGAGCACTCCCCATCGTGCCCGTCTCCCCAATCGCCCCTGATGCTCCTGAAAGCATCAACGAGTTCTCCGACGGACATCGGGACTGTGGGCCTCTGTTCAGTGGACTCGAAGCTCTCATATCCGAGTTCGAACCAGTCGTGGTCAACCTCCGGGTCGTAGGTGCTGAAGCGTTCCGCCGGCAGCCCAACCATTCCGGGGATGAAGTATTCTCCGAGATTGAGGCTTGCGATTATCTCCTCGATCTGCTCCTCGGAGATTTCTCCGGCCAGCACCGCTTCGTTGTGGACTTTGTAGTTATCGGCGTCCCGATAGAGGTAGCTGACCTTTGTGTTTTTGCCGCTCACTAACCATTCTCCTTTCTACGTCGGTACGCATCTGTTACCATTTGGTATAACTTAACTATAACTTACCTACCTCCTAAGTCAATAGGGGGGTACTTGTTTATTTCAGATATTTTGCAGTTTGGACCATCTCTACTATTCTATTGATGTCCTCCATTATTTCCTCGCCGCTCTTGGCTTGCCAAGCCTCTTCATCATAGGACTTTGTTACTGTTTCTTCGCCGTACTCCGCTTTCAGGACGACCCCGCTTCTGCGAGCGGCCTCATTAAGCTGCCTCTCTAAGCTGACTCTTATCATTTTTTCTGTATATTCTTCAACGCTTATTTTTGGAGCCGCTTCCGGGTTTGGTAAACGCAGCTCGTCCGGGTAGTCTCCGCAGCTTCTCTCAGGCTCCTTTATCGACCAACCGCACCTGCATACCGCCACGTTCTTTTTCCTGCGTACTTTTTTGCCGCACTTAGGGCAGTGGACGCCGTCAAAACCCCTGTACGCCAATCCTTTAGCCCTCGCATTCTTTCGGGCAGTATTCAGTCTTCAGGAACAGGCAGTCTTCGCAGCGGTATGTATTGAACCAGCACTCTTCACAGCTTATCCCGTTGGAAAACTCCCGGTCGTCATATTCGGTTGGGATGTCAGGGCAATGCCCATTGACGCATTCGAACGGTCTGAACTCCTTGCACTTATCTTGTTTCGGCATCTGATACCACCTCTATTCGGTCAATCGGGACAATCCGCTTTTGGTTCTCCTTAAAGTAAACGACGCAGAACTTTTTCGGCTCCTCGGTGAAAGTCCTGTACCCTGTTCTATATGTGTCATCGTAATACTCAGCCGCCAATCTGGTATTGATGGTTGTGGTCCCGACGTAGACGCCGGTAAACTCTTTCTCGACCATTTTGAACCGCTCGCATGAGTGATAATCCTCTACTTCTTCAGGGTCTACATCTGGAGCGGTGACACAGCAGCAGTAGTGCCTATCCAGCGCTATTCCAGTGTCGTAGTAGAACCCGGACTTCTTGATGTAGGCGGTGCATCTGACCTTATCTCCAAGCTTCATTACGCCGGCACCCCCTCTAAAATCAAGCCGGACTCCCTCTCGAACTCTAATATCGCATCCGGCGCATATTCTTTGTAGACCTCGGCCTTCTTCCGAAGATATGCGTGGGTATCGAGGCAGTTGAAGTAGGCGCTCACATCATCCTGCGGGGACAAGAGGCGAAGGTTCCTGAGTTCTTCTTTCCCCTCTTCACTGAGGGCTTCTTGATGCTCAAGCTCTTCTATCCTCTCCAGAATGACCTCATTCATTCTGTCGGTCGCCATCTCCACCACTGTCTCCATCAGACCGTTAAAGCCGATGTCGGCTATGTCGATGCCTTCAAATCTAAGGCGCTCCATGACATCGGCCCAATCGAGCCCTACATCATCGAGTACCGACAGGTCATCGACCCCGCAGTTCAAAATGGAGCATAAGAGGTCTTCTCTGCTTGAAATCATTGTCTTACTTCCTCCTTTACTTATCGGATCCTTTCGGCCCGACTCTGTATGTTTTTGGCTTTTTCTTTCCGGTTCCTTTTTTATATTCAGCCACCCAAACGACCTTGCCGTTCTTATAGTGGCGGTAATGCCCTCTTACTGTGAATACTCCCCGTGGGCTTGCGTGAGAGCCCGTAGGAGCAATCTGTATCGACCCGTTCTGGTTTCTGAGTATGTATGTAATCCGGCTGCCGGACTTTTTGTGCGCCTGTTTATGGGCTTTTGCGGCCCTCTGATCCTCCTGCCGCTCTTCATCATCTCGCTCTATCTTCCCGTAAGTCATGAGCGCCATGAGCGAACAATATACGGTCAGCACCGACTGTATCATATCCTGCGTGGCTTCCATCCTGTTCTTCACGGAGGCCCACATACCGTCAAGCCGGCGGCGGAACTCCGTATAGCCCATGCTCTTCCCGTCCCGGCCGAGGTAAAGCCTGAGGTCATCATTTTTCCTGATGCCCTTAATGGTAAACCCGCTTTCTTTGCAGATGATTTCAACCGCTTTCAGCGGGGCCGGGTGGCTTCTCACTTCGTCCTTGTGCTCGTTTCTCCACTCCAGCAGAGCTTCTATATCTTCATTTGTGAGGACTACCTTATCCATTATTGCCACATCCTAAAGTGCTTTTCGTGCAGTTCTTTCGTGGTTATCCCTCTCACGGTGAACATTATTCCGAGATAGTCTGGGCCGAATCTTTCGAAAAGCGGCCGGATCTCGACGACTTTCAGCTTCTTCATATCGAAAGTTTTCCTCACGGCCTTTGACGAGAACAGTTCCTCTTCTCCAAACGGCGATTTATCATCTGCCGCTTTGAGATACACGAGCTCGTCATCGGCTATCTTGCATAAGCGAAACGCTTCGATGAGGGTAATCATCTTAACCTCCTGTCAGACTACAACGTCTTCTAACGTGTTCACGTCGAAGTACGCATAGGTCCTTCTTGGCCCCATCGGATGGGACTTCTGAAGCTTGCTGAGGACGTAGCACTCGTGCTGATCCCCGCTGACATCCGTGATTTTTACCGTGCCCTTCAGAAGCCTCATTGTCGAGACTGACTCCCCGAAGAACTTAAGCGTCTCCCTGTCGAAGTAGTGCCCGTCCGGGTGCTTGTCATAGTACCGGCTGATAAGGCCGTACACATTATTGGGTCTGTCGTTCTCTGCCATATTCTCTCCTCCTCATATCTCTACCGAAATCTCTTCGGTGCAGTAGTTCGTTCCGTACCTGTCGTTGAAATCCATGATGGCTCCATCGGGGATGTAGCTCTCTCCGTCGAACTCGAACCGCCCATCCTTTAGGATTTTCGTCATGGCATTTTCTGCGTCCTCGTCATCTCCGCAGAAGATGGCCGCTTCCTCCTCTTCCGTGATGCTCAAGGTGGCTCCAAGCCTTATCCACAGCTTCTTCATCTATCTTCGCCCCCTTTCAAACCCACGCCGGCTGGACCTTCGTACTCGGAAGAGCAAACAGCCAGTCGATGACATCCTTTGGGACCTCCTCCAAGAGCCACGCCGTACCGTACTTATACCCGCATACCGGACAGGGCTTGCACAAAATCCCTCTTTCGCTCTCCTCGTACCTTACCCAGCCACGGGTCGTCTTCTCCGTGAAGCCCTTGCCCCCTTCGTAGAGTTTCTTTTTCGGCTCATAATACTGAGCCAAGCTGACAGGACACTCATCGTAGGTGTCAAGTAAGTTTGGGAGTGAGGCGATGAAAGTCTGCTCCTTCGACGGAGTGAAAACCGTCCCGGATCTCAGCGCTTCAAGAGCCATCTTTTCGGCTTCCCTTTTTGCCTTCTGTGCCTCGTCCGTGAGCCGATAATGGAACTGGATGACTTCCTCCTTGGCCTGTTCCTCCCATCCGAGGTCCCTCTGATGCTGGCAAGCAGCCCTCATATCGTTAAGATGCCACCTGTCCCAGATGTCGCAGAACTTTTGCAGCATTTCATCTGTCCAGCCTTCGATGGGCGTCCCCTTTCTGAACTCCTCGGAACACTGGCCGGCAGAACCTCTACAGTTACCGCCCCTTGTCGGGCCTACGACCCCGCAGATGCTCAGGGCTTTTCCGTTAAATTCTATTTTCGCGAAAGCCCTGGCTCTTGAGGCTCCGCTTCCGACATCGCAGATGCACGGGTTAACCACTTTTCTCATATCGTTCCTCCTTATGTGCAAAGTTCCTGGTACTCATCGGCTGTGAGGTCAAAGAACTGTCCGTTGCAGTCGAGCAAGTCCATCACATCGACGAGGGCGTCCTCCTTGGTGAACCCCCGTTTGTCCTTGCCGGCTTCGACCATCGAAAGCCATTTGGCGTTTACCAGCGGCTCGATGTCTGATTTTCTGCTCCGACAGTTGCAAAGTCTGGTCAAGACCTCGCCGTCCAGATTATCTGTCCAAGCCATTCGTTCTTCTCCTTTCTGTGGTTTTTTGTTTTACGCAATCGCAACGGGGGCAAGCCCCGGAGTGAAGAGCTTCCGATAATGCGCTGGCATTGAGTTGATGGCGAAGTTTCTGATTCGGCGTTTTCTCTCCTTGCCGTGAATGAGCCGTCTTTCCCATCCGACTACCTCCACATATTCCAGAGGGAGGAACTGCCTATCTCCGTCGATCTCGACACCTACTCTTTCCTCGTTTTCGTGGGAGTAGTAGTTGTATCTGGTTCCGACCCAGAAGACGCTGCCGGTGCTCCCTTTCGGGATTTTCCTCCCACGGACTACCCGAACATTGTCTCCTTTCTGGACCTTCTTAGCCTGTTCTTCATTGGTCCTGCCGTCGAAAAGGCAGCGGCCCATCCTCTTATAGAACCGATAGACGCTTCGGAGAGTTTCTTCGGTTGCGTCTATCTCGGCGTACCCGCTACCACCGCATCTGGTGGTGTCGTATTCGACCTCTACCACCTTCTGCCTCTCTTCGTCCCAGCAGATGGCGTAAAAGTCTGAGTCCTCATACCCGTTGTGCTCGTATTTGTCGAGTACACATCCGGTGTATCTGACTTCGGGATGCCCGTAGATGTCAGTCCATACTGCCATGTCAATCTCCTTTCTGCTGTTCTGTTTCGTCGGGCCGGAGGCTTTCCAGAACTGTTGCTCCGGCTGCCTCCGGCCCTTCGGCTTATGTTTTTTGATAACTATACTATAACACACCTATCGGTAATTGCAAGTATTTTTTGATGATTTTATTAAAATATTTTCATAAAATCATTATTACAGGTAATCAAATCGCTGCTTCTGAGACAGGAAAAAATCCCTCCCGGCTTCTGCCGAGAGGGACGTTCTCTTCCATATTCTATTTGGGTCTTTTGTCTATCACGGTCCCATACTTAGTGATGAAGCTGGCCGCTTCTTCTGCCGAGCACGGGACGATTCTGTCTTTCGCTCCCTCGAAGGTGGAGTATTCTGCGAGGAAATACCGGCCCTCCTTTGAGATATAGAGTTCCATGGCCCTACCGTCCGTATATTCGTTCTCCCCGTCTGCGAAGAAGCTGTTTGATAAGGCGTCAGATGCGGCCGTGTCGTATGACACGCCATTGACCATCTGCTTGACCTTTCTCCCATATCCACGGAGATGGGCCCTCACCTGAGCCCCGGACTCTTTTATGCTGAACGCGACATTGACACCGATCATGTCCATAATCTGAAGGAACTCGTCAGCCCTCAGCGTATTCTGATTTATCCTCCGATTGAGCTTCTGGGGCGGCCAGCCGAGCTTTGAGGACAACTCCGCCTGAGTCATATCCGCAGTGTGAAGCGCCGCCATTATCCATTCTTTTGCCGTCATGATCGCACCTCCATTTAATGTACCGATGCGTTCATCATAACTCAAAACAGTGATTTCGTCAATAATTTTTTCAGAAATAACACTTTTCCACCTTTCTTTGCTTATTTCCTTATGACTCCTCTTTTTGGATAGGTATTCTCCCTTTATATATGCCCTCCATTTTCATCTCTTTCAGCTTCGCAATCTGCCTTTTCGTGGGGAGTTCTGGAGCGTTGCAAGAGGAGGTCCAGACCGCAACGCACCCGGTCAGATTTACGAGCCACGTCATGAAGTCATAGTAGTATTCCTTCGGGCACATATCGTCAAGTTGTTTCTTCGTGACGTGCTCTTTCTCACACGCTATATTTATCAGCAAAATCTGGTGGGACGGGACGGCGTATCTCACCGTCCCATCAGGCATTATTATTACCTCAAGGTAGTTGATAAACGTCTCTTTGTTCTTCTTTATATCGAATTGGCTATATACCCCGTATTCGCTCATGTCGCCACTCCGCTCTTGGCCGCCATCAGCGCCTTATTCAGAAGCGCCTCATACATACTCTTGAACACGTCCCTCTCCGCCCGTAAAGCAGCAAGCTCTTCTGACTGTACCTGTGTCGGAGGGGCATCGGGAGCAACAATCGGTTCCGGTTTTGAGTACCCCCCCCCCCCGGAAGAGATTTCATCCCGGCGGAGACCAAGAGAAATCATTATCGCCTCATCGATCTGCGCCATCTCCTCCTCGCTGCAAGCCCCTATGTAGTTACCCAGCCGCTCCTTGTCAACTGTGGTAATCTGCTCACAAAGGGCCGTACTAACATACGGTGTGGACGAGACGAGAACGTGGGTAGGGAGCTCGGTCTTCTGCTTCGTGGTCGTATAGACGATCTCCACCGTCTTACTGTTATTGTTGTTCTCATTGCATGAGATTATGATACCGGGCCGGCCGCTTCTCTGCTCGCTGCCGCTCTGATAGCCGAACTTGTCTATGTAGAATATGTCTCCTCTTTCGATGTGATAATTGCTCATTTCGTTGACCTCCTTATTAGGGCTTTATTTCGCCTGTACGACGTTTTCCATCGTGGCATATAAAGTGTATATGATGGTACGGTGACGGTGCTTGTGGGCCATTTAGGGCAATCCTGTGGCATATATTCAATTACCGTTGGAACTCAGACCTGTATGACGTGAAGCAAACGCCTTCATCCGTTGCCTCTTCTACGACGAGCCCGGATGCGCTGTCGCCTCCGCAGAGTGCCCAGGCTTTGTCCTCCGCCTCTTCTTTGCTGTCGGCGAAGACTACTCCGGTGCTGAGGCCGATGAACGCTCCCGTTCTTAAGTGGTGCTGCTTGATTCTGAAAAACCATGCTTTTTTCATTCTATGTATCTCCTTTCAGATTTTCTTATCCGACATCTCCGAGGTTCTGGCTGTTTGCCTTTCCCATGAGCCACCGGAGACATTCGTTTTTCGTTTTGAAGCCTTCAAGTTCTGCCTCGCCACGGAGGTTGTTTATCCCTATCACTTCTCCGTCGTCTTTGAGGTAGAACATTCCCCTCGGTGTCTTTGAGCTCAGAACCCTGTATGCCTCAGCTTTCGTGACCTCGACGGGCATGAGCATGAGCCTTACGGGGCACCATCTCGGCGTGGTCTTGGTCGTCGGCTTATCGGATCTCCCGTCCGTGTACGAGATGAAGCACGGTTCGGATCCGTTGCCACCGTTTCTCATGTCAAACGCAGACACGGCGTCTTTATGCCCACAGAAGCATTTGGCCCTCGGCCCATTCGTGTTCTTGTAAATTTTCGTGGCCCGTCCAACCACTTTGAGCATCTTGCACGTCTCGCACCTTATATCCGGCATCAACTGAGTGACCTTAACGCTCATACGTTCTCCTTCCTTTCAGTCTACCTCGATACCGTGGCTTTCGAGAATTTGGCGTATCGTATCTTCGATAAAGTCGGCGTTGATGACGAACTCGCTCTTGTCGAGAAGCGCTGTCACGCACTCTTCCTCGATTTCGGGAGCCACCGTCTGCTTAATTTCGAAGTAGTCGTAGATTCTGTACGGCACTTCCTGCCGTGCAAACTCCTCGTATGGGTGATAAAGGGCTCCTATGGCGAGTTCAAGCGCCTCGTCGAGTTCTCTGCTCCCTTCCTCTCCTTTTCGTCTTCCGAAGTTCAGCGCGTACCTTTCTTCCGCTAAAATCACTCTTGCTTTATCTGCGGTCATCTTTTTTATCATGTTTTTCCTCCTTATCAGCCGGCTTACGCACGGGGACAGCCAAACGTATTGCGCCCTTGCTTGCCAATGTGTAAACCCTCCCGAACTGCCAACCTCTGACCCAGCCCATATCGTAGGTCTTTCCGTACACGACGACTACGTTTTGGCTTTTCAGTTCATCGAGTGACGAGATTCTTCGTCCGGGCCTATACTTTTTCTTCGAGCCTTTTGGAAATGACCAATTTTCGAAGACTTCATCGACGCTTCTGTAAATGCGAGTGAAGAAATCTCCCATGGCAAACGCCTCATTGCCTATTTCTCTTATCTCGATTTTGTATCTTTTCCCTTTGTACGGGGCCACAAACGATATGTACTCAGTTTCGCCCGTGTAGACCATATCGCCATCGTAAACCAGAACTCCTTCGGTCCTTATCATAGGGTATCTTCCTGCCTCCTCTCCGTTATAGTTCTGTTCCGTCCTCTATACGGACCCCGTTTATCTTCTCATGTACGAGCTTGTATAGCTGCACACCGAGATCTACCTTGTCCCGCTTGTAGTAGGTTTTCTCTACGGCTTGCAGAACTCCATCTACGATCATCGTCCCGTCTAAGAACTTTTTGGTGGGGACTTGATAATTTACATCCGTGTTGCCGTTGACGGTGAAAGCCATAGTGTTGTCGTCCCGCTCATAAATTCGACCATTTCCGAACTTTACGAAAAGCTTCCACCAATCCTCGAAGTTCGTCCATTCCTTAAAGTCTGCGTACTCAGGATATTTCGGGACGAAATCTCTGCACGGAAGGTGATGCTCCCCGCAGGTGTAGGATGCGAAAAACGGGATAGCGTATTTGACCTTTTTATGGTCTAACCGCTTGCATTTGGACTCTACGCCCTCCTGGTCTGCCCTTATGTTGAAATAAAGGCAATCCTAGCACATCAATACGGGGTAAGTTTCTTCATCGTACATTTTGGGCCTCACTCATATCCTTCGTAGTAGTCATAGTCGATGCAGCCATTCTCATCGTCTATGCGGGGTGCTCTCTCGTGGACAAGCGGGAAGCGGCACTCTCCACCGTGGTTGAAGTAGCAGTTGGAAGAATCGCAGTAGTCACACTGTTCTCTAAGATACAGGAGCTTTGCTATGTCCTCCGTCCTGTCTACGCCATCTCGGTGCATGAGGTAGTAAACCCCCTTACTGTACCGCTCATCGAACCAATGCCAGATGTCTTCCCTGTTTGTGCCGGCTGGGAAGTCGAGGAACCTCTCCTCCATGCACTCCGTCTCAGGGTCCATCGGCACATCTGAGAACTCATCCCAAAGCCGTTCAAGTTCTGCGTCCCTCTCTCTGACAGTTTCAAACTTCCGGCATTTTTCTTGCAGGTCCATTTTCTCCATATCTGTCATACCTCCAGTTCAACAGTGTCTTCCTGCCTGTACCACGTTATATCGACCGAGCCGCATTTCATGCACCGGCTTATTTCCACCGTGACGTTGGCGTATTTTTCGATGACTTCATATCTGCACGGGTCAAGGATATGTACTCCGTCCGGCTTAAACATGATGCCATCCTGAAATCCGCATTTACCGAAGCCCATTTCTTTAAGAGCTTGTATATCCGCCTCAAGCCGCTCGATGGTTTCCGCTGCCTCCAAGAGCAGTTCTTTCGGGCTCCCGTTTCTTGTGCTTCTGAGCTGTTTTACGAGCTCGTTCGTACTTCTCACTGTTTTCGCCTCCTTACTTTTCTCTTGACGATATGGCCCATTCTACTTTATCTCCTCCTCGCTGAGAATGTTTCCCGACTGCTCCGCAAGGCAGTATATGAACCATGTCTCATCCCATAAATAGTTGTCCAAGAACCTCTCAAGGCTTACATTGCCTCCATTTTCGAACAGGTCCATCTCTTTGAGCGCTTTAATGAGCCAAGTCGTCGGGACCGTAAAGCCTTTACAGTAGTCCTTGTCATCATCAGGGAATGTGTATAACTTCGTCGTATCCATCAGCCAAACTCCCGTTCCCCTAAGACCGCATACTGAACGATGAAGTCAGCGGCTCGACCGTCGATCTGCCAAGTGCTGATAGCGCCCTCCTCTATGATGTTTGTGCCTCCCCTCTCAACGTACATCTTAATCCCGGCAAGGAACTTTTCGAGGGTCAGCTCCCACTTATCATCAGTTTCGATGTCGTATAGGATGAGGCTCCCACCCCTCGAAATCTGATCGCTGGCAAATTCTCCAAGGTATTCGCCTACCACTTCGGCGCGGCCGCACCAGTAGGAAATACCGCCTTCAAGGGCCGAGGCCATGATGTCGTCGATGTCCTGCGCCGAAACATCGAATTTCAGTTCGGCATTAACCGTGAAATACTTATCTTTGTCCATTTCTTGCTCTCCTAATCTTCATGGATTTTATGGCCTTTCTCATTCTCCACAATGACGATTTCTCCTTATATGTGGAGGGCATCTTCAAAAGCAGAAGTTCAGAATCTAATGAGGCCTTCTTTTTGGCCTCCTTGATGCTTTCAGCTTCTACTTCAGCCTCAAATATTGAGTCAATCTTAAGAGTGACATGAAACAATTTCTTCACTGATATAACCTCCAAACTTTATGCTGTCTCAAGCTGAACGCGCCCCATCTGGAGGCGTTCAACTATGTTTCCTACGGCCACGTCGTCCTTTTCAATCATCAAGCACCGGCGTCCGAGAGCCGCGCAAGCTGCCCCAAGAACACCGGAGCCGGCAAACTGGTCGAGGAGCCATTCACCGGGTAAGGACACATATTTGACTATGCTCTCTATGAGCCCTAACGGTTTTTCTGCCTGATGGATTCGTTCTTTCTTTCCGGGAGGCTCGAAATTGAACGCTGCCGGGAGCATACCATTCGCGCCGGACATATAGTGCTTCTCGCTCGGATCCGCCTTATCCTTTTTGGCGTCCGGCCTGAGATTTCTTGCCTTGCCCTTAGTGAAAAACATCACGTCCTCGGCGTTTTTCGACTTCCTGCCTGTATTCGCTACGAAAGAGCCCTTTTGCCAAGGCACCTTTGAGTAGTAGAAGAAGCCGACCTTCATCGCCATCTGCTTCACCCTCGTAAGGTACTCAAAGTTTTCTGCCGACTCCTCCGGCAGGAACTCAACAAGGAACGCTCCGGGTTTGAGGACCCTGTACTTCTCCTCGAAGTCTTTCTCCGTGTACTGGAACAGCTCGTAACTTGCGAAGTCCCTGTTCCCGCCCTTCAGGGCTCCGGGGAGGGCGTATGGGTGGTCGGTTATTATCGCATCCACGGAGTCATCCTTCAGAAACGATAAGTCCCTCCCGTCCCCATTTATGAGAACGCAGTCTCCATCCGCTCCGTCTTCTGTTGTATATGTAGTGGCGTAAACGCCCTTTGCCAAACGAAGAAACGTGTTGTTCTTCAGGCCCTCGTAAATTCTTGCCCTGATGGAGGGGCGTTTCGCTACCGCCCCCGCCACCTCATAGGCTTCTCGGACCGTGAACTGTTTCCCGGCGAACTCCTCGGCGAGTATTTTGGTGACACTCATTAACTCACCACCTCACCACGTTCTCTTCAGGCCGGCGGCGATGGTGGGCTCAATGCCTATGTAGCCGATTTCCGAACACTCCGGCGCGTCGTGGTTGTAGACGTAGGCCAGGGCCCGTTTTGCTCTGATGTCGTTTCTGTCTTTCGGCCACTCTTCCTTGTATTTGCTTACGAACAGGTAGCTATCCACGCACCCGATGAACATATAGCTCCGTATCGCAACGTAGACAAGGGCGTCGTACTCAGCCTCGAACTCCCTGATGTGCTTAAGGTCCTCCCCATCGGCCCAATAGAACGCGCCCCACGGGTCCATGCTGATGCTGACACGTCCGTCTTCTTTGAACTGACTGATGGTCTGCGGGAAGATGCCCAACATCCTCATTCTCTCGATTGCTTCGGCCTTTTTCTCCTCCAGGGTTACGCCCATCTCCTTATGGTTTTCGCGGAGTTCTTCGAGGTTGAAGCCGAAATGCTCGGCGAAGCCATCATCATCGTCGGGATCGCAAGCCCCAGATGTGATGAGCTCTTCCCCGTCAAGCACCCAATACCACATACCGTCCGGGTTGTCGCGCATTTTGTACCACGCCTCGATGAAGTCCTCCGGGTTATCAAAGGCGTAGTAGGACCTGATGTCACGGCCGACGAAGTTGTCGGTGAAATGCTCATCGTCCAGGTCCGGGTCACTGTCGTCAACGAACATCATCCTGATACGCCCTTTCGGGACCTCGACGGTGAACTCGCATCCGCACTTGGGGCAAACGCTCATCCAGTTACCGTCTTTCAGGCTGATATTACCCTCGAAATCATGACCGCAATCATTGCATTTGAGTT
The DNA here is from genome assembly GCA_947588955.1 of uncultured Oscillospiraceae bacterium. Classification (GTDB taxonomy): domain Bacteria; phylum Bacillota; class Clostridia; order Oscillospirales; family Oscillospiraceae; genus RUG626. Next base: position 126,487 of record CANPYX010000003.1, on the reverse strand, counting down.
TCATTGCCTTTTCCTCCTTTTTAACTTTTTCGTTTCTTTTCTTGCGAAAGCCCTACTATTTTCGTAGTTTTCGTAACTTTATCGTAACATACCTACCTCCTTGGTCAATAGGAAATTCTTGAAAATTACTGTTTTTTCGAGGGCTCCTATGCTTTTTGCCGATGGCCGAATGGAGGTTTATATGCTGTCTTCCGTGTAGTTGTCTCCTATGCCTTCATTTCGGAGGTTTGAAGCTCGACTGCTCAAAATGGTAAAAATCCTCGTCGCAGCAGAAACACTGGCTCTCATATCCGCTGACGATGCTGGGGAAAAGCGGACTTCCGCATTTCCTGCAAGTGCCGCCGCTTTCAAGAAACGTGTACTCCGAATATTCCTCCGGCTCTATGCCGGCGTCATCAAGATATTTCTTTGCCTCATCCACGCTGGAGAAGTAGATAACCTCGTCTTCATCATTGAGAAGAAACTCAAGGCCGTTCAGACTTATCCCATTCACGGGCCTTCCTACAACAACGCTCATTTTTGCCTCCTAACTTACTCTCCAGATGCCGTCCGGCCTCAGGGATGCCATAGCCGCCAACTGATGCAAGGGCTTCAAGGCGTTTCCCGGCGTTGCTTCCCAATAGTCGGAACTTGTTTCGGCGTTCGGGTATCTTCTCTCGATTCGCTCTATCAACCGGTAGAGCATCGGGAGCGACTGAGCGCCGGTTTTCTCGTCCAGGGCCCGGATGCCGCAGTTCTCTACTTTTCCGGGAGTAAGCCTCTCTCCGTAGAAGTCATCGTCACCCTCCGCCGCCTCAAAGTAGAACTTGCAGTAGTTATAGGTTACGTTGAGCCACGCCTCACTTGTGGGCGCGGGGTCAAGTCTCCCGGTGGCAGGATTCAGCTCCGCATGAAGCGTACCTCCGTACATAAGGTGCTTAATCGGCAACTGGATTGTCTCCCTTGTTACCGGATCCTCCAAATTAAAGTCCAGACTCATTTTTTCCTCCTTATGCAGTAAGTTTAAGCGGACCGTGGATTATCTTCACGCAGTCACTCCATGCGCTTCCGCACATTCCATATACGCCGGACACCGAATACCCGTCCCCACCATCCGGGAGCGCAGAACGGATGAACTTGATTGGGAGCCGCAGGTCTTTCTCAAGTTCGATTTCGAACAGGCTCCCTCCACCGTTCCATGGGTCGAAGAGCCCAACCGAAGTGTCCTTGTCTATCACCACATAACCGCAGTACGGGTTCTTTGTGGCGTCGTAATGGTGGCCGAACCTGTCCTGAAGCCGCACGAGCTCGTTCAGCCGTATGCAGTCATCCAGCGACATCTCAACGAGGAACGTGAGCGTATTCATGTGGCTGGTGATATTGAGGACTTCTTTCCTTATGGAGGCGAGAAGCCCAATTTTCTCTCTGCTGGAGTAGTCGATTTTGTCTTCGCTCCTGAGGGCTTTTTTGAGCTGGGTCTTCGTGTAGCCCTGACTCTTGGCGAGCCAGACGATACTCGCCTTGTTATCCACCGTGTCTTTGTACTCCCCGCAGTACGACGGGTATGTAGCGTTGAGGACGTAGTCGAAGTTTCCGTCTCCGGTATCGAGCATGATGTTGACCCGGACCTGCTGCTTAAGGTAATGGTCGAACGGGATCTGAATTTCAACCATTTCCTCCATAAGCAGTTCGAACTCATCCTCCTGCGAGGCGGTCAGGCCGTTCGGGAACGGGCCATCTTCCCTTACAAGGGCGCTCCTGATTTTGCCCTCCAAATCGCCACGGACCTCCATCTCGTACCAGAAATAGCTCTCGTTCACCTTTTCATAGAAGTCGAGCCGTGGGTCGTTGCTTTTGAGGATTTCGATAATCTGCCCATCCGACAGTTCATCGTCGTATGAGGCGTAGACTTCGTACTTGTAACCGTCAGGCGTTTTGTCGAGCCACAAGTCTTTGCTTTTTTCTATGGCCTCCTCTATGGCGGTTCTCATATCCATGCTCATTTGTTCAGCGCTCCTTTCTTGCAATATTCGATGATTTCGCTGGATTCGTTGACGATGTAATCTCCTTGCGGGAGCCCCCAAGCTATGCTTTGTGCTGCCGGGTCTTCAGAAAGTTCAGCTATGACATACCAAATTTTCTTGATTACATCTCCAACTGTTGCGCCAGTTTTGGAAATGACAGCATCCTTTTCCTCAGGCTTGAGGGCGTTCCAGTCAACCATTTCTTATATTGCCCCCTCCGCCGGCAAAATCATGTAGACAGGCTTCCGGCCATCGACCTCACCTATCTCAAACCACTCACCGCAGTCCTCGATATAGACCTTATCCGGGTCCTTCGTTGTGAGAGCCCTAACCTGCCTCCTGAAATCCCTATACTTGAACCTGAGCATTGCATCCATGATGCCGCTTTCTATTGAGTCTCCCGTTTGGCTTACCGCGAGGTTGCCGAGGAACACGCGCCGGTTCTCCGTCCAACCGCACTCATCGGGATATACGTCGAGGTAGTAGACCTCGAACATCTCCTCCTGCTCCGAACTCTCAACGCCCTCTCGTTGCTTGCTGGCGAGCCATTTCATGCACTCGATTCTGTCGGGGAACTCGTCGGTTTCGTTCTGGCCGTTGGCAATGGCGATGCCTATGTACTCGATGCCTGTCGGGATCATGAAGTAGCCCTCGAAGTTTATCTTGGACAGGTTATCTTTGAGCCCGGCCATTTTTTCGCTTGCGATGATGTACCACATATAATCCTCATGCACCGTTCCGCACTTTTCGCAGGCCCAAAACGAATTGCCTCGGTCATCTACGAAAATCTTCTTTCTCGTCTTCTCGTGGCAGTCAGGGCAGCAAACCATAGTCTGCATTTGATTTTCTCCTTTCAGACTCCAACTATCTCGACCCTGTATTCCTCGCCATTGATTGTTGACTCTATGTCGTCAATGGAAAAGGTGGGTTCGAGCATGACATCCGTTTTTCCATCAGGACTTGTCCAGATCACATCGTCCCAATAGTTGTTCTTGCCAGAGCAAAGGTCGAAGTTAAGGCAGCTCCCATCATCGAACTCGACGCTGAAAATCGTCTCGCAGGAGTCTTCTTCGGCTCCGATGACGTTCATTTCTTTTTCGGTCATCTCCTCGAAGCTCTTGATGCTGAGGAACCGTTTCACCTTGTCTATCAGGTCTTTCCTGAGTTCGACCCTCGCCTTGTGGATGCCGTTGTATGCGTCCTGGACTCCGTAAAACAGGTCCCAATACATATCTGCGATTTCGTCGGCATCCTTGGCGAGGACTCTTGCCGGCGGGACATCTTTTCTGCCGCACATTCTGGCCTCGACCCACATCTCAACGTGTTCGTCGGGGTCAAATTCGTCGGCGTTTACATACAGGTCGTGCAGGAAAGAGTCTGCCGTAGCGCCCTCCTGCGTCTCGAAAAGCAGATCTTCACCAGCTGGACTCCAGTTTTCAAGCCCGATGCTTCCGTCCTCGTAGACCTTGTATCTCCAGCCAAGGTACTCCACCTTATCGAGAAGCTTCTGAAGTTTCTCTTCCAATTTTCTTACCCCCTTTCGTCTCTCCAGAGAACTCCAGTGCCATGACATCAGCCGAGATCCGGTCAACCCCGACTCGCTCAAGGCGTCTGTAGGCACGTTCCTTGTCATGATTATCTGTTGCTGTAACCAGCTCCATTATGAGGTCAGATAACATCGTAACCCTCCAATCTGTACCGTTCGGTACGTTTACTGTACCTTAACTTTACAATACCTACCTATCGCGTCAATAGGGCCGGCATTTGTTTTCAGGAGTTTTCGGGAGAGATAAGGCTCCTGTCGTGCATCGAATCCATCCAGATCCGCGCCAGTTCCAGGTCGCCTTTGATAATGAAGATGTTGGACATGGCGGTTGCTACCACGTTCCAGCAGTAGTTTCTTTCCTCGCCAGGGGTGCAGGTGTTCCGCAGCTCCACCTTCGTCCTGATGCCTCCGAACTCCAGTTCGACATCGGTTTTGGTGTTGCTGTGCTTGTGAGAGACTATTTTCAGGTCAAACTTGAGGTCCTTTACGATCTCCTCGAAAATCTCGAACATTGCTTTCTCCTTTCAAAAATTGCCGTCATATTCGCTTTATGTAACACGTTGGTACGTTTGGGCCGCAGGAGGCCGTAGAATGGCCTGTAGCGGCCCTGTTTTACGCTTGAGTATTTGTATGCCCTTACCGCTTCCCCTTTACTCCCGGCCATTTAGCCGATTTTTACGGGGAGCCTGAATGTCATACGTTGAAGTATTCGGTGAGCCGGGTGTTTTCGTCGACGTTCAGGAACTCCACGAGGTCCGCCCACATTTCGGGGTACTTGGATTTCTTCATCCTATCCATGTAACTCGCCTTCGTGTCCCTACTGAGGTAGTCGCTGTTGAGGCCGATCCGGTCATCCCGGCTCCTGTAGTGGGCAATCTCCTTGCCGTTCCAGTAGTAGTAGCTCTCGTTGGAAGCCGGGGCTGCGACTACCACCTGCCCGTTCGGGAGCTTCCTGGTCCGCTCCTTGTGCTCGTACCTCTTTACTGTGATTTTGCCTGTCATGTTTTTTCCTCCTTACATTATCGCCTACTGACCGTTCCAGGCGGCGTATAGGCATTTTCAGGGTTTTGCCCTTTATCTTATCTTAACAAACCTACCTCCATTGTCAATATTAAAATGATGATTTTCAGAAATATTTTTTCTGAATAATCATTTTCTGCTGTTTCGTACCGCCGTTAAGAGGCCGCCATCCTGACAGCCTTCTTCAGTTCCAGAAGCTCGAAGATGATGTCGTCTACCCGCCGCTCCATTTCGCTCGGATTTTTGGCGGCCACATCTGGCCCAATGCTCACGGGTTCGGGCTTATAGGCAGGAGCATCATCAGCAGCGGGATCTGCTCCGCTTTCTTCCGGCGTGAACTTGAACGTGAGCACTTCGGTCAAGAGCCACTTCTTAACCTCCTGCGAGCAAGAGGTCTTCTTCATGAGTTCTCTGGCCGTTTTCGCCGTTACGAAGTTCATCCTGAACACCCGTCTGCCCATTTTGGTCATCTGGGGGTATGCGATCTTACGCATGGGGACGTTTTCGCCTCTTAGCACACAGTTCCTCGCAACCTTGCCGGCGCTCTTCGCTCCGCAAGCCGCAAGTATATCCGTTGCCGAGAAAACCGTCTCCTCACCGTCGAGAACAGCCCTGACCTTATGCGCCGAACTGGTGATAATCGCAGAGTTATCTGCGAACGAACCTCTCTCAATCATTCTTATCCATCCTTTCTCTCTGGATTGCGAGCACCGCGTCGCACACGTCCATGTGGTCGCACAATTCTCCGGCATCAACGACAAGGGCGAGAATCTGGTCCCTGATCGCGTAGAAAGCGAACGTACAACGCTCCCTCTCCGCGCTCTCGTCCTCCCCGATGTCGATGATGTGGAGGTATGACCTCTCAAACGCCTCCAGCAATGCGTCAACTCGCTTGGCCTTGGTCCTTAGCTTATCCGGTGTTACCATGTTGAACCTCCTTTGATATATTTTGGATTTGCTACATACTTATCGTAACTTACCTACCGCCTAAGTCAATAAAATTTACAATTTTTTTCAGTAAAAAGTTCATGTTTTTTCTTGATTTTATCTTTTTAATGTACCATTTGGTAATTATTTCGTTTATGATGGTACTTCCCGAACAAAAAAAGCCCCCCGGCTTTCGCCGGAGGCTGGATGGGTCTATTCGTCAACAATATCTATTATATCAGCAGCCACAGCCCGTATCAGCTTGACTTGTTTCGGGGTAGCCTTTTTCAGCATGAGCATCACGTCATTATCTTCCTCCCCGTAGTCTGATGTGACGCAATCGGGGAGCAAATAGTTTGGGGACACATCGAGCATTTTGCAGAGTGTGCAGAACATGGGTAGGCTTGGGGTTTTCGTCCCGCCCTCTATCTGCCTTAGGTAAGTAGGGTTGATGTTGCATAACTCAGCGAGTTTTTCGCCTGTTATCCCGTTCCTCTTTCTGGCGGCGTTTATCCTCCTGCCAAGTGTGGTCTTATCCATGCTATCACCCCGAATATACTTAAATTATCGTCTTTAAGCTTACATTGTCTTCTCTTAAAAGAATAGCCGCCTGAAGGCGATAATGTAAGCCCACCGAATATATTCGTGGCTCATATCACGGAAAACGCCGCACAATGAGTGTGCGGCGTAAATCCTCATATCAAATTGACTTCTAAAACCGCTGGAGTGTGTTCGAGTGATAGTTTTATTGCTCCAATCCGCAGTGCTGGCTCCTACGGACATTATTTATCTTCATTTGAACTGTCGTCACCCGTCTTTTTGTACCTGAGGTTTATCATAAGCGGAATGAGGAAAAACCAGATGACGCTGGCCTTGTGCGTTACTATCACGGCTGCCGTGACTGCTGCGCCTACTGCCAACCAGCATATAGCGTAACCGAGCCATATCATTATTCTTCACCTCCACTTACGAGTAGAAACTGGTGCTTCTGGATCTCCTCAAAGAGCGTCTGGTCATTGCTGCTCAACAGGTTCGGCAGGAACAGCTCTTCCATGGAGGCTTGTTCGGCTTCTACGAGAGCTATCTGCGCCGACACCCAATCCTTGATGTTCCTCCAGGCTATACGTTCGGCTTGGTCGTCTCCGCATTTTATGCGCTCATTCTGCAAGACCCGGATAACCCCCTCCGGCCTTGCAACAAGTCTGAACCCCTGGAGTGTACCGCACAGATTGAGGGCGAATGTGAGGGCTTCAACCTTGCCGTCGTCGCCGTAGTCCATCATTATCTTCTTGGCTCCGTGAGTAGCGAGGATGCCCTGGATTTCACTGACCGTCTGGATTGCCGGGACCTTCGTGGTGTAGTTCTTTATCGGCATTTCTTATCCCCCTTAACGCAAATCAACCTCTGTCAAGGAACTGGACGGTTTCGGCAGCACAAGCCACTATCTTCCCATCGTCCGTCTCGACAAGTGCGACTGTGAAGTTCCCCGGCCCATCTTCAAACTCCTGGTAGTCAGATGCCCACCTGTGGAACCTCCCTGTCACTTCCTTCTTCTCGTTTTTCACCCACGTCGCCGCCTTACAGGGGCGTAATGCTTTGACTGGCTCATCGTTCACTTGTGTTCCAGCCGTCCATGGCTTGAAATTCCTCACCTGTTCCAAAAGGGTTGAGGCATCCCCCTTGAAGCATACAGCCCTGTCGTCTATATAACAGAGGGCAGGAGGCTTTGTGGACTTGACATCATCAACCACTATGCCGTTTTCGGAGAGGTAGTCCCTAACAGCCTTTTCCCCCGCCGGCGTAGAGCATCTTGTAGACTGGACCACTACAAAGTAGCCGCTGTCTCGAAGCTCATTTATGGCCTCACTAATCCCTTCTACGGGAGGGTCCGGGATGCAGGTAACTCCAAGGAAACCGCTCTTATGGCTATTTATGACGCCGTCAAAATCGAAGCAAACGGTGGGTTTGTAGCTCATTTCGCTTTCACCTCCGATTCGTCGATGCAGGTAGCCATCATGTCCGCTATGTGCAGGAGCAAGGCGTTCGGGTAGATGCTAAAGGCTTTCATTGCCTCGTTTTTCTCCCCATCCTGACAGGCCCCCATGTGCCACCTGATTGCCATGGCCTCCTCACGTTTGAGCTTCATATAGCCGGAAACGATGTAGACGCTCTTTTCACCGTGACCATACGGCATCTGATCGTCAAACTCGTACCCCATGACGCTCTCCCAAATGAAGTCTCCGAGCTCGTCGTGCTTGACCTGATACGGAGGGGCAGTGGCGATCTTTTCTTTATCGTATGTCTTCTGGTTCTTGGGCTTCTTCTGATAGACGCCGACCTTGCAAATATCGTGGAGAAGGGCGCAAATAGCAGCCGACTCTTCCTCTTCTGCGTTGAGTTCTGCGTCCGGGCCCTGGAGCCGAACTTTCTCGTCCCATAAGAGGCTCTTGTACCTGTCGTAGACGTTGATGCTGTGCTTTACGAGGCCGCCGGGTCTTGACAGGTGATACTTGGTGCTCGCCGGAGCCTCAAAGAAGTCGCTCTTTTCGAGCCATTTCAGGAGTTCACTGGCTCCTGGCCTCTTTATGTTCCCGTTGTAGATTTCAAGGAACTGCTCTTTCTCTATCATTTTTTACCTCCTATTTCAGCTTTCGATGCAGTCGTCAAAGACGACCGGCTCATCGGCAGCTATTGTTTCTCCGAGGCCTTCAACTCCTATGAGCTTATCGGTCCCGCCGTTTCCTGCGTAGGCTTTCACGCCCTTAAACTTACGCTTGGCTTTCTGCATTGCCTCAGCCGGATCGTCAGCCTCGACTTCGACGCTCACCGTAACTTGGGTGTTGCCGAGTACCGTATATCTCATTGTGTCACCTCCGATAATGCCTTTTTGATTTCATTCTCGATGCTTTTTATTGTGGTCTTCTTTGAGTATTTGAACGAGATGCCCCTAATCTCCTTGTTCGAGAACATCTTCCTGAACTTGACGTGGCATATCTTACCGTCAAAGTCGATAGAGTGGAACCGTATCGGTCTGAGGTTCTTAAAGGCTTTTAGGGCCTTTTGATAAACCTCATACTGAGTGCCTTCGAGGATTTCATAGCCAATCAGGTCCTTATCTATCTTCAGGAAAGTCTCGTTTGTGTAGTTGCAGAGCCTATCTGTCCCTATCTCCCTGATTGTGGCTCCAACCGCTCCTTCTACAGGAGGGCCCATGTAGAACCCTACGAGGAAATCATTCGGGGTGAAGGATGTAACCGCAACGACCAGATCCCCTACGTTGAGTTCTCTTTCCCCGAACAAAAATCCTTGGTTCATGTCCCTCCATGATTGCACGGCGGCGACGTTATACATTGACTTGTGGTAAATCGTCTGCACGAGCATTATCAAAATTCGCTCTTTGTCTGTCACGCTGTCACCTCCTGAAAAGATATTTGCCTTTCATACGAAATACTTCGGCGGCGTCGGGAGCTTTTCTACCGTCGGCCTCCAGATGTGGAGGCAGTATTCGTAGTTGTTTACATACTGGCTCTCCTTCGGGTGATATTCAACAGCCTCTTCTTCCTTGCTGAAGAACATATCCTTTATGGCGCACATTTCTTCCCATGTCGGACAGCTCTTTCTACTTTTGCTGCAAGGTGAAACGCTTACGTGGTCCCATCCGCCCTCGGAGGTTGCTATCACGAAAAACGACTTTCCTTTAACAAAAACTTTGAAACAGCCGTTCCCGCTGTCACCGGATGTTCCCCAAAAGCCGAGTTCTATGTCCTTCTGCCTATAGGCGTCAAGTTCCTTCAGATTCTTCACCGTCTGTTCCTCCGTTATGGGCCGTTGCGGTCTTTTTCTCCCAATTCTGTAGGTCTTCCGCAGCGCTCTTCATATCTTCGAGCGTAAATATCTCCTTGCCGTCTTTGTCGAAAAGTACGTCTTCGTACATCTTCAACCGGTCCCTGAGGTGGCAAGCTTGGCAAGCGAACGTGTACGCGAGGAACACGGGGCAGTCATAGTCTCCATAGGCGCAGTCGCAAATGCAGTCGTCGATTTGCTCAGGCGTGGCGTTTTCAGGAAACGTGCAGTTTCGGTCCTCACACTGGTTCTTGGCCCACTCTGTCAACGGGACGGGGTTCCCGCTCTCGTCGCCGTAGGCTATGTAGGCGAGCCCGTCCTTGCTGTGTACGAAGTTCAGCATGGTCTGGAAGTTTCCTCTCGGCTTATCTGTTGTCAATCGGTCCATGTTGCATCCTCTCCTTTATTTTTAGCCGCTTCTGCGACCGTTTTTTCCACAAGGTCTATATAATTGATGGTCCTTTGGAGGTCATTTTTTATTTTCGAAAGGTCTACGGCTCCTCCATTACTAAGTGCCTTATCAAGGGCTTTCACCCTCGAATCTCCCGACCAGCCAATTATCCCGTACCGACTCATGACTTCGAGGAGCCTTTTGTACTCCTGCCTGTTGGACTCAAATCGTTTGGCCGACGCAACCTCTTGTTCGAGCCGAGCGTTTTCCTGAATGAGCTTTGAACTGACATCCCTCCCCAAATCCCGGCACTCACGCTTGCCCTCAAGGAACGCCTTGAAGTATTCCGTCTTGTCTCCAAAGAACGGGTATCTGTCGCTGTCAAGGCGGGAAAAGATGATATACAGGAGCAATTCAGGGCTATAGTCTATCTTCCTGTATATCGCTTTCTTTTTTGTGGTAATCGAACGCTTTTCCGGGTCATACCACATGAGGCCCATCGAATCTGGGAGTTCTGTCCTGTCGATCATGCCTTTCGGACATACTATGTAGAGGCAGTTGACAAGTTCTTCGTATGTGTAGAACTTGGCGTCTCTTAGGAAGTCCCCACGGCTGATTTTCACCTCATAGCCGGTGAAGCACGGGTCAGTCCAGCTCTTTCTGATGGCAAGACCGTCCAGTATTCTTAGCCCACCAGTTGCGCGAAGATAGGTGGGGCCGCTCTTAACTTCGGTCATAAAGAAGTCCTTGTAGTGCTTGTCCGCAAGGGCCCTCTTTATGTCTGTTGACGTGACCTTGACATCCGGTGTCATATCATCTTTCCCCCGTGTCTGTACGGCCGCTTGCGGTTATATCTGTGCTTTATGCTGATGGCCTTCTCGATGTCGATGCCGGCGTAACCGCAGTAGCTCAGGATCCGCATTATAGCGTCCGCAAGTTCTATGGCTACGCCCTCCGGCGTGTCGCCTTTGAGCCCTTTTTCTTGACAAATATCATCATCGACGCACATCTTGCCGCTGTCTTTTGTGCAAGGCTCTCCGCTGCCTTTGCACTCATAGTAGATGTCCGGCCTCTTCATCCTGTACTCCGCAAGGGCTTCCGAAAGCTCCGAATGGATAAGGGCTATGGCCTCCGGGAGTTCGACCGGCTCATCGTACCAGCCGTGTTCCTTGGCGTTCTCGTATATCTCTTTCGTCCATTCGGTAAGTGTTTTCTCCCGCTCTTCAAAGTTGAAGTTCACCGGCTTATCGCAAAACACTTGTCTTTTCATTTTTCCTCCTGTCTCTTATTCGAGCTCGTCGAGCCAGTCTTTGAGATTGGCCTTGACAATGGCTTTAACCACGTCTGCGTGAATGAGCATAATGGCCTCCTCTTTGTCACTGAGCCCCATGTTGTGATAACCGAGAATAGCTTGGTCATTGTTTTCGCCGTCTTGGTCGAGAAGGGCCACAATAGCCATACCCCGAACTTTCCGCTCTTCGAGGAGCTGCACCGTCTCCATAGCGAACGCTGCCCAATCCTCAACGGGCTTGTCCGAGAAAATCCGTATTGCCATCTTTCCCTCCTTACGCCATAACGACAACGGGTGGTGAAAGATAAGCCTTCCACTCCTTACCGCACTCCCTGAAAAGCAGAGACTTCTTCTCGGCGGTTCTCCGCGTGACGATGAAGCTCCTCCAGGCAGCCTCGTCTTTGTCGAAGCTGTGCAGTAAGCACCATTCAGCCCGTTCTTTCGTAACAACGAAAACGGGCTTGCCGACCATATTCATAAGTTGCTCTATGGTGAGAGGAGCATTGTTTTCGTTTCCCATCATTACCTCCTGTTCTTACCCTATCTTATTCTTTTTCTGTATGCCACCCAAACCTCCCCGTAGTCGCAGCATGAGAAGTCATCTACGAGGATTAACTTGTTCTCCTCAAAGTCAACTCCCCCTACAACTGCCCATCTGCCGTAGCCGGGATCTCCTGGGGGCATGACCCAAACCTTTTCTCCGAGCATATTTTCGAGTTCCTTGAGCGTAAGTGGTTCGTATGCTTCGCTTTTAATATTCGTAAACGTGTCATAAGAGCCAGTATGGTAAGCGTTCTGTAACGCTTCGCACATCTGGTCCGATACCGCTGTGCAGAAGCCACCGGCGACAGTACAGTTCCCATTATCAGGGTGTCTCATCGGGCAATCTCGTCTCATTGCAAAAGTGACTTTGACTCTTCTGTAAGGCGCTTTATCTTCCGTTATGACTGGAAGGTCCTCAATCTGGTTTATGGCGCTTCTAACGCCTTCCATGTGGGCCTCCCAAAACCGTTTCTTGTCTCGGTCTTTTGCGTACTCTTTGACCGCAAAATCGGAGGACGCGAGTAAGCTCCTGAGTGTACGCATAACGGACTTTTTATCCAAAAGCATTTGCGGATTTTCTATGCTCTCAGCCATTGGTGTCTCCGCCTTCCTCGTTGTATCTGCAAAAGTCGTACTTGATAATCCCCAAGTCTAAGTCCGCTTCAATGGAGGCGAGCCGTTTTTCCCTGTAGAAAATATCCACTTTTCTTCCGTCTCTTGTTTCTACCCAGGTAACGTTCTTGCTGTCATTCATAATCTCCGGGACGTTGTTGCAAACATCATCAAGCGCTTTCTTGAAGGCTGACCAGCAATCGTCGAAAAAGCTCTCCATCTGTTTCTCAAGCAGGTTTAACGGACCATTTTTAAGGATTTCCGCTGCGTCCTTTTCCAGATCGTAGCGCATCTCAAAATCCTTTACACAGGCCCTTCTCCCCCTGGACGGTACAAACGGAAAGTCAGTGGGCTTCCCGGTTCTCCTGTCCATGATATACTTCCTCTTCAGGCATTCCCCGTAAGCCCCGTTCTTCTGAACGAACGATCTACACTGTCCGCAGGTGTTATCTTCCCGGTGAACCAAGGTTGCTTTCGCCCCCTTCTTCTGTATCACGTTCCATCTTTTTGATGAATTTCCGATACGTCATTTTCTCCGCTTCATCCTCTCGGATGCTATTCGATTTATCTCTGCTCTGCCACTCGTAAATTGCTCCTTGATAATCGTCACCTGGCCTCACCAAATATCGGATATACCCGTTATTCTTGAGCCATCTCTCTTTTCTCCTCCACCTGATTGAGGAAACACGGTAGCAAACCAATACTACCAATATCCCAACAACCGCGATAGCAATGACGACGGCCGGAATAATGTATTCTGCCCAGATTTTCAGAGTAAAGAACTTCTCGATCATGTTCTTACCTCCCTGAACTGCCGAACCCGTTATCTCCTCTTTCTGTCTCTTCCAGTTCATCAACCACTACGAGCTTCGGGGTGAGGACCGGTACGACGACGAGTTGGCTGATTTTTTCTCCACGGTGGATGTACTGGTCATACTGCCCGTTGTTATACAACTTCACCACGATAGGGCCCGTGTAGCCCTTATCTATCAGGCCGGTGCTTGTGATGTTGCGCTTCATGTTCAGCCCGGATTTGGAAATGATGACACCTGCGGTATGAAGCGCATTTGGCTCTACATAGTATTTGCCGCCCAGGAAATATCCCTCCGCATAACGGAAACTCGGAAGTTCAACGTGAACTCCCGTATTGAAAGTGGCAGAGCCTCCAGCGGGTATTACCTTGTCCTCCATTGAGTACAGGTCCAGCCCTCCGTCTATGTCGTGCGCCCTGGTAGGGAGGATGGCCCCCTCGTCAAGCTTAACTTTCATTTCGCTCATTTTCCTATCTCCTTTGCTTTTTGTTGATTTTACGGCCCACATCTCTCCAGTAGACCTTTTACGCTCAAGGAGAACTTAGCTCCTCAAGCAGCGTTTTGATTTCAACCACGGTCCCGACTTTGACCTCAGCAAGAAGCTCCGTGGGCAGGTCCTCGTATCTTCCTACCGGAGTGAAGCCTCCGGCGTTTACGGGCTCCGGCATCAGTTCATGTATTCTCAGGGCCCCCGGTGAGCCGAGAAACCCTTTTCTGCTTCTGCTCACATATCTCGCCCATGGGTACACCTGCAAAAGGCACTCAAGGAAAAACCGTGAGTTTGAGTATATATACACGTCTAATCCTCCGTGATTTTGATGCCCGTCCCATGGCAGAAGCCACACATACGTTCCTCCATGGACCCGGCCGCGTCGCACACTCTGATGTCTCCCGTCCCCTTGCAGACGGGACAAATGATGTCCTTCATGGCGTCTTCCGCCGTGTCTATGGCCTTCTGGACGCTCTGTATCTCAGCGTCTATTTCTGCGACCCTCCGTTTTGCCTCGTCCTGTATCTCCTGTTTTCTTCTCCTGAGCCGTCTCAGCTTCTCGGTGAGGGCAAGTATCACGTTACCGCTCATCAGCATCACCTCTGTCCTCGTCGATGCACCGTTTGCACCGCCATCTGCTGCCGTCGTGGTAGATATTTACGTTGGTACGTCCGCACACGGGACAGGTTTCCCGTGCCCGAACGTACATACCGCCAATCTCCCTCGGCCTTGATGCTCTGAGTCCCATGAATGAACTGTAAGGCCCGGATCCGAGCCCTACGCCAGCCGCAAATCCAAGCGCCTTAGCCAAAATGCTTGCTTTCTCCTTTTCCACGCTTAATCCTCCAATCTTACGCAATCTCCAGGCTTAACAGAGGGGAAAAGGTCTGTGCTTACATAGGCAATGGAGATAGCTCCGTAAAACATTCCGTTCTTGCTCTTTTCCGGCTTATCTCTCCAGAGTATCACTCTCTCGTTCTTTGCGTTCCTCGAAAGGCTCACCCACTTAGCTCCTACAGCCTTCATGATGTTCGCCTCGCGTTCCGTGAGCCTTGAAACGTCCCACAGGTGAGGCCATTTGTTTTCTATCTTACAGATGCCTCTTTCCCGGAGTACGCAGCCGGGTTCTTGCTCGCATACCTTGCCAGAAGGAACCCGTTCCCTGAAAACCTCGCAGTATTCTTTCGCTTCCCTGAGTGTCCACTCGCACGGTGGCTTATTCTGTTTGCCCATTTGGACCTCCTTATGTTCCATTTTTGCTCCACACATGGAGCACTTCCCGGCTCCGCACAACTGTTTGTTCGGATTGTTGACCTCATGCCCACAGCAGGAACAAATATAGCTGTCGCCGTTATCTATCCAGTGAGCTTTTTTGCCAGGGACATTTATGTCCTTATCAGCTTCCTTTGGCTCCCAGTTATTGAAACTGCCGCAGCCTTCGCAGTTTGCGGTTGGGTATTGAGAGCCGTATTTACAAGTGTCGCAACGAGCAGGTTCAACTCCCATCAGATTGGCAGCTTCTTCAGGGCGCTCCTTGCAAAAAATATCGCACCTCAAGTTATGTCCGTTATTCACCAATGAAATCGGGCAATCGTAACAGGACAGTTTCTTCTTTCCATTTTCAGCACAATATTTTTCTCGTGCTGATTCTAAGTCTTCAAATACCTCTCCGGTATTCTTGCTTATATATTTCATTGCTCCTCCAGTCTCAGACAGCCTCCAGGCCCTACAGAGGGCATCCGGGTAGAATGGACGCGAGCTATGAGCCCGTTTCGAGAGTAATATCGTTGGTCCGTTGTGGCGAGATAGGGCCCGTCCGCCCAAAGGTCAACGTATGCCGCCCCCGCGTTCCGACTGGCCCATTTTGTTCCTGTCGCCTTCATGATGGCAATTTCGGGCTCCGTAAGTCTCTGCTCTCGGATGACGCTCTCCGGGTGGTTGATAGCGTAAGCTAAATAATCTCCACCCAATAAGTTTCCGCTGAGAACGTTTTTGATGTATCCGTCGGTTTCCAGTGCAAACCAGCATGGCGTCTGCCCAAATGGAGCGTTAACCTTTATTTTCTCTCCCACTTCCACCCCAAGCACCTCGGCCAGGCGGGACTTGTCCTGTTTTTCCATGTCTTTCTCCTTCCCCCATAAGACGCACGGCGGATCTTCTCTCCGTGGATTCTTGACGGTTCTTTCGCTCATTTCACAGACATACGCCTGTTTGTAGTGCCCACAGCTCAGGCAGTTCTTGGGTTCTCCAAGAGGTTCGAAGCCCATCATCCTTGTGGCCTCCTCCGGGTGTTCCTCGCACCATGCGAAGCAAGGCCCGTTCCCGATATGTTCCCGAAAGGAGCATCGACGGCAATCGCGCCCGTTCGTCTCGCAGAAAAATGCTTGAGCGGCTTGTAGGCTGTCAAACACTTCTCCCGTCTTCTTGTCTCTGTATGCTTTCATTTCTTCACCTCCAAAATCTCCGGGTTATCGTAGATATTGCCTATGACCTCCAGCATATATCCATCGAGAAAGAAGAAATCGTTTGGGTCGTCGTCATTTATTTTTGCTACAAACGCGCAAACTGCATTGCTCCACTGGACGGAACATATAAACCATTTTCTTTCCAGGCGGAATCTAATAATGTCTCCGTCGAAAATCTTATTGCCTTTCTTATCGGGTATGCCAACGTACTGCCCTACAGTATCAGGGTCAACCTCGTAACAATCAGGGCTGTTGTACCCGTCAGGGGGAAAGATATAGCACTCTTTCTTGTCATGTACAAGGTAGGACAAATCGCCCTCGAACCATTCTTTACCGCCTTTTTGCCGTCCTCGAAAAAGTGTCTCGCGCATTTTTTACCACCTTTCAGTCGCATAATCCGGGTGCATTATGTCGAAACAATCGTGGCACATCCACCCGTTGGGGGAACTATCGTCCCTTATCATGTCTTTCTGATCGTTTCGCTCCCCACAAAAGCCGCACTTTCGAATGTACCTTCTTTTCTTCGTTTCAGCCGTCTTTTTGCTCTTTTTCGCAACCTTTTCTTCCTGTTCCTCCGGCTGACCGTTACTCGCACCTAACGCCTTTGCCGCTTGCTTGGCAACATCTGCAATTCTTACAGGGTTAAATCCGTTCGCACAGAAGAAGAAAAACTGACAGTTCCTACAGACATCCCCGCCCCAATCGCAATCCTGAGCGTAAGAAGTCATCATCTCTGAGATTTTGAACAGGTCTTCCCGTATTTGCCCATAGCTCTCGGCTTTTTTCTGGGCTTGGAGGGCGGATAGGGCCAGCTTTGCTACTTCATTCTGCTTTCCCAAAAATCCAAACTTTTGATTTGCGGCCAGGAGCGATTCATAATACTTGATCGCTTCGTCAATCTCCATGCTGTTCCTCCTTCGGCGGCCTTCTGTAAATAGCCTGAATATCCTCGGCCACTTCCTCGTAGGCCGAACATCCTCCAAGATTATTCAGCAGGTATATCTCTTCGTCCTCCGGGTCAACAGACACAAGTGACCACATCTTCAGTTGTTGGTCATTACAGTCTGGAACGAACTCTATCCAAACCGGCTGGCCGTCCATCTTTATCAAGTCGTGAACTGTAAGAGGGTAGTTATCCCACAATTCGCTTTTAAGAGCTATATTCTCTGCTACCTTTTTTCCGAGCAGCGTCATGAGCTCATTGAATTTTCTAACGTGCCATGTGCAACGTTCTGCCCAGCTTTTGAGTTCCTTTGGAACATCAGCACCTTCAAAATTAAGAAGGTCCACTGCTTCTTGAATTTCTCCGGGTGTCAGGCCGGTATCTTCGTAGTGGGCAAGCAGGTCAATGTAGTTCGTTCTATGGTCCACTACGGCAGCGTGTTCTCCGCGCCATTCTGTGCAGCGCTTCATGGGTTCGCTTTCAGCTTTCATGCAGTTCCTCCTTCGGTGGACGACGATAGGCAAGCCACAGTTTTTCGTAATAATTTTCACCAGAATATATTCTCTCTGCACACGAAACAGAGATGGGGTGACCTTCAATTTCCGTAAAAACGCGTACTATACCCCAACAGGCAAAATTGTCTCGATTAGAAAAAAGCCAAACGGGTTGCCCATCCATCTTCCGCAACTCATCCAGAGTCAATGGCTCGTTTTTCTCATCCTCCTGCTGGGCCATATAATCTCTTATCTCTGCAAGAGCAAGTTCGTAACTCTGTATTTCTACGTCGCTCAGATTCGGGTTAAAGTGCAATGAGTTAATGGCAACTGCGATTGCTCTGCAATTATCAACTATTTTCAAGACTTTCTCCATCCTCCTCTACTTATATGGTTCGTTTTGCGGTCAACCTCATGTTTCAAGCGCCATCTTATCGACCTGCAAGAAGTACGCATTTTTGCCGTAATCATGCACCTCAAGATGGTCGCACTCTCCAAGAAGCATCCCAATCACTATCTCCCACCCATTCGGAGTCCCGATGTCATGAGGCGCATAATTCTTTCCGCTTCCTCGACCTTTGTGGTTTTGGTTATAACATCCGGGCCACTTCTACCAGTGCTCATCATCACGCCCCCTATGCAAATTCGGTTCTTAGGTCACATATTGCCAGCTCTGCGGAGGCCGTTTGAGGCCAAACTCGCTGATATGCTTCACCCTGTTTTCGGCTACATAGTCGATCATGTTGTGGATTTCCCAGAAGTCGAGTCCGGGGTTGTCACCGGCGTATTTGATGACTTGCTCTTGCGTGAGACAGCTCTCCCGCAGGATTTCTGCCTCATACGAAGTGAACGGATTTTCGAGTAGATTTCTTATGAGAAATCCGACGACGGATTCTACGGTGAACTCAGCCTTGATAAGGCCGCCGCTGCCACTCTCGCAGCAGAGGACCTTGAACGGCTCCTCCGAGAACCCCCGGCCGCCGCATAACGGGGTGTTTTTCCTCACCTCCCATTTCTTCTTGCCGCTTCTGATGTTATCGAGATGCGGCTTTTTTATGGACGCAACTATGGTCATCATCTTCATGCCACCTCCAGGCTTAAATCTTAAACCGCTCCAACGGGGCACTTTTACTCAGCAATTCGGATCTCCCCCTTGCAGTTCGTATTCGTAGACGCTCCGCACTTCTTCATCCGCCCACGATTCGGGAATAACTCTGATTTCGGCAGAGTATATGGCCCTATCCTCTAAGTCTTTATCTGCCTCGCGCTTTACGGTTATGGCTCCTCCTTCGTAAAGCTGTCTCGTGAGGCTGCCTACGAGGTCGAACTTCAGCTGTTCGATGGCCGTGTCAACGCCGTATGCCATAACCTGATAGCGGTCAAGGCATCCCAGCATCCTAACCCTAATCGGGCTTCTTTTTTGCTCTTCGGGAACTTGCCCTCCGAGCTTTCTTATGAGCGCCGCCCTTACCGCTCCTATTTTCTTGGGGCGTTTATTGAGGCCCATTATTTTTGCTCCTCACTTTCTGCTGTCTCCTTAGTTGTCTTCAAGGAGATACAAATTGTTTGGGGTCATTCCGTGCTTAACGATAAGGTCGTACACCCTATCAATTTGGGCCTTTGTTGGCCTCTTCCCGTCCCCGACTGTCAGGTAATTTCCCGAATACGGTAAAAATCTTGTGGCTATCCACCCGGCTTCGATCAGAAAATCAAGTCCGCTATCTCGTTCTACCTCACGGCCATTGATTTTCCCGTCTTCGTTCATCTCGAACCGTTCGTGGTTATTTGTGATGATGTTATACGCTTTCGATTCGTGCCCTCCAAAGGAACAGGAGTAATAGTCTCCGTTCGGAGCTATGAGGCCTGTGAACTTGAGCATATCGTCCGGTATGACAGCTCCGTCAAGCCATCTGTCTCCCGCCCCCTTATCTACTACGTCTCGTCTAACCCGTGCGGCCATGTTCCATATCGTCCCGGCTTCTTCTTGGCTCACTTCATCCTCTGCGGCTTTTAAGGCATCTGTATGAAATTCAGCGTAGCCTTTTTCTTCTCTTCCAAACGCCCTCATCTCGGCTTCGTATCTTCTTGTCCTGTCAACGAAAGCCGGATCGGTTCGGCCTTTCGTGAGCTCGTATATGTTTTTCCAGAAGTCATCGGTATCTACGGCCACCGTGAGTCCTTTCGTGGCTTCCCAAGCCGTTCTGGGCTCGTCGAGAAGCCATAGGCCGCATTTTGTTCTCGAACTTGCTTCTTCATATTCGTGTCCAAATCTGTCATGGCAGAAAAACTCGTAGCATTTTTGATACGGGCTGCCGTCGTATTCTTCGTACAGTTCCAGTTCCTCGAAATCCCTTTTTGACTTCAAGGTCGAATACGGGTCTACGAACGTGTACGGCCAAGTCTCCATCCTAAGTTCTATCTCTTTGATACCGTTTTCTTTTTCGAGTTCCTTAATCTTCAGGATTATCGGCCTTACGTTTTCGTTGTCGTCAACTACCTCTACGACGTTGTCACCAACGAGCTTTTTTCTTCCCTCTATGATGTCCTGCGCTATTCTCCTGCGCTGGTCATCATCTATCTCTTCTGAACCGAGGCAACAAAACAGAAGTTCTTCGCTCTTTTCATACGGCCTGTTTTCATCCCAGAACCAAGTCCTGGCTATGTTTGTGATAAATTCACCTGATATGGTGAAGTGAAGATTTTTCACGCTCATAATGCACTACCCACGAGTTCGTAGACATCATCCAGCTTTTTCGTGATGTCTTCTAATTCGCCTCGCCTGTTGTACGGGACGACCACGAGCATTTCATGGCCGTCGGGATCCGTGTCTTTCCCAAGGTAAATATCGAGGTCAGGAAGCCTCGGCTGGATTACCGTTTCGGTTATGTCCTCAACCGCAAGGTAGAGGCTCGACATCCACTCTCTTTTGAGTTCGTCGGCCGAAGCCCTATGGAGCGAGTCAACCTCTTGGTTAAAGAGCTCTTCGCACCAGCCAACGTCGAACAGGAGGCTTATGCCGATGGCGGGGTCGCCGTTCTTGAACCTGAGAACGTACATCCAGAAGCCGGAGCCGTCCTGCCAGTACCTTTCGTACAGTATCTTTTCTTTCAGCGTGAGTAAGCTGATGTCGCCGACTTCTGCGGGTTTGTCAGGGACGTTTATGTCTCCGCAGCTATTGCACATATAGATGAACTCGTCATCCTCATACGCCTTGTTAAGGGACTTTATCATGTATGTACCTCCTGTTCAGAAGCGCTTTTATTCGTCATCGTCGTCCTCCTGCATAAGCGGAAGCTTGTCCATCCATCGGTTGAGAGGATGGATGACCGGCAAAACCAAATCGGCTAAGTACGAGCAAAGAACGGCGGGGACTCCAATGGCTATGCAGGTCTTAACAATAACCTCAAATATCATTTTCACATCCCCCTACTGTAACGGACGCTGCCTTTTACCACCACTCGGAATGAGAACGGCCCCCAGCCGTAAATCGTCTTGATGGGGAAGAACAACACGATTTTCGTGTGTCTGCCGCCTACCGCCAGGGAGTTCGTCCTCGAATGGTATCTTATCGGCATACACCTGAGGATTTTCCTCACGGCCGGATTGTCAATAATCCTCGTCCTCATAGTCCCGGTCCTCCGCTTCTCTGAAGTTCCACATATCCATCGTGTTCTTCTCGTCGAACACTTCGGGGTGCTCCCCCAAGTATTCGATAACCGCCTGTTTGAACCGCAGGAGCCTGTCTCCGTATTCCGAGTCGAGCCGGACGCCCCAGAGGGAACTCACCGCCTTCTTGACCCTGTTGTCACATACGCTCATGAGGTATCTGGCCGGAGCATTGCAGGTTTCGTTTCCGTAGCCAACCCCAACTCTGTCGCCGTCGTTGAAGTAACGATAGGCTATCCGATTTGCGGCCCTGACGATCTCCCCGCCTTTTGTTTCGGCGGGCCCTCTTGCGGGGACGTACTTTTCGAAATACTTGCCGAGGATGCTGTCTTCTTCCACTGTAAAAACCTCCAGTATTTGTATTTTGTATAAACTTATCGTAACTTACCTACCGCCTAAGTCAATAATTATTTTTCAAATTACTGGATTTTTTCGCATAAGAAGTCCGGGGTTTTAGTCGAAAACAAGCTCGCAGAGACACTTTCTGCACGGAATTTGTTCTCCCGGAATCCAGTCATTTACGCATCCTCCGACGTACTCGCAGGTGACTACCGGGTAGAATTCCTCTTTCTCGGTGTCGAAATCCCTGATGGCCTTGGCCCTGAACGTTCCCTTTCTTCTGTGCTTGACCATAAACTCCTGGTCCTTTTTGATAAGCATTTCAGGTCCCCCTTATCTGTTTCAGTGGGTGCTGCTTTTGACATCACATTTGGACAGCAGGACGGCGTCGCTCAAGTACAAGGCCCCTTTGTAGGCGAGCAGAGCCCGTGCTATGACCTCCTCCTGCTCCTCGAAAGCCTTGTCTTCTATCCCGTGGTCGAGAAGATAATCGACCATCTCAAGTTCCGTAAATTCCCCAGCTCTAATCGGGACCTTTTCGACCGGCCCGTAAACGACCTCGCAGAACTTGCTCTCGATCACCGAGAGCGAACGGTTCAGGTCCTCTAACCTTTCGGCCTCCACCGTCGCTGTGTGGTGCTCCTCCGTTCCGGTCCCTTTCAGCTTGTAGGCAAGTTCGCGGTAGGAGTTCTCTCTCTTTTTCCTGAAGTCCTTTGTCAGGAGCAAGGCGTCAAGGAGCGCCTTGACCTCATTCTTGGTAATCTCTATCTTCATTTGGCCTATCTCCCTTTGAGTTTTCAAATTCTGATAATGATGGCCGGTGACTGTACGACAGGGCCTCTCCACGATTTTATGTACCTGATTGTGGGCGAAAGCTGGCCCACATCATAGTCATGATATTTCCTGCCAATTTCGCTTGCTTGGCCCTCATGAAGCGTGTTATCTTCTGCATCGTTGATATACACATACGCTTCAGATGGGACAAGGTCTAAGACCTCTTTAACCGTCATGCCGCTCCACCTCCGATAAACAGCAGATGAATTTACGCTACGACGTATTTCCTCGTCCCGGTTTTGCCGAGCAGGAACATTGCAGCGACCTCCGGGCTGTCGGTCTGCCGCATCACATCGCCGTTTTCGGTGCAGAGATACCGTCCGCCGGCCATATTCGCCACTTCTACCATCCTGCCGTTATCCTCGTTTTCTGCGTAATCATTTTCTGCGCCATTTTCGAGGTGACGGACAATTTCTTCGAACTGCTCCATTTTCTTATTTCCTTTCTTTAGAATTTAAGCGCTCCTTAACAGCCTTGGCGAACTCAGGATCGGAGGCCATCCTGTTATTGATTTCAACGACCTTGCTGATATGCTTCCGAGCAGCTTCCTTTGTGAAGAAGTCGCCGCCTATGCGAGTGCTCCTGCCGCTTCCGTCCTGATGATGGTAGATGATTTCGTAAGCCCATTCAGGACCGCCGTTAAGTCTGCTACCGTACCGGAAGCTTTTGATTTCGAAGTCCTTGCATCTAATTGTGTTCGCCATTTTGTCTGCCTCCATTTCTGGTGGTTAAGGGTTTCTGTAACTTTACTATAGCACACCTATCGGTAAAGTCAATTAGAAAATGATGATTTTTAGAAATAATTTTTAATATATCACTAACTTACTTCCGAAATTTCCAATATATCGTGAGAGGGCATAGAATCATTTGTGGCGGGTTTTATTTTCGGGTGTATAAGTATATCTGGAAAGCCGCAGACGCCCTGGAGACGTATTTGTAAAAAACGGAGCTTCATTTTTGTCTATTTTGCCTAATAATTTTGCTTCGTTATCTGCTGTCTTGCGTGGCCTCCTGAGAGGCCGTATTTTGCCCTGTACGGCGGTTTTTGCCCCCGGAATATGTGAGGCCCACTTTTGCCCTTGGCCTATCTTCCCGGTGATTTTGGCGAATTTCCCGCCAGATGTATTTTCCCCTTGTGAGGTGATTGCATTTTCAGATTTCGCAGAGTAACTATGCTTGCGGTGGCCTGAAAGTTGGTGTTGTGCAAACGCCCCCAGAAACAGCAAAACACCCCCACCCCGGCCGAAGCCGGAATGGGGGTGCGGATCTATCCGTCATTCAGTTTTCAAGTCACGACAAGGGGGTGCCGTTCCTCCTGAATGACGGGCGCATCGGGCCGGAGGTTAGAGCCCGTTGTCGCCAATAAAAAACGGCTAACGCCGTGTGGCGAAAGCCGTTAATCTTTATTTTCTTCTTCTGCTTCCTTTCCCATGCTTTGGGCCTATAAGTTTTTCCGTTTCGATTTGCTTAACAAAATCAATGGTCTTTCTGGACGGGATGCAAAATGTGAAAGATGTCTTGCCTCCATAGTTACTGACAGCAAAATCTCCGAGGTTTATAATATCCATCCCTACCAAAACGTCTATGCCTTGGCTTTCAAGGTCAGCTTCAAGCACCCTTACATCCGTTACTCTAACATGGTTCGGAAGGTACAAGTCTACGAGATATGTATTTGTCTCCCTTGCGCTTGTGGAGCCATACATAAGCGTCTTACCGGTAACGATCAAGCCAAGTTCTCTCACCATTTTGGGGGAGATGCAAGTATTTGTGGCTCCGGTGTCCCAAAGGGAGACGCCTTTCGTATTTTTGCCTTCTGTTTCAACTGTTATTTCAACAATTAACTTGTTTTGAGGATGGTCATAGGATGCAGTAAACGCTTCTGAAGCGGGTGCCGGCATAGGCTCGTTCATCTCTTTCTCTTTCGTTCTTCTTTTTATCAAGCAAATGTGGAGGCTATATGGCACGTGTACGCTGACGGGTTTCCGTTGCACTCTTGTACGATAAATGTTCCAACAGGGCATATTTTGGCAGCCCCACGTACTCCGTCAGCATACGTAGGGTACACACCAATAATTTTCTTATCTTTGATTGCAAGGAATGCGTAACCGTATTCAGAAAACAAGCTGTCGTAGTTTTCTACAAACCATTTGAAGTCTTCGCTCATAGAGTAATCACGCCCATCAATAGTTGTCTCTATATTATATTTCACGCCAAGCGAAAAATCAATACGTGCAAGCGTGTCCTGTTAAAATTTTTTCGGGCACGCTTGCATGACTTGCGTTACTTCAAGTAGTTCTTGCAGACGTAGCCGGTCATACCGTTTACGGCGACGTACAGCCAAATCGTGGAGCCGACCTTGTTGTAGTAGCCGTAGCAAGTGACCTTTGTGCCGTATGCAAGCGTGGTCAGGAGCGTCTTCCCGGTCCCGGCTCCAGACCTCATGTTAAGGCCGGAACTCGAAGCTACGGTGTACGTCCGCGCCTGGGCCTTGTCGAAATACATGGCCGCCTCAGGTTTGACAGTGGCCGGCGTATTCGGTTTCGCCGTCTGGGGCGTGGTGGTCGCCGTGCTCTTGCCGGGGATGCGGATCTTCTGGCCCACTCTGATGATGTTGGGATTTGCAATGCCGTTGTACGAGGCGAGGGCCTGATAGGTTGTCCCGTACTTGGCGGCAATACCAGAGAGGGTGTCTCCAGCCTTTACGACGTACACGGCCTCGGAGCCGGTGCTCGTCTCAGGCTGGGGGCTGGTGGGCGTGGTCGGTGTCGTGGGAACGGCAACACCGCTGAGAGCCTTGGCCGCTGCCGCAAAGTCAGGGCAGATGAAGCCACGGATATACCGCCCGTTGACCGTCATCTCTCTCGTTCCGACCTTGCCGCCGGACATATTGCCCTCGGCGACCGTAAACTTGCCATTGGCGCTCTTGATGACGATACCGATGTGGTCGCCATTTCCAGTGTTGTCGCCCTTGCCGTTGTCCTGCCAGTCGTAAACTGTGGCCTCACCGATTTTGGGAACGTGGGCGTCATCTTCCACCCAAATTCCCTTTTTCATGGCGATCTCCACATATTTTTCGACTCCACATTCCGTGCCGGTGAAATCTGCCATGCCAGCCTTGATGTAGGCGGCAGAAGTGGTCGTGGCGCAATGCGCGTCATTCACCTGGACCTTATAGCCACGGGCAAGCGGCTTATGGTTGTTGTAGATGTTCAGGATCTCCAGGTGCTTGGCATCTCCCCTTTTTGACCCTATCCACCCGCTGATGATGTCGGCGACGTTTTGTCTGAGCTGTTGTTCGGTCATCGTAGTTGCCCCTCCCGTCTGCGGAGCCGTGGCTGTCTTTGCGTACTTATCGTAGACGGACTGACCAAATCCGGCTCTCTTGATTTTGGCGTTCTCGCTCTGGTCGGCGGGGCGCTCAAAGTTGAGGAGGACGAAATCTGAAGCTTCCCTTATCGTACTGGCGTTCTTCAGAATATCCATCATGCCCTTGTACCCGGCCAGTTCGCTCATCATGAAGTCAAGCTGAGTCTCCATGTCCCCAACAGATTTCTTGACGCTCTTGGCCTTTTCGAGAAGTGCCTGTTTTCTGGACCAATAGGTCCACTGGCACAGGCCGTAGCCGGCGCTGTCGTGTGCGAAATTCGTGTAGGAGCCGTCGTCTACCGCCGCCGTATAGGTGGTGTCGGTATAGCCGAGCTTCTTCTCGTAGCTGTTTTGCAGGTTCTTGGGCGAAAACCCGCTCTCGGCCTGAATGTTGCCCATGAGCCCAGCCGCCCCATAGGGCGAAAGGCCCTTAGCAATCAGGTAGTTCCAAATCTTCTGCTCATTGGACTTGCCGGTGAGTGACACCTCAATCCCTCCTTCTTCCGTGTTATCCTTTCGGCAGGTCGTTATCGTCATAGGGCGTCGCATTGACCCCCATCCGGTCTTCCTCCTGCCATTTGCGCTCCTGTTTCCGCTCTTTAGTGGTCTTAATCCAGCCCATCACGCCGCACTCTCCGCCTACAAACGAGAAAAAGCAGATGCACAGGTTGTCCGGGATAGCTCCGTACTCTCTGAACAGACCGATCATCTCACGGGTAAACAGCACGACAGATACGCCAACCACCGCCAAAATCAGGTTCATTACTCCGAGGCGGCTGAAAAAACCGCTTATCGCAGCCCTCACTCTCGAAAACAGGCTTGTCTTTTTTACAGACGTGCCTGACACCGTGACCGTGCCTTTTGCGTGTTGCCCCGCTCTCCGTCTCGAAAAGATGGAGGCCACAAGGTACAACGCAAAAAAACCAAGGATGAAGCTGCTTATGCAAGCGGCAAAAAATACGGCTGGTTTCATTTGGCCGTCGCCTCGGTCTGGGCTTCCTCAGTTCCGGTGGCTCCGGGCACGGACACGGAGTTGTTGATTACGAAGGGCTCGGTCTTAAGGGCATAGACGGCGCTCTCAATCATGGCGTCCAGCTTGCTCTCATCGACCGTGATGTTGTGGTTGTGCAGCCACTCCAGTACATACTGCTTTTTCTCAGCGCCCTTGCCGGACCCGGTGAAAATCTGCTCCGCAGCGGCGACGGCGATCTTAACCCAGGCGTTCAGTTCCTCCTGCTGCTGGGAGGCGGTCTTGCTCTTGATGTACGGGATGATGATGGCCGAGACAACCACCGCAATAAGGGCGAACACGGCCTCTATGATTGGGGTAATATCAAACATTTTGGTTTCCTCCTCTTTGAATTACAGAAAATCGTTCTTTTCCAAGCGCTCTTGGTACACTTCCTTGATGCGCTCTATCGTTGGCTCCGTCACGCCGTTTTCAAAATCGGGGTGGGTGGAGCAGTATCGGCTATACTTTTTCGCGTCCTTAAGGACGCTGTCGAAGTGGTCTTTGGAGTGTTTCTGCCCGTGGAGCACTTCGTCGCCAAATCGCAATATACGGGCTCTGGCGCTGATAGCGGCCTCCTCTCCTGTCGAAGACGACAATTCCTGCATCTTGTCCTGAACATCGGAAACGTCGCTTTTCAGGCCGGCCACATCTTTCTTGACTTCGGCCACTTCGTCCATAAGCTCGCTGTTTATCGCTCTTCCCAGGAGCTTCAGGCCATACTTAATGACCTTGCCCACCCATGTCCACGGGTTCAGCTTTATCGGGGCTATCTGGATAAGTGACATCAAGGCCAGAAGCGCAATCCCCCCGCCTGTAATTAACTCTTTGACGCTCATACCTTCCTCCATGTTGAAAGAGTGAGAGGGAACAGCTCGCGCCGCTCCCTCTCCTGCTTTGCCGGGATCACTCCTCGACTTCGACCTCAAGGTCAGTCAGGATCTCTTTGACCTGCTCACGAATGAGCGCGGGGACCTGAGCCAGGGTCTTCTTTCCCTTGATGATAAGGGTAGCGTACACAACTGCCATTTCGTTCACCTCCCTTCTCAGCAAGATTTTCAACAGCCACTCACGAAGCCAGCTCATGGCCGGCCTCCTTCAGCAGCGCCTCGACCTCGGCCCGGATGCGGGCCGGAACGTCGTCAATAGTTTTCAGACCCCTACGGATGAGGTCCGCGTAGACTTTCGCCATCTTTCATCACTCCTCGAAAAAAATTTGCAAAAACTGATGGTTTTGACTTAACATTGCCGGTTCCCGTGATAGAATCATGTCGGAGAAAGGGGGTGAATGAAATGGTGTATCTCATCACTTACGACCTTAACAACAGCGGCAAAAACTACAAAGGTTTGGAGGAGGCGATCAAAAGCGCATCCTCAGGGGCTTGGACGCACTGCATGGATTCCGTATGGCTAATAGAATCGAATTTCGGGTCAGAATCGGAGGTTTTCCGCGTCCTAAAGCCCAGCCTGGACAGCGATGACCATTGCCTCGTTGTTAAGGTGGTGGAAAAGCCCGCCGGCAGGTTAAACGCTAAGCGTTGGGACTATATCAACACTCATCTCTTGTTCCATTGATGTCCTCTGCTTCAGAGTCAGCATCGCACGACACAAACTTCGCCCGCTTGATGGATTTCCCATTGGCATTTAGAGAAAACTCCCCGACAGGCTGGGCAAGCAGGATCATTTTGCACTCGTCCAACAGCTCTTGTGCATCAGCTATCGTCATACCCTTCAACTGCGCGAGTATCACAGCAGCCTTTTCAGCTTGTTCCTTTTCGTCAAACATTTTGTAACCTCCTCAAATTTTCCGAACGAGCGTGGTCAAAGCGGCCCCGGCGCTTAATGCGTCGGGGCTTTGCCTTGCTTTTGCCTACCTCGGTTTACGAGTGCCATTGCATCGACTTGTCAACCGATGTCAAAGGCCTTCGCCTCGCGAGTTTCTGCTGTCATTCGGTATCACCGACCAACAGTTCATACACGTCGCACAGGGCCAGCATGGTATCATCGAGTTGCTGGCTCTGCGCCTCCAATTGCTTCTTCAGTTCCTCGTTCTCCGCCTGGAGTTCATCGTTGGTCTTGCGCTTTTTGAGCTCCGCAACGGAGTCTTTTCTCCATCTAAGCATTATTGGAACCCTCCCTGTACTGAGCTGATATAGCCGCCTACGCCGCTGGGCCCTTCCTTCACGGTGATGCGGAAGTTGAAGGCCCAGCCATTTGTCTGCGACCTGTTCGTAAACACGATGTTCGCGCCGGATTTGACGGATGTGGTCACGTCCTGCCAAACCGGGCTGTCGTCCTTGGCGTTGTTCGTCACCTCGACCTTGTACTCAGCGTCGGTCGGGATGCTCCCGATTACGGAGAGAACGGCGAGGGTAATCTCGGCGTCCGCGTCAAGGGGCTCTTTCAGCGTGATACTGGCGTTGTTGACCTTCTTCGTGAAGGCCAGGGTGTGCGTGGCGCTGGCCTTGCCGTCTGACACCGTAATGGTGAGCGTGTGCTTCCCGTTCAGTATCTTCTGGAAATACTCGCCGGTGAGGTCAAACGTGGTGTTCTGCTTCCTGGTCGGCGTGTACTGCCGCTTCTGGACGGTGTCAAGCGTTTCTGTCACGGTGAGGGCGTCGGCGGTGTCCACATCGTCCACGGAGTATGTGACGGCGAAGCCAGCGGTCTTGGTGCCGAGGTCCGAACCGCTGGGGCTGGCGCAGGTGATGGTAGGGGCCGTATTGTTATCTACGGTCCTGGACGGAGACTCGACGTAGCCGCTGTAAGCGTTCAGCTTATCGTAGGCCCGGACCCGGTACTGTACGCTCGTCCACCCCTTGGTGATGGTGTCGGTGAACGTCAGATTTGGGCCCTTGTAAATCTGGGCATACGAGCCGCCGTTGTACTTGCGCTCCAGTTCATACCCGCTCAGGTTGTTGTCGCTGTCCGTGGCGGCTCCCCAGGTAATGACAAGTCCTGCGCCGCCTTTTACGGCAGCCGGGACTGTGATGCTCGCCGGATTTCCGGGGGCCACGTTATTTACGACCGTAACCTGTGCACTGGTCCTGTACCCGGATTCGAGGCCCTGGGTGTCGTATGCCTTGACACGGTACATGACCGATGCCGTACCAAATTCCACGGCGTTTGTCGTGGACAGCGCCGTGCCCTGGTAGATTTGGGTCCACTGAGAACCGCCGTTGGTGCTCCGCTCGACCTTGTACCCCGCCAGATTGCTTTCGGCGTCGGAGGACGCGCCCCAGGACACCGTGATCGTTGTACCGCCCTGGATGGAACTCGGCACGTTGATGCTGGAGGGCATTGTCGGGGCCGTGTTCGTTGAAACGGTGCCATCGTCAGAGACCAAGAGTGTAGAGGGGAGTATCAAAGCGGGGCGGATGCCGCCGGAGTTGCGGGCGTAGCCGTCGCTCCAGACGCCACCGGAGTTGACGACCAAGACGAGGTCGGTGCTGCCGGTGTCCGGGGAGCGGAGCCACCAGCCGGTGGCCGATCCGTTGAGGTAAGCTATGCGCTTTGAGTCAACGGAGGACAGCCCTTTGAAGTAATCAAGGACATCGCCATCATGGGGAAACGCAGAACTCGTGGAGGTTGTCCATCCAACCTCATAGCCGGAGAGCAAGAAAATCTTGCGGGACAATCCGCTGGAGCCGGACCTGTCTGTGCCGCCGGAGCCGCCTCCGCTGCGGTACGGGATCTTCACCTGTTTGATGGCGTTCTGGATGTTCGAGTCGAACATCTTCAGATAGTCGCCGTTAAGCCAAGTGTCGATGTCGCTGCTCTCGTACTTGTTGACGTTGTCTGCCTCCCAAACTCTGCTCGAATGGAGGTCTTTGCGGAGCAGCCATGTGCCGTCGCACGAACTGTCGTAGAGGGAGGACGGTTTGCCCTGGTGAACCACCAAGAAGTCAACAAGGGTCCCGTTCTCTTTCAGCTTGACAATACTGCCTACGGTCTTTGAGCCAAGAGACGTTGCCAAAATTTTTTCCTCCTTTTTAGAGGCCGGCTTTGCCCCCTTAGCCGGCCAAAATTTAGTTATAAATTTTCGCCGCCATGGGGGAGGCGTAAGGGCACAAAATTACTCCCAGGGCGGATCGTCACCGTCTCCGGGAGCTGCGTGTTCAGGCAGCATCAGGACGTGCTGCTCAGGGTGGGTCTTCTTGTAAATCGCTTTCTCCTGTTTGAGCTTTCTCATAGCTCTCGCCTTTTTGGTGGAGTTGATTTTGCGCTGTATCTCGATTTTTTCGCCTATTATGTCTTCAACTTGGTCGGCGTACTTCCTCCTGATGGAGTAAGTGTCTCCGAAAGCGGCGAAGGCGTCCCAAGCCGTAAAGCTCTCCTTGATTTTCTCCTTCGTGATTTTTCCCTCGGCGTATTCAGTCCTCCACTTCTTGACTTTTCCCCGGATCCTGTTGACGTTCTCGCGTCTGAGCTTCTGGACCACTCCGCCCGTTTCTGTCATGTAGGTGTGAAATCCGAGAAAGTCGATGCCGTTTCTAAGCGGGAATATGCCGGTCTTTTGGTTAAGTTCAAGTAACTTGTCGCTCATCATATCTTTCACCTTGTCGAGGATTTCCTGCACCACGCCCTTATCTGGGTGAATGAGCATAAAGTCGTCCATGAAACGGCCAAAGGCCCTTATCCTGAATTTTTCTTTAACGGCGTGGTCAAAGTCGTCGAGATACATGAGAGCGAGGAGCTGACTTGTCTGATAGCCAAGCGGTAGCCCCTCCGTTGTGTCGATGTAGACGCACAAGAGTTCAAAGAAGTCCGGGTCCACTCCTCGTTTATCGAGTACAGTTTTCAGCTTTGCTTTGAGCATTTCGTGGTCTATGCTGGCAAAGAAATGGTGAACATCACACTTCAGTACCCATCCTTCCGTGGTGTGGTACTGTCGGTAATATTCGACCATAAACATTTTGAGACGCATGAGAGCATCATGCGTCCCTTTGTCTATCTGACTTGCGTAATTGTCCCTAATGAAGCTCTTCGTGATTGCCTCATACAGGACGTTGTCGGTCAAGGCGTGGAGTACGACCTTATCGACAAAGGCCGGAGCCTGAACTAATCTCTGCTTCGGCTCATAGACGTAGAAGACCTCAAACTTGCTGGGCTTATACGTCTTGTTCGATAAGATGCGTGACAATTTATCGGTACAGGCCAGAGCGTTTGCCTCATATTCGGCCGTTCCCGCTTTCTTCCGCTTTCGCTTCCGTGCGGTCAAGTATGCTCTGTAAAGCACCTCGAAATCGCACATCTGCTCGTATGTCATATCTAACATTCGATATGCTTCCTCCGGTTGGGGTATAGAGGAAGCTCCCAACCGGCCTTCGTGCCTACCACCGGCCGTCTTCCTCCCGTTAGCGACTGCACCCCGCAGGGTGTTCGCCTCGGTGGGTTGTATTTATCGTCCGCCCGTGCACGGACTTTCGACAGGATATGGCTCCCTTTGATGATGGCGTACTGCTTTCGCCCCATTTTTGGGGTTACTCGTCCTGACATTCCATCAAAGCGGGGCGGATGCCGTTGGAGTTGTTGGCGTTGTTGTTGTTCCAGTCGCCATTGGAGTTGACGTTCAAGACGTTGTTGGTGTTGTTGGTGTTCGGGGAGCGGAGCCACCAGTTGGTGGCCGACACGAGCCATACCCTAACTCAAGGCGGGTGCCCCCGCCGAGAATCCATTATTTCTTTCCGAACTTAGCGTCTATGGCTTGCTCACAGGCGGTACGCATAGCCTTCATCTGCCGTTCGGTATCTGCGGCGGTCTTTTCTTCTCTGAGCTTTTTGGCCCTACCGCCGTCGTTCCTTTTCCAAGCCACTGACATATTCCGCACGTCCCGGATCTTGCCCGTGAAGATGCCGGCCTTTCTGATGCTGATAATCTTCTCGTCCGTGCAAATACTCACATATTCCTGAAGCATGGAGCAATCATCCAGTATCTCGTCAATGGCGTCCAGTCTCTCCTGATAGTTGGTCTGGAAATTCTTGTTGTTCGCTGAGTGGATATGCCGCATGACGTTCTTCGCAAGCTCCCGCATATCCTCACCGTACAGGCGGAACAAGGATTTGGAGAAGCCCTCTCTGTCGGACTTCTCCAATTTCTTGTCGATTTCAGAGCACACCGACTTGACATCCCGGATGTCATCGAGTTCAGCAATCCGTCTTATGATTTTTCGAACATCTCTCACACTGACATCGTCGGAGACAACTCTGGTCGCCTGATTGGTATAAATAAGGAGCTCCCGTGCCTTATTGCCAAGCAGAAATTCTTTATCGGCCATTTCTGCACCTCCTCTCCGGGCAATGCCCGTCAAGTACGGCTTCTAAATCTTTCGGGTCGCCGCAGAAGGTACAGCGGTCGCTCAGGACGGTCAGCATACCGTGTTTTCCACTGTGCGTCATCCCGCAGATGACAAGGCCCGGTGTGCATCCGAAATCACACGGAGGTTCAACGCTTGTGAACAGGTTCCCTATGATGCAGGACATCTCTTCCGCAGGTCTTGAAAACTCGACTACATCCATCAGAACTCGATCCTCGCCATAGTCTGGTTCCAGACGCCCTCGACCGTCACGTCCTCAAGGTCCTCAAAGGTGACTGAGAACGGGTTGCCGGTAACGTCCTTGTTATACATCATCTCAAGCAAGGTAAGCCTGGAGTCCATGTTGGAAAAAGCGTTGCGGAGCGTCGGATGGGCCTCGTCAGACAGGTTGTGCTCGCTCACCATCCTCCTCATTTCTTCAAGCAGATTGGGGAGAATGACCGTCACACAGTATTCCTGCACGTCCTCGGCGGTCATAAACGCTTCGGGGGAGAAATCTATGACGACGTTCGCTCCCTCTCCTATCACGATGCAGATAGGGAAGCGCCTCGTGTCGATACGGCCCTCGGAATAGGCCGAAACGTACTGAGGGTAATCGCCAAGGCAGCCGTAAACGAGCATGACTTTCTCATCCTCGCCCTCATCGGGATCCGGGTCTTTTGCCATGACGCAAAACTCTCTCAGCCAAAAGCCGCGTTCGAGGCCGCCGTTCAGATCGGACCGGTACTCGACCGTCATCCGTATCGTGTCCCCGTTATACGAGGGGACGGTAGAGGTTCCTTCCGCGACAGGCTCTACGAGCCCGGTCAGCTCTCCGGGAAACGTGTCTTCGGGGCACTCGCCGCTCCCGACCATTACACCAGTGATTTCGAGGGGTTTGCTCGTAGCAAGTACCTTCGAGATAAGCTCCCGGCCCCTCCGGGTGAGGACAATTCCATAGTAGCTCATTGTTAACCTCCTTAAAATTCAATGCGCTTCTGAGCCTCATTCCAAACTCCGGTGACAACCTTATTGCCGCTGAGAGTTTCGAACGTGACTGTGAACGTGTGACCCGTAATCGGCTTATCCGGGTCTATGGGCGGCCAGATGGGGACCGCCTTGCCGTTGATGCCGACATACGCCCTGACTACTTTTTTCGCCAAGCCCCCTATGCCGACATACATCGCTTTGACTTCTTTGGCCTTATCGCCGATGCCAATTCTTGTTCCTCGTCTCAGCATAGCTTACGCCTCATAAATCAGCAGGAGCGTACCCGTCGCAAGAGCGGACCCGGCACCGGGGTCAGTCGTACTGGTCTTAGCTGCAAAGTAATCGGTCCCGGCAGCAGCGGCGGCAACAGCCGTCCCCGTTCCCTTGAGCATACCAGTTACCGTTATCGAGCCCTGTTTTCCCGCAAGGGCCGTAAAAACGCCTCCAGATTTGACCGGGTTTGCGCTCCCGGACTTAGGCGTATCGTCGAAGGTCAGTGTCGCCTGTTTCCCGGCGAGCGCCGAATGGATGCCTCCTGACTTAACAGGGTTCGAACTGTTCGCCTGAGGCGTGTCGTCAAAGGTGAGGCTGTTCTGCTTGCCGGCAAGGGCGTCAAATACGCCGCCAGACTTCACGGGGTTTTCGCTCTTAGAAGTGGGAGTAGCATCGAACGTGAGGGCGTTCTGCTTGCCCGAAAGAGCCGTGAAGATGCCCCCGGACTTGACCGGATTGGGGCTGTCGGCTTTCGGGGCATCGTCAAACGTGAGTTTGTCCTGTTTACTCGCCAAGCCCTCAGTGTAGACGGAGCTCTCCACCTTTTTGGCA
Organism: uncultured Oscillospiraceae bacterium; assembly: GCA_947588955.1. Taxonomy (GTDB): domain Bacteria; phylum Bacillota; class Clostridia; order Oscillospirales; family Oscillospiraceae; genus RUG626. The sequence goes on along the minus strand of CANPYX010000003.1, from coordinate 91,783 downwards.
AGTCTCTCGGTAACGGACTTCTCATCCGCTTTTGCCGCCAGTTCGGTATATACACCGCCGGATTTGACCGGGTTTGCGCTCCCGGACTTAGGCGTATCGTCGAAGGTCAACTTATCCTGCTTACCAGCGAGGGCTGCGTTGACTTCTTCCTTCTCAGCCTTTTTGGAGAGCTTCGCCTCGATCTCCGAGAGGTCCACTTTGCTCGTTTCAAGCTTTGCTACCTTGTAGAGGCCGATTTGGGCAGGTCCTTCAGCAAGGGCCGCAACGAGGGCTTCGTCCGTTGTGTAGGTGTACTCAACAGCGGACGCTTCCTCGCTGATTATCCACAGGTCCGGGACTTCCATCGTGACGACAAACAGGTTATCGCCCTTGTTGTACTTGCCCTTTCCCGCAGCGTTGAGGTCTGTGACTACGCTCTGATAGTCGCTGAATACGACGCCCCGGTTTCTGCCCTCGGCTATCGTTTTGGCCTCAGTCGCAATATCCTTGACCGCCTGAATAGCCTTGTCGATGCCGCTGGATTTGACCGGGTTCTGAGACAGCGGGTCAGGCTCATCATCGAACGTGAGCTTATCCTGTTTCCCGGCCAAGAAATCCATCATTTCCGTCCGGTGTGCCATATCCTCTACGGCTTTAGGTATGACGTAATCTACCCCCGGCTCGGCTTTGCCTACAAAACCGCTGGCCCCTTTCAGAAGGCCCTCGATATTCGTGGGCGTGGTGGAGTTTACGAGGTTCGGGCCGACCTCTCCACGGGCCGGCATACCCGTGTCCTTGTACTCCTGATTGTCATAGTCCCAGTTCCACCAGTTGCCCTCCTTGATTATCGGCGAGTGGCCGGCGGCCTCCTTGGACTTTTCAGTGGCTTCGAGCGCGGCGGCGGTGGCCTCTTTTGCGTCAGCCGTAGCTTTTGACGCACGTTCAGCAACCTCCCGGACCTCAGCTATGTCTTCCTCCGTGGGAGCGCCGGAACTGGCCGTGACCTCGACGTTGACCTCATTGGACATGACCATCGTAATGCGGAAGGTTTGAGTAACTGGGGCCATGCCCTCAACGTACTTGGTCGTGCGCTCAGAGAAATCGCCCAGGCATCCGTAAGCGAGAGGTGTCTCCTCCTCAGTCTCCGGGTCAGTGGCGTAAACCATAAACTCGGTGAGCTCGAAGGCATCAAGCTCCGGGTGCTTGCTGTTGTCGTACTGGACGCTGATATAGAACTTATTTTCGTCCTTCCATCTGGCCCCTATCTCGCCGTCACAGACGTAAGACGCCAGAATTTTTCTTTCGGCGAAGTCCTCCTCACCGGGGTCGCCGTTGCCGAATGACACCTTTGTTATGACCAAAGGCTTCTCAAGGGCGGCGCAGGAGGCGATAATCTCTCGCCCCCTGGTAGTCACTTTGAATCCGTACTGCACAAATCAGCCCTCCTGTTCCAAATCTTTGAGTTTGCGAGACACGTTGACACTTGAGACGGCGGTGGCTATATGCTCCGAACCGGCGAAGCCAACGCCTATCGTCTGCAAGTCTGTGACCATACGGGTCGTAGCAGGAGCGACGCCCGTGTAGACATTCGTTTCAAAGCTATAAATCTGTTCAAGCACCGGCAGGATCGTCGAGACAACTCCCTGGCCCATGACCGCGCTGATATAAACCCCGCTCTGCATTTCGGGCGTTTCGGTGGTTGCGATTATTCTCACGCCAACGCCGGCGGCCTTTACTACGGGCGCAGAGAGCAGCTTGTCAGGCGGCATTTCCGGGGTGAGCGTCCCGGTCTTCATAATCATGGTGGCCGGGATCTCCGGGTCTTCTGAGTAATACAGCGGCCCGTCCCAGAACATCTTGAACGCTTTGATGATGTCCGGGTATGTGCAATCGCAGGTGTTCTTGAGCACCTTGAAAATCAGGTACTTGCGGTAGTTCTCGTCGTCAATGACTTCTTCCGGGTTATTGGTGAAGCCGGCAAGCTGGCTTGCCTCGGCCCGGTTCAGCACGACAATATCCCCTACGCCGTCGAGTTGGCTCCCTACCGCTGTGTAGAGCCCCCGGTCCTGGCCTATCTCCTCGAAGAAGTCGAATACTTCCTGGAGCTGTCTCGCAAGGGCTCGCGCAAGGACTTCTATATTCGGCTTGCCCCGGAACTGCTCGATAAGGTCCTTTTTCAGGCTCTCAACATACTTATCCATCAATCTCCACCTCGATCATGGACTCAGTCGTATGCGCCCTCTGTCGAGCTGTGATTGCAACGCTTCTGTCCTCATACTCCTCAGGGGGCGATTCTGAGGGCTCCGTGGTTGCGTGGAGTAGGATGTCGATGTAGCTGATGCCGGGACAGGCCCTATACAGGTCAGACGCCCATTTCTGCGGCACCACATCTTTCCCGGCGTCGAGATCTGCGGTGTTTTGGAGAACTACCTCTCTCAGCACGTCCACATAGTTTGCCGGGAGCGATTCGGTAGAACTGAGCGTGATTTTCAGGCTATACCAAACATACACGGTGGTCGGCCTGTTGAAGCGAACGATGATGTCTTCGTCGTAAGCGCCGGGGAGCGTGACCTCCACGTCTCCGAACGTGCTGATGCCGCCGGCTTTCTTCTCCAAAATCTTTTTGGCGATTTCGGTGTTGTCGCCGCCATCTACAACGATTTCGATGCTGTGAGGCGGCCGGCCCTGTTCATCAATCTCGTTGCTGTCGTTCTCATACGGGGCGACGCTTGTGACGCCCTGTACGTCGTTCAAAATGGCGGACCTGATGCTTTCGAGCATCATAGAGGACCTGTTGAATATCTTGTCCGCATAGGACTTTCTGAACTGTGCGTCGCTCTCCTCCTCGTTACCGGCTATATAGCCGCAGAGGTTGGTTACTTCCTGAAGGCCGGCATCAGCCTTAACTATGGTCGTAATCACGCCGTTCGGAATGAGGATGTCACCCGTCTCCACCGTGCCGAAAGTGATGATGGAGGTGACTGTCTCAGTGGTAAGGTTTTCCGACAGGACAAGTGCGCTGTTCACATTGAGGTCTTTGGCCTCCAGAACAAGAAGCTCATTCTCCTCATCGACCGTGGCTGTGAACTCGTCGGTCTTAATCGCCTCGGCCAGCCCATTCAAAATCGAAATGGCCGTTTCTTCCACCGGGGTAAAAGAAAACACGGAGCCGTTTATGGCTACCGTGTAAACATCGCTTGTGCCAGACGAGGCAATTTTAATCCGCGCCTTGTTGAAGGACTCTCTCGTAATCCTCTTGCTCTCGGTAATCGTAAGCTGAGTGGCCGGGTTCGTATCGGACGCGATCATCGTGCCGGCGGCAAGTACTGTGCCGTCAACGCCAGTACAGTGTATGGGGTAGTACGACTTACGGGCCGTCTCTCTCGTCGTGCCGCCAAATTGGGCGGCGTTGTCCAGGCTGATGCCCTCGGCCGACATCGGGTACATACTATGGTAGATGTCCTGCCCGAACTCCCAGAGTTCCGCAATCTTATCGGCAAAATCGGTAATCAGGACGTTGAGGAACGATTTCGGATTTTGCCGTGTGTTGACGCCCCAGCCCTTGGACAGTTCATCGTGTATCTCCCCTACGATAACATCAAGTCTTTTGATGTTCGGACCCTGTGGGGTAAGTCCGTATTCAGGCATAACCTTCAACCTCCTCTTGGTACGTTTCTCCATCCACGGTGAGCGTCAGGAAGAACTTCGCCCTACGCCGCGCCTTGTCGAACTCGACCTTATAGACCTCAGCGTTTGTGATGCCATCTATGGTCATAAGCTCATTTCTTGCGAGTGCCTTGATTTTCCCGATGTTCGGGTTTTTAACAAGCACGTCCTCGAACCACGGGAAGCCCAAGTCAGGGGCGAACCTCCATTCGCTAAGAATCCATCTGAGTCTGACCCTTGCGGCCTGTCTGACACTCTCGGTGAGCGATATGTCACCGTTCTCAGTCAGCTTCAAGTCGCCGTCAGGTTCAAGCAGAATATCGAGCATACATCTGACCCCCTTTGCGTAATTTGCCACAGAATTGCTGGATAGGACCGAGACGCCCACCCTTCCCCATTCGATGGGTGTTTGGTTGTCCAAAAATAAAAGCCCCGTGAGGGGCCTTAAAATCGGTTTGGCGGGACTATGCGTTTACATGGACTTTGCCGCTTCCAGAGCTGACCGCGCCGGACCCACTATGGGTTATCACCGGATCTCCGACCCTCGCTATGGGCTTGCCCTTGATGAAAACCTTGGAACTGCCCCCGCCTATTTTCCCGTAGTTCGTTCCGCAGCAGGAGTCGTGCTCAGTGGTGACGCTATCGACGGTGGCCGCCGGCTGTCCCTCTATGAAAACATTTTCGGCGCAACCGCCGCTTATCTCGCCCGTTATGGCGCTGGGCGGATGCGGACTGGCATGGCCGCTGTGTTCTCCGGCCGTCGTGCCCTGTATCGAGTCTCCAAACCTTGCGGCGTCGGGCATATTCAAGACCTCCTGTCAGTTGTGGTTTACGATGCCATTCGTTGTGAGGTTCCCGTTTATGATAACGTCGGTTGCGTCCATCTGGATTTTTCCACTTTCGAGCGTCATTTTTGTACCCTTAACGAGCATTTCGATTTTGTCTTCCTTCGTGGTGGTTCTTGTGCCCTTGACATCGACGATGATGGCGTTGTTATCGGTGGCCTCCTTGACTACGCTGTTGGCCTTTACGAACAAGCCGGGGATGCAGATAGCGTTGGTCATATCAAAGGCGAGGTCCGTATCTGTCTCCTGCCCGTACATCCAGTAGTCAAGGGCTTGCTCAGATATAACGATCAAACACCCGTCGCCCTTCTTTATCGGGTATGCGATCGTGGCGTTCTGGTCATAGGACTGTGGGATAACAATAGGCACTCCTGAAATTTGGGGATAATCAATCTTGGAGCCGTCCGGCTTTTTGAATTTCATCGTGGGGGCGACAGTGGCAAGGCCCTTGGCTGTGTCGTATGAGACTATCGTGCCGGGAAACGCTGTGTGTATCCCCCGTATCTGCCCCTCCATGCTTTTTTTCATTTCTTCCACAAATTCTTGGAGCATCAGCCATTCCCCTCCAGACTCTTCTCAAACCGCTTTTTTGGGACCGTCGGTGCCTTGGTGGTTCTTGGCCGGCTCGGACGTGTCCACTCCCCACCAGAGGTAACACCCGTTTGCTTCCATCCTGAAGCGAGTAGGGATGTCCCCGGCTCAGACTCCAGTATGTAGGTGATGATGCGCTTATAGCCGAGCTCTTTTGCTACCCTCGCCGCCCGTGAGTACAGGAAAGAGCAAGCGTCCTTCGTCCCGTCGGTGCATAAGCGTATCACCTCAAGGGTCTTGCCGTCATCGAGGTTTCTCGCAACCGGCCTTCCCACTTGAACTACCCCTACGAGCTTTCCGTCAAGGGAGCAGCCAATTCGGTACTTGTCCCCTACGGCGTGTGAGTGATGCCGGTGTAAATTGTCCACAAACTCGTTAGCCTCTTTTCGCTCTAACGGGACCGCGCAAAACTTGTTCATCCGTTCACCTCCAGCAGCCGTGCCTTGCAGGTCCAGTCACCGGTCCTGTTATCTCCGGCCATGTCGATTGAGTAGACCCTGAAATAGCCCGTGACCATTTTCGACTCGACCCGGACGTAATCGTCCACGTTGATGGCCCCGTTCAGGAAGTATTCAACATCCCAGCCGAGCTGGTTCTGGCCCGTGGCTTCATCCTGAGCGATAACAACGCTTGTCGGGATGCCGAGGAGCCCCGTATCGGGTGAGAGGACGTAAACCTCTTTGGACATAACGTCTCCTGGCTTTTTGACCTGCATGACGCCGTTCTGGATGCTCCAAGTGAGGCCGCAGCACTTGCACCCCTTGTCCATGATGTCCTTGGCCTTTCCGACATAGCTGAAGCCGTTCGGAATATCCACAAACGAGGCGTTATACGAATAAGAAACGGCCACTCCCATCTGGGCGGCCGTGTCATCCATTATGGTCTTCCAGTTCACCGTGCCGTTGTACGAGACGGAGACGAAAGTATCTCTTATCTGAACGAGATTGTCTATAATCTCGATTTCAGTCTTTCTGTCAGCTCCGTCAAGGCTCGTGGCCGAGAAGCTGATTATGCCGGAGAATATCAGCGACAGGTTTTTTCCATACCCGGCCCTGAACGAGGCGGCACAGTCTTTCTCTTTCAGCGTGGCGATCTGAGACTTGTTCAAATTCCAGAGCGTGACGCGGCCGGTGTTCTGGCTGGTGAGGTCCGTCTTCTGAAACGAAAACTCACAGTGAAGCGGTATCGGGACCTGCGCTGACTCACCGACCTCAAAGCCTGAGCCCCCGGCCTGACCAGCCGAAAATCTGTACTGTCGGTCAAAGTTCAAGATGTCTGCCACGAGGCTCACTCCAATCTGCTGTCAGCTAAAATTGCCCCTCCCGTTTTGGGCGAAAAGGGGAATATATTTTCGTAAGAAAATATATATAAAATAATATATTGGTTACGATTACGGTTACGGTTACGGTTATGCGTGGAATTTCCACGGATTTTCCGCAGGATTGTCCACGGAAATTCCGTGGAGTGCCAGAAAAGAGGTCCGAAAAGTGCCATTTTCGCCTATTTTTCATAACTTTTTTGGGAAATTAAAAATCAGGCAGGCTGAGAAAAAAGGCACCTTAAAGTAACCTTGTGCGAGGATTTTGTCTGGAATTTTGTGCGGATTTTGTTTGGAAAGTCCACGGAAAATCCACGGACATTCCGCAGAATTACGGGAAAATGGCATAAAAAAGCGGAGGGGCAAATGCCTCTCCGCAAATTCAGTTTTGCTCAAGGTCGAGCGCTTTCGATGGGCTGAAATTCAATTCTGAGTTTCATGCCCATGCCGGCCGCAAGCCTCTGGAGCGTCTTGACCGACGGGTTTGCGGACCCACGTTCGAGTTTGCTGATGTCGGCCTGGGCGATGCCAGTCCGCTCGGCAAGTTTCTGCTGGGTCATCCCGCTCGACTCTCTCGCTTCGATCATGGCCTGAGCTATCGCAAGCTCAGGCTGGATCGCGTCCCACTCTGCCTTAAATTCAGGGTCCCTGAGATTCTTGGCAAGTTCTTTTTCAAAATCGTCCATCATTCATTCCCCTTTCTGCTCAAATAATCGGAACGGAATTTTTTAGCGGTCGAGATTTCCGATTGCGGAGTTTTCTGCGTCTTCTTGACGAACCCGTTGGTCATCACGATTTGCTGTCCATCAAAGAAGAAATACAAAACCCTCGTGATATTGCTCCCCTGTTTGGTACGAAGTTCGAACAGCCCGTCTCCCATGGCCTTTGAGTAAGGCTCCCTGAGTTTCGGCCCATTCATTTTCAGGAGAGCAATCCCTTCGAATACCTTGACTCGCATTTTCGAGTCGAGGGAGTCGAGGAAATCTATGACCGGGCAGCTACCGTCTTCCTTCCTGTAAAAGTAGACGTTGTAACCTGTCACCGTGCCCCCTTCTTTCTCTCTTGTATTCTATACTTATCTTATAGGATTTATCCCATAAAGTCAAGAGGAAAATCAGGATTGAGCAGAATTATTTTTATACCGGGGCAAATATGAACTTGGCCTTGCCGTTGCGGAAGTCGTCACGGCCTATGTGGTCGAGGTTGGTCATCACGCCGAACACGCCGAACGGGAGCGACGTGACGCCGTAGAACAGGTTCAGCGGGAAATTGGGGATAATCTTGATGCCAATGACGATGGGGGCGTTCAATGGGGTGTAGAGCCCGAACGTCCAGTAGTCAGCCGTATCGTTGTAGGTGAAGCGTATGAGGTACTGAGTCCCGGCGAGGACGATTCGTGAGACGCTGTCGTTCATATCCGGGACCTCGATGATGGTGTACTCCATAACTGAGCCTCCTAAATCAGGCCGACGCCGGTTGCGGCCTTATACAAGATACTGGCCTTCTTTTCGTCACCGCTGTCTTGGCTTGACGTGGTGGCCGTCCCGGAACTGGCGGTGGAGGTGCTGGCTGTTCCGGCCTGAGCGCCGGTCGTCCCGCTCTTTCCGTAGCTGTCCGGGATGGTGGTCGTCCTTGCTTTGGTGACGTAGACCTTGACAAGGGAAATCGGAATCTCCGAGGCGTAGTTACCAGTCTCAGCGTTTTTGGAGAGCGTGAGACTGGTAATCGCCATATTGGTGAACACCTCGTCTGGTGTGACTACCGTAACGGTGTCGTGCGACATGAAGATTTCTTCAAGCTGCTTGCAGACGGTGTTCACCCTGGTCTGGTCAACTCCGTGTCTCGATGCCCATGTCACGGGCGTATTCGTGACATACAGGACCATGCTGATGTTGACCGGGGAAATGATGATGGCGTCACTCACCGAGAAGCCATCCTCTACGGAATACTGCGGGACGGTGGCTTCGAGGTTCTTGTCGATAGAAATGAGCGCGTCAAATTCAAGGCCGTTGATGGAGGTCGGCTGTGTCGGTTTCATTCAACTCACCTCACTTAGCATAGGCAAGGCCACGGGCGAGCTCGGAGGTAACGTCCTTGGCGGACTTGTCCATAGCCTTGGAGGCGTCTCTCTGGATGGCCTTGTCGCCCTCAAACTTGTTGTTGATGGTGACGGTCTGATTGATGGTGCGGTTGCTCGTCTCGCCGTGAAGCGTCTGCAAGGCCCCGGTGGGCTTCGCCGCTTTTACGAGGGTCTGGACGGCGCTGGACAGGAAGCCCTTGATTTCTCCGAACTTCGAGCCGTCACCCTTGTTGGACTGCTTGAACTGCCTGAGAGCCGAAATGACGGTGTCGCGCATTTTGCTGATAGGCGATACGATTTCGCCTTCATTCCGGTTATCACCGATGATTACAGGCTGGGGCTTATTCGGCCCTACGTAACCGCCCTTGGCGAGTTGAGGAACTTCAAGCTTGGCGATCTTCTTGATTTCGACACCGGGGATAGCGTTAATCACGCTGATAGCGGCGTTAATCGCGGAGATGAAGCCGTTGATTATTCCGATGGCTCCACTCAGGACCGCATTGATTGCGCCCTTGACGGCCCCGCTGATGGCATCACTTACGGCGGTTCCGATGCTGGTGAACAACTCAACAATGGTGTCCCAGACACCCTGGAAGAACTCGCCGACAGTGGCGAACACGCCCTTGATGGCCTCCCATGCGTCATTAAAGATGCCGGCAAACCAATCTACAACGCCCTGGAACACCGAGACGATGCCGTCCCAGACGCCCTGGAAGAACTCGCTTACGACGCTCCAGACGATTTTGATATACTCCCAAGCGCCCTTGAAGACGGCCTTAATAGCCTCCCAAATGGACGCTGCGATCTTCTTGACCGACTCCCAGGCTCCCTTCCAGTCTCCCGTGAAGACGTTGGCTATGAAGTCGATGATGCCGGCAATAGCATTGAGGAACGGTTTTATGAGCGAGGTCAGCGTGTTCCAAATGACCTTGAACGCTGCGATTATCTTGTCGCCCCACTTGGCCCAGAACTTCTGGAGAGCGCCGAATATTGCGATGGCCGCAGTTTTCAGAGCGTTCCAAACGGCCGAGCAGAGGTTCTTGATGCTGTTCCATATCTCCGTGAAGGATTTCTTTACGGACTCGCCGTTCTCCTTCCACCAAGCGGATAGGGCCCCGAATATCTCAGAAGCGGCCTTTTTGATGACGCCCCAGACTTGCAACAGGAAGCCCTTTACGGTATTCCACACGTCGATTATCGTCTGACGTGCCTTGTCTGCGTCAATACCCGCTTTTTCGAACAGGGTCCCGATAACCGAGTCATTGCCTTGCATGAAGTTGATGAAGTCTTCGATCAGCAAGGCTATGACAACTACTATGGCTATGATACCGAGGATTTTCAGCTTTGTGGCATCTACGCCCTTTCCAAGCGAAGTGAACAGCTTGACAATGCTCGTTACTCCCTTGGAGATTTTATCGAAGTTCATAACGGCGAGCGTGGCTCCGGCTATGATGCCAACCAGCTTGAGCACGTTCTCCATGCCGCCGAGCTTATCCACAAGCCAGACGACGCCGTTCCGCACCTTAGTTAAGACGCTCATCACCTTCTCGAAGCCGGAAGTAAGAGCTTTAGCTATGGTCTGTGTCAAGCCGGTGGAGGCGTTGAGGTCGTCTACAAAGTAACCCCACTGATTTCGGATGTTCAGCATCGCGTCGGATAGGGAGTAGTCCAGCTTATCAAACGATGCGTCAATCGAGTCAGCGGAGTTCATTATGGCCTGTTTAATTGTGGCGGCTGTCACTTGCCCGGAGTCGGCCATTGCGTCGAGCTGTTCTCTCGTAACGCCAAGGCCCTCGCATATTTTCTCTACGAGAGCCGGGGTCTGCCGTGCCATTCGTGTGATGTCGGCTCCTGACATCACTCCGGCAGCGACCACCCTTTGGATGCTGTTCTGCATGGACGAAATCTCGCCATCAGAATAGCCGGCCGATTTTCCGAGCTTATTCAGATATTCAACGAACACCGCCGCGTCTTCGACCGGGAAGATGTCAGAACTGGCTTGCTTCAGGCTGACCACCGTGTCAACCATGTTGCTATAAGCTACACGGCATCGGTTCGCTCCGGCGAGGATGTCTTTCTGGACATCCTTCATATCCTCACTGTAGCCAAGGGCGTAGTTTAACTTGTCGTTGATGCCATTAAACTCTTCGGCTATGGCGTTGAGCTGTGAGAGCGAGATGCCAATTCCGATGACGCCAAGTAGCTTTGTGGCGGTGCTCTTTATGTTCTTTATCGTGTTGTTGACCTTGTTGACATCCTGTTCATTCACCTTGAAGCCAACACGGTTTATAAACTCAGCAAGCGTCATCACCGTCACCTCTTTGGAAGTAGAATTTAGAAAAGCAAAAGCGGAGCATTGCAAACGCCCCGCTCTCTATTCTCGCTCTAACTATCTTGCTCCTTGCTCCAATTTTCTTCCTGCTCGTCAAAATCTCCAGAAATATATCTATCGTAAAGATAGAATATAAGACCGCATCCGCTTTCAAAGTCAATATCCTTGAGCGCCCTTTGAATATACTGCTCATTCTTTTTTTGGTCTAACGCATCAGACGGATATTGTTCAAAAAGGGATTGCACGTTTTTTTGAGTTTTGAACCATTCATACCACACTTCGAACGCCAATGCGCTAAAAAAGGTGGGCGCATCCCACAAAAGGTGAGGTAAGTCTGTACTGATTGTCTTTCCATTCTCATTTATTTCGAATTTCTTGCCGGCGTACAATGCGACCTGGATGCCTGTAAAAATATCCGCGGCCCAATTTCTTTTATTTTTTCCCATATCCAATCAGCTCCACTTCTACATAGATGGCCTTCCGTTCATACCCTGAAAAGCTGTTACTAAAATCCCGGAAAACGTCACCGTATTTCTCAGGCCCGTTTGTACCGCTCTGGCCCGTTGCACTTTCCCCGTACATTTGATACCACCTTCCTCCAGTCCAAATAGGCAGACTTTTGCCTTCTTTCCCAACTCGTTCGACTTTCGTGACCCTCATTACAGAGCCTTGTGGAATTACGATTTCGCCCTCGCTCACATCCCTCGTTGCGCAGACAGCTACGTCTCCGGGGGTTTTGATTTTCATGCAAACCTCGTCGCTCTGAAACGCGCAGTGCATGCCAGCAGAGGTGGACAAAAGAGCCTGATTTTGTATTTCTCTCCCAACCAGAGATTCGTAATCGTCGCTCCCTTCTTCCAGGAAGCTTTTGAGGTAATCGCTTCCTGTCATTCTGTAAAGGCTTACATCTCTTCCAATTGGGACTGCACACCTGCTAAAATGGTCAACTATAGCCTGTTCGTCTTCTGTTAAGTCTTCCCCTGTGTATAGCTTCCTGTTCAAATCTTCAGCACGAACGTCAAATGGCAGATCTGTTGCCTTTTGTGTTCTTGTGTAGATGGCGTCCAGCACTTTGTCTTCTGTTGACCAACTGTCTGATAAATTTGACAGCTTTACAAACTCCTCGGTTCGCAAAGTATCTTCTCCAAATTCTTCAGATACAGAATCATCTCGACCTGTTTCGTTTTGATAATTGAGCATTAACTTGGAACGCTTCTTTTCTCTCCTATCAATGCTTTTCATTGATTTCTCGCACGTCTCAGAAATCTCGTGTTTTGTTGGCTCACTGTTATTTACGGCCGGAGTTGACGTAGTTTCTGTTTTTTTCTGTTTTTGTTGAGACTTTGCGTTCGAGAATTTCTTGTCTTTAAGGGCGGATGGGCCTCCAACGACAGTTCCACCTTCTCCAAGGAGAATATGAGTGCCGTTAACGGTAATCCAATCCTCGTCTGCATCAGTTCTTCCGTTGCGCTCATTAGACAGCATCCTTGTGTACACACGAAAATAATATTTAGACTTTATGTCCTGGACTATAGATTGTATTTCTTCATAAAGCTGCTCGGTAATCATAATTTGTCCTCCTTGTTGAAACTCTGTTCCGCAAAAGACGCTCAGAAAACTGTTGACCTCTTTTCTGTAAGCTGGTAGAATACTGTCATATTCTCACAGAATACGAACGGAGGTCATCACATGAAAAAACGGGACTATGTAATCAGCGCAATTCTCGCCGTGATTGGCATAACAGCTATGCTCGGCGGAGAAGTGGCTGGAGGGGCCATATTCGTAGTGGCGGCTGTCGTGTTCTTCCTTTACAGGAAACGGCGCGGCTCCGCTCCCGTGGCTAAGGCCGCTGTCCGCTCTTTGACCGAGAACGAGCCTTTGCCCGTGGTAATGGGAAGCGGTGTTCTCCTGTCTGCCGGAGAGACGTGCCACTATTACGGATCTGCCACGCTCATCACCATCAAGAACAGGGTCGTAGGCTATTCCGGTGGTAGCAGCGGTGTCAGCTTCCGTGTGGCGAAGGGCGTGTCCTACAGGGTCGGACAGCGCAAATCCGCTCCGGTGAGGCAGGACGTTCAGGAAAAGTCCGGCGGGTTCCTGACAGTTACCTCAAAGCGGATAGTCTTCACTTCGAGGGAGTCATTCGACAAGAAGATTTCTGCGCTTTCATCTGTGACTCCCCTTGACGACGGTATCGTCCTTCAGTTTGGGGAAAAGCAGTACATTCTTGAGACTAATGACGGGCCGTACATAAATCAGATCGTCTCAAGAATAGCAAGTCAGACCGAGGCATAAGCTTCGTATCAGACGAAGGGAGGGAGCGCATTGAGCAACCTATCGTTTTCTCGCTCAGTGGGGCAATCGCCATGGACATGAAACATCCTGTTTTGCCGCCGACTGAGCCGTTTCTGCTCTCCGGGAAGCCTACCGATAGAACGGTCGTAGAGTTCTGGGCATGGTCCATGTCACGCCTGATGGCAGACGGTCCACGCGGGGATTTGGCCGAGTTCATCGTAAATATCGCTCTCGGAATGGACATGACCATACCGAAGAAGGGCTGGGGCGAGTGCGACATCATCTACAAGTACGAAGGCCAGCCAATAAGAGTCGAGGTCAAGTGCTCTACATATCTTCAAGCGTGGGACAGAAAGACGCTTTCAACCCCCATCTTTTCAATCGCCAAGACGTTGAACTGCGACATAGCGGACGACGACAAGGGCTTTCACTATTTCGGGCGGGACGGGACCCCGCCGCAGCGCCGGTCAGATATTTACGTCTTCTGCCTTTTTGCGGAGAGGAAACGTTCCAAGGCGAACCCTCTCAATCTGGACCAGTGGGAGTTTTACATAAAGAAAACCAGTGAAATCGACCGGCTTCTTGGCGACCAGCGCCGGATCTCCATTGACGGGCTTAACTCCATTGAGGCTGAGAAATGCCGGTTCGACGGCATCAGGCCAACAGTGGATAGACTATCAGCGGAAATCATCTTTTCGCAACGGTAATTACATAGCTTTAGTCCTGCCCTCACGCTTTTGGAGGGCAGGACCTTTTTACCTATTCTCAGCTTTGGCGTTCAGTTCTTCCGCCATGCCCTTTTCTATATCTTGTTCCATCTGGTGCAAGGCGTAGAGCTTGAGCGCTTCGTCAAGCGTATAGACTGTTTCAAGTTCCCACTTCGAGGCAAGTCTGTTCTTTATGAGGACATACATCCTCAGCTCAACCTCTCCGAAGCGGGAGCTGTCGAAGTGTCCCCACCTGTCATACTCGGAGCTATCCGCTGGAAAACATCCTGTAGGTTCCCAAATCGGGCTCCGAGCTTCTTGAAAAAACCCGAAAAATTGAGCTTCAGGACGTGGTAGCACAGGACGAACATATCCTGCACATTGAGGCAGAAAATCTCGTTGGCGAGGTCCATGTTGAGTTTGGCTGCCTGACCTTGCGTGAGCTCATGCTCCACCGTGATATTGCCGTAATCTACGAGGAGCTTTTTCATGAGCCGGATAAGCTGGTTGGGCGCGAGCGTGGAGAGGGCTCCACTGATTGCGGGTATAATCTTCTCGACTTCGATGTCAAGAAGCCCCCCACCTTCACCTCCATTGCCGCTGTCGCTTTCGGTCCCAAGAAGCTCGAACAGGGGCCCAAGGGAACCGATCATGGGCGTGGCGAGAGCCGTGAGGTCGGCGCAAATCTCGGCAGCTACGAAAGCGCCGAACGGACGGATGTGGAACCTTGCGTCGCAAAGGTCCACCGTGATAAACTCCAGAATTTTCATTGTTCAATACCCCCTTATTGAATTGGGGGCCGGTTCGTGCCGGCCCCCCTGTTGCGTTTACTCTTCGAGTTCGGCGGCATCCGTATGGATTTCCCATTCGGTGTTGCCAGCCTCTTTGCCGAAGTTCCTGGGCGCGGATTTCGTGACCCAGGCGTTGGCGGTCGAGAACACAAGGCCGCCACGGTTGTTCTTGATGAGGATGGGGAACATCCCGTCCCCGGTGGACTTGTCGCGGTTGTGCATCGACTGGAGCCAGGAGTTCGAGTCGGAAGTCATCAGCAGGACGATCTTGACAACGCAAGTATCGTCAGGGCTGATGCTGCGGACAACCTCGCCCTGGCATCCGACCTTGTTCGTGATACCGTCGCCGTTAGCCTCGATGCTGACGAAGCTGTCGTCAGCATACCCGGTGACGATATGAGCGCCCAACGTGACGATGATGTCTTTCGGGTTATAGGTTTTTACCATGACTTTTCCTCCTTATCTTACAGCGCGTAGGTCAGGCTGCCCTTGATTTCCGCAAAGTGGATAGCCCCGGCGAGCCTCGCTTTGAACGTGACGCCGGTGAGCTTGCGGGAAGCCTTCTGGGAAGAACTGATCGCAGAGGCTTTCGGAACGGTCGTGGTGTAGCCGACGATGGCGTTGCCGTCCTCGTCGTACTCCGTAGGAGCGATGCCGCCGGCGTCCTGTCCAGCCTTGAGGGACGCAACGACGGCGCTCTGAATGAGGGCGATACCGGGGTCGGTGTACGGGACCTTCGGCCGCTCCACAAAGACGTTGACGACCCGGACCTGAATATCGTTCTTCAGCCAGTCACGGAAGCGGATGGTGTCGCACCATTCTCCGTTCATGACCATGCCGTTCATCGTGAGGACCTTGTTCCCGACGGTCACGATGTAGCTGAGACAGCCCTTTTCAAGGGCGTTCATCTCGGTCGTGCTGAGGCCGTCGGACGGGTAGACGGAAGTGATGGACTTGTGGGCCGCAGTCTCGCTGCCAGCCGTGTAGTTCAGCCATCTGGCGGTGAACGCAACGTTGGCGTAGAGATTGGCACGGGGCATATCGGCCTCGACTTGGGTGGAAGCCTCCTTGCCGTAGACACCGAACGTCCGAAGGTAGACGTTGCCGACGCTGGCTTTCGGGTCGTCAGGCGTGTCGAAGAAGTTCAGCTCGGTATAGCCGAACATTTTCTCCTGGGCCTCGATGTATTTGGCGATCTCCTCATACTCAGTCGAGTCGATGCCGGCGGAACAGGCGACGTACCAGCCGCTCGTAGACATAGCCCTACGGAGCGTGTCAACGGGGCTCTCGATTTCGTCCTGCGGGTTGGTGATTTCCCCGCCGGTGAAGTCAGGAATGACGAACGCCTCTTTGGGGAAGCGGACGATAATGCCGTAGTCAACCTCGACGTTGTCCTCACCCACAACGGTCACGATGAACTGGACAGTTTTGCTGTCACTCGCCTCCGTGAGGTTGCTGGTGATGTCTTCGTACTTCTGGTTAGACTTGAAACCGGCGAGGTCCTGAATGGTGTCCTCACCGATCTTCACGGTGTAACCGGCATCGACGACGGCCTTGATGGGGTCGGTCTGGGGATAGGTCTGAATTTCTTCAGCCGTTTTCTTCAGGTCAACCAGCAGGACGCGCTTGGCGGAGTCATACTTGGTGGTGTACTCCGTGGAGCTATCCTCAAACATAAAGGCTTCGATGATGGGTTTGACCGTCTCGATCATCACCCCAGCCGCAACAGCGTCGGGGGTAAGCTGCATCGGGGCGATGTAGACGAGATTGGGCTTCGGGCTCTGCGAGAACGCGACCTGAGCGGCCTCACCAATCGGGTCAGCGCCTTCGCCGCTGGCAATCCAGCCGGCGTCAAGGACTTCGTCAAGGGACGAATACGCGCCAACCTTGGGAGGGGCGACTTCAGGAGCTACCTTCGGAAGCGGCCCGAAAATAAGCATATTGTCAAAGCTGACATCGCTCACGATGGGAGTAGTGAGGTCGATGTCAACAGTGGCAATCCGGTCTAAATTTTTGCTCATTTATCCTTGTCCTCCTCTGTTATTTCTGCTTCGGTGAAGTAACCTGTTTCTTCATCCGCAAGCTTTTGTGAGCCGCCTCCAGACGTGGTGGGCTCAAAATGAGGCTCAATGACGACGGTTTTTTCGTCACTGATGTCGGCATCATTGCCGGTCGGACCGCCAATGGTGCTTTCTGTTTCAGGCGGTTCTTCAGGCGTATAGACGGTTTCGCCCTCCTCGTCTTCATGGGGATAGAGCAAGCTGTCTTCATCCAAGACAGCGGCACGTCCAGTGACCCTGTGCGTGTAGTAAAGCTGGACCGTGATGCGGGAGCGATATTCGTAGTTGTTATCGTTCACCACTCCGGTCAAGCATTGGATGTCTCCGTCTACAAGGACCGAAACATCATGTAATTGCCCCCACTCCAGCACATATTGCGAGTTGAGGAAGTCAACGAACGCACTCATGTCGTCAGTAGACGAGTCCTCATACCCTATCAGTTCGCCCTCGTGATAGACGGCCACTCCATGAGTGAAAACGTCCACCTGTACGGTCACCCGTGACGGGTAGTTGGAGATTTCAACTCCGTCAGCTACCTTTTTGATAGGGTGGAGCGTTCTTTTTACGGCTCCAAAAGAGAGCGTGACGAGAGCAAGCGTCGGCTTTGCGGCTCTGCTCTGATTGGCTAAGGCCACCGTTGCCTCGCTGAAGTATTCCTCAACGAGTTCTCGGAACAGCCTTCTCGCTTCCATGTTCTTCAGTCGGAACCACCACCTAACATGGATTTCAGCTCTTCAAGAGTAGCTTCATCCAACGACAAATTGCCGCATTTGTCTACGACGAGGCCGGACCCAGCTTTAACGATGACATAGCCCACCGTATCATCCCCGGCTACAGTGACATCACTGTCGGGCGTGAACACGCCCTCGCCCTCCTCCTTGCCGCTTGGATCTTCTTCAGGAGGATTGGCCGTATCAATCGTTCCGGCAGCGTCCCTGGGGACGAGCGTGAACTGGTAGTTGATGTGGGACAAAATCGTGTGGTCATGCAGTTGTGCGCTGACACACTCGTACCAGTCTCCGAAGTAGAGCAAGAGGTCGCCCTTTTCTCCGGTGTCCTGGTTAGCCGTTTTGAGTACGACTGAGCCATGCCCTTCGAGGCGTTTGATTTTTCTCTCGCCTTCGGGCAAGGCCATCTGCTGGTCTGTGCTTGTGGGGTGAATGTGGAGACTTGCGATGAAGTCGGTTTTGCCGTTGGTGACGATGCCTTTGATTACTTTCTGCTCTCCAAGGCGTCTCACCCAATAGTTCTTGTTGAATATCGTGATGTTCATGACGACGAGCCGCCCCTCCTTACGACGAACTGTACGGACTGACGCATATAACCCGTGTCGATAAGGGGCCTGTCGGACTTTTTCTTCTTGACAGTGGCCGGAGCGTTGGGGGCAAAGCCTCCATCGACGATTTCCTCCTGTACCAAGCCTTTCAGAAACACGCCAAGTTCTTTGAGCGCCGCCTCAGCGGTTCCTCCCTTGGCAAGGACCTGATTGACTCTGTCACAGGCTTTCTGGAGTTCGTCTTCGTGCCGCTCAAAGCTCTGCCGCATGAAGGGCCTCGCAGGAGTATCGGACGAGCCGTACTCATTGTAGGCGGCTATCTCCGGGAGAGACGTGCCGTCGTCGTAGGTCTGGCTATCCTGATAGCCAACAACCACTTCGAGATCTGCGAGCTTTTTCAGTTCCTCAAGAAACTTCTTACCTTCGGGCGTAGCGTCAGAAATCGTAAAGCTCACGGGGGCTACACTCCCTTCCCCAGCATTTCCTTGATTGCCTCAAGGTCCACATAGAGGGAGCCGTCTTCGTTCACCCCAAGGCCGGAGTCGGGCTTTACTTTCACGCCGCCAAGGTCCTTATCCGAGGCAACGGGGACGGTCTTCTTCGGGTAGGGCGGGACAGGCTCAATCGTTTCGGCACTACAATGGATGGGGACGATGACGCTGCGCCTGAGTTGGAGAAACTGGACACCGTAGACGGTAAGACCGAGTTCGGCATCCGTTGCGAGGTTGGAACTCTGGTTTGCTCCAAAACTTATCGAACTGCCGCCCTCAGAAACGCTTCCAACAGCGAAACCGATGCCGAGAGCGCCCAAATCTCCGAGAGGGTTCGCGCCCTGTCCGGCCATCTTAAGCTTGTGGCAAACAAGCAGAGCGAGAGCCAGCTCGTATAACTTGCCGAATTTCTTACGGCTGACGAGAGGGCGAAGCAGCTCTATCCACTTCGAGAGTACATCCGAGGAAATGGCGTTGAACTCTCCACCAATGAGCCGGATTATTTCGATGGCCTCCATTGTCACATCTCCTTACTTGCTGGTGTCTGCCTTGGGTTTGCTGCTCCTGCGAGTGCTGCCGGAAGGACCGGACGGGGCCGTTGCGGTTGTAGCGGCGGTGGTATCGGCCTTATCGGTCGTGGTGGCGGTGGCCGTAGCCTCATCCTTTTTCTCAGCGCCGGTGTCATCCGTGATGGTGGAAGCAGAGGACGAGGTCTTCATCTCCTGCTCTGCGGCCTTGCGTCCCTCCTCGAACGCCTGACGGCGAGCCTCCTCGATCATCCTCTGCACATCGGCGGACTTGCCGGGAGCAACGTCCGGGAGCGTGTCGGCCTCAAGGAAGCCACGCTCGATGATGGCGCGGACGGAGGAAACATTGGCTACGCTGCTGTCGAACTCGGCGGTGTCTCCGGGGAGAATTGCGGTGTGATTAACGAAAATGACCTTGTTGCTTCTGTTGGTGAGCTTCATGGTTAAACCTCCTTATTGTTTCCATGATAAGCTCCAGGGCGTACCGATTGGTACGCCCTGGGCACAAAAAATCAGTCTCCCTTGATTTCGGAAACGCCGACGGCGATCAAAGCAGACATGGGGTAGTAGACGATGACGCCGGCCACCCTGGACTCGCACGGGATCTTCGTCTCCAGGTTCTCGACCTGAAGGGGATGCTGATAAAACGGCATCGGGATCTCCATGGTGAGTTTGTCGGGGTCGTTCTTGAACAGGAACGCCACGCCTTTGCCGCCGGTGCCAGCCTTGGCGTAGGGGTTGGTATCGACGGAGTCGGCGTTCAGCTCGGACGCGGAGATGATTTCCTTGATATACGGGGAGTTGTCCAGCAGGAACTTCTTCACCGTGATATGGGTGTCGGGGATGCGGCGGGTGCTGATGTCCATATAAACATCGGCGGGAAGGCAGAGCGTATCGGGACGCTCGACGTTCTTGGTGACAGCCGCAACCTGAGCAGCCATGCCGTTGACATCGGCCAGAATTTCATCAGCGGTCTTCTCTTTCCAGGAAGTGCCGCCCTGAGCGCCGGCTTCGATAGCGTACTCCGGGATGTTCTGGCCCTCGGACAGAACGCCCATGAGGCCGGAGTCCTTGTCGCCGGCCCAGGCGATCTTGTTGGTCAGAACGTCAATCTGATACCGAGCGGACTCACCCTTACGGGAGTCGAGGGATTTACCGGCAAGGCGGGACGCCCTCATCTCCTGCACGGAGTAGCCGTAGCTCGCGCCGATGGACTTGACGGGGACGCTGGTGGGCTTGCCAGTCACGTCCGCACGGGGCAGGTCGGTGGAGTAGTTGTCGATGATTTTGGCAACGCCGGTACGGTCGTAGGTGTAGTAGGTGATGCTTTCAGCACCGGGGTCAGCCTCGGAACTCTGCGGGAAGGTGCTGAGAGCGGTGAGCTCAGGGTACTCCCGGTCATAGGACTTGGCCTTGACGTGGTCAAGCTCTCTGGCGAAGAAGACGGACGCCTGATCTTCGCTATCGAAGCGGGTTCCCGGAGAGGCCATGACAGCGGTAGCGATACCGCTTCTCTTGAGCTGCACAGCCTCGGCGGGGTTATAGCTGGTATGTTTCTGCATTTGAGTTTTCCTCCAATCTGTTCCTTCGTTTTATTGGTCGCTCTTTGTCATGGCGGACAGGTTCAACTCGATAACCTTGACGCCGTGGTACTCAATCGTGATGGGAGTCTCCACTTCGCCAACGCCTATGATGATGTCCTTATCCGTCACCTTGGTAGACTGCTTGCCGGTTAGGGTCTTCTCGATGCCGTCAGCGTACCAACCGGACATTCCCAGCGGGAAGTGATAGCCCTCGCTGACCCTACTGTTTCCGAACTTCTTAAGCTTGCCTGTTGCGGTGGCTTTCGCCCCGTCCCAGGAAATCTGGAGCCCTTCAACGTAGTCTGACTGCGTTCCGAACGAGCCGAAGTCAGTCTTTTCGGGGTCATAGGCTTCCTCGCCGACCGGGACTACGCCGGTGAAGTCAACCGTCATGAGCGTCTTACCGTTCATCTCAACCGTGAGGACGATTCCGGTCAGATTCTCAAGCCTCGTAACGAGCATCCTGTCTTCGCCAATCGTGACAGTTTTGTCTTCGGTGCGGCCTTTCAGCGTGACCATCTGCCCAACGCACTTCTTGGGGAGCAGCATCGGGACAAAGTGGCCGGTGTTGTTCTTGGTGTCAAACTCCTCCCACGGGGACGTGATGGTTTTCACTCCGCCAGACACCTTGACGTTGGTGCCCTTTATGGAGATGCTTACGTCTCCGTCGATGAGGTCGCTGACTTTCTTGTTGCCCAGATTAAGGTCCTGGGTCTGGGCGGGAATGTTTACTCCACCAGGACCAATCAAGGGTCCACGGCCGGGGCCGGAGCGTTGAACAGTTCGACGGCAGCGAGTCCGTTCTTGGAATCGCTCAGGAAGCGGCCGGCAACGGCGATGTTGGAGCCCTTGTCCTGAGTGAAGCAGCCAGCCTCACCGCCAGTGGCGATGACATAGGCGGCGTCGCCGTACTTGGGAGCAGCGCCAGCGGCAAGGCGGACATAGATGCGGCCGTACCGCATAACGCCCATGCCCACACCCTCACGGATGCGGATGTTGCCATCGAGGTCATACTCGGTGGTCCTGTTGTTGACGGTGACGCCCTCGAACTTGCCCTGAGCGTCGGTGGGGAGCTTGACCTGAGTGCCGGCGGAAGTGCCCTGGACAACGCCGAGGCCGAACTTCATCTTGCCGGTAGTCTCCTCGTTGATGAACGTGTCGATGGCATAGGGAGCCAGATCGACGATGCCGCCGGGGATGCCGACGGGGGTGGCGTAGTTGTAGGTGGTCTGAGCGCTCATATTATTTGCCCTCCTTGTTTCTGTTCTGGCGTTTCGCGATCATGGCGGCGCGACGGGCTTCGGAGGAATCCTCCTCGGCGCTGTCGTGGCGGGTCTTGCCGTTGAACATCTGACGGATCTGATATTCAACGCCCTTCTCGGTGCGGGAGTCCACCTCGGCCACAGCACGGTCGTACAGAGCGTCGATATACACGTCGCTCTTACCGTCGAGGCGCAGAGACGGGATCACCGCATTGATGATGGCTTTCTTGGCCTGGGACAGGCTCATGGTGTCGAGGCCGTCGAGGTTGAGCTTGTCGCCCACACGGATGACGCTCACCCTGGCCTTGACCAGAGCGTCGATGCTGTCGGCGTTCATAGTGGAGCCCTTGACATCGCCGGGTTCGGTGGTCGGGATGGCGTCGTCGTCATCGTCGCAGTTGTTGTCCTCGCAACCCTCGCCGTCAGTGGTGACGCAGTCAGCGCCGGCCTTTTTGGCCGGGTCAACAGCGGGAGCGGCAGGAGCAGCGGGGGCAGCGGGGGTGGCCTCGCCAGCCTTGGCCTCGTCAAAAGCCTTTTCAGCCAGGAGCGTGTCGATGATGTCAATGAGGAGTTTTATGTCCCCATCGGCATCGGTGTTGCGCTCCTTGATTGCGGCGACCTGTTCCTCGATGCCGGCAGGAGCATCGGCAGGTTTGGCCTCTTCGCCGTCCTTGACAGGGGCAGCGCCACCGGCGGGTTCAGCGGTTTTGACGGGGGGAACCATGCCACCCTGTCCTTCGCCATCACCTGCGGTTGCCGCATTTGCGGCTTTCTGGGCCTTGTACTGCTCGATAGCCTTAGCGAGCTCTTCGGGGCTCAGGACGCCATCGGCGCGTTTGGTGTTCTTGGGAGTATTCATTTTTGCCTTTCCTCCTTTAAGGGTGGTAGAGTCACGGCTGTCAATATTCAGCCGTGCCTGATCGCCAGCCCTGGCCTCCCGGACCAGAGCAAGGTGATTGATACGGATATTGCGCTGGATGGCGTCATAAGGCTGACCATTCCATACGCCGGGTGTCTCGTCAAGGTCGAGATTGTACCCCAGGGACAGCTCTTTGAGCCCGGAGCTTTTCATATCGTCCGTGTCGTGGATGATAATTTCAGCTCGGACATCATCACCGCTCCTATACCCCTCGGTAAGAATCGTGCCGATCTGGTGCTTTCGGACGTTGTCCTTATCCACCAAACCGGCATCGTGAGTGATGATTACGGGCTTCCCTTTGTAGGACGCCAAGCTCTCGGCTGAGAACACCTCTTCGGGCAAACGGAGTTCGCGTCTGACGCGGCCGTTTTCCTCGTGGTACTCGAAGATACCCGTACTTGTCAGGATGGGCCTGTCAATCAGGTAGCCTTCTTCAGTAAAATACGTCTGGTTCAGCGGCAAGCTGTCCAGACGTATCACACGAGTTAGCTTTGTAGGCATCTGTAACGCACCTCCTAAGCCTATTTACTCATAGTGGGAGATTTGGGCGTCTTCTCCTCGCCCTTGACGTGCTCAAGTTCTCCCTCGGCAAAGACTCCGCCGTCTCCGGCTTCGTCAGTGTTCACACCGGCAGTGTTTTCGTCGTTGCCAGAGATAAGGGAGGTAAGCGTCAGGACGATTACTTGGGCGTGGTTCAGCTCATCGAGAAGAAGCTCCTCGGCCAAGCCGGAGACTGAGGCGTTGCTTGCCTCAATCTGGTCGGTCATGATTGAGATGCTTTCCATCCTTTTTGCGACCTCGCTCAGTTGGACGCTCAAAGTAGTCACTGCGATTCCATTCTTCATTATCAGCAGACTTCCTTTCTCGGTTTCTGTTTCTGGGAGGGCCAGTAGCCCTGACAGGAGGGTCCCTACCCTTCCTAACTTCAGCTTTCATTTTTCTCCCCCTTCTATCTTCCGGGGCCGTATTTGCTGGTGTTCATAGTGCTTTGCCAGTCGAAGAAGCGGTCACGCTCCACGAAGTCTTTTTCGCAATGCTTGCCGCAGCCTTTGTATCTGCGTGTGCAGATGCAGACCGTTTTACCGTTCTGGACATCCACATAGACAGCTATTCGTTCTCGTTCTTTCATGCTGCCCTCCCATTCGTGGTGAGGGAGCCCTTCGAGGTTATCGGCAAGTCAATCGTCTCATAGTCAAAGACGGGTATCGCAACGCACCGGCAGCAGTAGTCCTCTCCGGGGTGACACCTACGACCGGTGTAGACGATGCCTCGGCTCTTTGTCATATACCACATCTCAGGCGGGTCATCCCAACTGAAGATTTTGCCGTCCAGTTCACGGTGACAATCACGGACGCGGGAGTCTTTCGACGTTGACCATTTGTACCGCTTCACACCGGCGTCCTGCTGCTGGAGCTTCGTGATTTGAGCATTGAGCGTCGAGATCTGGTCCCTCGCAAGGGACCGGGCCTTGCTCTTCGTGACGTTGTACTCCTCCTGAATATCTTTCTGGATGTCCCGTATGGGCCGCCCGTTGAGATAGCTGTCAAGCAGTATCTTCCTCATGTTTCCGAGCGTGTCTGTCGGGATGCTCTTGATTTTCAGGATGTTATCGGCTATCCAGCGTTCAATGGCGTCCTTGTAAAACTCGCCGCTGAAATAGTCCTCCGTGATGTCGATGGCGAACGTGTTCTTGATGATGCGCTTCCACTCTCTTGTTGACTTCGACTTCAGGATTTCAGATATTTTCCGTATCTTGTCGTCAAGGCCGAAGTCCGCAAGGGATTTCTCCAGTTCCTCGGAGACTTTCTGGAGCATACGGCGTATCTCGTTGTCGAGGTCACGGCTGTCATCAAACCGGGAGTCGCCGTGGCGCTCTTTCTTATAGGCGTTCATCATTTCCGGGATATGGGCCTTGAGCGTTTGATTGAGCAAGCCCATATAGGCGTCCGTTATGCGCCTGAACTCCCTTTCCGCTGAGAACGGGTAGGCTGGAACTCCCTTGCTCACTACGGTCGATTTGCCCCGAAATTTGGCCTTTACAGCCTCTTTCACCATCTCTTGGTGATAGATATTGTTCAAAGCTTAGACCTCCCTTCCCGGCCCTTTAGCGGAATTGTGCGAAGAAATACAGGATGGGGTTATATGACCCAATTCATCCCGTGGTCAGTTATGATGTCCTCGAAGTCCTCTACATCATGCGGAATGATGCGGCAGGATCCGCCCGGTTCAAACCCGACGTGTCTGAGCTCGTGGTACATGAGGATGCGCTTCTTCTCGTCGTTAAGGCCGGCGCAGTTCGGGCGGTAGAACGTGATAACGAAGTCAACGCCGGCTACCGTTTTGACCTTGTCGTTCACCTTTTCGGTGTCGGCGTAGACCGCCTTGCCGTTTCGCTTCTTCTCGGCGTCGCACCACATATAAGCAATGCGGCACTCACCGTTTGCGAGGGGCGCAAGGTTGGAGTGGCTGACGATAACCTCTCGTGCGAGGGCTTTCAAATCATCGCTTATCTCGTACATTGTCCATCACCTCAGAAAATAGAATCTTCGGGGAACTCAAAGTACCAGTCCCAAGGATGCCCCTCGTCAACGCAGTTCTTGTAGAACTCCTCGGCCTCCTTGTTCACCCCACGAAACGATGGGCAGAAATTGAGTCCGAACATCTCGACGTACTTGGCGGTGTTCGGAAAGCCTCTTTCCTCAAGGCTCTTAACAGCAGCCTTTTCAGTATCAGTCATTTCCAAACACCTCCCTGTAGGTTTCGTCGCAAGCCTTGAAGCGATTGGGCGACACCTGCTGGAGCAAGTCAAGGGCTTCCGTGTTGCCCTTTGCCTTCATCATGCAGTAGTTCGCCCAATATTCGGTGCTTTGCGGAGAAGCAAGGCTTCCGCCAAATCCTCTCTGCCAGTACGCCTGTTCGTGGCCCCCGAATATCGTTTCGCCCATGCCGTTCAGCGTCATTCCGCTGATTGCGTCGGAAACGGCGTCAAAATCGTCTAAGTCTCGATAGTTCTTCCAGAACGAGAAGTATGTGTCGAACTTTTCACTACTACCTTCAGAGTAGTCTGAACTGAACCATCCCTCACCGTTTGTCTTAATACCGACGACTTTCGCCATCGCCTCAAAATCTTCCTCACTGTCTTTTGTGGACATGAGATGGTCGATGTTTCTGGATGCGCTGCCGATATGGACCTTAACGCCCATTACTTCAACATCCTTGTCCATGACTTCATGGTCAAAGGCGTGGGCACATTCATGGAGGACAGTCTCGGCGGAGCTGTTCGTATCGAAGAATATCCCGCTCCCCTGTCTGAAATGGGCGGTCCCATTAAGGGACGGATTGAACGTGCTGTTTCTGAACACGTCTTCATAGGCGGAGCGCAAGCTCTCAGGCATCGAACTGTAGATTTCTCTGAGATTTTGGCACTCTTCCGCGCTTACCCCGTTAAGTCCGAAATTCACGGTGAAGAAATCTCCCTCTATCGTTGGAGAGCCGAGTTTTCTCCTGTCTGCCTTGGCTCCAGTATTGGCGTCATACCACTCTGAGTCGATTTTTTCGTAGACCGTCCCATCGGACGCCGTGACCCGTGTTCCGTCGCCGCAACTGTCGAGATCTGATTTCGTGAGTTTAACGGTAGCGTTTTCCGAAAGCCCACCTCCCTGTTGCCAGACCTGCTCATTGTTCCTCCAGTTTGCCTGTTGAGCCCGGATCATATCGGCTTCCATGGCTTCAGGCGTCATGGCTACTTTCGTAACTTTGGGCCTGTCCGGTTCGTCGGCCAGAAACTCATAGGAGATGTCATCAGCCGAGAAAGCTCCGGCCTCTCCCTTCATGGAAAAGTAGCCGTCTGCTGTTTTGGTGTACGACGTTGTTTCATCAAACAGACTTCCAGCAGGACAAGTGATTACGGAACCGGGGGTGAGTTCTTTGAGCAAGCTTGCGATTTCTTTGGCTTGTTCCTCGCCTGTTCCTCCGTCTTCCTGAAACTTTTTATACAGTTCAGAAATCTTATCATTCGCCCTACGTTTCGTGAGCTTCTGCATGGCCCTACCTTGGGCTTTTGCCGAGGCGGGGTCGGACGGGCTTCCATCAGATGGGCCTGAGCCGCCCCGCTCTCCCGGTCTGCCTTCGTGCCCGTGGTTTCCTGAACCGGGGCCCCCATCATTGTGGTGCGTGTCTTCCGAGTCGGAGTCATTGAAGTCTGAGTCATCCTCGAAGCAATCCGCATAACTGGCCTTGCCGCTCATGAAGTCGGCGATAGAACTGGAGCTTTCAACCTTTGTGATACTGACCTTACTTGCTCCAGAGGACTTTTTGGCCGGTCTAAAATTGCCCTGGGCTTCCATTTTGGAAGCGAGAGAACTGTTTTCACTCATCTTCAAATTCACCCCTCTCGATTACGGTCACAACAGCCTTTTTTCTGCCGGAATAGCTCGTACACTCGGAAACATTGAGGACGGTCCATGCGGCCCTACTGTGGGCTATTACTTCATCCTCGCCGCCCTTCTGAGTGATGTGCTCTATCGGCGCGGCTGTCTTATTGGCTACGCACCGGATAACCACGCTGCTTACGTCGTCGTCAATGGCGTGTGCGAATCTACGGGCCACTGACTCATCGGAAGACCAGGACGAATTTCCGCCCATGGTCACGACTCCAGACGAGATAGACTTCATGAAGCTGTCGTAGTCATCGCTGTCGGTGAAGTGGAGGCCACGGAATATCGGCCCGTCAAAGGTCGGAGCTTTCTCGACGTAGCTGTCAAGCATATCGGAATTAGCCCTGGACCAGTTGGAGCCTGTCCATGTTTCAAGTTCGCGGTAGGTCTTTTCGGCCTCTTCCTGAGTCATTCCTGTGTCCTTGGCTACCTCGCCTATTCTGGCTTTCTCCCAATCTCCGCCGTACTCGGTGTCAACAAGTGATGTCAGGCTTCTCTGCTGAGTGACGGTCTTTTTGATGGGCGTCGGATCCCCGTTCGCTTCGAGAACATCGAAGTACCGGTCAACCTCGGACGAGATGGAGCCGTCTTTCATCTTTGCAACAGCAGTGTCCTTATCGAGGAAGCCGTTCTTCCACAAGGTCATGGCCTGTTTGTTCGGCTTTTCGGAGTGCATCGCTGTTCTTTTCTCTCCAACGCTTTCGCGCCATTTCTGGGCAGACGGAGCAGAGCCGCCGCGTTGCCCTTCGACTCCCTTGTGTCCGAAATTACCGGATCCGGGGCCTCCGTCGTTGTTATTGGAGCCGGCATTGGAAGACACGACCATTTTTCCTCTATTGACTATGTTCAACCACTGAGTTCCGCTATCATAAATTGCATCGTATCCGAGTGACGCGGCTATACAGCCGGGGTTAGACGAGAGATAGCGGAACACACCAGGGTCAACACCTTCTGGAGGCTCGGCGTTTCTAAAGTCGCCGATTTTCTCCATGAGTTCCGAGTCAGTAATCACTTTGGCGGATTTGTCAAGTTTGATTCTTACGACAGTACCGCCCTTTCCCGCAAATTCCTCTGCGGTTTTCTTGTCAGGGGTCGTATTAGTGCCATCTCCGTTGGCTCCGCCTCCAACAAAATATTCATCTCCAACAAAGCTCTCAAAAGAGCCGGCTTCATCTATGCCCCTATACTGGACCGGGTAATCGCTTTCTGTTGACTCAAACTCATCGTCTGAGACAACAGACGGCTTTTTCGCATATCCAATTTTCTCAAAGAATGGCTTTGAGATTTTATCTCGCTTATCTTCCGGGTCTGAAATATTAGGCTTCGGTATAACTGACGCTACGGACGAGATAGTCTCCACTCCGCCACCAGTACCTTTTGCGCTTCCTCCCCTTTGTCCCTCAACGCCCTTATGGTTATGGTTTCCACTACCAGGACCACCATCAGCCCTGTCGCATACTCCAGCGAGGACGCCTTGCAGGACATTCAGGCTGTCAGCGAACGGCGGGAAAAGTGATGCGTCGAGAGCGCCGAGTTCTTCGAGTGACAGGAATCGGGGATTGACCATCTCAAGGTCCATGCACTCAGGAACACCCGTATAGTCGGTGCAAAGGAACAGATACGGCGTGAGGTCCGTCTCATTCTCTTTCGGGCCACGGCCGAGCAGAACGAGGTCGGTAGGCGTGATGCCAAACTCCTCCTGAGTTTCCCTGATAGCCGCCTGTTCCGGGGTTTCTCCATCCTCGCCATGGCCGCCCGGACCGCAAATAAGGCCGTAGCCGAAGTCATTGTGCCGAGTGCCGGCAAGGATTTTACCGTCAGCGATAATGAGGACACCGACAGAGAAAGCCTCGTCGGTCTTATCCACATCCTCGCTGGGACGGCCGGATATTTTTGCGAGTTCTTCAGGGCTCATATCCTGAGGTAGCTTTGTTGCCGCAGGAGCCGAAGCAGGAGCCGATCCCTCAGTACCGGGGTCAACATTGTGTTCCTCCACGTTGACACCCTGGGCATACTGAGCAAACTGCCCCTGTTCCGCCATAGTTCCTACTTGTGCGGCTTGCTGCTGTGCGTTGTACTCGGCAAACAGATCGTCTTCAGGAACTTCATCAAGCATATTTTCCACATCGAAGTCCTCGCTGTCAGCCAGCTTTTTGCGGACTTCGGACGGGTCAACCGCTTGCATATCAACGTAAATCTGGGCGGTCTGAGCCTTAGTCTGCTGGGTCTGCGCTCTCTTTTGGTCGAGGTCAGCCTGTTCGACATCGCTGAGTGACCAAAGCGGGTTGAACCTTATCTTGATTTTCGGGATCTCATCGACCTCGCCAGTGGCGACGCCAGCCCGGAAAACGATGGACAGGAGATACCGCAGGTTCTTCTTTACCATTCTCCTGTCAATGCGCTCGATGAAGTTGTAGTAGTTCTCCAGATCGCTCTCGCCAGTGGAGTTCATACCGGCCGGGGAACGGCCAAACAGGATGGTCTGAGGGATAGATGTCAGGGCGGACAGGAAGTTGCAGGTGCAATCCACAACGTCAGCAACGCCGTTGAACTGGAACGTGCGGAAGTCATAGTCCTCGTTGTCATTGTCGATTACGATGCTGCTGAGTAAGCCACGGGCCATATCAATGGTCTGGAGCCGGCGGAGCACACGGTTCTCACCATCCTCAGTGGCAAGTTCCGCA
Source organism: uncultured Oscillospiraceae bacterium (assembly GCA_947588955.1). GTDB lineage: Bacteria > Bacillota > Clostridia > Oscillospirales > Oscillospiraceae > RUG626. The sequence continues at coordinate 61,941 of CANPYX010000003.1, read as the reverse complement.
GACAGGTCTTTCATCTTGTAGACGGCCTGAATGGAACGGTCAAGCAATTTCGTGGCGCTGCCGTGAGCTACCTCAGCGTCCCGGATAGCCCTACGGATGCGGACATATTCGGGCATACCCCAAAGCTGGTAGATGGAGTTGGACGTGTTCTCAGGCAGTATGCCGTTTTGGAAAATGAGGCACCTGCTCTCATGTACCGTAAACGTGCCAGTCTTGCTCGAAACGTGGTAGTATTCGGGCAATCCGAGCCGCGAGCCTCTGGTCCTGAACGGATCGTCGGGCCGATAGCTATACATGGAGGACGTATCATACGAGATGATGGACCTGTCATATACGACGAGGTCATCAATAGACTTGATGTTTCTCCAGTCAAGAGGCTCGTCAAGTCCTCGCCCATCGTTTATGAGCATGACGATGATGGAGCCGCCAAAAAGCCTCGCCCACTTGATTGCGGTCATGGCGGTTTCTTCCCAATCGAGCTCGTCAAGAGCCTCGATGTAGAAGCTCTCAAGGTCTTGGTCTGACAGGTCCTCAAGGGTGAAGCCGTGCTTGATGGCCTCCTCAGCCGGGGTGTCTATGATTTTGGCAAACAGTCCGTTGCCTTCATAGTAGGTGGTCAGCAGGTCGTCGGGTACTACCGGCTCCGGGGCGTATCTATACGCCTCTGTGGAGTCTTTGGACGTGCCATATCTGGTCAGGAGATTGACATAGCCATCTTCCCTGAAGGGCCGCACCGCTGACAGCCCAGCCTGTTTGCGTATCAGGCTGTCGTACCGCATGATACTTTCTATCTTCGCCTTGTTATCAGCCACGCCATTTTCACCTCTTTAGGAATTTGTCAAATCATGGAGGACAGATTGAATTGCGTCCTCAGTTCAATTTCCGTAAAGCCGTTCGAGGAGGCATCGACCATATCCTTGAACTGGCCCTCCGGGAAGTTTTCAAGCTGATTGAGGTATTCTTCATTCCACGGCCCGTAGACGATGTCGAAGTTGCCGGCTTGCCATTGGGCCGCCATGGGTTCTGCCCTCGACTCTTTGCTGCCTGTTTCTGCAACAGCCGTGACATCGAAGCCAGACAGGAACTTGATGTAGCTTTCTGCCTGTTCCTTACCAGCCTGACCGGGATCTTTCGGGAGCCGTATGCGTACTCTCTTGTAGGCAGCCCTGTCTGACTGAGCCGTGAGCTTTATGAGCTTTCGGACATCGGATGCGGACATCTGCCTGTTGATTACGTCCGCAACGACGTATCTGCCGTTCTTCCGCTTGCCCATGAGGACGCCGGCGGTGTAGGCCGGGTTGCCCTTGTCGTCTTTTTCTGTGGCGGCAAGGTCCCAACACCTGACCCATTGGACAACGTCCTGCGGGACCGTTTTGAGGATGTCGCCTAACTGAGTGCGTTTGAAAAACAGTCCCGCGCCGGCCTTGATTTTCCAGTTGCCGAAAAGCAGCCGCTCACGTTCAATGAGTGACAGGGCTTTCAGGTTGGCAAGATAGCCTGGGTTTATCCTCAGAAGCTCCTTGTTGTCCGAGAGCTTGGACATAATAAAAGTGACCGACCGGGGCTCGCCTCTCTCCTCGTCAGTCACCAGATTGAACCTTTCCCAAAGTTCTTCTTTCGTGTTCGCCCAATAAAGCGTCTCGTCCCGGCGGATGAACCACCGGATCTTTCCGCTCCTTTCGGCTATCGGGTAGCCCGTGTCCTGGTCTATCCACCAGTCGATGAACTTTGCTACCCAGCTATCCGCATCCGGGTTGCAGGTGGCTCTCACAAACGGTGTCACGCCGCAGGTGGAGCGGTTACGAGACAGCATATAGAAGAACGTCTTTTCGCTGAAATGCGTGAGCTCATCAAAACAGATCTCGCAAATCTGGGAGCCTTGCCATTTGTGAACGTCCTCATCCCGCTCGATATGTGCGAACGTGACCTTTGACACGATTTCGCCCTTCCTGTTTCTGAACCACCACTGGCCCCTTGCGAACTTTGGCTCCGCTCCGTTTATGCCACGGTAAATCTTTTCGGACTCGTCCCAAAGGCCGCCCTGGGCGAATATCTGATTGAAGTTGCGTCGGAATATCGTACACCCAAAACCGGGCGTGTTTTTATATCTAAGCGGTGACATGAGGATGCCGTATGACTTGCCTCCTCCTGCCGCACCACCGTATATGCAAATCTGCGCCGGCGTGGACAAAAACTGAGTCTGAGGTCCGGGCTGAGGAGTGATAATCTTCGGCACAGCTTTTCACCTCCCTTGAAGGAGGGGAGTTGCCTCCTTACTTTTCCTCGCCGCCGATTTCTGCGTCCTCAGTGGGGACTTCACATTCACTTTCGTCCTGGACGGGCGGGAGATATATCACGACATCATTGAAACCGTCGCCGTCCTGCATATTGACCGCAATGTTGGCCCCTTCGGGTGCTCCACCACCGAGCGTGTTGATTTTCACCTCAGACTCCATATCTTTTCTGCGGTCGGAGTTGATGCTTTCCCTCTCCTCCCGGTTCTCCTCCGGGTCGTAGCCGGCCATTTTCATCAGTGTCTTGTAGGCTTCCAGATTTCCGCCAAGAGCCATGACCGCAAGCCTTGCGTGGAGAGCCGCCATGTTGGTCTGCTCATTCTTCGGGATGCCGAGCTCGTCGAGGTTCTTCGCAATCTGCCCTTTGGCGGCCAATTCGAGGATGTATCTGGCCGATTGTCTGGCGTCTCTTTTGGCCCTTCGGACCTCTCCAGATTTCTCCCCGCCGTTCTTCCCGCGTCGCTTTGCTTCCTCACTGGTTAGTTCTCCCTTTTTTATGGGCTTCAAATTGGCGTCCTGTTTCGGGTTTCTTGGCACAAAAATCACCTACTTTTTGGAAATAAAAAGAGCCCTCTCGCATAAGCGAAAGAGCTGTCCGGTATTCAGTTTATATCACATCTGCTCAAGGCGGTTCGGGATCCGGCTGCTGGCTCCGCAGTACATAACGCCTCGACACCGTTGGTTGGTCGGCGTTGCCACGGCTAAAACTAAAGCCATCCTCGTCCATATTGTATTTCTGCCTCCTGCGCTTTATCCAGGAGCCATTTCCCTACCCGCCTTGAACAAACACGGTACTTTTCAGCCCTACGCAGGTGCGCCTGTCGTAACCGTTCTTCATTTATAACCGGGTCCAGTCTCACACATTTTTCTTCAAGCTGCCGTGTCGCACCACGAGCAGCCAAGGCCCTATCTCCTCTCATGGAGGACTGTGGAACCATACATCTGGCGGGGATAGCTGGATTTGAACCAGCGTTTGCGGGAGCCAAAATCCCGTGCCTTTCCGCTTGGCTATATCCCTGTGTTCCTGAGTGATAATCCGTTCTTATTTGCTGCGCTGACTTTTTCCCGTCCCGATATTCCCCAAAGCCGTTGCGGCTCACGGGGAATCTTATTTGCCGGTCATTTGCTGGATTAGCGTGGAAGGGGAGTTTTGCACCATGCGCTGGCCGGAGTCGAACCGATCAGCTTGAGGATTCGGACCTCGCTGCACTCCCCAGGTTTCCCGTCAACCACTCTTCCACGGAGGACTACCCCTTTTACGCCCAGCCGTCCCCTGGCCCTCTACGGACAACCACCCCACAATTCAAATACACGGGTGGACGGGTTTGGTGACGCATGGGGGATTTGAACCCACCGATACCGGATTGAAAGCCCGGTGACTTGACCGCTTGTCTAATGCGCCGTACTATTTATAACCTATCTGTTTACCACATTGGCGATTGGACCCGCTTTCCCTTGGGCCCTGTCTCCCCCCTGGCTATTGCATTATGACTCAGGTATTTCTCCTACCTCCGCACCGCCGTATGCGCCCCTGGCCTTAAAGGCGCGCCCCTATCTGACCTTATAGTGGTTTGATAATATGGTGCGCCGTACCGGACTCGAACCGGTGACTTGCCGCTTAAAAGGCGGCTACTCTACCAACTGAGTTATCGGCGCGTGTTGCCCGTCTTTCCGGGCCGCCACAGGCCAGTTCAAGTTATTTGGTCTGATTAACTGGCGCTTGTCTGCTCCACACGCATAAGCGTTCCCAAAGCTGTGTGGCCGTAACCGTTTCGGGCCGGTCCGTGTCCCGCCTGAACTTCTGCCGCCCTTCCTTGGTCGCACTCGTCAGGCAAGAGTAGTTGTCTGTCGGTTTCTCACGCATTTGCGTGGCTCCCAGGCAGGTAGGGAGCTTGCTCAACCGAAAAGCCCTTGTGTCAACGGCTGGACTTGAACCAGCAAATGGGCTGCCGCGCGTCAGTCCCCCAGCGTCTACCAATTCCGCCACGTTGACAAGTATCAATGCGTTGTTCGCTTAGATTATCACTGGAACACGTCTACTCCCATTCGAGGTTTCGCCAATCAGGTCTTCCGGACGACCTGCTCCGTAGTTTTCAGCGCACCTTTTTCGTTCTCTGTGAGGGCCGCATTGATAACCGCTCACATCATCCGGTCACTCCGGCACCGGGTTTTCACCGTCTCCACACTTATTTAACGTCGGTTTGCTCGATACCATTCGACGATCTGTATCTCCCAGATTGCCAAGGCCAGTTTTCATAGCCTCATGCTCCGCAAAGCATAGCCTCTATTAACGTTTTGCCGACCGCAGGAATTGAACCTGCGCACCTCTCTCACAAGGGAACACCTATGTCGGCTTACAAAGTGTGCGGACATGGGACTTGCACCCATGCACGGTTGGAGTTTTAGGTTATTCTTACGATTACCCTCTGCCTTGGCACCATTCAGGTGGAGAATAAATTCCGGCCTACTCAAGGATCATTTTACGGAGCACCCGATCCCGCTTACGCGGCGCTATCCCCAACCAACCTAAAAGAAGCATCACTTTAGCGTCTATCTTCCGCCACCGCACACTTTGTTTCCCCCAGGCCCTCGCTATTTCCAAGCAGGAACTTGACTGTCAACACGGGAGCGTGAGGATTTGCGTCAGGTAGGACTCGAACCAATTACGTTTCCACAATGGGTATTGATAATCCATGTGGCGTTCTACCAACTGAACTACTGACACATATTTTGTGGGGGCTCAGAGGAATTGCACCTCGGCACCTCATTCGCCTGGAACGTTTGAGGCGAGGCCCTTACCCCCGTGTGACCTTAGAAGGAGTTCACATGACACCCCTACACCGGTTCATGCGCCGATGGAGGAGATAGGCATACATTTTCGGGCTCTCGAACTCCCGTTGGGGTATGCCGGCCCACCGTCTCACTCATACGGTTATGCGGCGTGGCTTCTCCGTCGTGTCCCGACTGTATCGTTGTCCTCATACGTCCGGCTTCAACGGATGGGAGCGACCCAGCAACCTTTTGCCCTCATTTCTGAAGGTGTTCCCAGGGAATCCCCCACGCCCTATGTCGTGGGGCTGGCACTGGTGGAAGGATTTGAACCCCCAACTCTCCTACGTTTTATCGTCGGATCGTGTTCCCGTTACACTACACCAGCTTGTTTCGTTCACTCGAAGGCTTTCTCGGTGATGTACTCTCTTCCGTCTTCGTTTTCTTCTATATCCGTAGTGGACCAATCGTCCGACCAAATAACCGTGTCTGTCATCTGGTGGTCCGCTATGGCCATAGCCTCCGCTTCTGATGCAGCCTCAACAAACATCCAGCCATGTCTTGTCACTGTCACGCAGTATTTCGGCATCTTCTTCCTCCTTTATGGGCGGTAGCAAAATGGCGAGGGTGAAGCCGCAGGAGGCCGCAGAATCGCCATTTTGCTTTTTGATAATCCGGTGGGGTTGTTATACCCCGTATAGGCGTTTCACCGTTTCTACGCCCTTTAGCGCAATTTGGGCGGTATCTAAGCCGATGGATTTGTAAAGCCTCGGATTTGTGAGACATTCATAGCCCCGGCACATATCAGCTCGGTCATCTTCTGAGATCCCAAGTTTGAAGTCCTTGGCTATCCTGAGCGCCGATTTGAAATCTCCGGCTGCTACGAGCCTCCTGACCCTGTCGCTTTTACGTTCCATCATCTGTTACCACTCTCTTGCCGTCGTCGTATGGAATGGGACGATGCCTCGGATTGTGTTTCTCAAGGCAGAAGTTGATGTCCCGGTTCCATGTGCAGTCGTCGAACAGGTTCTTTTCGAGAGGAGTGAGGAGCTTCTGGTCATTCTCGATGGCGTGGACCGCATCCCGTCTCAGCGTGTACTTGCCGTAAGCGGTATGCCAGTTGTAGAGGTATTCCGGGAACAGCCCCCTTATCTTCCGGCATTGTTCGAGAGGTTTGATAATCTCGATGCCTGCCGGATCCAGGAACTTGTCAAATGACATTCCAGGATAAGAGAGAAGCTGTTCCTTTTCCGCTCTCTGCGTCCACATCAGGACAATGGCCTTCGCTACGAAAATCGTTTCCTCCGTCGGCTTCGACATTCTGTCGTTCGACTCGCTCAAAGCCGCAAACTCACTTACGAGGTGAGGATAGAACATCTCGGCCGTCTCTGTGAGCATCTTCCAGAAAGCCTTTCGGTTCTTTTTGAAAAGCTCTGCTGCAAGATGGCCCGACTCTACCATTCTGCGCTTTCGGATTGCTGAGTATAGAGCCTTACTCAGCTCGTCTTTGTTCGCTCCCGTGGGAGAATTGACGTACATCAGATTACAGACGAAATAATCTGCGTCCCGGTTCTTTTTCGCTTTGCAGATAAGGGACAGGGCCCTTGTGAGCGCAGCCTCATCCCCGATGTCCATGAGGTGGAGGATTTCTTTCGTTATCACTCCGTAGCAATCCTCAGCGGAAATAACGAGAAGACGTTTCCTCAGGTACGGGGTGTACTGTGGAAGGAGTTCCCACATCGCGTAACCCGCTACCTCATAGTCTCCATTGCGAATGGCGTTTTGCATGGCCGATGTCACTTCGTAGAAGTTCCGGCCAGTCCTCGTCACCATCTCATAAGCCAAATGCACCATCCTCTCAGCCGATATTCAGCCCTGTATTTTTTGGGCTTGACTATATCTTAACACTTACCGGCTTAAAGTCAATGATTTTTTCAAAAATTTTGTTAGAAATAATCATTTTCTGATTATGTGTAATGTGTCGGTAACTACCGCTTGACGTTGATGTGAGGTACATTCGTCTTCAGGTTGTAGGAGAAGTATTTTCCCCACTTCGACTTCATGAGGTTGATACAGGCTACCTGATCCCCACGTTTCTTCCCTGACGCTCCGCCCTCATTAGTGTCTGTGAGGCCCTTCGAGCAGAAGTATTTGGGTTTGAGAATAATCCGGTTGGACAGGAGTTCCTGAAGCACCACGTCGAGGTCGTAGTTGTACTCCAGTTCCTTGTTGCACTTGGCCTTGAACGTCGCCCGGTTTACCCATCTCACGGCTCCGGCGCAGCCCTTGAAAGCGAACTCGCAGTCGTAATTCCACGGCCGGATCGTAGCGTCAGTGGCTCCGAAGCCTATGCCGAGGTCGGCCATAAGCTGCCCTATACGCTCAAGTTCTGACGTGATGAGTTCAGGATCTACGATGGACTCCGTATCGTACATTCTGTAAAAGAAATGGTGGATGTCGTCGTCCAGAATGGCTATCACCTGCTCCGGGGCGTTGTCAACGAGCCATTGGTTTACTTCGGTCAAGCCGCAAATCTGGCTGTCTTCCACTCCCCAGACCTCGATATGGTCACTGTAATCAGCCAGGGCCTCCCTGTACTCGTCGTATTCGCTCTGCCTTACAACATAGGTCCCGTACTGGAGGAACTTATGTGCCGTGCAGGTCTTCGCTCTCTTGTAGCTCGGAATGTATATTCCAAAGGTCACGTCCTCCATGCGTCTCTCCTCCAGGACTGAGGCAATTCAAAGCCGCAGTTGAAAATATAGTCTATGACGGACAGGTTCGGCACAAACTCTCCGTGGAGCTGCCCGTATTGGACAGGCTCATAATCTGTGTAGATGAGCCGTATGCCTCTTTTCTTGTACTCCTCCGGGTCGTGGTAGGAGGCTGCCCCTCTACCGCTCAAATAGGTGTTAGCTTTCATGTATTCGCACATCTGAAAGATGCGTTCATCCTTGTGCCCGGTAACGCCAAGTGCGCTCGCAAATTTCACTCGCTTCGGGAGAATACCGAAACGCTGCATAATCGTCCCGTTCAAGTGGTTGTTCAGGACAGCAAGGGGGACCGTGTCGTCCTTTTTGAAGTTCAGGTTTGCGAACGTCCTGATTATCTCCACGATCTCCATGCCCTCCGAAAAGTGTGGAGCTTTCCGGTAGTTCTGCTCCAAGGTCTTTGCGACCGATAGCAAACTGTAATGGCACTCGGAGATTTCTACGAACCTGAGTGGCGTATCGTGGTGGGCGTGTACGGGGATTGTGAGCTTTTTCGCCCCTTCAGGCGTCTTGATGTAGTTCCAGTTGTGCATACCCTTTTTGGAAAACTGGACATCATCGGATATTACAAGGGCATCGCTGTGGAGGACCTTATAGAAGAAGCCCATGTACGGCAAGAAGTCTGGCTGATGTGATGTCAGTATCATCACATCGCCCCTCTCCTGAAAACGCAGTCGAACGCCTGGGCGAACGGATAACCGGACTGAGCGCCCCTGAGCCTTACGCTCGCCCAAAGCGCTTCTTCAGACCTGGGGTGAGGAACGGGCCGTATGACGTTTTCATACGTCTTCAGTGAGTCTATCATGGCATTTACGCCATCTTCTGACACCTCAACGAACCAGTTCGGCTCAAAGCGTTTCTCACACGGGTTGAGCCCCCAATCGGTGGATGATTGCACTTCCATGAGGTAGAGCCCACTCACCGGATGAACTTCCCCACGGCCACGCTGCCAAAGGCGAAATGCCTCCATGCAGGAGGCCGCCGTCCAGTAGTGGTCGGTGTTTATGTCTCCGGGGTACTGAGTGAAAATGTTATCCGGCTCAAAGTCGCGGATAGCGAACTCGATTTGCTCCACCATCTCACGGTGATTGGTGTTGTGGAAGTTGCTGTCAGGGTGACAATGCCTGTAGCACTTATAGATGCCGAGCTTTTTCTGGCTCAGGAGCATATCTCGTCCGAGCTGTTCGGGCTTGCGGATATACCGGGTGAAGTCAAAGGTGTTCATCATGACGACTGCAACCTCATCTCCGCGCTTGACGGCATCGTAGATGAAAGCGCCGGCCCCAAGGACCTCATCGTCAGGGTGGGCCACTACAAACAGATGCTTACTCATACTCCGCTCCCCTCCTCAAACACTCTGTTTATGAGGGCAAGGAGCTCGTCCTCGCCGAGTCTCTTGGACAGGTCAGACCTGTAGGCGGCCTTGATTTTCGGGTTCATGCCGCTCTTTGCTCTCGGAACGAGGATATAGTCGCCGCGCTCAACCGCATTGGTGGCCTCCTCCTCAGTCAGAAGGGCTTCGTGCATTTTCTCGCCCGGTCTTATGCCGATATACACCGTGGGGTAGGTTCTGGGGAGCCCCATGTACTTGCATACGGCGCTGGCGAGATCTCCAGTCGTGCAAGCATAGGACTTTTTCACGAACAGGTCCCCGCTGTTGCCGCTCTCAAACGCTTCCTTGACAAGGGCTACGGCGTCCTGGACGGTCATCACGAACCTTGTCATATCAGGTTCAGTAATGGTAATCGGGGCCCCGTTTTTGACTTGGTCTATAAAGAGGGGGACGGCGGATCCTCTCGAAGCGATGAGATTTCCGAACCGAGTGACGCAAATCTCCGTTTTGTCCTGCTCTGCCGCTTTCTGCATGGCGAGCTTTTCCATGTATGCCTTGGTGAAGCCCATGGCAGATGTAGGGTAGACGGCCTTGTCGGTGGAGAGGCACACGACCTTTTTGACGTGCTTTTGGACGGCCGTGGTGAGAACGTTATCGCTCCCGTTGATGTTGGTCTTTACGGCCTCCATGGGGAACCGCTCACAGGACGGGACCTGTTTCATAGCGGCGGCGTGGAAGACGTAGTCAACGCCATATACGGCTGTATCGAGGCTTTTCTTGTCCCTTATGTCTCCGAGGAAGAACTTTACGTTCGGCTGCTCCCGATAGCGTTGGGCCATATCGTACTGTTTCTTCTCGTCTCTGCTGAAAATGCGGATCTCCCTCGCTCCTTCGGCTATGCACTCGTCGAGGAAAGCATTTCCGAAGCTCCCGGTCCCTCCGGTAATCAGGACTACAGAGCCAGTGAGTTTGGAACTCATATACTACTCACCGCCTCCCCTAAAATCGAAACAATTTTCTTCTGCTCATCAGCCGTAAGCTCCGTGTGGTACGGGATCGTCAAAAGGCTTCTATACATCTCGTAGGCTTTCGGGTAATCGTTAATGGAAAACCCAAGAGCTTTGTAGGCCGTCATCATCGGCAAGGGCTTGTAGTGGACGTTGCAAGGAACCCCATTGTGTGCCATCTGCCAGTAGATGTAGTTTCTGAACTTCTCTTCATCTTCCGGCGTAAAGGCGCAAGGATGTTTCACTCGCACCGGGTACAGGTGCATGGCCGTTGTGTATTTCGGCCCGAAGTGTTTGATAAGGGGCCGGACCCTTTTCGTCACCGCGCCTATTTCTTCGAACAGATTATCATAGGTGAGCGTAACATCTATTCTCTTCTCACGGATGTTGGAATACCTCTCAAGCTGGCTGAGGCCCATGGCAGCATCAAGGTTTGTCATGATGCTGTTGTGCCCTATGAGGGCTATGTCGTACTCCCATCCACGGGTCTTGTCTCGGCTCGTTTGGCCGTTATCGGCAAGAAGGCGAAGCTTTTTCTCGAACCCATCATTGTCGAAGCCGGGGATGTCTTTCCAGACTACCGCACCGCCCTCACCCCCCGTGGTGATGCACTTGAGGACGTGGAAGCTGAAACAGGTGAAGTCTGCCCATTCCCCGCTCATCTTCCCGTACATCTCAGCTCCAAAGCTGTGAGCCGCGTCAGCGATAATCGCTACACGGCCTATGGCCTCCTGGAATGGATTGGCCGGTTGATAAACGTTCGCCTTAAAGCCGATGGCTCCTCGCAGCGCGTCATAGTCGCACAGCTTTCCGCCAATATCAACAGGAATGACGGCCTTCGTCTTTCCCGTGATGGCTCTGGCTACCGCCATATAGTCCATCTCGAAGGATTCTCCGCTCTCGTCGAGGTCTACAAACACAATCTTCGCCCCGACATTGTGAATGGCCGCAGCCGTTGCCGTATAGGTGTATGGAGTGGTAATAACCTCGTCTCCGTGGCCTATGCCTAAAGCCCTAAGAGTAAGCTCCATGGAATTATAGCAACTGTCAAGAGCGACGGCCCTGTCAGTCTGAGAAAGCTCCGAGATCCCACGCTCGAATTGTCTGACTACATCGCCGGCCGTCAGCCATTTGCTCTTGATGGCCTCGCTGACAAGCCGTATTTCATTGCTTCCTACGTCAGGGACAGCGAACTTACTCTTCATCGCCTTCCCCTCCGTTCTCCTGAGCCTGGACTTCATCAGCCCCTATGATTTGGGCCTTCATCTGGTCGTACCAGATGGCTCTGCCCTTTATGTGCCGGCTCTTGGCTACCTTGACCTGTCCGCCCTCGATGCCGAGCTTTCTGACGAGGTCATTGTAGTCGAGCTCGTTCCTACAGGCTATCAGGACGTAGTCGTACTGCTCGTAGTGGATGGGCTCCATCTCTTTGATATTACGCTCATCAACCGGCTTGGGAGGCTTTTCAAGGTCGAGCTTGAAGCTTCCCATTAGGTCAGCCGTCCAGTCTCCGAGTCCTTCAAGGTCCCACTCTCCGGCGTGGCTGTTGAGCTTGATGTTGACGTACTTCTGCTCTGCAATCGTATAGCCTACGAGCATCTTACAGTCAACGATCATGTCAGGATTCTTCTTTTGAAAAATCGTGACACGCTGGTTTCCACCAATGACCTGATTCTTCTCGTTGATTACGATGATGTCGAAGTCACCGTAGTTCTCCAACGAGTCCTCAAGGTCCTCTCGTTTCTGCTTCTTGATTTTTCGGGGGTTCCCAAAGTCGAGCTTTAAGTCCCCGACTCTCCGCTGGACAATCTCTATGTGCTTATCCATTTCCAGTACCTCCAAAAGTGCAAATGAAAAAGAGCCGCCTTTCGGCAGCTCCCCATGGATTAGTCGTCCCCTAACGTCCATCCATTTTTTCTGTTCTACACCATACTACAGGAAAAGGATGACATACAATGCCTTTTGGTGACTTTTCGTGACTTTATGTGCCGTGACAAGAAATAGACCCGCCTAAAACCGCTGGAGCGAGCCGAGATGGGGAAAGTATAGCGTCAAACCGCTGTGCAGTCTCCTAATGGCTCTGGACTCTTCAGTATTTCCAATCGGGAGTTACATCTCCATACCCTGCCTCGATATGGTCATCAAGGACGCGAATAGCTTCTGGCTCCAATGCAAAACGGTTCCTGTCGCTCAAAATCTCCTTTAGTTGGGATATGGTGGCCGTAGGATAGTCTTCGTGCACGATTGCCAAAAAGTCTGACGTGGCCTTTGTAGAGCCAGATACGGGCTTTTTTCTGTTCTGGGAGAAGTACAACACGTCATAGCCAGTGTTTTTCCTCATATTCAGTCCTCCTGCGGATTATTCCTTTTGATAATCCTTCCCCTTGAGGTGAGGAATGATGTACCCGAACTCCTCCAGGGAGTTCTTGCGTCTTTCCTCCGTGGTGAAGACCTCACTGGCAAGATACCTGCCGCAGACGAAGTGGTCCTTGGCGTAATTGGCGCACAAACACACAGCCGTAGTGACGTGAAATCCCTCGTGCTCATAGACCACCGACACCTCGTCGAACGCTTTCAGCGTTTCCTTGGCTTCGTGCTGAATCTCTTCCGGCAACATCTCCAAGGGGACCCTACCGGGGGCAAACGATGTAATCTCCACCGTGTTCCCGCTGAAATCCTCGATTGCCTTCTTTACGGAATCGGCTATTTCTTCAGACCATACGGCGTACCAAACGCCTTGCTGGTTGTCGCATCTAATCATCGTTTTGGGCATATCGGTTTACTCCTCCTTGCTTATTTGCGGTTCGGTATGTACTTCTCTATCTGCTGCATAACCGGGTCGAAGATGGTGACGACGGCAGATTGATTAACGTGATGGGTTTCGCTGGGGATATAGAGCAAATAGGCCGTTTCGGGTCCTCCGATGCGGTTAGCCCATTTGCAAAGGCGTTCGACTTCAGCTTTGAGGGTGTCGATCATCCCGTACTCCGAATGTTTCTGGATGCTGATTGTGTAACCAGCTCCGTAATTCGGGCTTTTCGTGCAGCGGTCATATTCATAGCGGCTGCGTTCCATGAGTTCAACGACATATTTTGGGACCTTCATTCCGTACACCTCCTAATCTTGCTTCAGGTAGATTTTCATGTACTCCTCCCTGATGATACTCACGAGTTCTTCAGGGCGCTTCTGGTGGTATTCGATAGCGAAGTTGGCGGCATCCTCCTCCCTGTCAAACTTCTTTACCAACTTGTAAAAGTTCTTCGAGTCGTGCTTCTTGGCATAGACAGAGTAGCACTTCAGTTCATAGTCTATGCTCTCAATCTCACTCCCCATTTTCAGTCCTCCTCGTCGTCATCATCCTCGTCATCGTCGTCATCATCCTCCACCTCAGTCACCTCCATGTACCCACGGAAGCTGTTATTCATACTTGTCGAGACACCCAGAAACTCGCACTCGCAGTCTCCGGGGAAAATATCGCCGAGAAGTTCGGCGGGGGTCTTCAGGCTTATGGTCCAGACCTGTAAGGCCACCGCGAATGTGCAGGACAAGGTCAAAATCGACATCGTACTCCTTGTTGTTCATAGCCATTTCCTTTCTGCCATCGTTCCTCCGTGGCGGGTATTTTGCATCATTATTCGCAAATGATAATCCGTTACTGTTCGCTCTCCTCCTCGCCGTCATCGTCACAGAAGACTTCGGCGTTCATGACCATGGCGTCATAGGTTTCATCGTCAACCCGGCCATCGTTATACGCCTCAAACGCCCTTCTCAAATACTCCGATCTTTTCATATTTTCGCCTCCCCGATAAGTTCGTTAAACGGCTGTTGCGACTGTGCGCCGCCTGTCGAACATCGGAATGTCGAGCCTCACATCAACGGAAGCGCGGCGCTCATAGTCGTGGCACATCTCGCACATGACCTCAACGAATACGGCGTCTGGGTCAAAGTCGAACGGGTGGACGACCTTGTAGCTATAGCCGGTGAGCTTACAGTTCTTCGTCCCTGTGGCCTTATTCGCTGCGCTCTCGGCTTTCCTGATTTCGCTCTGGAGAAGACCATCGAAGTGTTTCGCTTTCATGTTCAGTTCCTTTCCTGCCCGTGGCATTTTCTTAGTTTTCGAAACCGTATTTCCGATAGAACTCCTCGAAGTCGGTCACAATGTTGTACTTCCTGAGGATTCCTTCGGCTAATTCGATTTCGAACCTGTAACCAGCTTCTGAGGAAATCCCGGTTTCGTCGAAGTCTCCATCTTCGAGATACCCTCTTGCTTCCGCTAAATCATCTTCCAGGGAGGGTATTCCGAGGTACCCGTCATAGAATTTGCCGGCTGCGAACATCTCTTCGTATGTACGATAGTGCTTGCGGATTATTTCCTTGTCCTCTTCCGTAAGGACTGTCTTGTTTTCGTTTGTTTCCATTTGTATTTCCTCCTAATTCTTTTGTATAAATTGAGCGTAACTTAACTTTACAATACCTACCGCCTAAGTCAATAGGAAATACAGGATTTTTCTAAAAATTTTCGCTTTTTAACAATTTTCTTCCTTATTCTGCGACTGCTCGTCCATTATTTTAAGGCGTTTCGCAACCTCGCTTCTGAGCTCGTTAAGCCGGTCTATCTCCTCCCTTATCTCACGGTGACATCTGACCGCCTGGGCAAATTCTCTCGAACACGGCTCGTCCGCAAACTCTACAATTTCTTCTGCCGCCGAAGCTTCCTCCGTTTCATATCTTTTCGCGAGTTGAGCAAGTGCGTCGTAAATCTCGCCCAACTCCTTTTCGGGAACGACCGTCTCCTTGAGCTTTTGCATGGCTTCAACGTGTTCTCCGAGGTCTTTTGAAAAAGACTCAGCGGCCCTTTTGTAATAGGCGATTTCATCATCTGCCTTCTGTAATCTCTGCGTAAAGCTTATCATGAAATCTCCGTCTATGTTCTCCTGGGCCAAGTTAAAACACCCGTCGAAGGCTGCCGCTACATAGCTGTCCGGCCCAAGGGAATCGACTATGTCCTTAATCTTCTGGAGAGCCTTCCGCTCCTGTTCTTTTGTTGCCATTCGATTAAACCTCCATAATTGATGATTGATAAACGAAACACACCAGCCGGGATCCCCCGGCTGGCTATGTATCTGGCGAGGAAGCTCTATCAATAGCAGTCCCTTATCGCTGCCGCGCATTTGATTTCAACTGCGAGTCTTTTACATTGGGTAAGCTGCTTTTTGCTGAGTTCCTTCCCGCTCTGGACTTGTTTTGCGAAAGAATGTATGTAGACGTAACCCTTATAGAAGGGCTCGCACCCCATCCAGAACCAGTCTTTTTCGATGTCTTCAGGAACGTGAATGTTCCGCAGGTCCTCGACCAGTTCCTCCTCGCTCGAATATACGTCTGTCCATTTAACGGGGGAGAGGGCATTGGGGTATTTCGCCCTGACCCGGTTTGAAATGGTCCTCGCTTTAGAGACGTTCATTTCTGGCCTCCTTATGTGTTATACCGCCACCGGATAGCGGATGGTCTTGCCTTTTACGGCCTTTCCACGGATTGTGGGGGTGAGCCCGTTGTACTGATAGGCGATCCTCTCAAAATCCTTGTAGAGGGCTTTCGCGTTTTCGACGATGATGCTCTCCGTGTTGCCGTCGATGGAGGGGACGAAGATTTCGCCGGTGGCAAGAACCTCGTCATCTCCTGTCATGATGTCTACGAAGAACTTGTACTTGTATTTCCGCTTGTCGCTGACGTTGCACTTAAAGTTCTGAACTCCTATCATTTTTTGTTCCTCCTTGGGCGTTAAACCCGTTGTTTTTGGGATTTTCTGTAACTTTACTTTACAATACCTACCGCCTAAGTCAAGAATAAATTTTCATTATTTTCAAAAAATTTCGGTGGGCATCCTGTTTGGCTTGCCCACCGAATAAGCTTCTAAAACCGCTGGAAATTGTTCGAATGATAAAGTATAGGCTACATATCCGCAGGAACCTCTGTATTCGGGTCATTTTCGTTGAGGATTACGCTCATGTGGAATAGCGCAGCGCCGTGTATCTTGTGTACCCTCCTGAGATACGTTTCCTGCTTGTCCAAGAAATCATCTCGGCTGCCGAATAGCATATCAAGAACTTCATTCCAGCTTGACCGGTCGAAGTACCTCATCCTGATAACAGCCTTTTCGTCTGGGCTTTTTATCTTTGACAAGACGCCTTCTAACTCGGCCTTCTCCTCGCTCTGGCTGCCTATTGCGGATCTGATTTCCTGCTCAAGCTCTTCCTTTTGGGCAACGTAGTCCGCCATTCTGTCGCTTGAGATGCTTGGTGAACGCGGCATATCAGACAGCGGTTGGGCTCCAGCGCTCTCCATCTTGGCCGTCATTCGCTCAAGTCTCTCGATCTGGTTGTCTATGTCTCGTTCCCTCTCTCTGAAGTCTACGAGTCTTGACTTCACGGAAGCAACATCTATGTGCATATCCCCCATAGTGGAGCCCATTCACCTCTTTCCGCATTTAGGGTGGGGATTAGTATTTCTGCTCCTTAATCCATGGGTAACGCTCTTGGAATGTAGGGAGCTTTTTCTTTTTGAAAATCCTCCTGAGCCTCTGGTCGAGCTTTTCTTGGATGTAGTCTGACTCCGGGCCTTTTGAGAGGGCCCCGTAGTATTCGTCATAGCATTTACTCCAGGCCCTTATGACTTTCTCAAGTCTGACTTCTCCGAGTACGCCCTTGCCCATTACGTCCGGGTCATTGAGAGTAATCTCCATGGTATCAACCATGTACTGGATGGTGGTATCTTTTTCAGCTTGCCTCCACGCATTGATGTCTGACTGCCTTTTTCTCAAAAGGCCGCTCGGCTTGGGCATTTCGGTTCACCTCCAGAAGTAGCAGGTTATTTTCCCCACGGTGTCTGAGTAAGGAACTTGTCCGCCCCTTGGCCGTCTCCCCATATCTTCCTCAGGCTTTCCTTCATGAAGACCGGCTTTCCGACCTCCTGCATGAGGCGGACGTAGTCCTCAATCCAGTCTCTTTGGGGAACCACGATGTTCTTTCGGTTTCCCGTCTCGGCCCCGAAGATGGCCCAATCTATTTTCTTGACAGCTTCGAGGCTTCCGTCGCTCTCCTTAAACGGAGCGAGAATGGGCTCCACGCTTACGAACGTGTTATAGCTGTCACTGAAGAAGAACTTGTCTTCAGGGCTGGCCGTCGTGGAGCCGTACCAGAAGCTATCTCCCTTGGGGAGCTTTCCGGCCTCCGCAAGCTTAAGGTATCTCGACGGATTCTTAGTGAGGAACAAGTACCTATGCCCCCAGGCATCCTTGCAAGCGTCGAACACTCGCTCTATCCACTCATCAGGGACCCACTCTCCGAACAGGTCCGCCGTGGAGCAGACGAAAATCGTTTCGCCAAATCCCTTTTTCAGCGGGTCACTAAGCCGGTATTCGTGGAGGGTAGGGGTGAACCCATACGGGTACGCAGCGTTGATGGTTTTGCCGTTCTTGCGGGTGACTTTCTTTCTCTCGGTAAGAGTGATAATCCTTTGGCTCGTCTTGCCGTCAGGAGCATCGTCGCACCCGCCGAAGCGGTTGGCTATCGCCCTTGCGTAGCAGTATTCGCAGGTGTGGAGACACCCGCTTACCGGATTCCAAGTAGAATCGCACCACTCTATTTTCGTTTCTATCATTTCTGCCTCCTATTAGAACGGAAGGTCCCCGTCGTCATCGCTGACATCCTGGAAGTTGCCCTGGGGTATGTCTTGGGGCGGCTCATAGTCTCCGCCTCCCTCTGGCTTCTTGGAGTCACCGAAGTAGACGTTATCTGCCACGACCTCGGTGTTGATACGCCTGTGGCCCTCCTTGTCGGTCCATTCTCGCATTTGGAGCCGGCCGGAGACTACCGCCATCCTGCCCTTGCTGAAGTGCTTGGACACGAACTCTGCGGTGTTCCTCCAGGCTACGATGTCTACGAAATCTGCCTGTTTCTCCCCTCCGTTGCCGCTGAAGTCCCTATCAACGGCAATTCGGAAAGTGGAAACCGGGACCCCCGACGTGGTACGTCTGAGTTCAGGGTCCTTGGTCAACCGTCCCATCAGAACAATGTGGTTCAGCATTTTCTTCATCCCTTTCGTTTAGGTTGTAGAGGCGGCACAGGGCCTTATCGAGGATTATGCCGCCGTCTATGTGGTACTTCTTGTTGAACGTAATCTGCCCTATCATGTGGGCTTCTTCGTGGTGTATTCTGCAAAGAGGCAGGACCTCCATGCCCTCGTGGATTATCTCTTCTCTGTCCCGGCCCATGGCTACATGGGTAACATGGTGGAGGTCAGACGGTTTTCCGCAGATGCAGCATTTCCTGGTCACGAGGCAAGCATAAACGTAATCGTTTATGTCATCAACAAATTCGAGCATTGGGACGCTGCACGGAACGTCAAACTCCAGCATGAACCGTACCAAGTATCTCTGAAAAGCGGCCACGAGGCTCATGGGGGCGTCTGACAAAGAGAACAGTTCGGCATCGGGCTCACACAGGTCCTCTGACAGGAACTTTCGCTTCATGGTCGTTTTAGTGGAGGATAAGCCCTGTCCGGTAAAAGCGCTTATTTCCTTTAAGAGGGCGTACACCGTCTTTCTCTGCTTATTGGAAATCCTTCTGCCGTCCACGAGGGTTATGTCGCACTCGCTATATTCCCGCCTTATCATGGTGGGCCAATCGGAGTACGGAGCCCTTATGACGAGCTCTTGCAGCCTGTCGTCATATTCGACTATCCGCCCCCGGATCGTGTCTATTGGTGATTTCATTCAACGCCGTGCCCTCCCGATTACTCGTCGCTTTCGGGATCTTCGTACTCGTAGCCGTCGTCCTCTTCGCCATCGGCATCAGCATCATCAGTGCCGGATTTCTCGGTCTTGGTGATTTCATAGAGGATGTCGCCGCAGCCAACGCATCCGATAAAGACCTTCTCGGATCCGTCATCGTCTGTATTGCAGCCAATGCCGAGCTTGTGGCCTTCGTGCTTGGAGAGGATTTCCTTATCGCAGAAGTAGGGGTCTTCTTTGCCTGTGGCGGAACTGAGGATGATTTTGCCCATCTTGTCCTTGACGACGAAGTGACGGCCGATTTTGGCCGAAGTGAGGTCACTGCCGACCATGGACTTGAGCCAGTCAAAAGCGGTTTCCTCCTCTTCATCCTCTTCGGCTTCGATCTCATCCTCTTCTCCGTCCTCTTCGTGCTGAGGAAGGGCCGGAAGCTCGCCCTCACCGTCGGAGATTTCCTCGTACTCGGCGTCAATGATTCTGCCGTCGGCATCATCTCCGTCCTCGTTGAACAGGCTCGTCTGGCCGTTGTCGATCTTGCGGATGAGCCAGGTGTCAGCATCCTGGTCATAGACGATTTCATAGTCGCCGCTGAGAGAGCCGGTCTTTTTGTCCTTGACCTGCATGACGGAACTGATGACGTGCTCGAAGGTGGGGATTGTGACTTCCCGGCCGTTGACGGCGCTCTTCTTGAGCGAGATGGACAGCTTAATGGAAATAGTGGCGCTGTCAGCCCCCTTCATTTCCATGTTCCCTACGGTCCTTGCGAGGATGCCGTCAAAGTCATCCTTGAGGGACTGGAAGGTATCGCCGTTGAGACTGAGGTTCATGTCTGTGCTTTTCATTTGTTGTCCTCCTTAAATTGTGTTTTTTCGGATAAACTCGTTTCTGCACTTTTCGGAGCAGAAGTCTTTCCATCTTTCGTTTACTTTGGTGAAAATCCACCCTTTTTTCCTGAGTTTGGCTTGCATGGCCTTGTAGTCGAGGTCATCCTCACACTCGAAGCGGAACTTTTCTTTCTTCCCGCAGCAGTCGCAGGAATAAATCGCCTCTCCTTCCCAATAGCCGTCAAACTGGAGTTCCTTGCTCATTGTTCCTCCTTTTCTCAATAACGGGTCCAGCCATAGCCTTGGCTTCCTTTATGTTAATAAGGCCACTGTAATCGAGGAACGTGATGACGTTGAAAACGCTTTTTGCAGCTCCTACCTTCTCTATCCACTCCATAAATGCGTCTGCGAGTGCTGCTCTCTCAGAGAACAAGAGGAACGGCTGCTTTTCCTGTTTATCAGGGCAAGTCTCGTTTCGGAACTGTTTTTCCATTCAGCTCGCCTCCTGAATGGTGACAACCACCTTCGGAACCTCGCCGTAGAACTTTCTGACCTGAGCGTCTACGATTTGAACGTCGTCACGGTACGCAATCCCGTTAAGCGAATCGCAGACGATTTTTCCTATATTGTCCCAATCGGCTTTCTTCATCGGTCGGATTTTCCGGTCAAGCATCAGCTCTCTCTTTCTCTTGCTGACGCTCTGAGGTATGCTGTAGTAAGCTGTTATTCTCATATCGAGCGGAACGTCCTGGTCGAAAGCAAGGCCGTGACATTGCCTCTCATATTCGAGTTTAACAAGGTTCTCGTAGTTTACAGTCTTCGCCGGGGTGTAGGCTTTTGCGAATTTCCCAGCGGTGCTGAACCTTGGTCGGCCTTTACCGACCGGATCTCCAGGAATGGTAAACCTAATTTTCATTGGTCGCCTCCGTTATGTCCTGGGCCTCAATCTTATACGAGACGTAATACTCGTTGGCCTTGCCGTTCTTTTTCTTCCTGACGGGCCGAACGGTGTACCCGTTCTTATACAGGATCGTCGCCACAGCGACCCTATCGCTCTCGTTGGCTATCTTGAGGAAGCCGGAGTCTCCTATGTCCGCCATGCGATGTCACCTCCTTATTCTCCGTTCAGAAACGCTTCCATTTCTGAATATCGTCTTGCCGCTTCTTTCTTCCTGAAGCTGTCCCCGGTGAACTGCATCGGGAAGCAGGTCTGGAACAGCCTGTCGTAAATCCTACTGTACCTCGTGTCAGTCTCCTCTTTCATTTGGGTGATGGTGAGGTTCGTCGTCAATATCATGGGGAGCATACTTCTGTATCTCCCGTCAACGATGTTATAGACTTTTTCGAGGGCGTAGTCCGTGCCCCTCTCGGCCCCAAGGTCATCAAAGATTACGAGCTTGGCCTTATTGAGCCTTGAGAGCAGCCTTTGCACCCCGTCCCCTCCGTTTTGAATAATCTCAAGGAGCCTTACGAAAGAGGTCATTACAACTGGAACTCCTTGCTTCAGCAAGTAGTTAGCTATACAAGCGGCGGCGAAGCTTTTCCCGGTCCCTACGCCTCCCCAGAGGATTAACCCCTGGTTCTTCTTGACCATCTCGTCAAATCCGGTTGCGTACCGTTGGCACATTCGGAAGTTCTTTGAGTTCTCACCGTTGACCTTGAACTTATCGAACGTGGACTCCTCAAGCCTCTTGTCCATCAGGCTTGCTTCTCTGAGCCGCTGGACCTGAAGCATAGCTTTTCGCTTTTCTTCCTGCTCCTTTTCGAGTTGTTCCTGACGCTGTTCGCAAAGGCATTTGGCCCTTACGAGGATTTTCCTGTCCTGGGAGTTGTTATCTGGGATATGCACCCAAGACTGCTTGCGCTTTCCGCATTTTCCACATACAAGGAGCCCTTCTTCGTCCGTATAGTCTCCGGGATTTTGGGTCTGGCCCTGAAGCCCTACCATCGCTATCCCCTTTACCAGTTCAAACGGATCTGCTTTTTCAGGCATTTGCATCCTCCTCTTGGAACTCCGCAAACGGGTTGCCTACTGCCGACTCGCTTGTCTCAAGGACCTTTTTGGGGATATAGTCGATGAACGGGGTGTTTGCGCTTAGGAAAGTGCTTGGGTGCTTGATGTACTCTTCCGCCGTTCTTTTCCTCCGGCAGCTTTCGGCGTAGTTCTTTGCCGCAATAAGAAGCTCTTCGGGCGAAAACCCGTCTTTCTTCCTCGCCATGTATTTCTTATAGGCGGTAGCCTTTTCTACCTGCCTCGGATAGGCCGCCCAGAACTCCTCGAACTCCGGGGTGTAATCGTTCTTTTTCTTCTTGGGGGCCTCACTTGTAGGTTCTGGTGCTTTTTCTTCTTCAGCGGCGGGAGGCGGCTCTGTTCGGACCGTCTCCACATCGTCCATCGTGATTTGTGAGTCGAGCGAACGTATCTTTCTGGCATTTCTCTTCCGTTGGGTATCTTTTTCCCGGCGTTCAAGAGCCTTGTACCACTCTTTCTGCCAGTCCTCCCAATCGTGGATGAAAAAGCCATCGCTCTCACGGTCTATCCATCCAGACTCGATCATGGCTGTTACCGCCGCTGACGGTGAGTATCTTTCATCTATTCCGGCCGTAAGTACCGAGGCAAGCGTCTTCTCTGAGGCAAACTCTATTTTTCCTTCTTTCGTGGCGTTGTTGAGCCCCCAGGCCCATAAACGGCCAAGGAGCCCAAACGCCTCGTTCTCGGAACAGCCTATCCTGTCCGCGAGGTTCCTGAGTTTGCCCCCAAATACATCGGTCTGGACCGCAAACCACGGCAATGTTATCACCTACCTGTCATCTTGAGTTTTCTGGGCCTTTACTCTTCGGTAGGAGCGTCCTCCCTCTGCTGTTCCGTTTTCTCAGCGACGATGGACCTGACCCTCTCCATGATTCTGTTGTACTGCGAAGTCAAGAGGCCGTCCGTAGACTCAAGCCCTTCCTCTTCGAGGAGCCCTTTCACGATTTCGTTGCCCTCGGTTTTCGTGAAGTATTGCCGAATGGTTTTGAAAATCGTTTGGCGCTGCTCCTGGGTGACAGGGGGGTCATCTACGATGACACCGTCTGCGGCGATGACGCCACCGCTTCCAGTAACGTCCTGCGGGATAGCTCCAGAAGCTATCATCTCCTCCTCCGAATACAAGCCCTCGTAGTCCTTCGGGAACGCCTCACGGACACACTGGCTGATGGCGACCTTGTTGACCATCGTGGCCGGCTTGCTCTTCCAGTTGGCCTGTCCCTTGTCGTACTCGGAGAACGAGACTTCCTTGAAGCAGGTCCTCTCCGTGCCGTTTCGGATGAAGTGGACTCTGCACCAGCCCCCAATGAGCGTTTCTCCGGGGTAGAGGCAGCATCCCTCTTTCTGAACGATCTCCCCTCCACGGCTCACGACGATGCCGTCCTCCTTAAAGAGGTAGTCGGGGTGCTCAAACGCCCTACGGAGGTAGGCCCCCTTGCCTACGACCATCTGGGCCGGCTCGTTCCCGAATTTGATGCAGTACGCCTCTCCCGCAACAAGCGGGTTAAGCTTCTGGGCCATGCAGGTGTTCATGAAGAACACGATCTCCTGGTCCGTGACCTTGTCGGGTGCTCCCCTGACGAGGTAGTTCTTGACGAACTGCAAATCGAGCTCGACGTGCGACCCCATAACGTCGTAGCTTACGCAAAGGGCGTTCTGCTCGGCCTTGCTCAACGCTGTGCTCATTTTGATAACCTCCTTGTATTATTTCCCCCTGGCGCTCACGGAGAAGTCGCTCTCGTAGACTACGCCGGGGATATTGACTGTGCCCTTGGAGCTCTTGATAAGCCGTAATACGGCCTTTTCGTCAACCGGCCTGAGTTCAGCGCCATTGACGGAGATCGGGACCTGAGAACTGTCGATGCTGACAATTCTCCACGTCCTCTGGAGCGATACGCCGGCGGTCTTCGTGGGGCCGGCTACGTTGACCTCGCTTCTCGCCAAGTTATCCATGACCTCGGCGTTGGACATGGCGTAATTTGCCGTCTCCTGGTCCCCCCTGGACTCAGCCTCCGCAGCCTCTTCGAGGTTCTTCTCGGCTTCCTGAGCCGCGAGCCTCCGAACGGCTTCTTCCCGCTCTCTCTTTATCCGCTCCTGCTCGTTGGCGAAGTCACCCATCTTCCGCTTGAGGATTGTCTCGGCTTTTTCAAGCGGAGTCATCATTTCCTTCTTCTTGGCGAGGATGTTGTCATACGCCTGTTTGGTAATGACGCGCAAGGGCTCCCAATATTCCTTTACCTTGGTCTGCATCCCCTTGATTTCCCGGAGGAAATCGGACGCCCTCTCGTAGTCCTCCTGGCCGGTTATCACGCACTCACCGACCTGTTTCTCAAGGATGCTGACCTCTGCGCCGAGTTCCAGCTCCTCGTCCGGGACGGTACGGTTGACGGCGATGCCTGTCTGAACTTCTTCTTTCGTGCTCATGTAATCACTCCATCTTAAAATTATTTGTAAGACTGAACGTAGTCGTACACACACTTGAGGCTGCCGAAAACTCTCCATCTTTCGGCGTCGTTGGCCGGGAACTCCCTAACCTCGTACCTTCCGTCCCTCTTGAGGTGCAGGATGTTCTTGCGCTGGATTTTAATTCCATGGCTGTCGAGGGCCTTGCCGTAGGCTTCAAGTTGGACGCCACACAGCATATCAATGAGCTGTGAAGTGGTCTTAACGTCCGTTATGGTGAGGTGGCCGTCCTTGTCAAACCAGAGAATGTCTATCGTGCCGGCGTATCTCAAAATCGGGTGATAAACCCTGAGTTCGGATCCGATGATTTTGGGGGCCTCCTCTTCTGTCCAGGCCAAGAAGCCATCGAAAAAGCCTCTGTGCTCCGGCGCTACGTCCTCGAAGTCGAACTTAATCCAGTTCTCGATGGAGTTGTGGACTGACGTGCCTTTCGCTGCGGCCTTCGTCATCGTCCTTTCGCTTATGCCCTGGTAGTGAAAAACCTTAAGCGGCTCCATGATTGTGGACACGCTCGGAATGACTTCTCCGTCGAGCCGGTAGGTGTGGCTTTCGTCTTTGAACGTGAGCTCCGGGAAATCCAAGTGGAGGCCGGTGTCATTGACCATTTCCATCATTGGCACCTCGCATCAGCGGTGCCACGAACGGCTCCGCATTTCTCAACGAGGATGCCTGGGGCGTTATCGAGGAAACAGTCTTCGTGGTAGTAGTCCCCGTCAAGTTCAAAGTAGTCGTCTCCATCCCGAATGGGCTCCTTACAAGACGCGCACTCATAAACAGCTTCGGGATCAGGCGCGTTCGGGCATTGTGGGTGACACGGGTAATGGCCGCATATCGAACACATCAGCTATCGCTCCTCTCGCATTGATGATTTTTCTTGTCAGGAAGTCTCTGAGCTCGTTCTCGAACAGTACCGGGACGTAATCCGGCCCGTTACCGCTCACCTCGCATTTCCTGACGGTGTATTTCAGGACCTCGTTGGCATCTTTCAGGCAAATGAACAATCCGGTCTTTTCCGCCACTTTCTCGACAATTTCGGTAAGTTCTTCGCTCATGCTCGGCACCTCAGCTTTCATAAGGCGTCGGGAGACTCCAATCCCACTCAACGCCTCCAAGATATTCGGTCGTGAAATGGTTGTGCCGCCCGTCTCCCCAGAAGTACAGATAATCAGCCGGGAGAACCCTTCCTACATCGCCGTCGCTGTTTTTCTCAGCCGTCCATCTTGTGAGAACATCTTTTACGAGTTCCTTGATGTGTTCAGGGACCGGATTGTCGCCCCTGTACCCGTGGAACTGGCATTTTGCCGTTACGACGCCGATGATCGAGTTTGGAAAACTGGGGCTGTCCACCCGGTTGAGGATGCACCACGCAACCGCAGCCATCTCTGTATCGGAACCAGTGACAAGAGCCTCCCCGTAAACGGTCTTGGCTATGGCCTCTATCTCCTCTTCTGAATACAAGTCCTCAACGTCCGGCTCCTCGTCCTCTGCCGGGATCTGGGCTTCGGTGGGCGCTGCTTCTTCTGCCAGGGGGATATGTACCGGCTCTTCTGGAGGCTCGACTACATCTTCAACGTATTCCAAGGTCTGGACGGGAGCCGGTGTTTTCGGAACTGGCCTTTCAGCCTCCGCTTCAGCCCCGGTGCTCGGCCAAGCTGAGAGCGTGGCTACGGCAACTACGAGGCTTAGGAGCCCCGCTATCACTTTCCCCCACGGCCCCCGCTTTACTTCCGGTTTCATTCCTTGCCTCCGTTTGCTCGGCGGCGAATCTCTTCGAGCAGGTCCTCCGTAGAGACATCTTCGAGTCCAGTCTCATCACTCTCAGAGTCCAAGAGAGAAGAGGAAATGACCAAAGCGGGGCGGACGCCATACGAGTTCGAGCAGTGGCTGTGGCCCCAAACGCCATTGGTGCTCACGTACAACGCGTACGTGGAACCGAAATGCTCCGGGCCTCCCCATCCCGTCGACAGCCATGTGGCCTCGTCGCAGTCGGGAATGACTTCCGCGTATTTCCGGGCCTCATCCATCGTCAGGGGAGCCGCCTTGACTTCGAGGGACCCGTAGCCCTTGTATCCGTCCAGCGTCGTCAGGTCCAGCATCCTGGGCTTGATGGCGTCTATGTCCACTCCGATGTTCGCCAAGGTATCCAGCCAGTCGCATACCGCATCGCGCAGGTCGCTGTTGGTGTAGTTGTTGTCGTTACCGAACTGGCTCCGCCCCTGGGATTTCAGCGCCAGGATAAACAGGGCCTCTTCCTCGGCGGAGCTTCCCGCCATGTTGTTGTCAAGCACGACAAATTCGATGCCGGCCAACCTCACAATGTCTCCGGGTCTATGCGATGTTCTCTTTTTCGTAGTCATTTTGTGTACTCCTTTCAGTTTTCGATATGAACACGCCTATTTTGATTTTAGGCATTTTCATCACTGCCTTTTCGAGTTCAAGCTCAGAGCTGATGCCGTATTCCTCTTTTAGGAACCTCCTGAGGGCTTCTGTGTCAGTCATTTTTGGCCCCCTCGTTCATGTACTTGGAGCCCACCAGCTTGAGCTCTCCAGCCGCTTGAATAAGGTCGTCGAGGAAATTCATGATGTCCTGCAAGGTCACTTTTTCATCCCCGGTGATAACCCCATCGGCGGTTATGTCTATGAGCTTGTCCTTGACCTCCTGAATATCCGCGCCTCTCAGCCGCTTCAGGAGGTTCAAGGTGGCACGCTCCACCGTGTTCAGCTCCGGCGATGGCATCCGATAATCCCGCCCTATCGGGCATTGGGTCTGGCAATACCAGATCTTGAGTTCAGGCGCATTGTAGGCGTCTGCCATGAGGACGACCTTATCCACCGGGAGAATCTTGGTCAGACCAAGCTCATAATCCGCGAGGCTTGAAACTGACACTCCGAGGAGTTCTGCTGCGCCCTCTCTGCTGGATAGCTTGTCGTTGTATTCTGCGGCCCTTTTCCTGCATTGAAAGCACATATTCTCATTGGCTTTTACGGAGTCTCTTCCCATTTTCTTCTCCTCCAGAGTGTCATATAATGCTAATATCAAAAAACGAAAGGCGGTGTCTTGATGGTACGTAACTGTTACCATTCGGTACGTTCAGGGTAAAAAAATTTCAGCCGCAAGCCTGTTCATCGAGCTTGCCAATGGGCAGGATGCCGTCGTAAAGATAATCGTTCGTCTGAGACGGTGAAAGCTCAAGTACCTTAGAAAGCCTCATCTTCTCCTCGTCGGTGAACTTCACTTTTCCACTCTCCTTCTTTCTATAAGACGGGAGCGACAAGTGGAGTTCGTCGGCAACAAACTGCTGAGTGAATCCAAGCCTTGTTCGGGCTCCTTTGATTTCAAGCGGTTTCATGATGTTCACCTCCATTCTTCTGTTCTTTATTTAGTGTACCATCGTAAACATTATAATGTACCGATTGGTAATTGTCAATAAGTTTTTTATCATTTGTGGTAAATTTTTTCCCGTTTGTGATAAAAAGTGTTGCAGTTTCCGGTGACTTGTTTTATTATGGTACTATACTTGTCACACAACGGTACAGGAGTTGATATTATGAGCTATCCAGTAAAAACAGACTTCAACTACGAGGACTTCAGATTGCGGCTCGGCTCTCTTATGGCAAGTCATGGGCTTAACCGCAGCGAATTGTCAGACGCAACAGGAATAGCCAGACCTACCGTATCGCGCTATCTGTCCGGGGACAGGCAGCCGGATCTCCCATATATCATCAAACTTGCTGAGTATTTCAACGTATCTATCGACTGGCTCCTCGGCATAGGTGAGGACAGGTACGAGAAGATGCCGGCAGATGTCGTGGAGTTCGTGCGCCTTTACTCTCTTGCCACCCCGGACGACCGCATGGTCATAAAGGCTGTTCTGCAAAAATACAAAGAGGGTGTATAATTTGTCTTCCAGTTCTAAAGCGTTCGCATATTGTGACGGGGCCTTGACCCGTCTGTGCTCAGGTGACGGCATCGACTCTTGGGAACTTGACCCCGTCAGCATCCCTTACGAGTCCATGTCTCAGATGACGTGTATAGCTAAAAACATCTTTGTGTCCTCAAATTCTTTCTCCGGCGAATTATCTAATGTGTTCATTTCCCCCAGCGGCGATCTTCTCGTTACAGTCTCTCTGAAGGACGAGCTTTTTTTAGAAGACGCCCTTGCTGGCATAGCTTTATCTGTCTCAATGTGGGACATTGAGATGCTGGACGGGTTCTCCAAGGAATACACTTTTGATAATTACGGTCAAGCTTCGTGCATGATTGATACTATGTGCAAATTGGGCTATCTGACTTATAAGGATAGGGAACGGTTCGAGGATTCGCTTTCAGACACCTTATCTTCGGGAACATTTGTCATAATCGCTATCGCATGATGTTCTCAAGCGAAAAGAGGCGGTCCCAAGTACGGGGCTGCCTCTTTCTGTATCTAATAATAGTGGAGGTTAAAAATGGCTTCAAACCAAAAACGCGGTGCCGCTGACTTTCTCCCTCAGAAGGTAGCAATCTATATC
This sequence comes from uncultured Oscillospiraceae bacterium, assembly GCA_947588955.1. Classification (GTDB taxonomy): domain Bacteria; phylum Bacillota; class Clostridia; order Oscillospirales; family Oscillospiraceae; genus RUG626. Next base: position 33,151 of record CANPYX010000003.1, on the reverse strand, counting down.
CGTGTGTCAACCGTCCATCAGGTAGACAAAGCAAGTCTGCCCGTCCAGCAAAGCGAGCTCATCAACTACGCCAGATATGCCCTTAACATAAAAGACTACGCGATTTTTCAGGACGCAGGATATAGTGCCAAGAACACGGACAGGCCGGACTACCAGCAAATGATGTCCCGTGTCCGCATGGGCGAGTTCTCGCATATACTGGTGTGGAAAATCGACCGCATAAGCCGAAATCTTCTGGACTTTGCGACTATGTACTCCGAGTTGAAAAAGCTGGGCGTCATATTCGTCTCCAAAAACGAGCAGTTCGACACCTCGTCAGCAATGGGGGAGGCTATGCTCAAAATCATTCTGGTATTTGCCGAACTGGAACGCAATATGACTTCTGAGCGTGTAAGCGCAGTAATGCTCTCCAGAGCAAACGACGGGGTTTGGAACGGTGGCCGTATTCCATACGGGTACGACTACGACAAAAAAACAAAGACTTTCACAATAGACGAAGGTGAGGAGCGAGTAGTCAGGTTCATCTATGACCGATATGAGGCCACCGGATCGTTGCTCAAGGTAGCCAAGGAACTGAACGAAAAGAGCGTACCGGCAAGTCAAGGCGGCGCATGGAACCCGGTAGCTGTTCATCACGTCCTTACGAACCCTTTTTATTCCGGGACTTATCGCTATAACTATCGTGACGAGACTAAATCACACACATTCGAGACGAAGCCTCAGAACGAATGGGTGCTTGTTGAAAATCACCACCCCGCCATCGTTACACAAGAGCGTCAACAAGCGGTGGTTAATCTGCTAAAGAGCAGACAGCGCGGTAAGTACGGACAGACATTCCAGCGCAAGCACATCCATATATTCGCCGGTCTTCTCACTTGCGGCTGCTGCGGCTCCCCTATGATAGCGACCATAGACAGAGAGCGAGCCGATGGATGGCGTCCATCAATCTATCTGTGCTCCAGACACCGCCGCTTCAACGATTGCCCCAACAAGTATGTCTCAGACATCACCCTTGGCCCATTCGTTTTTAACTTCATCCACAATCTCATAAAAGTCTCCAAGTCGTTCGGCAAAAGCACATCCATTGAGACTCTGGAGAAAAAGCTCCTTCGTGGCGAAGTGTTCTCCCGTGTTGACCATATAGAGCGTCCTGGGCTTGAAGAACTATTCAACCATCTCAAGAGCAAGTATGATAATCCTGAATACACCCCGGCGACCGTAAAAGCTGCCGAGTCTTCCGCCGAGGTCCAAGAACGAGATACGCTGCTCTCTGAAAAGCGCCGGCTCGAACGCGCCCTGAACCGTCTGAAAACCATATATCTGTACGATGACGCCGGGATCCCAGATAAGGACTACCTGATAGAGCGAAAGGAAATACTCGACCGCATCGAGGAGGTTGACAGCCGGCTCGAATATCTTTCAGTCTCCTCCGCCTCCGCTCTCAGCATGAGTGACGAGGAGTTCATAGCAAAGGCAAGCTACTTCATATTGGCTCAACAACTGGAAGGAAAGCGATATATCAATTACGAGCATTTTGTTCGCCGTATAGACCCACAAATTGTCAAAGATTTTCTCAACAGCATCGTGACAAACTTTTGTATAAAAGACGGCCGTACCAGCGCGATTCTCTTCAAAAACGGCCTTGAAATCAAATTTTCCTACAAGCCCCAATAAATTACAAAAGCCCCGAAATTCACTGATTTCAGGGCTTTTTTCTTACTTGTCTTTGTCTTCAAACATCCTGCTTCCAATGAACATCGCATCTCCAAACGAGAAAAATCTGTATCTCTCCTGCACTGCTTCGCGGTAGGCGGCGAGGACTCGGTCGCGGCCGGCGAGGGCGGAGATGAGCATGAGGAGGGTGCTTTCAGGCAGGTGGAAGTTTGTCACCAGCGCGTCCACGCATTTAAAGCTGTAGCCGGGGTAGATGAAAATATCCGTCCAACCCGACGCCGGCTCAAGGTGCCCGGAGCTGTCCGAGAACGCCTCAAGGGTGCGGCAGGAGGTGGTGCCCACGGCGATGACCCTGCTCCCGCGCTCTTTTGCGGCGTTGACCTTATCCGCCGCCTCACGGGAGATCTGGCAAAACTCCGAGTGCATATCGTGGTCCTCTATATTGTCCTCCTTCACGGGCCGGAAGGTCCCAAGCCCCACGTGGAGGGTTATGAAGGCGGTGTCCACGCCCTTTTCGCGTATTTTTTCAAGGAGCTCCGGCGTAAAGTGGAGCCCCGCCGTAGGAGCCGCGGCGGAGCCGAGCTCGCGGGAATACACCGTCTGATACCTCTCCGCGTCCTTCAGCTCCTCATGGATATACGGCGGCAATGGCATACGTCCCAGGCGCTCCAGTATCTCAATGAATATGCCCTGGTAGTCAAAGCGTATGAGCCTGTTCCCGCCGTCAAGTATCTCCTCTATCTCCGCCTCCAGCTCCCCGTCGCCGAAGCTGAGCCTGTCGCCGGGGCGCGCCTTTTTGCCGGGACGGACAAGGCATTCCCATCGCTTGCCGCCCTTGTCGGTGAGAAGCAGCACCTCCACCGCGCCGCCGGTGGGTCTTTTCCCGAAAAGCCGCGCGGGAAGGACGCGGGAGTCGTTGAAAACCATGCAGTCTCCGGGACGCAGAAGCTCCGGCAGCTCAAAAAACCGCCGGTGCTCCGTCTTTCCGGTATTTTTGTCAAGCACCATGAGCCTGGAGGCGTCCCGGCGCTCAAGTGGCGTCTGGGCGATAAGCTCCTCTGGAAGCTCATAGTAAAAATCCGATGTCTTCATGGAAAAAGCCCTTCTTCCCCTCAACCCAACGCGCCGAACCACCAGTCGTCGTCCGCCGCGCCCGTGCCGGCGGTGACGATCTGCGTGCCTGTGTAGTAGAAGGTGAGTATCTCCTCGCAGGTCATGTTGTGGTATTTTGCCATTGAGTACGCTCCCCACTGGCTCATGCCCACATTATGCCCGTAACCGGAGCCGGAAAATACAAATTTGCCCTGGGCGTTCACGCCCACCGTGCCGGAATTCGCGGTGCTGCCGGCGCTGACCTTATCCACCGTGCCGGTGCCGCGTATGGCGTAGATGTCGTCCGCCGGGAGCTCACTCACGCCGGAGGAGCCAATGGCAAAGAGCCCCGGCAGTGTCTCGCCTATGGCAGTCCCGTCGTTGACGTAATAGCTTGTGCCGTTGGCTGAGTTGGCAGGTCCCAGACCGTTTACCGAGTACCGGCACGACCTGACGCTTGGGTATGTACGGACCTTCTCCTTGTTCACCGTGATATTCCGCCCAGCCGTGTCGATAAAGGTGATGGACTTCACGTTGCCGACATTGGTAAACTCCAGCCTTATTTTAACTATGTCCGAGCAGTTCTTCCCCAGGCTCCTGAGTCTCGCGCCCAGCGACGACGGGGTATATGTGACGGTCCAGTAATACTGGTTTATCTTGCCGTCCTTATAGGCGTCCGCCTCATATGGGTCAACAACTCCGCGAAGATACGGTATCGCCTCGGTCCACACGTTCTCCACGTCCTCCGAGGCGCCGCCGTTGGAGGAGTAATAGTAGGTCTCGCAAAGCTCGCCGTTGTACATGAGGTACTGCCCCGCGGTCTGGTCCACCGCCGCGTCCGTGTTGGCGTTGGCAGAGCCTGTTCCGTGGTATGCCTGACAGTCCGTGGTGTTGCACAGGTCATAGCCCAGAGAGCGGTGCCTGTTTATATTCGCCATGAGGTACGTCCTTGCGGTTATAGCCTGTGCCTTCAGTGCCTCAATCGGCCAGCCGTTGCCCATTTCATAGCAGATAACTCCCTTGACGTAGTCCTCCACATTCACGTAGTTCACCGTGGTTATACCCGCCTCGCCCCGGAGGAAGGAGAAGCCGCCGTAGTACATGCAGCCCCTGTGCCAGGTCTGTGTCTTGATTTCGGAATTGCTGAACGGGCGGACTGCCAGGTTCAGCGATGTGCCGCAGTCAAACTCAAAGAGTATCCTGTTCGTCCTCGTCTCCACCACCGTCACGGTGTTTGCCGTGCCGCTGTCGCCTGTGAAGTCCCCGCCCACAGCCCGGGATAGCTCGCCGGAGGAGAGGTACTGACCCACCAGCACAACAAAGCTGCCGTTTTCGTATTTTACAAAGCCGCCGTCATATTCCGCCGCCTTTGCCGCCGCCTCGTCGTAGGTGGCGTATACTGTGTTGTACCTCAGATGGAAGCAGCCCACCACCGTACCGGAGGCGGAGCCGGAGAGCTCCGAATAGGAGTTTTCGGAAGAGTTATACTTCATGTTTTTGTCGATCAAAACGGAGATCTGGTTCGTGGAGGTGATAAAGGCGCCCAGGGACACGAACTGACGGTCGGAATCGTAATATCCCAGCTCGTACCCGTCGCCGTACCCCGCGACATTTTGAAGATTTGACCAGGAAAACGCCTTCTGCGCCGGAGCTCCGTCCGCTTTATATGAATATATCCCGATCCTCACGGTGTCATACGGCGGCGTGTAGTCCGCCCTTGCCGGTGCGGGCGCCAGCGATACCGACAGCGCGAGAGCAAGGAGCGCGGTTATTATCGTTTTCAGCTTCGATTTCATGGGATACCTCCGTTTTGGCGGCAAATGGCGGTTTTCGGTTATTTATCTCGCTAAAACGCAAAAACCGCCTTGATTTTTAAACTATTTCACCGTTGACACAGGCTTTTACCTGTGCTAAAGTATCAATGCCGCGCGGGCGAAACAGCCGGCGATATTTATGTAAACTGCATTATACAACATTTTTCACTGTTTGGCTACCCCTTTCGGCAATTTTTTTAATTACCATATTATTTTCATCATATTGGGAGGAAAAATCATGAAAAAATACAAGGTCGGCGTCATCGGCGCCACAGGCATGGTGGGTCAGCGCTTCGTCACGCTCATAGCCGGTCACCCCTGGTTTGAGCTCACCGAGGTCGCCGCCAGCTCACGCAGCGCCGGCAAGCCCTACGGCGAGGCGGTCTCCGGTCGTTGGCTCATGAGCGTCCCCGTGCCGGAGTGCGCGAAGGACCTCATTGTAAGGTCCGCCGAGGACGACATTGACGAGATCGCGTCCAACGTGGACTTCGTCTTTTCCGCCGTGGACATGAAGAAAAACGAGATACAGGCGCTTGAGGAGGCGTACGCCAGGCATGAGTGCCCCGTGGTCTCCAACAACTCCGCCCACCGCTGGACCCCGGACGTGCCCATGGTGGTGCCGGAGATAAACCCGGAGCACCTGGAGGTCATCCCCTTCCAGCGCAAGCGCCTGGGGACAAAACGCGGCTTCATAGCCGTGAAGTCCAACTGCTCCCTGCAAAGCTACGTCCCCGCCCTGCACCCGTTGAAGGACGAATTCGGCCTTCAAAAGGCGCTGGTCTGCACCTATCAGGCCATCTCCGGCGCAGGCAAGACCTTCGAGACCTTCCCCGACATCGTAGACAACGTGATTCCCTACATCGGCGGCGAGGAGGAAAAGAGCGAGCAGGAGCCTTTGAAGCTTTGGGGGCGCGTTGAAAACGGCGTGATTGTCAAGGCCGACTCCCCCTCCATCACCGCCCAGTGCTTCCGCGTCGCCTGCTCCGACGGCCACATGGCGGCGGTGTTCGCCTCCTTCGCCAAAAAGCCCTCAATTGACGAGATCAAGGAGCGTTGGGCAAGCTTCACCGCCCTGCCCCAAAAGCTTGAGCTCCCCTCCGCCCCAAAGCAGTTCATCCACTACTTTGAGGAGGACAACCGCCCCCAGACGAAGCTGGACCGCAACCTGGAAAACGGCATGGCAGTCAGCGTAGGCCGCCTCCGTGAGGACACCCAGTACGACTACAAATTCGTCTGCCTGAGCCACAACACCCTCCGCGGCGCCGCCGGAGGAGCCATTCTCTTAGCCGAGCTCCTCTGCGCACAGGGCTTAATTTAAAAAGAGGTCCAAAGGACCTCTTTTTAAATTAGAGGGAAACGTTCAAAAAAGGGCTTTGCCCTTTTTTGAAGTGGGGAACGTGCGGAAAGCCCCCGCGAAAGGTCTGCGGACCTTTCGCGGGGGCTTTCCTGCTGTTTTGCTGCGCGCACGCCCCGAAGGGGCGCACACTTGCAAAACAAAAGGTGATTTTTCCGACGTACATGCCGCCGGAAAAACATTTAAATTAAAGCGATAAACGCAGGGTGGAGAAGCGCCGAGGGCTTTGCCCGATTTTAGAACCAAAGCGCGGCGATGTTGAGGGGCAGGGCGTACTGACTACCGACCACGTTAAGCGGTTAAGCGGGTTCGGAGACTGTGCAATTCGGCTCATGGGAACCCGCGCGTCGATTCTTCTGCCCGTGCGGGGAAGTTTCAGACTGCGGGAGCTGTCGTGAGTCTATACGGTAGGACTTGAAAGCTTCTGCCGGCCCAAAAATAAAAATTCTTTTTCTCTCTTTTGCTTCTTTTACTCGTCTTTTTCTCATTTCGGAGAAAAAGATGAGAAAAGAAGACCCTCCGTTTCCCGCAACGGCGGGAACACTTTTACTGTATTTTCCAAAAATACACCCCATACCCCTCGATCATGGTCGAATCCCCAAGCCCCCGCTCCTCTCCGGTGATCAGGTCCACCCCCCGATCACCGCGGGCGTCGAACCGCGCCCACTGGGTCTCAGGCGAGGCGTTGACCGCGACAACGACCCTCTCCCCCTGGCACTCGCGCTCATACACCAGGAATTTATTTTGGATCTGCAAATTTCTGTATGTACCGTACATAAGTGCCGGACTTGCTTTCCTTGCGGCGGCGAGCTGCGAAATAAACTCCGTGAGCCCGTTACTTTCCGGCGTCACAATCTCCGGTCTCAGCGCCCTGTCCCCGTCGGATTTCCTGCCCTCTGTCCCCCACTCGCTGCCGTAGTATACGGCGGGGACTCCGGGCATCCCGAACACCAGCCCCCAGGCGGCGGGCAGCTGCTTTTTGTCCCGGAGCTTGCTGGCGATCCTCTCCACGTCGTGGTTGTCAAGGAAGCTCAAAAGGTGCTTGCCCTTGTAGAGCGTCCAGGGCTCCGGACCGAACTGGCGGGCAAGGGAGTGGCCTATCTCAAATAGGTTCATGTCGTTAAGGCTTGACCACAGCCCCTTGTAGCACTCGTAATTTGTCACCGAATGGCACATTTCGTCGGACATCCATCGGTTATAGTCCCCATGGAGCGTCTCGCCCATGAGGACAAAATCCGGCTTTAGGCCATTCGCGAACCCGCGCAGGCGCTTTAAATACTCCTGCGGCAGGCAGTACGCCACGTCCAGACGGAGCCCGTCGATGTCGAACCGCTCCACCCAGCTCCTTATGGCGGCAAGCTGGTGCTCCACTACGTCGTTGTTCCACAAATTCAGCTCCGCCAGCTCCCAGGCGCCCTCCCAGCACTTGTACCAGAAGCCGTCATTCCACCCGGAGTTGCCGTTGAAATCAACGTGGAACCAATCCTTATACGGGCTGTCCCAGCGCCTTTCAAGCACATCCCGAAACGCCCAAAAGCCCCGTCCCACATGATTGAGCACCGCGTCAAACATGACCCGTATGCCGGCGTCGTGGAACGCCCCGCAGACGCGCCTCAAATCCTCCTCGTCTCCAAGCCGGCAGTCCACCGTGAAGTAGTCCCTCGTGTCGTACCCGTGCCTGTCGCTCTGAAAAACAGGATTCAAAAGCACCGCGGTACAGCCAAGTGCCTTTATGTGCTCCACCCAATCCAACAATCTGAGTATCCTGTGCTCAGTTACGCCGTCGTTCTCCTCCGGCGCGCCGCACAGCCCCAGGGGATAAATCTGATAAATTACCGCCTCGTCAAACCACATGTGTGCTGATTTCCTCTCATTTTAAGTTCGGTATTCGCGCCGGACCATTATACATATTTTTTCCGGATATGTCAAACCCGCCGCGCGCGTCCGCCGACAATGCCCGCCAGGGTCCTTATGAGCTCCATATTCCCCGGAACGGCGCCGCCGGAGCCCAAAATCACTATCCTGCTGTTTATCGGCGCGCTTTTAACGCAGGTGGAGACGGCAAACCTTATATTGCGCTCCACGTCGGAGGGCGATGTGGAAAAGCTCTCAGCGGTTTCGGTGTAAAGCTCCTTTGCCCTGACGCGGTCACTCTCGCGGACCGCCGCGAGGAGGGCATGACGGAGGTACGCGCAGCCCGTCTGATTGCCGTCCAGCACCAGCGCGTGAAGAAGCGCGTCCGCCGTCCTCTCCTGCCTGTACTCGCCGGAGACGGCGCGCAGAAGCTCCCGGCGCTCCTCCGCCGCGGCGACGATCTCGCCCGCCAGCGCCCTTACGCCGTCAGCCTTGCCCACCCTCCGGCAGCCGCCCAGGATCTTAAACCCTGTGGGAGCCCTGAATTGCCCCAGAAGCACCAGGGTCGGACATTCGGCGGGTCCCACCCCGGACAGGAGACGGCGCACGCCCTCGCCGCGTTCGTCAAGCTCCGGCGTCACAAGAGCCACCTCCGGCTTGCGGGAAACAAGGACCTCACGCGCGTCGGCGAGGGATACCGCCTCGCCCACAAGCTCGACGCCCAGCCCCTCAAGCTCGCCGCGCAAAAGCTCACGGAACCACTCGCTCCGGTCAACAATAACGCACCGCGCCCTCTCCCCCATCTCAGCCACCTCACAGAAAAACTGTAAAAACCGCCCGGATTTCCGGGCGGTTTTAAAATACCAGATTTTTTATTCAGCGTCGGCGTCAGCCTTTGCCTCCTCGATGACCTTCTGCTGGACATTCAGGGGCGCCTCGTCGTAGCGCACGAACTCGAAGGTGAAGGAGCCTCTGCCCTGGGTCATGGACCGAAGATCGATGGCGTAGGAGCCCATTTCAGCCATGGGGACCTCGGCCTCAACTACCTGCATGCCGTCCACAACGCTCATTCCCATGGGGCTGCCGCGGCGCTTGGAGAGGTCTGACATGATGTCGCCCATGTTGGCGTCGGGGATGGTGACCTTGAGAAGTCCGATGGGCTCCAGAAGGGCGGGAGACGCGTTTACCAGCTCCTTGAACGCCAGGTTCGCGGCGGTCTTGAACGCCATTTCGGAGGAGTCCACGGGGTGGTAGGAGCCGTCGTACAGCGTGGCCTTCAGGTAGACCATGGGGTAACCGGCGAGGACGCCGCGTCCCACGGACTCACGAAGTCCCTTTTCAACGGCGGGGAAGAAGTTCTTGGGCACGGAGCCGCCGAATACCTCCTCGGCGAAGATGAGGTCCTCGCTCTCGTCCTGGGGCTCAAAGCGTATCCACACGTCGCCGAACTGTCCGTGTCCGCCGGACTGCTTCTTGTGGCGGCCGTGGGCCTCGATCTTTTTGCGTATCTTCTCCCTGTAGGGCACCTTGGCGGGATAAAGCTCCACCTCAACGCCGAACTTGTTCTTAAGCTTGGAGCACAGCACGTCAAGCTGCATATCGCCCGCGCCGGAGATGACCATCTGGCGCGTCTCGGCGTTGTTGGTGACGGTGAAGGTGACGTCCTCCTCGCGCAGTCTCGAAAGGCCCTGGGCGACCTTGTCCTCCTGCCCCTTTGTCTTGGGACGGATCGCCATTGAGTAGCAGGGCGCGGGGAACTCGATCCCCGGCACAGCCTCCACCGCCTTGGCGTCGCAAAGGGTGTCGCCGGTCTTGGTGTCGCTGAGCTTTGAGACGGCTCCGATGTCGCCGGGGGCAAGGTCCGTGACCTCTATGTTCTGCTTGCCGCGCATGGTGTAGATGTGGCCCAGCTTCTCCTGCGCGCCGCTGCGGGCGTTGGTCAGGGTCATGTCGGCGGATACCTTGCCGGACACCACCTTAAAGAGGCTGAACCTACCGAACTGGTCGGAAATGGTCTTGTAGACAATGAGCTTTGTGGGGGCGCTGCCGTCAATGGCCTCGCCGTTCTCACGGGGAGACGGGAACAGGTTGCAAACGCTGTCCATGAACACCTCGGTGCCGAGACCCGTGGCGGCGCTGCCGAAGAACACGGGGCAAATCTCGCCGGCGGCGATGCCGGTGCCCAGAGCGTCATAGACCTCCTGCTCGGAGAGGTCGCCCTCCTCAAAGTACTTCTCCATCAGCTCCTCGCTGGTGCCGGCGGCGTTCTCCACCAGCTCCGCGTAGTGCTCCTCCACCTTGCCGGAGAGCTCCGCGGGCATGGGGATCTCCTGGCGCTTGCCGGAGACGAACTTGTAGGCCTTCTTTTTGAGGACGTCCACTATTCCGACGACCTTCTCGCCCTCCATCACGGGCTCGGTGAGAGCGCAGACGGAGGAGCCGAAGGCTCCGCGGATAGTGTCAAACGCCTTCTCGAAGTTGGCGTGCTCCTCGTCCACCTTTGAAACGTACACCGCGCGGGGAAGATTGCGTTCGTTTACGTATTTCCACGCCTTCTCGGCGCCAACGTTCATCTGGTCCTTGGCGGAAATGCAGATGACCGCGGTGTCCGCCACGCGCAGAGCCTCAAACACCTCGCCCACAAAGTCAAAGTAGCCCGGGGTGTCGATGATGTTCAGCTTGTAGCCCTTGAACTCCGCGAACATGGTGGTGGCGGAGATACTTGTCTGACGTTTTATCTCCTCCGCGTCGTAGTCCGATACGGTGTTGCCCGCACCGACAGTGCCCTGGCGCGTGGTTGCGCCGGCGACGAAAAGCATACTTTCGGCAAGGGTCGTCTTGCCGCTCCCGCCGTGGCCGAGGAGCGCGATATTGCGAATTTTTTCAGCAGCGTAGCCCATAAATGCATGATCCTCTCATAAATTTGTTTCCGGATTAAACCCGAGTTAAGCTGACGGGAGTCGAACCCGCGTCGGTTTAATCCCGTACTAAAGCAATATTATAATACAAGCTGACAAGAAACACAATATTTATTTTGCAATTTTTTGGCGATTTTTTCTGTTGCAATTATTTGGCGGTTTTTCTCACTTAAGCCTCAATCTCAACGCTTGCGACATTATGTAAACCGCAATGCCGATCACCGACATGAAGAAGAAAACGTTGAGGGCACCGGCGGAGGCAAACGCCCCTGCCCAGCACAGGTAAAACATTATCACAACGGAAAGCGCCGTACCGATGCCGGTGATAACTGAATTGAGCGTTGTAATGAGCTTCAGCTGTCTTGCCCTGGAGATGATCTCGGCAAAGAGCGAAAGCCCGCCCCGGCAGAGTATGGCGGAGACGCCGCTGCCCTCTGGAAGCTCGCTCCGGCTCAGGTCATACGCCGTCTTTATGGGCAGGTACTCCACCCCGTCCATAGAGACCTTGTACTTCTGCCTCACGCTGTTTGGCGTGATGTTAAAGTCTCTGGCGGCCATGAGGACGTTGGTCCTCGTCCCCAAAAGCGCCACAAGTGCCGACTGCACAAGACCCGATGGGACATAGGAGAGTGAAAAGACGCACACCGGCTCGTCGTTTATGGCGGCGAACACGTTGCCCGGCAAATTCAGGTCATCGGGCACCCTCAGCCCCATGAGGCTCATAAACGCGCCCGTGCCGCAAAGCACCCGCTCGCCTTCCACAAGTCCGCCGATGCCCCCGCCCTCGTAGCAGGAGAACTCGTCCACCCTTTTGAGGACCATGTTCTGGCTCCTCAAAAGCTCCTCGAATACCTTTTTTACACCGGAATCCGAGGTTATGATGAGTGACGCGGCGGAGGAAATGACCCTTCTGGGGTCCACCCCCTCAAACACCTTAACGCCCTCAAGCTTTACGCTCCCCGAAGGGAATATGTCCTGGTCGGTGATAAGCGAGCCGTCGGAATCGGCTATTGTAGCGGCGCCGGCATAACCCGCGACAGCCCCGCCGGAGCGTCTGAGTGACGCCGCGGCGTATTTAAAGGGCAGGGCGAATATAAGCGCGGCAGGGAAGGCGGCGCACACCGCCGTCATAACAGAGAAGGTGTGGGTGAAGCCCCCGGCGTTGCCGTGGCCCACCGTGGCGAGGAACGACAGCACAAAGGAAACGATGACAAGCATGGGAGCTATATCGTCATAGAGCTTTTCCGCCTTGTCCGGGCTTGTCAACGCGGCGTAAAAGCCCTCGTCCGCTCCGGCTATCTTTTTCAGTACCCGCCTTCCCTCCATGTCCTCGGCGTCCAGCGTCACGCCCCAGGTCGAGGAGGACGCCCTTGCGCCCTTGAGGGAGTCGCAAAGCGCCATGTACATGGACTTTCTTGCGCTCATTGCGCCGATAAGCGAGATGGCGGAAATGACCGCAAGGGTGATGCCCCTGGAGTAGTTTTTCGTTATGAGCATGACAAAGCCGTCGATCACCGATGCGGCGCAGGACACGAACACCAGCGATTCAACGCCCGGAGAAAGCCTCAAAATGTCCTCAAGGCCCCTGGCGACCACGTCGATCCCCAGGGCGATGACCATGAGCTCCATAATGAGCAGCGCCGCCACGTTGCCCTTGTAGGTGTGCCCTATGAGCGGCATGGCGTGACCCGCGGTAAAGAGCCAGGTGGTAAGCACCATGAGGAAGGCTATGACGGAGGCGCCGAGTATGCGCAGTCTCAGCGACGGCACCATCCTCGCGTAAACGCCCGCCGCCTTCTTGAAATCCGGGTCGGGCTCAATGTCGTAGTAGTCCTCGTCGTACTCCTCCGAGCTCTCGTCGGAGTAATCCCCGTCATCTGTGAACTCCTCAGTCTCCTCTGCCGCGTCGTCCGGGCTTTTGCGGAATATCCCAAGGATACCGCGCCTGCGGCGGGCGTCGTCCGCCTCAAGCTCCTCCTCGCCGCGCCTGAGCGTCTCCTCAGCGTCCTCCGCCGGTTCATCGTCCCGCGCGTACGTATTTTCCTCGGGCTCCGAATCGTCCAGGGAGCTTATGAAGTCGTCCACGCTCCTCTCCGGGCGCTCGTCCTCCGGGTCGTCAAATACGGACAGATCGATCTCCGGCGCCGTGTCGTAGGCGGGAGCGGCGTTTTCGTCCATGATCTCGCGCCTCCGGCGGGGCCTCAGCTCCCGGCGCTCCTCGGCCTCCTCCGGATCGGGACGCGCCTCGCGCCTGTCCTTTTTCCGGCGGAAAAGCGATCTGCGCGGGCGCTCCTCCGCCTTTTCCGGCTCCTCCGGCTCAGGCATATCCGGCTCCCTCTCGGCGGCGAGCTTTTTAAGCTCCGGCGAGTTGAAGAAGGCGGCAATGTCCGGCTCCTCCGGCTTTTCGGCGGGCTCTTCCTCCTGCCGCGCGGTGTCCCTCAGCGCCTCCCTGATGATGTCGTCGGTCTTGCGCTGGAGCTCCTCCGCCGGCGTCCTCTTGTCGCCGTCCATAAAGGCGCTCCCCTTGTACTCGGCAAGTATCGACTCCAGCGAGAAGCCCTCCTCCTCCGAGTAGTCGCCCGAAAGCTCCAGGTCGTCAAGTATGTTTTTGTCGTTTGCCATATCTTTACCCCCCGATGAGGTTTTATCCGTTTGAAGGTCTTTCACCATCCGGCAGTATGGAACTCCTCTGCCGCACTGCCTCATAGAGCACGATGGCGGCGCTTGCCGAGGCGTTCAGGGACGATATGCGGCCCTTCATGGGTATGGAGACCGTGAAATCGCAGCTCTCCTCCACAAGCCTTCTCATGCCCTCCCCCTCGGAGCCTATGACCAGCGCCATGGGTCCCGTGAGGTCGGTATCGTATACCGTCTTCGGCGCGTCGGCGGCGGTGCCGTATATCCACACCCCCGCGTCCTTGAGCTCCTTTATGGCGGCGGAGAGGTTCGGCACCCGCGCCACGCGCATATATTCCACCGCCCCGGCGGAGGTCTTGGACACCACCGCCGTCAGCGACGCGCTCCGGCGCTTGGGGATTATCACCCCGTGCGCCCCGGCGCACTCCCCCGTGCGGATTATCGCGCCCAGGTTGTGTCCGTCGGACACCTCGTCGCATATCACGATAAGCGGCGCCTCGCCCCTTGAGCGGGCATAATCGAGTATCTCGCCCACGGTAGAATACTCCTTCACCGCCGCCAACGCCACTATCCCCTGGTGCGCGCCGGTGGCGCTCATGGAGTCAAGCTTCCGCCTGTCCGTCTCCACCACCACGGCCCCCGCGTCCCGCGCCATTGAAACGAGCCTGCGAAGCCCCGCGTCAGTGTCGCCGGAGGCGACAAATACCTTGTTCAGCGGCCGTCCCGCTTTCAGCGCCTCGGTGACGGCGTTCCTGCCCTCGATATAGCTCTCCTCTGCCTCCACGTCGTCGCGTCTCTCTGGGGCGCGGCGCGGCGGCTTCGGTCCAGCGCCCGCGTGTCCTCCGGGTCTGCGGTCCTTTCCGCCAAAGCCCCGCTGTCCCTGCTTTCTCTTGTCCTCCATGCTCACAGGTACGCTTTCAGGGTGTCAACCATGTCCAGCCGCTCCCAGGGCAGGTCCACGTCGGTCCTGCCGAAGTGCCCGTAGGCAGCGGTCTGCTCATAGATGGGAGCCAGAAGCCCCAGCTTGCTTATGATCCTTGCCGGACGCATATCGAAGCACTCCTGCACCACGCCCGCGAGCCTCTCGTCGTCCATGACGCCGGTGCCCATGGTGTCAACGTGCACGGAAACGGGCCGCGCCACGCCGATGGCGTAGGCAAGCTCTATCTGGCAGCGGCGGGCAAGCCCCGCGCCCACGATGTTCTTGGCGATATACCGGGCCATGTACGCCGCGGAGCGGTCCACCTTGCTGGGGTCCTTTCCGGAGAAGCACCCGCCCCCGTGTCCGCCCACACCGCCGTAGGTGTCAACGATTATCTTCCTGCCGGTGAGCCCTGAGTCCCCCACAGGTCCGCCGATGACGAACCTGCCGGTGGGGTTGACGAATATCTTCGTATCGCGGGTTATGAGATTCGCGGGTATGACGGGCTTTACCACCGTCTCAACAATCGCCTCGCGCAGCTTCTCTATGGCTATGTCCGGCGAGTGCTGGGAGGATACGACGATGGCGGGGCAGCTCTCCACGTGCCCCTCGCCGTCGTATTTGACGGTGACCTGCGTCTTCCCGTCCGGGCGCAGGAAGTCCAGCTCCCCGCTCTTGCGCACCTCGGAAAGGCGGCGGGAGAGCTTGTGCGCCATGGATATGGGCGCGGGCATGAGCTCCGGCGTCTCGTCGCAGGCGTAACCGAACATCATCCCCTGGTCGCCGGCGCCCTCGTCGTCGGCGTCGTCGTAGGCGGAATTCACGCCCCTGGCTATGTCCGGCGACTGCTCGTCGATGCTTGTTATAACTGCGCAGGAGTTGCCGTCAAAGCCGTATTCGGGCCTGTCGTAGCCTATCCTCTTGATGGTCCTCCTGGCTATGGCGGCTATGTCCGCGTAATGCTCCGTGGAGATCTCCCCCATCACCAGCACCATACCCGTGGTGCATATGGTCTCGCACGCCACGTGCGCGTGCTTGTCGTTGGCGATGATGTTGTCCAGGACCGCGTCAGAGATCTGATCGCAGATCTTGTCGGGATGCCCCTCGGTGACCGATTCAGATGTAAAAATTCTGCTTGCCATAATTGTCCTCCTGACGGAAAAATGTATATTATTCGACAATACATTATATTGTAGCACACTTTGTCCAATCGCGCCATATATATTTAGAAATTTTTATAATATTTTTTCCTTTTTTTCATTGATCGTACCGTCCCGCCCCGGATATGACCATTAAATTTTATATTCATATGGACTTTTTCCACCTGTTGGGTTATAATTGCAACAAGAGGTGATGAACTTGAAAGCCATTGACCGCGCTGTCACAAAATTCTGCTACAAGCACCCCAACTTCGGTATCCGCAACCTCATGATCTACCTGGTGGCGGGCAGCGGCATAGTTTACGTGTTCGCCATGATGGACACCACCGGTACGCTTCTCAGCTACATCAGCTTCAACCCCCGCCTCATTCTCCGCGGGCAGGTGTGGAGGCTTTTGACCTTTGTCTTCATGCCCTCAAGCTCCGGTCCCTTCTGGGAGATAGTGGCGCTCTATTTCTATTACTTCATCGGCTCCAACCTGGAGCGCAACTGGGGCGCCGGCAGGTTCACCATCTACTACTTCTCCGGCGTCCTCCTCAACATCGTCTTCGGCTTCATAAGCTACTACGCCGCGGCGGCGGCTCTGACTGACCCCTCTATTGCCGAGCTACTTGTGGGGAGCATGATGACGCCCCAATACCTGAACCTCTCCATGTTCTTTGCCTTCGCCTCCATCTGGCCCGACGCCATAGTGCGCATCTTTTTCTTCATCCCCATCAAAATGAAGTGGGCGGCATGGCTCGACGCCGCCGTTTTCGCCGCCGGGATAATCGGGAACATGCCGGCGTTCCCCTTCAACCTCCTTCCCGTCATCGGCATACTCAACTTCTTCCTCTTCTGCTGGGGCAATCTGAGGATAAATCTCCGCCGTGACAGGAGCTATTCCAAGACCCGCGGCGAATTTCGAAACGCCGTCCACCGCTCGCAGAACGAGGAGCGCATACAGGGCTACCGCCACAAATGTGAGGTCTGCGGCAGGACCGACGTCTCTGACCCCGACCTGGAGTTCCGCTACTGCTCCCGCTGCCAGGGCTACCACTGCTACTGCGTCGACCACATAAATAGCCACATCCATCACACGGAATAATTCCCCAAAAAAGGCACAGCCCTTTCAGACTGCCAAAAAACTCAAAGTCAAATATTTTTCCGGCGGCATGTACGTCGGAAAAATCACCTTATGTTTTGCAAGTGTGCGCCCCTACGGGGCGTGCGCGCAGCAAAACGGCAGGAAAATTTACGTGAATTTCGCAAAATTCACATAAATTTCCCGCACGTTTTCCCTTCAAAAAAGGACAAAGTCCTTTTTTGACAATAATAATAGACCGTTGACACACCGGCTTACCGGTAAAATGTCAATGGTCTATTTTTCGGCGCCCTTTAGTTCCTAAAGGCGTTGGAAACGGTAATTATCTCAGACGCTTTTCCATTACGATTTCGTCTTCATCACATTCTCCGGTCAATTTGAAGCCCAGCTTTTCATATAGGTTCTTCGCGGCTTCATTTCCGTCAATATAGCACAGAACGACCTTATCAAATTTGCCGTCGCGCTCCATCCTCTCTAAAATTTGACGTGCCGCTTCAATTCCAAAGCCCTTTCTTTGATAACGCTCGTCAATAAAAAGTTGGCTGAAATCATATGCGTTCATTTCGTCCAAATCGTAATATAACGCCATTCCGACAGGAATATCGTCATTATAAATGACAAGGGCATTGCTTCGGCTTTTCCGATATGCGTATGCTCTTGCAAGAAGCTCCGCACTGTCGGAGACATAATTCTTTTGAGCTTCCAACACCTTCAACCCCAATCTCCAATTTTCAGGGTCGATTTCCTCTAATCTGACCGCCACTTTATTCCTCCGATCAAAGAAAGTCATCTATGATGTTTATTATTATTTCATCGAACCGCCGTCCGCTCGACAATTGACTTTTTTCGACAGGAGAAACCCAATAAGCGCCCCTGACATATTCAGGATAATATCGTCTATGTCAAAGCTTCCCCTTAACGTTAATACCTGAATCGACTCGACAGACAGCAGGACACCAACGGAAAGCAGGATAAACATCCCAAACCGCCTGAATCTCTCAAACAGCCTGGGGAAGCAAAAACCATAAGGCATAAACATGGCAAAATTCCCCAAGAGATTGAAAAGGGCATTTCGCATCATATAATTGTCTGTTCCTTGAATTATATAGTATACGTTCTTGCGGATCGATCGAAACGGAACGAGATTCATTCTCATTCTCACTTGTTCCCAGTACGGAAACCCGAAGTCAACCTTTCTCCTCACAAAGAGTATGAAGAACATGGCAATACAGTATACTCCAAACAGCAGCCAAAGGAATTTGCTTTTGTTGCTTTTCACGCTGTGTCCTCCCATATGTTGCTTTAAATACCGTTTTTTGACCTGCCCTGAAAATCAACGCTGCGTTTTTATCTCTTCTTCTTTCTTCTCTCCCTGCGCCGCCGGAGATATGATGGGCTGTGGGAGCGGCGGCAGGAGTGGGCGAGGTTTTGCGGCGTAAGGCGGCGGAGGTTCTGGGGCGTGGCGGGCAGGGTCTCGCTGTACGCCCAAAGCTTTCCGTCGGAGGTCTGGTGTATCTGGAGCCGGCGGAGAATCTCGCCGTGGCTCTCGCAGCGGGCGGAGCCGTAATATTTCCCGTCCTCCCAAAGGTGCCACTCCTTGACCCTGTATATGCTCCTGCACTCCGGGCACACCGCGCGGCGGCAGCCCATGTTGTTGAGGGCGCGCTCCAGGCTCTCATACGGACCCGAGCGCGTCTGCGCCTTTTTCGCCTTTTTCGGTCTTAACGTGGGGCATATGTCCTCCTGCGTTAGGCTGAAACGGCTCTCCTCCACCGAGGCTCCGGAGGCAAAGCCCCCCACAAGGCTCGTATACATGGCGTCATTCAGGGCGTTGTGGAAAACAAAGGTGTCAGGTATGCCGCAATACACAGCAGCCTGGTATAGCTGCGAGCCGTTGACCGCGCCCACGGTCCTCATGAATGCCGCCTGTATGTCTATAAGCTCCTCCGGAAGCATGGGCTCCAGGCCAAAATATACGGCGTTGCGTCCCAGTATCTTGAAGTCGTCCCTGCCCCACTCGGCAAAAACGGTCTCCCCGTCGCAAAATTCCAGAAAGCTTCGGTAGGCGTCCTCAAACGCCACTCCCCCCTCAAGGCTCTCCTCCAGCTCCGGCAAAACCTTGGCGCCGGGCGACATGCGCTTGTGTACTCTGGGCTTTATGTAGGCGTTGAAAGAGGCGATTACAGGTCCGCCGGGCCTGTCCACCCTGACGGCGCCGATCTGAAGTATCTCCTCCAGTCTGCTGGAGGAGTACATGCCGCTGTTGAATTCAAGATCGAGTACGACCACGGTGTCACCTCTTTTCTTTAAAAAAGGGTTTTGCCCTTTTACCGCTTTTTTACATCTCCGCGGCTTTTTCGATGTCCTCGCGCAGGACGGCGGTCAGGTCGCGTTCGTCTATTTGGGTGTCTGCCGCAACGCGGTCGGCGTGGATGCCCACCACGTTTTCAAATATGTTCCGCACGTCCCTGGCGTTGCCGAAGTTGGGACCGCGCCCCTCATAGAGGTCGCCGAAGAGCTTCTTGGCGTACTCCTGCGCCTCAACCGTCAGGGTGTATTTGTTTTTTTCGCACATGGAGAGGAATATTCTGTAAAGCTCCTCCCCGTTGTAGTCGTCAAAGACGAAGTACCTGTTAAAGCGCGACTCAAGCCCCGGATTTGAGCTTATGAACCGCTCCATCAAATCCTGATACCCCGCCACTATCACCACAAGGTCGTTCCTGTTGTCCTCCATGCCCTTGAGGACCGTCTCGATTGCCTCCCTGCCGAAGTCGTTCTCCCCTGTGTTGGCGGCAAGGGAGTACGCCTCGTCAATAAAGAGCACGCCGCCAATGGCCTTTTTTATCGCCTCGTCGGTCTTTATGGCTGTCTGCCCCACAAAGCCCGCCACAAGCCCGGACCTGTCCACCTCCACGAGCTGCCCCTTGGAGAGAACCCCTATGGCGTAGTAGAGCTTTGCTATGAGCCGCGCCACTGTGGTCTTCCCCGTGCCGGGGTTTCCCATGAACACAAGGTGAAGGCTCATCGCCGGCGTGGGCAGACCGTGCTCCTCCCGGAGCTTTCGCACCTTGGCAAGGTTTATAAGGCTCCTCACGTTCTTTTTTATCTCCTCCAGCCCCACAAGCCCGTCAAGCTCCTCCAGAAGCTTGTCAAGATCCGGCTTTTCCGGGCTCTTCTCCGCCTCGGTCTTGGGCGCGGAGGGGCTGAGAGCGGCGGAGCTCGTCTCCTCCATCTCCCGCAAAAGCTCGTCCGCGGCGCGCTTTGCCTCGTCCATGGAGCTCTTCAGCTCCTCAGGACCCGCGACCTTGCCCGCGTCCTTTTTCGGAGCCTTCTCCTCCCGCTTCTTCTCCTCCGGCTTCACCGTCGAGCCAAAGCCCGTGAGTGTCACGGTAAGCTCGTCCTTGAGGCGCTTTAGGTCGTCAAGATACGACCCCGCCGGGCGGAGATTGTAGGCGTTGAAGTCTATATTCGTGCCGTATATTTTCGGCTCCTTTTTCCTGTCGGACATGGGGATACACCTCTCATCAGAAAAATTTTTTCGTTTTACTTAAAATTTTTCTTGACTTTTAATTATCTTTGTGGTATAATGCAATTATGAAACGGAAGGTATCAGAAGTCCGCGCTCCCCACGGTGCGGGGGTGCGGCAGTACGTCGCGGATGTTGGAAACACCCGTGAGGTACATTATCATCCGTTCAAAGCCCAGGCCGAAGCCGGAGTGCTTGCAGCCGCCGTAGCGCCGCAGGTCCAGGTACCACCAGTAGTCGGACTCCTTTAGACCAAGCTCCGCCATTCTCGCCGTCAGCACCTCAAGGCGCTCCTCGCGCTGGCTGCCGCCGATGATCTCCCCTATTCCGGGGGCGAGGCAGTCCGCGGCGGCGACCGTTTTCCCGTCGTCGTTGAGGCGCATGTAGAACGCCTTTATCTCCTTGGGGTAGTCAGTGACGAAAACCGGGCGCTTGAAGACCTTTTCGGTGAGGAAACGCTCGTGCTCCGTCTGGAGATCGGTGCCCCAGTCCACCTTGTAGTCAAACTCCCCGTTGTGCTCTTTGAGTATCTCCACCGCCTCGGTGTAGGTCACCCTGGCAAAGTCGTTGGAGACCACGTTGTGGAGCCTTTCAAGGAGCCCCTTGTCCACAAAGGAGCTGAAAAACGCCATCTCGTCGGGGCACTTCTCCAGCACGGTGTTTATGATGAATTTCACCATGTCCTCCATCACACGAAGGTCGCCGTCCAGGTCGCAGAACGCCATCTCCGGCTCAATCATCCAAAACTCCGCGGCGTGCCGCTGGGTGTTGGAGTTTTCCGCCCTGAATGTGGGTCCGAAGGTGTACACATCTCCGAATGCCATGGCGAAGTTCTCGGCGTTGAGCTGACCGGATACGGTGAGGTTCGCGGGCTTTCCGAAAAAGTCGCGGCTGTAGTCCACGCCGCCGTCCTCGGTTCTCGGCGGGTCGCCCGCGTCAAGGGTGGTGACACGGAACATCTCCCCCGCGCCCTCGCAGTCGGAGGCTGTGATGATGGGGGTGTGGACGTAGACGAAGCCCCGCTCCTGGAAGAAGGTGTGTATGGCGTAAGCCGCCACTGACCTCACCCTGAACACCGCCGAAAAGAGGTTCGTGCGGGGCCTCAAATGCTGTATCGTGCGCAGATATTCCACGCTGTGGCGCTTTTTCTGCAATGGATAGTCGGGGGTTGACGCGCCCTCCACCCTGATAAGGTCGGCTTTCAACTCCAACGGCTGCTTTGCGCCGGGGGTCAGCTTGACCCAACCGATGACATCCAGCGCCGCGCCCACGTTCTGGGCGGCGATCTCGGCGTAATTGTCCAGAGTCTCCCGCTCCATTACCACCTGGAGGTTCTTAAAGCAGCTGCCGTCGTTGAGCTCGATGAAGCCGAAATTCTTCATGTCCCGGATGGTCCGGGCCCAGCCGGAGACGGAGACGAGCGCCCCGTCCAGGCTCTCCGCGTCGGCAAACACGGCGGCGATCTTCATGCGCTTTGCCTCATATTCATTCGTTTTGATTTCCATAAATTTACCTCTTATTTTCTCACAACTATAAGCTGTGTTGAATGCAGATACGATGACGTGAACACCACCGCCTCATTGTCCGGGTCGGAGGCTATACGCCCTATTGCAAAAGCGGTCTTGCCGCTCTCCGCCATATAGAGAAGTATGTCCGCGTCCACCACGGAGAATACGGGCCTGAGCTTCAGGTAATCGCATATCCCCCGCACCACGTCCACCTCGATCCCCGCCAGCTCCCCGTCGTCGTCATAAAAGGCGTAGGGGTACACGTCGGCGGAGATGGCAACGCTAATCTCCTGGGCGTCGGGCGCGGGCTCGTAAGCCTGCGGCTCCCCGCCGTCCTCCCATCTGTCGATGATGGAGGAGATTTTTCCCGAGGCGCGCATGTACACCATGGCTGACTCAAGGTTGTCTATGAGCAGACGGTTCTCGGCGGAGACGGGTATGGCGTAGTCGTCGTCGGCGTAGGGCTCGTCCAGGGTCTTGAGGCCCCTGCCCGTCACCCTCCCCGCGTCCCCGGAGCTCACCAGGGCGCAGTCCAGCGTCCCGTCCCTCACGTCCCTCGCCAGGGATTTGGGGTCGGAGTATGTCTTTATTTCCGCCCTTCCGAAGGCGATCATGTACGCCTCGGACAGGCTCCCCTCCAGCACTCCCACGGTCTTACCCGCCATGTCCGCGCCGGAAAAGACCTGATTTTCCGGTCCCCCGCCGGAGCAGGAGACGAGGGTCATTATAATTACCGCGGCAATCGCCGCGCAGAAAAGCTTTTTCATATATCCATATCCCGCAAGCTATGTATAAGATGGCTGTATTCAAAACCAATATCTCATTATATTTGATTTTCCCCCGTTTCGCAACAGGTAAAATGAAAAATTTACATTAATATTGAGCCGGTCGAGGGATAATTATGTAGAGCCGGATATACCCGGCTCAGCGGTTGTTCGTTATTTTTCTTACCAGGTTTTCCGCTTTGCAGCAAAGCTCGTCCGCCATTTCGGAGGTCTGCGCCTCCGCCATAAATCTCAGCGCCGCGCCGTCAAAGGATGGGGCGACTCTCACCGTGCCCCGCGCGCCTGAGAGCCTGAGCCCGCCGCCGGGCTCTAAGGCCAGCTCGGCGCTTTGAGCGGCAAGAAGCCGCATGGCGCGGGCGCCGGAAACGCCTATTTCCGCCCTGCGCTCCCCGGTTTCAAAGGGCGGCAGGTCGTCAAGGATGCGTGAAAGCTCCGCGCCGTCTTTTGCCATGGACGCGGCTATCACCGCCGCCTCCGTCACCGCGTCACGGAGGAACCTCTGTCCCTCCCAAAGCTCCCCGCCCTCCGGCGAGGAGGCGCGGAAGACCCGGCAGCCGTAGCGCGTGGCGAGCCTCTCCACCGCCGTTGGCGCGTCGTCCGGTATCGCCGCTTTTTTTACTCCCAGGCACATGAGGCACCTGGCGGCGGCGGTGAGGGTGTGGCAGGCGTCCGTCTCCCTGCCCCGCTCGTCCCGGCAGGTGAGCTCAAAGCCCCCCGGTGACACGCTGAATGACGCGGTTCCGGGCTTTGCCTTGCCCACGGTGAAGCCGAGCCCCGCCAGCACGCACCTGAGCGCCCTGTTCTCCGCGCCGGAGCCCGTGACCGCCAGCGTCATGCCGCGCGTATTTCCCGCAATGGCGCGGACCTCCTCAATTACGCCGGAGATATACGCCCTTGCAGTGCCGGATACGGCGGAGATCCCGCCGATGGCGGCGGCTGTCTTCGGGCGCTCCCCCGCCGCGGCGGACTCCAGCTTACGGCGCTTTTCCGTACCGATCCCCGTGCCGCGGCCTGTGAGGAATGTGACGGTCACCAGCTCCCCCTCCTGCCGCGCGAAGGCGGCGGAGGACAGGGCAAAGAGCTCCGCCACACCCGCAAGCTGGGCCTCGAAGCCCGCGTCCAGGCGGCAGCCCCCGCCTCCCGCGGCGGTGACGCCGCACAGTATGGCGTCGGCGATGAGCCGAGCCGCCTCCCCGCCGGTGTGGGCGACCCCCACGCGCCCGTCCTTGCCCAGCACAGCGCCCATGGCAAGCGCCGTCTCCGGCGTGAGGCTGACGGCGATGTCGCCGGTGACGCGGCTGTCGGAGGAGAATCTAACGGGTTCCGCCGGGGCATCCCCGGTGAGGCTCTTGGAGAGCCTTTTGCCCCCTGGGACGCGCCTGTCGGTCCACACCCGCACGCCAGGCGCAAGGACACAGCCCTCGCCTATGCTGGCGCCGTCGCCCACAACGCACCCGCGCCCCGCACGGGCGTTGGCGGAGAGTATGGCGCCGCGGCCTATTATAGCGCCCTCAATGAGACAGCCGTTTCCAACGGCGGCGCCGTTTATAACGCTGTCCCGCACAGCCGCTCCCTTGCCCACGCTTGACCCGCGTGACACCACCGCGTTGGGCCCCAGGCGCGCGCCCGGAGCTATATTGCACCCCTCTCCCACATACACCGGAGGCACCAGCGTGACGCCCTCCAGGGGCACGTTGGACCACACACCCGGCTCCGTCTCAGGGGCTTTCAGGTCCAGCCCTATAACGCCCCGCACGGCGTCGATACAGCACTCCCTGTACGCCTCCGGCGAGCCGATGTCGCACCAGTAGCCCTCGGCGGGAGACGCGTAAAGCCTCGCGCCCTCTCTGAGGAGCCTTGGGAAAAGGTCCTTTCCGAAATCGTAGGGCTGTCCCTCCGGGATCATGTCCACCGCCTTCGGGGAGAGGATATATATTCCGGTGTTCACCATGCTGGTGACCACCTTGTCCCAGGAGGGCTTTTCCGCGAAGGAGGTGACGCGCCCGTCGCCGTCGGTGATAACGAGCCCGAAGCGGGTGGGCTCCGGGTGCTCATAGAGGACGATGGAGGCGTCGGCGGACTTCTTTTCAAAAAATTCCCGCGCCAGGCGCAGATCGAAGCTGCACACGGCGTCGCCGGAGATGACCAGCACCTCCTCGTCCCCTATGAAGTCCCGGCACGCCCTGACGCCGCCGGCGGTACCCAGCGGCTCAGTCTCCACCCGGTGGGTTATGCTGACCCCGAATCGCTCGCCGTCACCGAAATATTCCTCGATGACCTTTGGAAGGTAGCGGAGGGTGAAGCAGATGTCGGTTATGCCGTTATTTTTTAGGTGCTCCACCGTCCGCTCCAAAACGGGTCTGCCCAAAAGCTCCACCATGGGTTTCGGCCTTCCCTCGGTAAGGGGCCTTAAACGCGTGCCCTCTCCCCCCGCCATCACTATCGCTTTCATGTTTCTTTATCCCCCTGTCTTTCTTTTTCGCGTGTGTAGCTTAGCTTTTCCGAGAGAGTGAAAAATAATTGAAAGAGGGTATTGTTAATCTAAGCGATAAATGGTATAATGTTGTTGATTTTACGCGCGAATCTCGATGAAAGGGAGGCGTACCATGAACAGGAAAATAAAGAGCCTTCTGGGCTCCAACATACATCTCTATGTTGCGGCGCTGGTGATTTTTGCCGTTGCCACCGTATTTCTGGGCAAATACAGCCTGCCGCTGGCGGCTGCGGAGCTGGCGGCGATACTGCTGCTGCTTGTCTACACCAAGGCGTCAAACAGGCGCAGAAGCCGGGAGATGCTCAAATATATCGAGTCCGTCACGGCAAACATAGACAACGCCACGAAAAACACGCTCCAGTCCTTCCCCTTCCCCATGGTGACCTTCACTTTGGAGGAAAACGAGATCATTTACGCAAACGAGCAGTTCCTCGCCCTCACCGGCAAAAACGACCGGCTTCTGGCCATCTCCATATCCTCCCTGGTGCCGGGCTTCACCGCCCGCTGGCTCATGGAGGGGAAAAACGAGTACCCGGACCTTGTCACCGTGGGCGACAGGCGCTTTCGCGTGTTCGGCAACCTGGTGCGGGGCTCCGACGCTCCGGGGATAAAAAACTTCGTCGCCACCACCTACTGGGTGGACGAGACGGAGTACGCGAGGATAAGGGACGAGTTTGTCAGCTCGCGCCCGGTCTTCTCCATCATAATGATTGACAACTACGACGATATAATCTCCGGAATGTCCGAAAAGGACAAATCCATGCTCATATCCTCCATCGACGACAAGCTCACCGAGTGGTCCAGGGACAAGGGCGGCTACATCACGAGGGCTGACAGGGACAGGTACATCTTCATATTCGAGGAGCGGTACCTCCAGTCTTATGTGGACTCCAAATTTTCCATTCTTGACTCCGTAAGGGAGCTATCCACCGCCAAGGGCACCCACCCCACCATATCCATCGGCGTGGGTCTGGACGGGCACGACATGGGCGAGACATACGCCTTCGCCTCCCTGGCGCTGGAGATGAGCCTGTCCCGCGGCGGCGACCAGGCGGTGATAAAGAACCGCTACAACTTTGAGTTCTACGGCGGCAAGACGAGCCAGGTGGAGAAGCGGACAAAGGTGAAGTCCCGCGTCATGGCGGGCTCCCTTTCGGAGCTCATGCGCTCAGCCTCCTCCATACTCATCATGGGCCACAAGTTCGCCGATTTTGACTCCGTGGGCTCGGCGGTGGGGCTCTGCTGCGCGGCAAGGAGCCTGAAAAAGCCGGCAAAGATAGTTATTGACATGGGCACTCAGGTATCTCAGCCCCTCATCGACAGGGTCCTGCCGCTGCCGGAATACAAGGACGTTTTCATCGACCCGCAGGAGGCCATTCTCGCCATGGACGGCTCCACGCTTCTCATAATCGTGGATACCAACAGGCCGGACCAGGTGGAATCCGAATCCCTGCTCCAGTCCTGCAACCGGGTGGCGGTCATCGACCACCACAGGAGAGCGGCGGACTACATCCAGAACGTGGCGCTCTCCTTCCACGAGCCCTACGCCTCCTCCGCCTCGGAGCTGGTTACGGAGCTTTTGCAGTACATGGTGGAGCAGTCGGACATACTCAGGGTGGAGGCTGAGGCGCTTCTGGCGGGGATAGTTCTTGACACCAAGAACTTCACCCTCCGCACAGGCGGGCGCACCTTTGACGCCGCCGCGTTCCTTCGCAGAGCCGGCGCGGACACCTCCGACGTGAAGCACCTTCTCCAGTCGGACCTCAAGTCGGCGGTGGCAAAGTACGCCATCGTCCAAAAGGCCAGGATCTACAAGGCGGGAATAGCCATAGCCGCGGCGGAGAACGTGGAAAGCAGGGTGACGGCGGCGCAGGCGGCCGACGAGCTTTTGAATATCTCCGGAATTCAGGCGTCCTTTGTCCTCTTTCCGCTGGGGGACAAGATAAACATCTCCGCCAGGAGCCTGGGCGACATAAACGTGCAGGTGATAGTGGAGCGTCTCGGCGGCGGCGGCAACAAGTCCACCGCCGGAGCGCAGATACCCGACAAGACACTCCGCCAGGTGGTGGAGGAGCTTTTGGCGGAGATAGACAAATACCTGGAGGACTTCTCCATCACCGACGAGTGAGCGGCGGCGCTCACCGGCGGCATCAAATAAGAAAGGAATTGAAAAAATGAAGGTAATCTTACAGCAGGACGTGCGTGACCACGGCAAAAAGGGACAGATGGTGGAGGTTTCCGACGGGTACGCCAGGAACTACCTCTTCCCCAGGAAGCTTGCCGTCCCCGCCACGGCGGACGCGGTGAACACAATGAAGCTCAAGGAGAAGGCGAGGCTCCGCCAGATTGAGGAGGAGAAGGCGAAGGCAATGGAGAACGCCAAGAGGCTTGAATCCCTGGTGGTGAAGATCTCCGCCAAGGCGGGCGAGGGCGGGAAGCTCTTCGGCTCCGTCACCAACAAGGACATATCCGACGCCCTCCGGGAGCAGTACGGCATTGAGATAGAAAAGGGGCGCATAAACATCGCCGACCCCATAAAGTCCTACGGCTCCTACGAGGTCAAGGTGAAATTCGGCTACGAGATAAACGGGACGGTACACCTTCTCATAACCGAGGCGAAATAACCCGTCGCAGCAAATTATCCCTTCACAAAAGGAGGCCTTTACATGCCGGAGCTTCTCACATTCGCGCAGCTCCCCCACAGCACCGAGGCTGAGCAGGCGGTGCTGGGCTCAATGCTCCTGGACTCGCGCTGCGTTGCCGACGTGGTCAGCGCCCTCAAGGCGGAGGACTTCTATTCCGACGTGAACAGGGACCTCTTTGAGGCGATATTCTCCATGTTCATCCACTCCCGCACCATCGACGCGGTGACGGTGGCGGACCAGCTGAAGGTCCAGGGCAAGTACACGGACGAGGCGAAGGACTACCTTTTCAAGCTCATCGACATAACCCCCACGGCAAAAAACGTAATGCCCTATGTGAACATAGTCAGGGACCAGGCGCTTTTGCGCAAGGTGGCCCAGGCGGGCACGGACATAAACTCTCTTGCCATGCAGGCACAGGGCGAGGCGGACGACATACTTGAGCTTGCCGAGCAGAAGATATACGACATACGCCACGGGCGGGACAACCAGGGGCTAAAGAAGGTCTCCGAGGTCATGTCCACGGTATACAACACCCTGGCGGAGGCGGCAAAGAGCGGCAAGCAGATACCTGGTCTTTCCACGGGGCTTGCTGACCTTGACCGGGCGATGATGGGGCTCAACAAGTCAGACCTCATACTGGTGGCGGCGCGCCCCGGCATGGGGAAGACGAGCATAGCTCTGAACATTGCGCTGAACGTGGCACACTCCTCCCCCGTCACCATTGCCATATTCTCACTGGAGATGAGCCGGGCCCAGCTTTGCCGGAACCTGCTGGCCATGGAATCCCAGGTGGAGCTTAAAAAGCTCCAGACGGGGCAGCTCAGCTCCGAGGACTGGGAGAAGGTGGTGGCGAGCTGCGTGTCCATAAGCGACATGAACATACTCATCGACGAAAACCCCACGCTCACCGTGGCGGACATATCCGCCGCCTGCCGGAGGGTGGACAATCTGGGGCTTGTGATAATCGACTATTTGCAGCTCATGACCTCCGCCGGAGGCAGCGGGCGCTCAAACGAGAACCGGCAGACGATAGTTTCCGAGATAAGCCGAATGATGAAGATAATGGCGAAGGACCTGAACGTGCCTGTCATATGCGCCTCACAGCTCTCCCGCGCCAACGAGGGGCGGCAGGACAAGCGCCCCATGCTCTCGGACCTGCGCGAGTCGGGCGCAATAGAGCAGGACGCGGACATCGTCCTCGCCCTGTACCGCGACGACTACTACAACAAGGAGACGGAGCGGCCAAACGTAGCCGAGTGCATAATACTCAAAAACCGCCGTGGCGAGACGGGCACCGTGGAGCTCCACTGGACGCCGGAATACACCACCTTCTCGTCGCTTGAGCGGCGCCGTGACGACTTCTGATGAACAGGTATCTGAAAAAAATCTCTGATTTTTGTCAAGAATACGGTATGCTCCCCCGCGGCGGGACGGTGATGGCCTGCGTCTCAGGCGGGACGGATTCCATGTGCCTTCTGTGGGTACTGCGCGAGCTTGCGCCGGTTTACGGCTTCACGCTTTTGGCGGCGCACTTCAACCATATGCTCAGGGGGGAGGAATCCGACGGTGACGAGGCGTTTGTCAGGGAATACTGCGATGGCGCGGGAATCGAGCTTATTTGCGGCTCCGGGGACGTGCGCGCCGAGGCGGAAAGGCGCGGAAAGGGCATCGAGGAGACGGCAAGGGATATGCGTTACGCCTTCTTTTTCTCCGAGGCGGGAAAGAGGGGGATCGGGCGCGTGGCCACGGCGCACAACGCCGACGACAATTTGGAGACGGTGCTCATGCGTATCGCCAGGGGCACGGGGCTTCGGGGCCTGTGCGGGATACCGCCGGTCTCCGGCAGGCTCATAAGGCCGCTTCTGGCGCTGACAAGGGCTGAGATACTCAAGCTCAACGGACAAAACGGCATACCGCACCGGGAGGACTCCTCCAACAGCTCCGACGAGTACACCAGAAACAAACTGAGGCACCGGGTACTGCCGGTGCTCAGGGAGATAAACCCGTCGCTGAACGTCACGGGCATGACGGAGCTTTTGCGGCGGGACGAGGAGTACCTTTCGGGCAAGGCGCGGGAGTTCATTGAGGAAAGCTGTACGGAGGACGCGGTTCCGGCATCCGGATTGGCATCGCTCCCCTTCCCCGTCTCGTCAAGGGCGGTGCGGGGGGTCTTTGGGGAGAAGCTCTCCGAGGCGCACGTGGAGGCGGTGCTGGAGCTGGCGAAAAGCCCTGACCCCTCGGGGAGGCTGGACCTTCCGGGGCTTGCGGTGAGGCGGGAGTACGGAAAGCTCACAAGCGCCGAAGCTTCGGAAAAAGCCTTTCAGGAGAGGGTCTTATCACTTGACAGGCCTGTTATAATGGAGGAAATCGGCCTGACGGTGAGCTGTGAGCCCGCCGAAGGGCAACGGATTTACAATTCCTTAACTAATTTCCTTATAAAAAGGGATACAATCAATTCCGAGCTTATCATTCGCCCGCGCAAAACCGGCGACGCCCTGAAAACGAGGGCGGGGACCAGGAGCGTGAAAAGGCTGATGATAGACAAAAAGATTCCCGCCCATATGCGCGCCTCCCTCCCCGTTATAGCCTGCGGGGACAGGGTGCTGGCGGTTTACGGGCTGGGGCAGAGCGTGGACACCCTGCCGGTGGGGGGAGAGCCGGCGATAATAATAAAAACAGAAAAACGCGGAAAAGAGGAGATTCGGTAATGCTGGAAAAGGATATTGACAGAGTGTTTTTCTCCGGTGAGGAGCTTCAGGCGCGGGTGCGCGAGCTGGGGGAGCAGATAACGCACGATTATGAGGGCAAAAGCCCGCTGTTCGTGGGGGTTTTGAAGGGGTCCTTCGTATTTATGGCGGACCTGATGCGGGCGGTGGACTGCTACTGCGACATCGACTTCATGGCGGTATCCTCCTACGGCTCCGGGACCACCACCACGGGCGCTGTGAAGATAAACAAGGACCTCACCTACAACGTGGAGGGGCGGGACATCATACTCATCGAGGACATACTGGACTCCGGTGTGACGCTCTCGTACCTCAAGAAGTACATCGAGGCGAGAAAGCCCAGCTCCGTGAGGATCTGCACGCTCCTTGACAAGCCCGCCCGCAGAAAGGCGGACATCGACGCGGACTACGTGGGCTTTGAGTGCCCCGACGCCTTCATTGTGGGCTACGGGCTGGACTACGCAGAACGCTACCGCAACCTCCCCTACATAGGCGTACTGAAATCGGAAATCTACGCCTGACACCGCTTCAAATGATTTAAAATCCCCCGCGAGGGCAATATGCGCGTTTCCCCGATCCCACAGGAAAGAGGCTGATCTATCTGAACAAAAAGTCACGCCGCCCCGATATTGGGTTTTATATATTCATAGTCGTAATATTGGTAGCGGCAATTTACCTTCTCAGCTCCTCCGACACCAAGTCCGAGGGCATAGAATACTGGCAGATGCGCGACCAGTTCGTCAATGAAAACGTGCAGTACTTCTCCATTGAGAAGGGCACCGTTTACATGGAGCTGAAAACGCCCATGGATGACATAACCGGCAAGAGCGTTTACCATCAGCTCATGTCCGTCTCCATCTTCTGGGACGACCTGGGAGACATCATCACCGATCAGGAGAACAGGGGGATACTCAAGTTCAACCTGCCGCCGGTGTATGAGACGCCCTGGTGGGTCACCATAATACCGTATGTCATCATCATGATCGTGATGGTGGTCATCTGGTACGTGATGATGAACAGGCTGGGCGGAGGCGCCGGAGGAGGCGCCAACGGTGCGGGGCGCTTTGGGCACGCCAGGACAAGGCTCGCCTCGGAGGACAAGAAAAAGGTCACCTTTGCCGACGTCGCCGGCGCGGACGAGGAAAAGGCGGAGCTGGAGGAGATCGTTGACTTCCTGAAGGACCCGCACAAATATACGGCGCTTGGCGCGCGGATACCCAAGGGCGTGCTGCTGGTGGGACCTCCGGGCACAGGTAAGACGCTTCTGGCTAAGGCTGTCGCGGGAGAGGCGAACGTGCAGTTTTTGTCCATCTCAGGCTCAGACTTTGTGGAGCTCTACGTTGGCGTGGGCGCTTCGCGCGTGCGTGACCTCTTCGACCAGGCGAAAAAGCTGGCTCCCGCCATTATATTCATCGACGAGATCGACGCCGTGGGCCGTCAGCGCGGCTCAGGACTTGGCGGCGGTCACGACGAGCGCGAGCAGACGCTGAACCAGCTGTTGGTTGAGATGGACGGCTTCAACACCAACGAGGGCGTGATCGTCATGGCGGCGACCAACAGGGCGGATATTCTGGACTCCGCGCTTTTGAGACCCGGACGGTTCGACAGGCAGATATTTGTGGGCGTGCCCGACATCAAGGGGCGCGAGGCCATTTTGAAGATACACTCCCGTGGCAAGTCCCTGGGGGACGACGTGGACCTTGCCAGCATAGCCAGGGGCACTCCGGGCTTTACCGGCGCGGACCTGGAGAACGTGATGAACGAGGCGGCGCTTCTCGCCGCGAGGGAGAACAAGCCCTTCATAACCATGTCCGACGTGGACGAGGCGATCCTGAAGGTGCAGATGGGCCCCGAAAAGAAGTCCCGCAAGATGTCGGACAAGGCGAGGAAGCTCACGGCATACCACGAGACTGGCCACGCGGTGACGGGCGCGTTTTTGGAGCACGCGGACCCCGTACACTTCATCACAATAATCCCCCGCGGTCAGGCGGGCGGCTACACGCTGTTCAGGCCTGAGGAGGATCTGGAAAACTACAAGTCCCGCTCCGAGATGTTTGAGGAGATCGTCATGAGCCTGGGCGGGCGCGTGGCGGAGAGGCTTTTCCTGGACGACATATCCACGGGCGCCTCGGGCGACATTCAGTCGGCGACGAATATCGCCCGCTCCATGGTCACACGCTACGGCATGAGCGACAGGCTGGGACCCATAAGCTACGACAGCTCCGACCACTCCATCTTCATCGGCCGTGACTTCGGCACCACCAAGTCCTACTCCGAGGAGACGGCGGCGGCAATCGACGAGGAGGTCAAGCGCATCTTTGACGAGGCCGCCAAAAGGTGCGAGGAGATACTCAAGGAGCACAGGGACCTTGTGACGGAGTGCGCCGAGTACCTTTTGGAGAACGAGTCCATGACCGGCGAGCAGTTCAAGGCGCTTATCGCCACGGGCTCCATCCCTCCCCCGGAGGACGTGGGGCAGGTGTCCGAGCCGCCCATCATGCAGGAGATCCGCGCCGAGGCCCTTGAGGACGCCAAACGCGCCGAGATGGAGGAAAAGCGCACATGGCAAAGCCCCTTCATTGAGGACAGGACAGGCGATGAGGATAAAAAGGACGACTCAGATAAATAGATTAAAATCCGGACCCCTCAAGGGTCCGGATTTTAATCTAGTCGACAAAGACCGCTGGTCTTTGTCGACTAGGGGAACGTGCGGGCAATTTTCTCTGAATTTTGCGAAATTCAGAGAAAATTGCCCTGCTGTCGCGCTGCGCGCGTGACCCGAAGGGTCACACACTTGCGCGACATAAGGTTATTTTTCCGACGTACATGCCGCCGGAAAAATACTTAATTATGAGTTTAATCCGGACCCCTTGAGGGGTCCGGATTTCAGTCTGTCAAAAAACCTCCCATTTTCTCATCAACTATGGTACAATAGTCCGTGAGGTGAGAAACATGGAA
>CANPYX010000002.1 GCA_947588955.1 uncultured Oscillospiraceae bacterium | reverse complement strand
TTTCAGGTGACAGATGTGCTTCGTTCCATGGAGCGCGACGCGGGAATTACGCTTTCGGAGCTGCGGGTGGATGGCGGCCCCACGGCAAACCGTTATCTCATGCGGTTTCAGAGCGACATCGCCGGTGTGAGGCTCCGGGTGCCGGTAAACGCGGAGCTGTCCGCCTTCGGCGCGGCGGCTATGGCGGGCATGGGCGCGGGAATGTTCTCCGAGGAGCTTCTGGAGCGCACCGCCGTCCGGGAGATCTATGAGCCCCGCATGACGGAGGCGGAGCGCAAGAAGAAATACAGCGGCTGGAAAGAAGCCGTTAACAAAACTATGGGGAGGAAATGAACATGGCAACTATCAAGCTTGGCTACGCGCCCACCCGCAGGAGCATTTTCAGCGCCCCGGACGCCCTCAAATACCGGGATCTCACCGCTGACCGCCTCCGTGAGATTGGCGTGGACTTCGTGGACATCGACGACATAAACGATGAGGGGCTTCTCTTCGATGAGAACGACCGTCTGAAGGTTTTGGAGAAGTTCCGGGCGGAGAAGGTGGACGGTATCCTCCTTGCCCACTGCAACTTCGGCACGGAGTACGTCTGCGCCCGCCTTGCCAGGGATCTTGGCGTACCAGTACTGCTGTGGGGTCCTCTGGACGAGCGGCCGGAGCCTAACGGCGTCCGCCTTCGGGATACCCAGTGCGGCCTTTTTGCAACCGGCAAGGTTTTGCGCAGGTTCCGGGTGCCGTTTACGTATCTCACCAACTGCCGCCTCAGCGATCCCGTCTTTGAACGGGGCGTGCGGGACTTTTTGGCGGTATGCAACGTGGTGAAGACATTCAGGAATATCCGTATTCTCCAGCTCGGTCCCCGCCCCTTTGATTTCTGGTCCACCATGTGCAACGAGGGCGAGCTTTTGGAGCGTTTCAATATCCAACTCTCCCCGGTGCCCCTGCCGGAGCTGACCGCCGAGGTGAAGCGCGCCATAGCCGACGGGGACGAGGTAAAGGCGACAGTGGATTACTGCCGGGATAATATGGTCATAAACGTGACCGACGGGCAGCTGACCAACGTGGCGGGCCTCGCCGTGGCTATGGAGCGGCTCATCAAAAAGTACCACTGCAACGCCGGCGCCATTCAATGCTGGAATGCCCTCCAGGACGAGCTTGGCATCATGCCGTGCGCCGCCAACGCGCTTTTGAACGACAAGGGAATCCCCATCGTCTGCGAGACGGACATCCACGGCGCAATCACCGCGCTTCTGGTGGAGGCGGCAGATTTGGAGGGGCGTCGGAGCTTCTTCGCCGACTGGACCATTCGCCACCCGGACATTGAGAACGGTGAGCTTCTCCAGCACTGCGGCCCCTGGCCCCTGAGCGTCGCCGGGTGCCGGCCATGCATAACCTACCCGCTTGCCTTCGACTACCCCGGCGCCATCACCGCCGAGGCAAAGCACGGGGAGCTTACCCTGGCTCGCTTTGACGGGGACAACGGGGAGTACAGCCTCCTGCTGGGCAACGCGAAGGGTGTGGACGGCCCCAAGGGAATGGGCACCTACCTCTGGGTGGAGGTTCAGAACATCAAGAGGCTGGAGGCCAAGATAGTTGAGGGACCGTACATCCACCACTGCGTCGGTATCCACAAGGACGTGGTGCCGGTGCTCTACGAGGCGTGCAAGTACATGGGTATCAAGCCCGATCTCTACGACCCCATCGAGGAGGACGTAAAGGCATATTTAAGGGGCGAGTAATATGGATAACAGGGAACTGACAATTCACAGCTGGGATCTGCGTCAGGACATTTTGGACATTGTCATGGCGGGCGGCGGCGGACATATCGGCGGGGATATGAGCGTCTTAGCGCCGCTGCTCCTACTCTACAAAAGGCACCTGTGCGTAACGCCGGAGACGGTGGACGACCCGAACCGTGACCGGTTCGTCCTCTCCAAGGGCCACTCCATGGAGGCGTACTACGCCGTTCTTTGTGACTGCGGCTTTCTGGAACTTGAGGACGTGAAGGCGCGTTTTAACAAACTGGGCTCGCCCTACATTGGACACCCCCACAACGTCCTGCCGGGAATTGAGATGAACTCCGGCTCTTTGGGCCACGGCCTTCCCATTTGCGTGGGGATGGCACTGGCTGGGAAGATGGACAAGAGGGACTACCGCGTTTACACGATTATGGGCGATGGGGAGCTTGCGGAGGGCTCCGTCTGGGAGGCGGCAATGGCGGCGTCAAAGTTTGGCCTTGATAACCTCTGCGCCGTCATTGACCGTAACCGCCTCCAGATCTCCGGTTCAACCGAAGAAGTGATGCCGGAGGACCCCTTAGATCGGCGCTGGGCGGCCTTCGGGTGGAATGTCCTGAGCGTGGACGGCACAAGCATCGACGCTCTTGATGTGGCATTTGAGACGGCAAAAACAGTGAAGGGCAGGCCCACGGTGATTGTCTCAAACTCCGTCAAGGGGTACGGCTCTCCCGTCATGGAAAATAAGGCCGGCTGGCACCACAAGGTTCCCACGGCGGCGGAGTACGAGCAAATTAAGGCGGACTTTTTACGGGGAAAGGAGGCGGCTCAACATGTCCAATAAGATCCCCAACCGGCAGGCAATTTGCGAGACGTTGATGGAGCACGCGAAAAATGATCGGGACATAGTGGCTTTGTGCTCCGACAGCCGCGGCTCCGCCTCCATGACGCCTTTTTTTGATGCCTTCCCGGAGCAATCTGTTGAGGTGGGCATCGCCGAGCAGGACTTGGTCGGCATCGCGGCGGGCCTTGCCTCCTGCGGGAAGAAGCCCTACGCCTTCTCACCGGCAAGCTTCCTCTCCACCCGAAGCTATGAGCAGTGCAAGGTGGACGTGGCTTACTCCAACACTAACGTCAAGCTCATCGGAATCTCCGGCGGCGTCAGCTACGGGGCATTGGGCATGAGCCACCACTCAGCCCAGGACATCGCCGCCATGGCCGCCATCCCCAACATGCGCGTCTATCTGCCCTCGGACCGGCACCAGACGAAAAAGCTCATGGAGGCGCTTTTGCAGGATCAAAAGGGCGCCTACATCCGGGTGGGCCGGAACACCGTGGAGGACGTCTACACCGAAGAAAACTGCCCCTTTGAGATGAATCGGGCGACGGTCCTGAGAGAGGGTACGGACGTGCTTTTGGTGGCCTGCGGCGAGACGGTGCGCCCCGCCTTAGAGGCGGCGGAGCTTTTAGCGGGGGAGGGGATAAGCTGTACCGTCCTCGACATGTACTGTGTAAAGCCCCTGGATGTCGAGACGCTTTTGAAATACGCAAGCAGCGCCAAGCTAATCGTCACCGTGGAGGAGCACGCCCCCACAGGCGGCCTCGGCTCCATGGTGGCTCAGCAAATAGGGGAACATTGCCCCCGCTTTGTTAAAAACCTCTCTCTCCCCGACGCCCCTGTCATCACAGGAACCAGCCGGGAGGTATTCAACTACTACGGCCTTACCGCCGGTGGGATAGCCAAGTCGATAAAAGAACTGCTTAAATAACCCGAAAGCCTCCGGACCGACCGGAGGCTTTCAAATTATTTGTGCTTTAGCAAATTACGCTTTCAATATTAATTTTCTCTCAAATAAAATTGGTTCCGTTCAATGAAAGTTGGAACTTTTTGACGGGAAAATGTTCTAAAAGTATAAAATAATTACACCAAAAATTATAGCGGCAGGGACGGATTTTTTGTACAATTCAGACATCCCAATTAATTAAGGAGGATACCCATGAAAAAGAAGATCATTGCGCTTGTACTTACATTTATTATGCTGCTCTCCGTCCTTACCGCCTGCGAAAAGGGTGGGAACAACGATAAGGGCGGCAGCGGGGAAGTGGAGAAGATCAAGATATATCTGCCCACCTCCGGCAAGACCGACGACCTGGACAAGGTCATGGAGAAGGTCAACGCCATCACACGGGAGAAGATCGGGGTCGAGGTGGAATTCAAGGTCTACCAGTTCGGCCAGTGGTTCCAGCAGTACTCCCTGTTCCTCTCCGGCACCGAGGATGTGGACATCCTGGCCAACTACGGCGGCTATCTGAACGCCGTGGCCCAGGGCGCCGCCTATGACCTGACGGACCTCATCCAGCAGTACGGCCAGGACATCATCGCCAAGGAGGGAGATTACCTGAAGTCCGGCCAGGTGGACGGGCACCAGTACGCCATCCCCATCTACGCCGGTTACGCCTGGAACATGGGCATCCTGTACCGCAAGGACGTGGTGGAGGAGCTGCACCTGGAGGACATGGTGGCGGGCGTCGAGACCATCGACGACTGGGGCGCTGTCCTGGAGGCCGTCAAGGCCGGGAAGCCCGAGATGACCCCCTTTGTGACCCTCAACGGCTCCACCGCCTACACCTTCAACTACGGCACCTGGGACGACCTGGGCAACTGCTACGGCGTCCTGATGGACGGCGGCAAGACCAGCGAGGTGGTGAACCTCTTCGCCACCGACGAGTACAAGCACCTGTGCGAGGTCATGCACGACTGGTACGAGAAGGGCTGGTCCAGCAAGGACATCCAGACCCAGACCGACGGCTTTGTGGTGCTGACCCAGAACGACGCGGCCTTCTGCACCCTGGGCCAGACCGACTTCAACACTGAGTTCTATCAGACCACCACCTGCGGCAAGCCCATCGGCACCGTGATGCTGGGCGGCGGCACCCCCGTGGCCCGTACCTACAACAACGTCACTTACACCGTCATGTCCAACACCAAGCACGCCGAGGCCTGCATGAAGTTCCTGAACCTGTGGTTCTCCGACAAGGAGATCGGCAACCTCATCAGCTACGGCATTGAGGGCGAGCACTATGTCCTGAATGAGGACGGCCTGGGCGAGTATCCCGCCGGTCAGGATGCCAGCACCTGCGGATACCATCTGGGCGCCAATATCTCCAACACGAACCGCATCATCTGGTGCACCGAGGACCCGGACTACGCCCGGAAGCTGGACGACAGCAACACCAACGCCCAGAAATCCGCCGGTCTCGGCTTCGCCTTCGACCCCTCCCCGGTGACCAACGAGATCACCGCCCTGGACAACATCTGCACCCGGTATCGGACGGGCCTGGAATGCGGCTCAATGGACCCCGAGACAGCGCTGCCTGAGTTCCTCAACGCCCTCAAGGACGCCGGTATCGACAAGGTCATCGCCGAGAAGCAGGCGCAGCTTGACAAGTTCCTGGGCAAATAAGTTATACGAGCTTCGTTTTTCAGGTCGCGCGGCACTACGCCGCGCGGCCTTACGAAAAAATATCAAGGGGGAAAGTTCCATGACCACAGCAGCTCCCGCGAAAACGGCACCATCCAAGAAAAAGAAGGGGAACAGCACGCTTGCAAAGCGCCTGAAACGGTGCTGGCCCTTTTACATAATGGCGCTGCCCGCCATTATATACTTTGTCATCAACAACTACATCCCCATGTCCGGACTTATCCTGGCGTTTGAGCACTACACAGTCTCCGGCGGTATCTTCGGTTCGGAGAAGGTCGGCCTTCAAAACTTTAAGTTCCTGTTCACCAGCGCGGACTCATGGATCATGATCCGCAACACGCTCCTTTACAACCTGGCGTTTATCGTCCTGGGTACGGTCATCGCCATACTGACGGCATACTTCCTCCATGAGCTAAAGAGCAACATGTCAAGGAAGGTCTACCAGACCGTCATCCTGTTCCCCGGCCTCCTGTCCGTCATAATCGTCTCCTACCTTGCCAACGCTTTGCTGGCGGGCGACACGGGCTTTATCAACATGCACATCCTGCGGCCCCTTGGCTTAGAGTCCGTCTCCTTCTATTCCGAGAAAAAATGGTGGCCGTTCATCCTGGTGTTCGTACACTTCTGGCAAATGACAGGCACCAACTGCATCCTGTACCTTGCCAATATGTCCGCCATTGACCCCGGTCTTTATGAGGCGTCCAGCCTTGACGGAGCCTCCAGGTGGGACCAGCTTATCAACATCACAGTCCCTTGCCTCATCCCCACCATCATCACCATGACCATCCTCCAGGTTGGCAAGATCTTCAACTCCGACTTCGGCCTGTTCTATCAGGTGCCTATGAACTCCGGCGCCATTTTGGACGTCACGCAGACCATCGACACCTACGTGTACCGGGGACTTATGAACACCGCCAACATGGGCATGTCCGCCGCGGCGTGCTTCTATCAATCCGTCGTCGGCTTTGTGCTGGTGATGATCACCAACGCCATCACCCGCAAGATAAGCCGTGAGAATGCCATGTTCTAAGGAGGGTACAATAATGGTAAGAAAAGACACGAAATTCCAGGTCGCGGACCACATCATCATGATAATCATGTCCTTCCTGGTGCTGTTTCCCCTGGCGCTTCTCATTATGTCCTCCATGTCCGCCGAGGCTGACATCATCAAGTACGGCTATTCGCTTATCCCCAAAAATTTCGATTTGTCGGCATACAAATATATATTTGCCGAGGGCAGCGTGTTCCGCTCCTACATGATAACCATCATCGTGACTCTGGTGGGCACCCTGGCGAGCATTATAATCACCACCATGTTCGCTTACACGCTGACGGTCCCAGAGCTTCCGGGCAAGAGCTTTCTCAGCTTCTTTGTTCTCTTTACCATGCTCTTCTCCGGCGGCCTCGTGCCCAGCTACATGATGTGGACCCAGATGTTCCATATAAAGAACAAGATCTGGGCGCTGCTCATACCAAACCTTCTGTGCTCCTCCTTCCACATCATGATCTGCCGCTCCTACTTCCAGAACAACATACCCAAGGAGGTTTTGGAGAGCGCACGCATGGACGGCGAGAGCGAATTCGGGATCTTCTTCAAGATTGTTCTTCCCCTGAGCCTCCCGATTTTGGCGACCATCGGCTTTATGAAGGCGCTTATGTATTGGAATGACTGGACAAATAGTTTATACTATATAACAGACAAGAACCTGGTCGGTATCCAGGCGCTTCTCAACAATATGCTTACCAACGCCCAGTATTTGGCCCAATCCATGGACGCGTCCAGCGTAGCGACGGATTCCGCCTCGATTCCCTCCCTGTCACTGAGGCTTGCCATCGCCGTGGTGGGAATGCTGCCCATGATCATTCTGTATCCCTTCTTCCAGAAGTATTACATGAAGGGCCTGACCGTCGGCGCGGTGAAAGGATAAGGTGCGTCTTATGGCGTCAGAGATATCACTCAACAGCTGGCTCAGAAAGTACTGGCTCGGCCTCACTGCCGTGCTGGCGGTGATATCTCTGACCGCACAGGTCTTTATACTCGCCGGCCTCACCCGCAGGGCGGAGCAGAACATACGCGAAAATGTCCACATTGTCCAAGAGGATATAGAGTCCGCACTGGATGGTGTGGACAGCTTCATTTATGAATCGCTGTACGGCGGGGAAACGGCAGTCGTGCCCTCCAGGTTCCGCATCCTTGGAAGCGAGATGGACCCTGCCGAGCTTTCCCAGGCGCGCATCGAGGTGATGACGAGCCTGCAGAGCCTTGTCAGCTGGTCAGATATGATCGAGTCCATTGTGGTTTGCACCCCTCGCGACGGGGAGGTGTTCACTTTGGAGGCGGGCAAGGACGGTAGCTTCCCGGTCCGCAGGGAGCTGAAAACGTACTTTGGCGAGAAAATTTTGGCTGATGAGCTTTACGGGATCGACCGTTATATGGTCTTTGAGGGAGATAGCGGGACGCACCTTCTGCGCATCATGCGCATTGACTCCAGCTACATTGTTGTCTGCGTATCGTCAGGGAAGCTTTTAAAAACGCTTCAATACGCCAATCCCAACGGCTCCGACATGGCGTTTGTCTCCTCCGGCGGCAGGATTCTGGCGGGCTCCGGGCTCACCGGACCGCTGGGTCCGGAAACTGAAGGAAAGTATATACGGGTTGGCGGAAGGCTGTGCCTGCAAACGGGCTACATCTCCGACCGCTCCGGCTGGTATTTCGGTATTTTGACGCCACGGCGGACTATTATCGGAAACATGGCCGCCTACTACGCGGTGTCGGCGCTGCTGATCCTGTCGCTGATGGTGGCCTTGCCGCTGATGTTCAAACGGCTGAACGCCAAGGTGGGCAGGCCAATCAACGCCATTGCCGGCAGCATGGAGGAGGTGGCGGGAGGCGACCTGGACATAAGCATTGCCACGGACTCGCGAATTTTGGAGCTTGGGACGCTCACCCGCTCCTTCAACCATATGGTCAGTCAGATAAAGCGGTTGAAGATTGAGAAATACGAAAGCGAGCTGCGTGTGCAAAAGGCGACGATGCAGTATTTGCAGCTTCAGATAAAGCCCCATTTTTACGCGAATATGTTCAACATCATATACTCCCTCGCCCAGAGGCAGGATTATGACGCCATCCAGAAGGTATCCACCGCGGTGGTGGCGTACTCCCGGTACATGTTCCGGGACGCCTCCGAGATGGTGGAGCTGTGGCGGGAGCTGGAGCACGTGCGGGGCTACATCGAGATATCCCGGATACGCTACGGCAGCGACATACGCTGTGAAATAAACTCCCCCGAAAAGTTGCGGGGCGCTTTGGTGCCGCCATTTGTCATTGAGGGCTTCGTGGAAAACTCGGTTAAATACGCCTCTGTACCCGGCAAGCCCTTCCTGGCGAGCGTAAATGTGAGCCTTGACGGGGACGGCGAGACGCTGGTGATCGAGATACGGGACAACGGCATGGGGTACAGCGAAAACGTGCTGAGCTCCGATTGGCGCAACCATGAGATTGACGGAGGTCACATCGGGCTCACCAACATATATAACCGTTTGAAGATCGTCTACGGGGACAGGGCGGATATGGAGATACGCAGTGAAAACGGAGCCGTGACAACGGTCCGCATACCGTACATTTCCGACGACGTGGAGCTGGATGATGAAGACATTTAGGAAACGAGAGGATAGTAAATGAGAAAATATTCCGTCCTGATTGTGGACGATGAGAAGCTTGCCATTCTCGGCCTGGAGGCCGGTGTTGACTGGGACGGGCTTAACGTTTCCCGTCTCTACAAAGCGCACAGCTTTGACGAGGCTGTTGATATTCTCTGCAAGAAGGACGTGGACATTGTGGTGACGGACATCGAAATGCCCGGCGCCGGAGGGCTTGAGCTCATCAAATGGATACGGAGCAACAGGCCAGAGATACACTCGGTTTTTTATACCGGACACGCGGAATTCTCCTACGCCCTTGAGGCGCTGAGGCTGGGCGTGGACGACTACCTTTTGAAGCCGCTCCCATATGACGAGCTGGCGGCGATCCTCAGGCGGGTGGAGGAGAAGCTGGAAAACGAGGACGGCGGGGTCTGAACATGGAGGACATGGAAAACTCCGCCCAGATCGTGGAACAGGTGAAAAAGCTCATCAGCGACAACCTTTCCGAGGGGAACCTGCAGAGAGACGAGCTTGCCGCTATGGTCCACATAAGTCCCGGACACCTGGGGCGGGTATTCAAGAAGGAGACGGGGATGTCCATCTCCTCCTACATCACGAAAAAACGTATCGCCGTGGCAAAGCAGCTGCTCACAAAGACGAGCCTGTCCATCACACGCATATCCGAGCGGGTGGGAATCAGCTATTCATCGTACTTTACCAAGGTGTTCCGCGAACAGACCGGTCTTACGCCCCAGGAGTACAGGCAAAGGAACCAGTAAATGCTTTCCGTGCCCGCGGGCAGAAAGGAGAAGAACATGACTATTATTTCAACGAAATACGGAAGAGTCGAGGGCGTATCCCTGGACGGATGCGCCGTTTTTAAAGGGATACCCTACGCCGCGCCGCCCACGGGAGACCGGCGCTTCCGCCGTCCCCAGCCGCCGGAGCCGTGGGAGGGTGTGCTGAGGGCCGACAGGTGGGGCAATAAGAGCGTACAGTTCGGCAACCCCAACGACACCTTCTATAAAAAGGAGTTCTATTCGAATCCTGATTTTGACGCGCCCATATCCGAGGACTGCCTCTACCTGAACGTGTGGGCACCGGAGGGGGAGAGGGAGAAGCTCCCGGTGGCGGTCTACGTCCACGGAGGCGCGTTCATGGGCGGCGCCGGCAGCAACCTGCCCTTTGTGGCAGCTGAGCTTGTCCGCCGGGGGGTCATCGTCGTGACAGTCAACTACCGGCTTGGCGCGCTGGGCTTCCTGTGCCACCCGGCTCTTTCCGAGGGGCGCGCCCCCTGCGGCGGCAATTACGGCCTTTGGGACCAGATCGCGGCGCTCCGGTGGGTACGGGAAAACATCGCCGCCTTCGGCGGGGACCCTGAAAACGTCACCGTATTCGGACAGTCC
Organism: uncultured Oscillospiraceae bacterium; assembly: GCA_947588955.1. Taxonomy (GTDB): domain Bacteria; phylum Bacillota; class Clostridia; order Oscillospirales; family Oscillospiraceae; genus RUG626. The sequence goes on along the minus strand of CANPYX010000002.1, from coordinate 195,046 downwards.
GCCGGGGCAATGAGCCTGCAAATCCTGGCTGTTTCACGGGCGGCGCGGGGGCTTTTCCACAAAATGATCCTCCAGAGCGGCGGCGGATACAAAAACCCCCTGGGTGTGACCAGGACGCGGGAGGCCGCGGAGACCTTCGCGGACGACCTTATCGACGCCCTTGGAGGCGGTGAGGAGAGACTTCGCACCGCCGCCTATGAGGAGCTGCTTCCCGCCCTTGAAAAGGCCCTTGCACAGGCGTTTATCCGGCGAAAGGGTATGCCATACGTGCCCGTCATAGACGGGGAGCTCATTTCCGAGGACGTGAACGAGCTAATCGCTCAGGGCAAGTGCGCTCCGGTGCCCTATATTCTCGGCGCCAACGGCGATGATCTGACCGCGTCAAAGGAGAACCCCTGCCCGGAAAACAGCCCCATGCACCGGGGCAACATCGCCTACGCCGCGCATACGGACAGCCCCGTCTGGGTCTATTACTTCGACAGGAAGCTCCCCGGCGACGACGCGGGGTCCTTCCACTCCGCCGAGCTGTGGTACGTGTTCGGGAGCCTGGACTACTGCTGGCGTCCGATGGAGAAGCATGACCGGGAGCTGTCGGATAAGATGGTCACCTACTGGACCAATTTCATGAAGACAGGGGACCCAAACGGAGCCGGTACGGAATTCTGGCCCCGGTGCACATCCGCCGACCCGAAATATATTACGCTGAAATGACCGGCGCCTACGGGCACGGTTCTGCCTGCCGGCGGTAGCGGATCACCCTTAAGTTAAAAAAGCGGGACGCCCAAATATCGGGGCGTCCTTAGTGTATATTTGGTGGGCTACATGATGCTTTTGATGGCGCGGACGACGGGGGAGGAGGGGTCGGAGCGCCAATAGACTGCCGTGTCGAATAAGAAATCCTCCAGGGGTATGAGGCGGATGTTGGAATCGGATATAAGACGGTTGTTCCCGCTCAAAACGGCAACGCCCGCGCCCGTCTCAACGTAAAGCATCAGCGTCTCGAAGGTGGACGCCTCCAGAGTCACCCTGGGCTCGAAGCCCGCCTGCCGGCACGCCTGACGAATGAGGGCGTAACCCTCCGGCGAATATGTCCTGGACAGGGACACGAAGCTCTCATCGCGAAGCATGGAGAGTGTCAGGGCGCTGTGCCTCGCCATGGGGTTCTCGGCGTTGATGGCAACAACGCCGCAGCAGGTGTCAGCCACGTGCCTGACGCAGGAGGGAGGTACGGCGTGCGGGCTTTGGCGAAGCTCGCTGGTGACAATGAGATCGTACCTTCCCGCCTCAAATTCCAGCCAGATATGTCTGAGGTCGCCCCGTTCCAGCCGGACGAGCAGGCCGGGACTTCCCGCTTGCAGCTCTTTTAACATCTCCGGCGCGCCGGAGGCGATGCTCATCCCCTCCAAAACTCCGATAGTCACGGTGTTGTTCCGCGTCTGTTCCAGCTTCCGCGCCTGGAGAATGGCACTGTCGATCTGCTCCAATGCCTGGGACCACTCATTGTAGAGCAGCTTCCCGGCGTCGGTGAGCCGCACATAGCGCCCGTCGCGGCAGAAGAGCTCAACGCCCAGCGACCGCTCAAGCCCTGAGACCGTTTTGCTGAGGTTCGACTGCGCCGTATAGAGGCGAGCCGCCGCCTCGGTAAAGCTCTCGCGCCTTGCCACTTCAACAAAATACCGCATGGCCGTCAGAGTTACGCTCACGGTTCCCACCTCGTTTCCCTTTAATTGGCTCCTACAGGCTATTTTATCACATATATATCCGTTTGTATATAGGAAAAGCAAAAAATGATATTTGTTCTGCGTCATTTTATACATTAAAATGTAATCAGACCTTGGAAAAATTGGCGGATTGAATGAAATCACAACACAAAAAGGAGGAGAGCAATGCGACAAGTCATCAACATAAACAAGGGATGGAAGTTCATCCAAAGAAACGCCGGACTTCCGGTGTCGCTCCCGGCTGACTGGCAGGATGTGGACCTGCCGCACACCTGGAACGCGGTGGACGGTCACGACGGGAACGGAAGCTATGACAGGGGAAGCTATTGGTACGCCAGGAGCTTCCCCACGCCGAAGCAGCCGCTTAAGGGAGGGCGCGTCTACGTTGAGGTGCTTGCGGCGGGGCAGCAGGCGACGGTTTTCTTCAACGGTCAGGAGGTGGCATACCACGAGGGCGGCTACTCCGCTTTCCGCGCCGACGTCACCGACCTGTGTGTAACCGAGGGGGAGAACCTGCTGGTGATAAACTGCTCCAACGAGTACAGGGACAGCGTTTACCCCCAGTCCGCCGACTTCACCTTCTACGGCGGCCTCTACCGGGGCGTCAACATCATCTGCGTGCCGGAGACCCACTTCGACCTTGACTACCACGGCGGACCCGGCATAATGGTGACGCCCACCCTATGCGAAAAATGCGGCGGCGCGAAATTCAAGATCGAGACATTCGTCACAAACCCCGACCCCAACTTCACGGTCCTCTACAGCGTCAAAGGCGAGGACGAGCTGGAGGTTGCCTCCGGCTGCCGGCCCGCGGACGACACCGCCATCGAGCTTCTTGTCCCCGACCCGTTCCTGTGGAGCCCGGACGACCCGTACCTCTACACCGTCACCGCCACGCTCCAGCGCCGCAACGAGGCGTATGACGAGCTCACCGTCAATTCCGGCGTCCGCTCCTTCTCCTGCGACCCTGAGCGCGGCTTCATTTTGAACGGCGTGCCCACGCCGCTCCGGGGCGTATCCCGCCACCAGGACAGGCTCTACATAGGTAACGCCCTCACCGCCGAGGACCACTGGGAGGATGCCGCTATCATCAAGGAGCTGGGCGCCAACACCATACGCCTTGCCCACTATCAGCACTCACAGGATTTCTACAACGCCTGCGATGTGCTGGGCTTTGTGGTCTGGGCGGAGATACCCTTCATCTCCGTATTCAATGCTGACCCCGCCGCCCACGAAAACTGCGTCCAGCAGCTTACGGAGCTGATAGTCCAGAACTACAACCACCCGTCCATATGCTTCTGGGGCATCTCCAACGAGATCCTCATTGGCGGCATCAGCGAAAAGCTGGTGGAGAACCACGTGGAGCTCAACGCCCTTGCCCACAAGCTGGACCCCACGCGCCTCACAACCATCGCCCACGTATCCATGACGCCCATTGACTCGCCCATGCAGCACATCACCGACGTTGTGAGCTACAACCACTACTTCGGCTGGTACGGTGGGAAGATGGAGGACAACGGGCCCTGGCTTGACAACTTCCACAGGGTCAATCCAAACATTTGCCTTGGGCTTTCCGAGTACGGCTGTGAGGGCATCATCACCTACCACGGTCCCGATCCAAAGTGCAAGGACTACTCCGAGGAGTACCAGGCGCTCTACCACGAGCACATGGCAAAGGTCCTCAACGACCGGCCATGGATATGGTCCAGCCACGTGTGGAACATGTTCGACTTCGGCTGCGCCGCGCGTAACGAGGGCGGCGTGGCTGGCCGCAACAACAAGGGCCTCGTCACCATGGACAGAAAGACGCGCAAGGACAGCTACTACATCTACAAGGCATACTGGAACCCCGAACCCATGGTCCACATCTGCGGCAAACGCTACGCGCAGAGGGCAGGGGAGACCACCCTTGTGAAGGTCTACTCAAACCAGCCCAAGGTAACTCTCTATCTGAACGGTGAGCCGGTAGGGGAGCAGGAGGCGGACAAGGTCTTTGAGTTCACCGTCGCGTTGAGGGACGGCTTCAACATCCTCAAGGCCGTGGCGGGGGACGAGTGCGACACCGCCACGCTGGAGAAGGTGGAGACGGAGCCCGACATCTACACACTCCCGGAGGCAAGGGAGCGCGCCGAGGGCGTCGCCAACTGGTTCAAGACCGTGGGGAGCATGGACCTTTCCGCCCCCATGGAGTTCCCTGAGGGCAAGTGGTCCGTCCGCGATACCCTGGGGGATATGGCGTCGTGCCCGGAGGTCTACGCCATTGTCTCCAAGGCAGTGAAGCTTGCCACCAACTTCGACATCAAGCCCGGCGAGGGCATGTGGGACATGATGAAGGCAATGTCGCCGGAGAAGATGATGGGTCTTGCCGCGGGGCTCCTGCCCGACGGGTTCCTCCAGTCCCTCAACGCCCAGCTTATAAAAATCGACAAGGCGTGACAGCCGCCAAAACAGGAAGAAGGCATTAAATAGTATATTTTTAAAAGGAGGAAATCCCATGGCCAAATCCAATGTTAAAGACCAGACCTCCCCGCGCAAATTCGGCATACGCGACTCCCTGGCCTACGCCGCCGGCGATTTCGGCTGCAACATGTCCTTCGCGTTGAAGGGCACAATGCTCATCTTCTGGACCCAGTTCATGAAGATGGACTCCGTTATCTACGCCGCCCTTTTGCTGGTGTGCCAGATCTGGGACGCCATCAACGACCCCCTGCTCGGCTCCATAATCGACGCTGACCGCCACAAGTATAGGCGCAACAAGTTCCTGGCATACATCTCATTCGGCTCTGTGGGGCTTATGTTCGCGGGCGCGCTGTGCTTCATCCCATGGATACCCAAGGACCAGGAGATCATCAAGGGCATCGTGTTCATCTGCGGCTACGTCATCTGGGACGCCTTCTACACCATCGCCAACGTCCCCTACGGCTCGCTTCTCAGCCTCATCTCCGACGACCCCGGCGACAGGGCAAGCCTGTCCGCCTGGCGCAGCGTGGGCTCCATGCTGGGCAATCTCGCTACCATGGCGCTCATCCCCATCCTCATCTACGACTCCAACAACAACATCATGGGCGAGCGGGTGTTCTTCGTTGCCCTGGTCATGGGCGTCCTGGGCTTTATCGCCTTCCGCTTCATGATCGCCAACACCGTCATACGGGTGGAGGACAACGTGAAGGTCTCCGAGGAGCGGCAGAAGTTCAACGTCCTCAAGGCCATGAAAAACTTCCTGAGCAACCGTCCCGCCGTGGGCGCGACCCTCGCCGCCATGGGTATGTTCCTGGGAATGCAGGGCGCCTCCGCCGCCGTCACCGTGCTGTTCCAGTCCTACTTCCACAACGCCCGCATCTCCGGCATTGTCTCCATGTTCTCCATGCTGCCCATCATCCTCTTTACGCCGCTTGCCAGGAAGATGGTGGGTAAGTACGGCAAGAAGGAGCTGTCCGTAGTGGGCGCCTTCGTCAGCATCGCCGCCTGTGTGCTGATGCTCATACTTCCCATCACCCCCGACGGCAAGGGCATCGGCATCTACGTGGGCTGCCAGCTCATAAACGCCCTGGGCATGGGTATCTACTCCACCGTCAGCTGGTCCATGATGGGCGACGCCATAGACTACAACGAGTGGAAGCACGGCACCCGCGAGGAGGGCACCGTCTACGCCCTCCACTCCTTCTTCCGCAAGCTGGCACAGGGCCTTGGACCGTCCCTGATTCTGGTAATCATGGTGGCGCTGGGATACGTGGAGGAAAACGAGGGCAACCAGATCGCCGAGGTCGCCCGCAATATGCGCTATCTCGTCCCCGGAGCGTACCTCTTCTCCGCCGCCCTTCAGCTTGTTGGCCTGGGCGTCATCTACAACCTGGACAAGAACACCCTCACAAAGATGGAGTCCGAGCTCAAGGAGCGCAAGGCGTAAGCCTCTGCCAACCTTACTCGGCAGGTTACATATTTCCGCGTCAGCCTCGGTCTTACAGACAGATAAAGCAAAAGCAGCCGGCAAAAACCGGCTGCTTTTCATGTCAACCTTATTCAAGGTCGGGTTTTACGATTCTGTCTCGCTCCGATCCGCTCCCTCGCGCGGTATGAAACCGAAGCAAGCACCGGTTTTGCGTTACGAGCCACAAAGGCGCTCACAGGTCCTTTAGGACTTGGGAAATGTCGGCGTCAAGAAGGATGGAGCGGTTGGCAATCTCAGATGGGCAGACGGCTTGTCCGTTATTTACGCAGGAATACACCGCACCGGGGTTTTCCGCCGTCATGCGCCAGAAGGAAAATTTAATTATGCCGGGGGTGTTGAAGCCCACGCCCAGCTCCAGGTATAGGACCTTGCCGCTTTTATGGGCGCGCAGGAAGCTCTCGTACCGCTCCGCCGCCTCGTGCCAGCCCTCGTCCTCAGCAAAACGGTCGTCGGAGCGAAGGTTCAGCGTCATGGGTCTGCCGCAGCGGGGACAGCGGGGGAGTAGCTCGGTGGGGACCCGCATATCTCTTTGCCGTTCCAGCATTTGGCGAATAACGGGCTCGTTGTCGAATGTCTCCTGACGGCAGGGCTTCGAGCACTGAAAGAGCCCGTAATCGCCCTGGGTGTAAAAAAGCCGCCTCTTGTCAAAGCCCGCCTTTTGAAAGCAGTGGTCAACATTGGTGGTTATCACAAAAAAGTCCTTGCCGGAGATGAGCGTAAGAAGCCGGTCATATACCGGCTTGGGGGCGTCCGTATAGCGGTTGATGAAGATATACCGGCTCCAATACGCCCAGAATTCCTCCGGCGCGGGGAAGGGATAAAAGCCACCGGAGTACATATCCGAAAAGCCGTATTTTTCGGCAAAGTCAGAAAAATGCTTCTTAAACCGCTCCCCGGAATACGTAAAACCCGCGGCGGCGGACAGCCCCGCGCCGGCGCCGACGACGACGGCGTCCGCCTCGTCAACAGCCCTTCGGAGCCTGGGGATATTATCCCAGTAGCTTCCTGTAGATTTTGTGATCGGCATCCTTGAAGACATTGAATATCACCTCCGTATCGCCCCTGTATTGCCGCACCGTGTCAACGGCTATCCTTGCCGCCTCCTCGTTGGGGAAGTGAAACTCGCCGGTGGAGATACAGCAGAACGCCACGCTTCCTATCCCGTTTTGCCGCGCCAAAGCCAGGCAGGAGCGGTAACAGGAGGCGAGCAGACCCCGCTCTGTCCCGGTCACATTGCCGTATACGATCGGTCCCACGGTGTGGAGCACATAGCGGCAGGGCAGGTTGTAGGCGGGGGTGAGCTTTGCCTGTCCGGTGGGCTCCCCGTGACCCTGCTTTTCCATAAGCTCCGCGCAGGCAAGCCGAAGCTGTACCCCGGCGTAGGTGTGTATGGCGTTGTCGATACACCCGTGGCATGGGACATAGCAGCCGGTGAGACCGGAATTGGCGGCGTTGACGATGGCGCCGCATTTGAGGGCGGTGATGTCGCCCTGCCAAAGATATATTCCCGGCTCCACGGGCGTGAGATCCGCTATGTCCGTGACGCCCTTTCGCGCCGTCTCCTCCCGCAGGTATTCGTCCTGAACCGCGAGAAAATCCTCCCCGATGGGGCGCGGCGGGCGGACGTTCATCAAAGATCGTAGGAGCTTTTTTTGCTCCGCGCTCCCGTCCGGCAGCTCCGCCGGCCACACCCCGCGCTCCTCCCGCAGAAGATACCGTATCAAAAACTCCCGCCTTTCCGCCTGCGTCATGGCGTCACCTCCGCTTTTTTGTTCCGCCTTCCCGTATTACCGGAGCCCCGGACCTCCTCTATCGGAGTGTTGTTTGTCCTCTATTATACCCCCGCCGCCCCCATCACGCAACCCCCACGCCTCACCGTTGTTGCAATTAACACCTCCGTGAAAAATGTTCATAAAAAAGAAAGCGGCGGGAGATCCATCTCCTGCCGCTTTCAAAGTCAGCTTCGCGGTACGGGATCGTCTGTGAGGCCCACCAAATAGTCCAAGCTCGTCTTGTAAAAGACCGCCAGCTTCACCGCCGCCTCCAGGGGGAGCGGCCGCTCGCCGCGCTCGTATTTAGAGTACAGGGATTGGTCGCACATGAGCTCTTCCGCCACCTGGCGCTGTGTCAGGTCGGCATCCTCCCGCAAATCGCGTATCCGTAGACGCATATTCATCACCATTGACAATATACACCGGCGAAGAGGTTTATATTGACAAATTGGACAATATGTCCTATACTTTGCCTTGGAGGTGAGAATATGCCGGATTATAAGGAGATGTATTTAAAAATGTTCCGTGCTTCCGAGAAAGCTGTCAATATCCTGATAGCCGCCCAGCGGGAATGTGAGGAAATGTATACCGCCGAACCGGACCCGCTTATTCGAGGTCTGCCGTCCGTCAAGCCCGATGATGACCGACCGCCGTCGGTCACCGAAACGATCACCGCCCGGTGAGGTTTGTCGGGTGTGTCACGGAGCGGCAGGGATTTGGAAGGGCGGAAAAGCGCCGGAGGGAGCGGGGTTTGGGGATTTGTCAGTATGTCATGGCGGACGAGGGATTTGTGACGACGTAGCGCGTGCCGCGCACGCCTATGGGGTGGGTGGTGACCTCCCGGATATAGCCCCGGTCGCCCAGATATCCCAGCGCCCTGTCAAATTCCCGGACGGAGGAGAAGCGGGAGGTGCACATTCTGTACAGGTCCCTTCTCGGCAGAGACATGAACCTCTCCGAGACCAGCCTGTTCCAGATATATTCCGCGTCCTTGGAAAGTTCCGAGCATTCGGAGACGTCGTAAACGGCCTCCGCCTCCATGGCGAAAAAGCCGGCGACGGACCCGGCGTTCGCCATTGTTTTCCCGCTTATGGGCGTTTCGGTGGGGTCGCTCCGGGCGGAGCTTATATGCAGCAGCGCGGCGATCCTGACCATCGCCCCCGTGAGCTTCCCGCCCCAGTCGCGCATGTTTGCCCAGCGTTTGGGGAAGTATGACTCCACGATCTCCTGGAACTCCCTCCTGTACTGCTGTGCCTCCTCGCTGAGCCGGATCGTACCGGCGTAGGGGGAGGAGAGGAGGAACCTGACGTGGTCCCGATAGGCGTCCCTGACCTCGTCGGGTATGGGCGCGGGGTCTGTCTTCCTCGCTCCCAGCATAGAACGGCAGCGGGCGTAAAGGAATCTCGCCGTCAGCCCGCGCTGCCTGAAATCCCTGTTGCCAATGATCGCGCCAAGCACCCCAGGCTGGACCGTGAGCATCACGGTTATCCTCGGCTCCCGCACGAAATTCGCGCCTCTTCCTATCCTGTCCACGGCTATGTCGTCTCCGGCGTGACCCTTGAGGTAAATGTCAAGCCCACCGGAGGAGTCGTACCTTCCGGCGGATATGTAGCTGAATATACCGCCCTCGGAGGAGGCGACTGTGACGCTGCCGCCGTTGGAGGACATGATGTCCACAAGCTTCTCCGGGGTGGTGTCGTCCACCAGCAGGCGGCAGGGGGTCTTCTCCTTAAATGACGCCGCCTCCTGCGCGGCGAGCCTGACCTTCTCCGCCGCACGTTCAAATTCCGCCGAGCCCGGAGTACATTCGCCCATCCGCCGCTGCGCGGACTGAAGGCTCTTGTCCAGCGCCGCCTTGAGCCCCGCGCTGGAGGCCACCTCCGCCGCCTCCAGCTCCCTGACCTCCCGCTCGTACTCCCTCACGGGCTCCAGAAGCGCCGAGATGACGGCGCTCTTTCTCTCTCCGGGCTCCGCCGAGGCGAGTGTGTAGAGGCAAAGGGGCTCACGCCAGTCGGGGGTCACCTCCACGCGGTACTTTGACTGCCCCGCCGTTGCGAGAACGCCAAGCGCCAGCGTCCCCGCCATCTCAGGGCTTGTCTGAGTGGATTCGGAGAGTGCCCGGACGTATTCCCGCACAGCCCCCGGCAGGGAATCGGTGGGAAAGAACGTCTTCCGCTCCTCCTCAAAGGGAGTTGGCTTCGGCCAGGGCAGCTCCCAAATCTCCCGAACCTCCGCCGGAGCCGTTTCCATATCCTTTACTTTTGCTTCCTGCATCGTGTCTCCTCCTTGAATTTATTCCGCACCGAAGTATTCGTATGCTTTGGTATGGTTTGATTATAGCACACATCCCTCAGCTTTGCAATACTTAGTTTAAAATATTTTTAAGCTTTTGCATGAAATTTTGACAAATCGCGAAGTACCTTGCGCCGCAAGGGGTTCGGGACACGGCGCACGTATTTTTGTCCGTGACAAAGCTGACAAAAGGGGCGTAAAGGGCAAAAAAATTTCGCGGGGATTTTGGTTGTAATATGGCGGAGGTTGTAGTATAATGACTGATACAGCGATAATTTTCAGACGTGAGAGGACGGTGGAGCTCTTGGAGCAGGAGAAGGGCAACTTCCGCGGACGGCTGTTCGGCGGGTTCAACAGGCGCGACGTCATCGACTACATCGAGGTCCTCGCGGGAGAACGCGGGGAGCTGGAGAGGGAGAACCAAAAGCTCCGCGAGCGCATATGGGAGCTTGAGAACCCGGAGGCGGGGACAGACGGCGCCGAAAGCGTCTTGCCGGAGGAGACGGGCGAAGCCGAAGCTGTGACCGGTGACGCCGCCGGCGAGGGCGAGGAGACCGCAAAGCCTGTGAGACATGCCCGCGTGAGGGTATACAGGACATCGGGCGTTGACAAGAGGAGAAGACGGTGCAGAAGATATTCGATATAAGGTCAGAGGAGATAAGGAGTTTCGCTCCGCAAATGCGCGCCGGGGACAGGGTACTGCTCACAGGGACGGTTTACACCTCCCGCGACCAGGCGCACATGGCCATATTCCGGCTCCTTGACGCGGGGGAGAGGACGCCCTTTGAAATAAAGGACGCCGTCATATATTACGCCGGACCCACGCCGGGGCACGACGGTATGCCCACCGGCGCCTGCGGTCCCACCACATCGAGCCGCATGGACGCCTTTACGCCAAGGCTCCTGGATCTGGGGCTCGCGGCGATGATAGGCAAGGGGCTCAGGTCCGACGATGTCCGGGACTCCATCGTGAAAAACGGCGCCGTCTACCTGTGCGCCGTGGGAGGCGCCGGGGCTCTCGTGGCAAGGTCCATAAAGGAGATGGAGGAGATAGCCTTCCCGGAGCTGGGCTGCGAGTCCGTAAAGCGCCTGTACGTAGAAAAAATGCCCCTGACAGTGGGAATCGACCCCACAGGCGGAGACATATTCCGGCAGGGGATAGAACAATATAAAATGTGAAAGAGGCAGGCCCCCCTGACTTAGACTAAAAAGCTCAAAATCCAGTATTTTTCCGGCGGCATGTACGTCGGAAAAATCACCTTTTGTCACGCAAGTGTGTGACCCTTCGGGTCACGCGCGCAGCGCGACAGCAGGAAAGCCCTTGCGAAAGGTCCGCAGACCTTTCGCAAGGGCTTTTCGCACGTTTCCCCATCAAAAAATGGCTTTGCCATTTTTTGGATTCTCAGCAGATTCAACTGTGTGGCGGGCGAGGACGGCGGTGGTGACGCTTCCGACGCCGCCGGGTACGGGAGTGATGGCGGAGACGATGGGCTCCACCGCCTCAAAGTCCGCGTCGCCCGATATGCCGCCGTCGGGGAGCTCGTTTATCCCCACGTCCACTATCACCTGTCTGGGAGAGACGTGGCCGGCGGTGAGGGAGCCGAGGCGTCCCACGGCGGAGACGACTATGTCAGCGCGGCGCGTCTCGCCGGCAAGGTCCCGTGTGCGGGTGTGGCATACTGTGACCGTGGCGTTGCGGGCGAGGAGCAGCTGGGACACGGGCTTGCCGATGACCAGGCTCCTGCCGATGACCACCGCCCGCTTTCCGGCGCAGTCAATACCGTAGTGGTCGAGTATCCGGGCGCAGCCCTCGGCTGTGCAGGGGCAGAAGCCCCGCCCGCTGCCGGTAAACACCCCGGCGAGGGAGACGTCGGTTATTCCGTCCACGTCCTTGGCCGGGTCCAGCGCGGCGCAGACGGCGGAGTCGTCGATGTGCCTGGGCAGGGGACGGAAGATGAGTATCCCGTGAACGGACTTATCCCCGCTCAGGGAGCGGATGGTGTCAATAAGCTCCGCCTCGCTCACGTCCTCGGACAGTACGACGCTCCTCGTCTCTATCCCCACTCCGGCGCAACGCTTCACCGCCCCACGCTCATAGGAGATGTCCGCGGGGTTTTCACCCACGCGCACCAGCGCCAGCGTCGGCACGACGCCCATTTCCCGAAGCGCCCCTGCACGCGCGCGCGTCTCCTCATTCATCCTCGCCGCCACCGGCGCGCCCTTCAAAAGCTCTGCCATCCTCAGCCCCACTTTTTAAGTAATATTTTATGTTACGCGTTGTTTGCCTTTTGCGCTTCCTTAAGAAAACTCTCACGCTCGTCGACGGGTATTTTGAGAAAGTCTAAGGCCTTTTCCGATGTCCAATGGAGTTCATTTAGCATTGACCAGTACACGTTGATAAAGCATTCCCGCCTGCCTTGTTTATATCCCTGTTTAAAGCCTTCTTTAAAGCCTTGTTGAAACCCTATTTGAATTCCGCGGTCTTCAATAGCTTGACTCAAATTACACATCACTTTAACCTCGTTGCCACTGTGCCATGTTTGCCTTTTGCGCTTCCTTCAGGAAGCTTTCACGCTCGTTGACAGGTATTTTGAGAAAGTCCAAGGCTTCTTTTGATGTCCAATGGTGTTCATTTAGCATTGACCAGTACAGATCGATATGAGTTTCCTGCCTGCCTATTTGAATCCCGCGGTCTTCGATTCCCTGGCTCAAGTTGCACATTGCTGTAACCTCCTTTTCAACTTCACGCGTCATAGGGATATTGTACTCATTTGTCAGAATATCCCGCTTCTCATTTTCCTTCATTTTCCCCGACAGAAGAACTCCCAACATTCTCAGGAGCTTATCCGCGCCCGGTTCCTCCGGATTGCCGATATTCAGCATGATGACCGTCAGCAGATCATAATGCTCGACCGGCTCGACGGTCCTGCCGAAGACGTCTCTTTTTTGTATGGCGTATTGCATGATCGTGTTCGCCTTTTCCTTAGGCGGGTCCATGCAGATCCAGATCGAGTATACCTTTTTCAGCCGCTCATAGTGCGATTACACAAATTCCTGTCCGTACTGGGAGGAGATCATGCGGGCGCAGTAGTATATTCCGCGCATGGTCAGCGGATACCCTGGGTTATACTTGTTCTGGGCTTCGATATTTATGATAAGGCTCAGCCTGTCATCCGTGCCAGGGATCAAGGCTTGAAAACGGATATCGTAGGTGACCGTTCCCTCGCTCACGCTTTTGTCGCTGGTATCCTGACCGCGAATTATCGGGGACTGCCCGTCTGGGAAAACCGGCACCTCGCCGACCTGCGGCGTTCCTTCGATGTAACGCTTCTCAATATCCTCGACACTGCAATTTAAGTATTCGGGGACACAGCGCCGCATGATCCTGGCGAGAATAGACTTCTCGGATAAAAGCCTTTTGCACGCGGCGTCATATCTGGCTTTGTCGTCGGCGGAATGTATCGCCTGAGCTACAGTTGTCTCTATGTCCATATTTTTATCCCTTTCTGCGGATATATTGTATCACATTCCGGCGTAATAGTCCACATATTTTTTGAGTCCCAATTCGATGGCAGAAATTTTGTAAAAAAATTAATTAACCGTCTTAGCCGACAGTAGATTTCTTCGCATTTGGATGATATAATGTTAAATTGAGTGGACTGGAGAAGGACAATTCAAAAAACATTTCCTTTGTATCTCTATGAGGAAACATACGATGAACTATCACACTTATTTTAACAGATATTGCCACGAAAACGGTTTAGATGTCTGCCTGTCTTTTGCTATGCCGGTTGGATATGAAAACGCAAATGGGACATTTGACCCGGACAGCGGGACCGTTTATATCAACCTGACGAGGCTTGACAGGCGTCCTGATTATGAAAAATTGTTTTATCTGTTTCATGAATTGCGCCACGCATCCCAATACCTCCAACCGGACCGATTTGACGAGATGATAATTAAAAGCCGGCAATATGTCATTATGTATGATGGCGTTTGCCATAAGCTTGTAGACGGCGAATGGAAAACCTGCAAACTGGATGTGAACGAGGACTTTTTTACAGAGGTTTATCTGGGACAGCCTTATGAGACGGACGCAAACACATTTGCCTACGAAGAAGTGAGTTCATTACTTGGTGATTCTCCAGAATTGCGCGCGCTATATTCATTCTGGATGCCAAAAGCGGCAATATCAGAGGATACGTTCAGAGAGATCTACGGAGAAATTGACCGGAGTATTGAGCAGCAATAAAGAATCGTACATGCCGCCTCGACTTCATCAAATTGAGACGGCTGAGTCTTTTACAACACAAGCATACCCACACCCGCGGTTGACCGCACGGTGTGGGTATGTTTGTGTTTTGCTGTAAGGTTTGCTTACCGGTTCATTCCGTTGCCGGGCACGTAGCCGTTGTTTGCGCTGCCTGTACCGGCAGTGCCGTTAGTACCGTTGGTTCCGTTGTTCCCGTTCGTACCGGTGCCGTTGTTTGTGCCGGTGGTGCCGTTCGTGCCGGTGCCGTTGTTGGTTCCGGTGGTGCCGTTGTTTCCGCCGGTGCCCATGCTGCCGGTGATGTCCTCGCCCATGTCGCGAAGGTCGTCCTTGAGGTCGTCAAGCCCGTCGCCGATAACTCCGTCCTTGGTGTTGTCGCTCCTGTCGGCGTCGGAGCTGCCGCAGGAGACCAGTGAGAGCGCCATTATAAGCGCCAGAACGATATATAACGCTTTTTTCATATTTCCTCCTTGTCGGTCCTTGACCATAAAGCTTTGCGTAAGCTATTATTTGCACCGCCGCGCTGTTTGATACGTTTTCGGCGCGTTTCCGAATTTTGCATATTTTAAGCTGTATCCTCGCTTGCTTAGGTCAGGTTGGTGTTAAAATGCACAAATTATGAATGTTGATGCAAGCGAAAAATTCATATTCATATGAAAATGACCTTATACTCTTGCCAAAATGCAGGATTGAGCATATAATGACTGTAAAATCAATTGCAGATAGGGGATATACCATCATGAAAAGCCTGTCAAACGCCGCCTCGGCGATAAAGCCCTCGGCGACACTCGCAATCAACGCCCTCAGCCAGGAGCTCAAGTCCCAGGGTGTGGACGTGGTCAGCTTCGGGGCGGGGGAGACCGATTTCTTCACGCCGGACCCCATCAAGGAGGCGGGCATCGCCGCCATCGAAGGGAACAAGTCCTATTATACCTCCTCTTCGGGCGTGGCGCCCCTAAAGGCCGCCATATGCGGCTATCTTGACAGGACCTTCGGCGTCAAATATGAAAACAAGAACATCTGCGTAACCTCCGGCGCGAAGCACGTGCTGTACGTCGCTATGCGCGTCATGCTCAACCCCGGCGACGAGGTCATTCTCCCCGCGCCCTACTGGGTGACCTATGAGGAGGCGATAAGGATGTGCGGGGCGAAGCCCGTGATCCTCAAAACCGACGAGTCCACAAGGTTCAAGGTCTCCCCGGAGCAGCTTGCCGCCGCGGTCACGGACCGGACCAAGGCCGTCATCCTCACAAACCCCTCCAACCCCACGGGAATGCTCTACTCCGAGGAGGAGCTTCGCGCCCTGTCAAAGGTAATTGTTGAAAACGACCTCTACCTCATCGACGATGAGATCTATGCCACGCTTGTCTACGAGGGCAAATTCGTCTCCGCCGCCGCCATTGACCCGGAGCTTTATAAGCGCACCGTGGTCGTCAACGGCGTATCCAAGACCTACGCCATGACCGGCTGGAGGATAGGCTTTGCCGCGGGACCCGCGGAGATCATAAAGCTCATGGACACCTACCTCAGCCACTCCACCGGCAACGCCTGCAACATCGCCCAGTACGCCGCGATCGAGGCTTACAGCGGCGACCAGACATGCGTGGAGGAGATGCGCAAAAAATTTGCCGAGAGGCGGGAGTATTTCGTCAGCCGCGTAAACGCCATTGACAAGGTGAGCTGCCTTCCCCCAGACGGGGCGTTCTACATATTCATGAACGTCTCCAAAACCTTCGGCTCCACCATATGCGGGGAGGAGATACGCGACTCCTCGGATTTTGCCCAGGCGCTTTTGAAGCACGGCCTTGTCGCCACGGTCCCCGGCGCCGCCTTCGGGTCCAACGAGCACATCCGCTGGAGCTACGCCACGAGCCTTGAGAACATCAAAAAGGGTCTTGACAGGCTGGAAAAATTCCTCAACAACGAGCCCCTTGCGTAAATAATCAAAACGCGGTACGTTGAAAAGACGTGCCGCGTTATTTTTTGCTATTTTTATACTTGAATTGGCGGACCGATATGGTATAATGGAACAGTCGAAAACCCAATCTTTCTACCGAGGAGTGACATATATGCCTTTAGTAACCACCACCGAGATGTTTAAGAAGGCCTATGACGGCGGCTACGCCGTGGGCGCCTTCAACGTAAACAACATGGAGATCGTCCAGGGGATCACCGAGGCCGCCCGGGAGCAGCACGCGCCGCTGATCCTCCAGGTCAGCAAGGGCGCCCGCGCCTACGCCAACCACACCTACCTTGTGAAGCTTGTGGAGGCGGCTGTCATAGAGTGCCCCGACATACCCATCGCCCTGCACCTTGACCACGGTCCCGACTTTGAGACCTGCAAGTCCTGCATCGACGGCGGTTTTACCTCCGTGATGATCGACGCCAGCTCCAAGCCCTTCGCCGAGAATATTGCCATCACCCGCAAGGTGGTGGAGTACGCCCACGATCACGGTGTCGTCGTCGAGGCGGAGCTCGGCTCCCTGGCCGGCGTGGAGGACGAGGTCAACGTCTCCGCCGAGGATTCCAGCTACACCCGCCCTGAGGAGGTTGAGGAGTTTGTCTCCAAGACCGGCTGCGACTCACTCGCCATCGCCATCGGCACCAGCCACGGTGCCTACAAGTTCACCGCCGCCCAGTGCACCCGCAATGAGCAGGGCGTCCTCGTTCCGCCTCCCCTGAGGTTCGACATCCTTGAGGAGGTATCCCGCCGCCTGCCCGGATTCCCCATCGTGCTCCACGGCTCCTCCAGCGTTCCACAGGAGTTTGTGAAGATGATCAACGAAAACGGCGGCAAAATGCCCGACGCCGTGGGTATCCCCGAGGAGCAGCTCAGAAAGGCGGCCACGCTGTCCGTGTGCAAGATAAACATTGACTCCGACCTCCGCCTTGCCATGACCGGCTCCATCCGCAAGTATTTCGCGGATCACCCCGACCACTTTGACCCCCGCCAGTACCTCACTCCCGCCCGCGCCAACATCAAGGCCATCGTCACCCACAAGCTCATAGACGTCCTTGGCTGCGCCGGCAAAGCCTAAAAGCCATTAAGGAGGCGCGCTTTGCTCGCCTCCTTTGAAATTTTCGGGTGGTGATACAATGGACGAAAAGGACCCCCGTATAGAACCGGAGGATACCGGTTACACCGTGGAGGACATCATAAAGGATTACTACTCGGACGCGGAGAACGCTCCCGCGCCGGAATTAGAGGACGTTGAGCCCGCGGCTGCGCCTGACATCAAGACGGCGCCGGAAACCGAGCCCGAACCGGAGCTTGAGCCCGTTTCTGAGTTAGAGTCCGAGCCCGAATCTGAGCCGGAACGGAGCGATTTTGAGCCGGAGCCGGAGGAGCCAGACGGCGAGCCGGAAAACTCCGGCGTCCAGGAGAAGGTCGGCAAAAGCCGTAAGCCGAGGGTGAGAAAGCCCGACACGGAGCTCATCGGCGTCGCCGCCGCGTGCGTCCCTGCCGCCGCGCTGACGGCAAGCGCCCTCATCTTCCAAATGTCCGACATGGCGTGGAGCATACTTGTGATTGCCGGGATGCTCCTCGCCTGCCTTCCGCTCATAGCCTGGAGCTGGGCGCACATCAAGGACCCGTCCCGCTCCCGCGCCCCCGCGGTGATGTTCGTCTCCGTGGTTATGTGCGTTGCGGCGGTGGAGCCCGCCGAGGCGGGTATCGCCGCGATAATATTTGACATACTGTTTCTTATTCTGGAAAGAGTGTCCGCGCGTTTGACGGGAAATGTGCTGGACAGGCTTGACGATAAGTGCGACGGAATAGACCCCAACCGGGACATGCGCCTTTCCCAGTGCCTTACCGAGCTGAGGACAGGGAAAATCGGGGCCGTCTCGGAGCTTCGGCTTTTGGAAAAGTACATCTTTTTCGGCGCCGCCGCTGCCGCCGTCTTCTTTGCCCTTATCCCGGCGCTCTTAGACGGGTTTGACTTTTTGAAGTGGCTCGCCAGGGCTTCCGTGCTCGTTTCCGTGTGCGTATACAGCGGTGAGCTTGGGGCGCTTCTGGGCTGCTCCGAAGCGGTGGAGGACGTCTTTGACAACGGTCTTTGGATAGGCGGCACCGGCGTCATCGAGGCTGCGGCTGACATAGGCTCCGTGCTCTACAACAAGACCGGCGCCGTCACCGACGGGGTGTATACCGTGGCGGACACCGACCCCGTGAGGATAAGCCATGATCAGCTCCTCTACCTTGCCGCCTACGCCGGAGTTTACTCCGAGCACCCCATAAACAAGGCGGTCCGCGCCGCCAGCGGCGTTGTTCCCGACAGGTCCCTCATAACGAATCAGCGGGTAATTCCTGGCTACGGCAGCATGGTCCGACTGGAGGGCGGGCAGCTTGTGGGAATCGGCAACATCGACTTCATGGAGACGCTGGGCGTCAAGGGGAATATGTACGTCCCCGGCTGTACCTGCGCCTTCGTGTGCGTGGACAAGGTATGCGTCGGGCGGATAGATTTTACCGACAGTATTTTGCCGGACAGCGTCAACGCCGCCGGCGACCTGCGGCGCGCGGGAGTGGCGAACGTGGCTATAATGACCGGCGACAACGCCCTTTCCGCCACAAATGTGGCGCGCAGGGTTGGCATCACCGAGATCTACTCCGACTGCCGCCCCAAGGACAAGCTGGAGCGCCTCCGTTACATCCAGGATACTCAGGACCCCGGCGACCGCACGGCGTTTGTCAGCCGCGCCGGGTGCGACAGGGAGCTTTTGGAGCTCGCCAACGTCTCCGTCACGATCGGGGTGGGGGAGGACACCACCGCCCATTTCCCCGACGTCATAATAGCCGACGGCGGCGTATCGCGCCTATCCCGCCTCATAAGGGTGTCCGCAAGGGTCCGTAAGAACGCCACCGTCACCTTCTTCGCCTCCGCCGCCGCAAGGCTCCTCACGGCAATTTTGGGGCTTACGGGCGTCTTGCCACTCTGGGGCTCCGTCCTCGTCATGTTCGCCCTTCACGGCTTTTCGCTGTACAACACAAAAATCAAATAGCTCTATGGCGGGAAAATTTTTCATTTTCCCGCTTTTTTACTGTTGACATTCTCGAATATCGAGATTATAATGAGCACATAAACTCGATTATCGAGAAAACGGCGGGGGACGCTCCGCCGACGAAAGGGGAGGCGGTAAAATGCCCAGGGCGAGGCTGCAAACGCTTACTGAGCAGATGTTTTATACGCTCCTGTGCCTGGATACCGAGTGCTGCGGCATAGACATTCTGGACCGTGTGCCGGAGATGACCGGCGGGCGGGTGCGCGTGGGCTCCGGCACGCTTTACACGCTCCTTGAGCAGTTCCTTGAGGAGGGATTTATCAGGGAGACGCGCGTGGAGGGCAGACGGCGCAGCTATATCCTCACAGCCTCCGGCAGGGAGGTTTTGGAGAGGGAGTACCGGCGCATCATCCGCCAGGCGGAGGATTACAGAAGGATTTTCGGGAAGGAGGACACAAAATGAAGGACAAAAAGCGGCAGTATGAGATATATTCTTTCCTGGACTACGACGGTCTGGCGGCCCACTTTGGAAGGATGTCTGAAAAGGGCTGGCTGTTCGAGGGCTCTGGGCCCTTCTATCGGATATACTCTCGCGTGGAGCCAAAGCGCCGGAGCTTCTATATCTCCTATTTCCCCAAGGCGTCGGAATTTGACCCGGGGTTAGGCGAGGAGCAGCAGGAGTTCGCGGATTTCTGCCGGCGCACCGGCTGGCGTCTTGCCGGCACAGCGGCGCAGATGCAGGTATTCTACAACGAAAGCGAAAACCCCGTGCCCATCGAGACGGACCCGGCGCTGGAGGTGGAGACGATAAACCGCGCCGCGTGGAAAAGCTATCTGCCCACGCACCTCTTCCTGCTGGCGGTGGCGATTTTTGAGCTGCTGACCATGGGCTGGAGGCTGTTTACTGATGCGGTGGATTTTCTCTCACGGGCAAGCTCCCTTTTTACCGTCACGACGGCAGTCATCCTTCTGGCGGTGAGTCTGGTGGAGATGACCTCCTACTTTCTGTGGCTGCGAAGGGCTCGGAAGGCGGCGCGGGTGGGGGAGTGGACGCCCTCGGTGAGCCACCGGAGGTTCCAAAAGGCGTTCCTTGCCGTTTTGCTGGTGGATTTGGCGGTGTATCTAATTGATATGGCGGTCAGCGGCAACCGCCTCCTGCTCGCGGCAATGCTGCTGATGACGTCTCTTATTCTGGTGTCCGTCCTCGTGACCTTGGGCGTGAAGGCGCTTATGAAGCGCCTGGGCGTGCCCGGACGCGTAAACAGGACCGTCACGTTTTTGACGGCGGTGGTGCTCAGCGTTGTGATCGTGAGCTTTTCCGTGTTCACCCTTGTGGGCTTCAGCGACAGGCTCCCGTGGCTACACGATGCCGGCGGCGTCCCGCTGGAGCTCTCGGAGCTCTGCGGCGGGGAGGAGGGGGATATGTACACCGTGACCCGCCGGGACGGATCGCTCCTCATGACACGCCTGGAGAGCTACCAGCGCCCCGACAGGTCAACCTGGCACAGCGACGAGACGCTGGAGTATACCGTGTACGCCTCGCGCTTTCCCGCGCTCACGGACCTTGCGATACGCAAGCTTCTGGAGAAAAACATGAAGGACGGCATTGAGGACGGTTACTTGTACATTGACCACTACGAGCCCGTGGACCCGTCGCCCTGGCACGCCCACAGGGCTTACAGGCGGCTCATAAGCTGGATGAGCGACGGGGAAGAGGCGGAGTATATGTCCTGCTGGTTCCTTGACTACGGCGGCATGGTTGTAAGCCTGAAGCTCGGCTCCGAGCCCACGCCGGAGCAGATGGACCTCATCGCCCAAAGGCTAGGGAACGTGAAAGGAGATTGAAATGAAAAATATCCTCATACGCCCGGAGGCGTTCTCGCCCTTTGACTTTGACGGCATAGCGGAGCGCCTTGAGGAAATGGCGGCAAGGGGCTGGATGGTGGAGAGAACTCGTCCCATTTTTTGGACCTACCGTCGAATAGACCCGACAAGGCTCACCTTCCATGTCTCCTACCTGCCCGGCGTGTCGCCCTACGACCCGTTAAGCTCGCATGGGAGGGCGGAATACACGGACCTGTGCGACCACACCGGCTGGCGTCACGCGGCGTCCTGGGGGAGCGCGGAGATATTTTATTCCGCCGGCAAGGACAGCGCGCCTATTGACACAGACCCGGCGCTGAGGGTTTGGAGCGTTCACAACGCGGCAATGAAAAGCCTGCTGCCATTTTGCGCGTTTGCTGTACCCTGTATGGTTTTCTGCCTCCTCGCCGTCCTGTGGGGAGCCGTATCCGTCCCGCCGCTGACAGCCGCCGTCTACGCCGCTGTTTTCGCGCAGACGGCAGTCTATTACACCCTTGAGACGCTTACGTACCTCACCTGGTACCGGCGCGCCGTGAAAGCGGCGGAAAAAGGGGAGTGGACCCGGTCGCCCTCCCGCAGCCGCCTCCTACGCGTCCTGTCGGCGCTGGCGCTTGCGGAGACATTGATATTCTCCCTCGCCCCGATAATCACCGCCGGCACTCTTGCCCCCGCGATTTGCGCGGCACTGATCGCCGCCCTCTTCGTTGGAACCGACCTTATGCGCGAGCGCCTTTGCAAATCAGGCGCATCCCGCCCCCACAACCGCGCCATGACCGCCCTCGCAACCCTAACAATCTTCACCGCCGCCTCCCTCCTCCTGCGCTTGATTTGATCTGAGAACCCCAAATTCAAATATTTTTCCGACGGCATGTACGTCGGAAAAATCACCTCTTGTCACGGTGAGTGTGCGAGCGCAGCGAGTGCGCGAACCGTGACAGCAGAAAAAGAATTCTGAAATGTCCGCAGACATTTCAGAATCCTTTTTCGCACGTTTCCCCTTATTCCAAAAGGGCAAAGCCCTTTTGGAATAAATATTATGGCATATCCCTCGAGCAGAACACGCCGTTCTGGAACAGGCGCTCGTCGATATACCGCGTGACGCACCACACGAATCTCTCACGTGTATCGTCATCATCGTAGGGACACTCGGAAAAATCTTTAGAGAACATGGTAAATCCGGTTCCAGCTAAGCTCTTCTTCTCGGCAATATCCTCGTTTACGTCATAGAACGCGCCGACAACCGCCTCCAGCTCCTCGGTCTTCACATAGTACATTGTGTCGTCACCGAAGAATCCGTCCACACGTCTGTCGTCCGTGGCGAAGGGCAGCCCGTACCGCCAGCCCTCCCGATAGTCAGGCCAACACCTGGGACCGTAACCGAGATCGTAGTTATCGACGAAATCGTCATACCACCCGTAGAAGGACAGCACATAGACCTCCTGACCCTTTTTCAGCGTCAGCACAGGCCACCAATCCCCTGGGTGCGCATAGTAATGCACATCGCATGGTAGTGCAACGGTCTTCACAAACCGCATTCCATCATCAATAAGGGTATACATTTTGCCAAAATACTTGCCATAGTCCAAAAAGTGCATCTCATCCACCGGTACATTTTGGGAATATGGCTCCCCCAGCCCGTTGTCCACGAAATCAGCCAGGAGCGCGGGCTCGCTCTCCTCCTCCTGCCGCGTCAGGAAAAAAACTCCTATGGCGCAGGCAATGACGACCAGAACGCAGACGGGTATCAAAAGCTTTTTCATGCCGTATCTCCTCCTTCGCTGTCGCGCTTTTTACAATATTATAGCATTCGCGTGAAATTAACACAAGCTTTTCACATAAATTCGCGCAATTTGGGAGAAGAAAATGAGGGAAATTTAAATGTACACCGTCTCCTCCTTGTACAGCGTGTCCTCCACCACGTCCTTCAGCGTTGTCGGGGTGACGAGGCACCGGCAGAGGGTGTCCGCAAGGGCGGCGGCGCGGCTTTTGTCGCCGTAGATGTCAAGAAGCTCCCCCTCGTCTCCGCCGGACATCCTGACCGCCACGCCGAAGCGCGTGTATGCCCGACCCTCAACAGGGACCTCACATTCCGTGACGTAGTAGCCGATCTCCTGCCCCTTCAGGCGGGCGCTGTGGGTATGAGTATATTTGACGTCCATAAAAATACCTCCGTGAATGTAAATGTTTTTTTTACGATAGTCACATTATCCTACATTCTGAGACTTTTTTCCATAAATTTCGTTCTTAATGTTTCGACAATCGACGACATACCGCCCTACAAAAACCGCGTAATGTCGGTTCGCTGCCGCAAAATTGTGCCGTTTTCGGCATTTTGCTGTGCGTGGGAAAAATATTTCTTGCCAACGGACCCTTTGGACGCTATAATGGTTTTATTCACATTTTATTTACATGGAGGTAATCAAATATGACCGCATGGTACCTTGTGCTGTGCCTGGTCGTCCTCGGTATCGCCTACGTCTTCTTTAACTACATGAGGATAAAGAAGATGAAGGAGGGGACGGCGGACATGGTGGAAATGGCCGGAATTATCCGTTCCGGCGCCAACACGTTCATGCTCACGGAGTACAAGAGCATCTGCCTTGTGCTTGTGGCTGTCGCTGTCATCTTCACACTGTTTATCGAAAAGACCTCTGGCCTCTCCTTCCTGCTGGGCGGCGCCATGAGCTCCGTGGTGTGCGTACTGGGAATGAAGAGCGCCACATACGCCAACGTGCGCACGGCCAACCGCGCCCGTGAGAGCCTGTCGATAGGGGAGACCGTCAAGGTCGCCCTGTGCGGCGGCTCCGTCTCCGGTCTCGCGGTGCAGACCTTCGGTATGCTGGGGCTCATCGTCATCATGCTCCTCCAGGGCGGCGTGGACCACACGAGCGTGAGCACCGGGCTCATTAAGCTGGGCTCAATGGCCTGCAATCCCACCGTCATGCGCATCTCCACGTACTCCCTGGGGTGCTCCATCGTCGCCATGTTCAACCGCGTCGCCGGCGGCAACTACACCAAGGCGGCGGACATCTCCTCCGACATCCTCGGCAAGATACGCCACGACCTTCCCGAGGACGACAGCCGCGTCCCCAACACCATCGCCGACTTTATCGGCGACAACGTGAACGACATCGCCGGCAACTGCTCCGACCTTCTTGAGAGCTTCGTCGCCACAATGTCCGCGTCCATCATGATAGCCGTTACCCTCTACCAGACCCACGGCTCCAAGGACGCCATCACCGACGCCACCTTCAACGCCACAGTCATGTTCCCCATAATCCTCGCCGCCTGCGGGCTTATCGGGTGCCTTGTGGGGCTCATCATCGCCAACATTAAGAAGATGGGCGACAACCCCTCCCACGAGCTCGATATGTCCACCTGGATCTCCGCGGGACTCACCGTGATACTGGGCGGCGCCGCGTCATACGTAATCTTCGCGAAGCTCGGCTCCGCCGGGAATCTCTATGAGGACTTCATCATAGGCTGGGCTTCCCCCTGGGTCAGCGCGGTCATGGGCATAATCTCCGGCGTCGCCATCGGCGTCATAACCGAGTATTACACCAGCACCGACCACAAGCCCACAAAGGAGCTTGCGGAGATATGCGAGGAGGGCGAGGCGTTTGTCGTCACAAAGGGCGACGCCATCGGCTCCCGCTCCTGCCTTCTGCCTGTGCTCATAATCGCCATTGCGCTTCTCATCTCCGGCAAGGTCTGCGGCACCTACGGCATAGCCATCTCAGCCCTTGGGATGCTGGCGTTCGTTGGCGCCACCGTCTCCATTGACGCCTTCGGTCCCATCGCCGATAACGCCGGCGGGCTTGCCGAGTCCTGCCACTTAGACCCCGACGTGAGGAAGATAACCGACAAGCTTGACGCCGTGGGCAACACCACCGCCGCCATAGGCAAGGGCTTCGCCATCGGCTCCGCCGCCTTTGCCACCGTCTCCCTCATCGTGGCTTACGTGGGCAACTACACCGCCATCGGCTCCGAGCTCCAGCTCAACTTCGCCTCCTTCTTCGTGGTCGCCGGAGGTATTCTGGGCGGCGCGCTGGTGGAGTATTTCTCCGCCATGCTCACGGACAACACCATCGACTCCGCCAAGATAATGGCTGACGAGGGCGACAAGATGATGTCCATTCCCGGCGTTTTGGAGGGAAAGGTGCGCCCCGACTACAACAAGATGATACGCCTCGCCGCTCAG
Source organism: uncultured Oscillospiraceae bacterium (assembly GCA_947588955.1). Classification (GTDB taxonomy): domain Bacteria; phylum Bacillota; class Clostridia; order Oscillospirales; family Oscillospiraceae; genus RUG626. The sequence goes on along the minus strand of CANPYX010000002.1, from coordinate 169,974 downwards.
GAGGCCATCCGCAAGATGGTCCTGCCCTCGGTCCTCGCCCTGCTCATTCCGGTAGTAGGCGGGCTCCTTTTCGGCGTGCAGTTCGTGGGAGGCATCCTCGTGGGCGCCACCGTTGTGGCGATACCCCGCGCAATCTTCATGGGCAACTCCGGCGGCGCCTTCGACAACGCCAAGAAGTACATTGAGGGCGAAAACATCCCCGGACACGGCAAGGGCTCGCCCGCGCACAAGGCGGCAGTCACCGGCGACACCATCGGCGACACCCGCAAGGACGTGGTCGGCGTGGCTCTCGACATCTTCATAAAGCTCATGTCCACCGTCGCCAATACCCTCGCCCCCGTCCTCAAAAACATAGCCCTCATAAAGTGATTCAAACCCCATAACCCACCGCCCCCTGATTCGGGGGCGGATTTTTTGTAAAGCCAATTTACAAAAACCCGCCAATGGTGTAACCTTTTGCCGTTTTACGCAACTAAGCTTATGTAAGAGGGTGGTAAATTTGGAAGACTTCGACGCGATTTTTCGCGGCTATTACTCCCGGATCTACGGTTTTTTGCTGAAAATGTGCGATTACAACATGGAGCTTGCAGAGGAGCTGGCGCAGGAGACCTTCTTTCAGGCGTATCTCTCCATCGGGAGCTTCCGCGGAGGCTGTCAGCTCGGCACATGGCTCATTCAGATAGCGAAAAACCGCTTCTATATGTCCCTCAGAAGGCGAAAGCCTGAACAGGCGCCGCCGGAGGATACATACCCGCCGGCCAATGGCTCCGAAAACGGCATGGAGGATAAAGTCATTCAATGTGAGCTGTTTTTACGGGCAAGGCAGATAATAGACGGTATGTCTCCGAATATGAGCGAGGTCATGCTGTACCGGATATATTCGGATCTGCCTTACGCGCAGATAGCCGCGCTGCTTAAAATATCGGAAGGCTCTGCGAAGGTCCTCTTTCATCGGGGAAAGGAGCTTCTGCGAAAAAAGCTAAAGGAGGAATACGGATATGAAATATGAATGTGACCTGATTCGTGACGTTGCCCCGCTTTACAAGGACGGCGCTCTCAGCGAAAACGGAGCCGCGGCTGTAAAGGAGCACCTGTCGGGGTGTAAGGACTGCCGGACGTATTATGATTCCGTTTCAAATGAGCCCGCCCCCGTTTTGGAGGACAGCGCTGAGACTAAGCGGGACGTCAGCCTGGGAAAGAGGATAACCGTATACCGTGCCTGGCAGCTGGGGACCTTTTTCACCGCCGCCGCAGCCATGTTTACCATGATTTTCCCCTGGTTCGGTTACCCCGGAATAACCGAGATCAAGGGCGTCTCGGTCCTGGGAAATCCTTTTGCCCTCACCGGCGTCGTGCTTTTCACTACCGCTGTGTGGTATAATTTCAAAGCCTCGCGCCACCGCAGGATATGCGGCTTAACCGGCATTGGGCTGTGGTTATTTTTTGAGCTCTACTACTTTCTGACGATCCCAATGGGGTACTCAGTCGGCATATCCTGGGGACCTATTAACATCGACATCCCGTGCTTTGAACGGTTCAGCATAATAGAAAGCCTTCAAAATGCCCTTCCCGCATTCTATGCCGGCATCGCGTCCACCGCCGCCGCCGGGATCGTCTTTTACCTTTTTGTCAAAAATACCGCGCTCGATATGACATGACCGGCAGACGGCTCATCATAAGAGCCGCCTGCCGTTTATTTCGCCTATTTGATTGACAACCGGGGGAAATGGGGATATAATACACGTGAGCGATTTATTTCACTAAATCTACATATAAGGTGATGTCACATATGAACTTTGTATTTATTTCTCCCCAGTTCCCGCCCATATACTGGAGCTTCTGCGACAGGCTCAGGAGGAACGGCGTAAACGTTCTGGGAATAGGGGACAGCCCTTACGATTCGCTCTCCGACGGGCTCAAGGGCGCGCTCACCGAGTATTATCGGGTTGAGAACATGGAGGACTACGACCAGATGTACCGTGCCGTGGCGTTTTTTGCTTTCAAGTACGGCAAGATCGACTGGATCGAGTCCAACAACGAATATTGGCTGGAGCAGGACGCCCGTCTGCGCACCGACTTCAACGTCACCACCGGCGTAAATACCGAGGAGGTCAAGTGCTTCAAGTCCAAGTGGGGAATGAAGGAGTTTTACAAAAGGGCGGGAGTACCCACGGCGCGGTGCCACAGGATAACCACAAAAAAGGCGGCGCGCGACTTTATCAAGCTTGTGGGCTACCCCGTTATAGTTAAGCCCGACAACGGCGTCGGCGCCAACGCCACCTACAAGCTGGAAAACGACGCGGATTTCAACGCCTTCTTTGACGAGCTCCCGCCGGTGCAGTACGTGATGGAGGAGTTCATCACCGGCGACATCTACTCCTACGACGCCATAACCGACTCAAAATGCGAGCCGCTGTTTGAATCCATGACCGCCTGGCCCCCGTCCATCATGGACATCGTCAACGATAAGCTGGACCTGGCATATTACGTGGAAGCCGGAATGCCCGCCTCCCTTAAAAAGCTGGGCAGGGCGACGGCAAAGGCATTCGGAGCCCGCAGCCGCTTTATCCACCTGGAGTTTTTCAAGCTGAAGGTGGCGAAGGAGGGGCTCGGCAAGGTGGGCGACTTTGTTGGTCTTGAGGTGAACATGCGCCCCGCCGGGAGCTACACCCCCGACATGATGAACTACGCCCACTCCACTGACGTCTATGAGATTTGGGCGGAGATGGTGGCATTCGACGAGCGACGCCTCACCGAGAGCGGCGAGGACCACTTCTGCGTCACCGCTGACCGGCGGGATATGTATGAGTATGTACATACCGTGGATGAGATCTACGAAAAGTACGGCGAAAAGATCGTGAGATACGAGCGCCTTCCCGCGATCTGGGAAGACCAGATGGGCAACGAGACCTTTATCGCCCACGCCGGCAGCGCGAGAGAGGCGAAGGAATTCATCAAATTCGTCACCGCAAAGAAAAAATCAAAGTGAGGAAAGCTTGAGCCATGGAAGTCAGGTATTTTAAGGAGTGGAGCCGGGAGCTGGACCGGGAGATGGAATTCAAGGTCTACGGCAACAGGGGCAAGGTGTGCTTCGCGTTCCCGCCCCAGGACGGCAAATTCTTTGACTTTGAAAATTTCGGCATGGTGGAGAGCATCCGCCCATGGATAGAGGACGGACGCATAATGCTGGTGACGCCCGACAGCGTAGACGCGGAGAGCTGGTCGGCCAAAAACGACAGCCCCCGCCACCGCATTGAGATGCAGGAGCGTTATTTCCGCTACATAACCCTGGAGCTTGAGGGCAGGGTCCGTCAGCTGGGAGAAACCCACGGCAAGGGGATGGTCACCGGCTGCTCCATGGGCGCCTTTCACTCCGGAATACTTTTCTTCCGCCGCCCGGACCTTTTCGACACCGTTGTAGCCCTCAGCGGCACTTACAACGCCAACGACTTCATCCGAGACTACACCGACGACCTCATATACGACAACTCCCCGGTGTACTTCCTTGCCAACATGCCCTTTGACCACCCGTACATGGAGCTCTACCGCAATTCCCAGCTCATCTTCTGCGTGGGGCAGGGCGCATGGGAGGACGATTTGCTTGCCGGCACCCGCGCGCTGGACGCCGTCTGCCGCCAAAAGGCCATCCCCGCCTGGTTCGACTACTGGGGATTTGACGTCAACCACGACTGGTGCTGGTGGCAAAAACAGCTCCCGTATTTCATGGGGAAGCTGGAGATATAGTCAAAAAAGGGCTGTGCCCTTTTTTGCGTTCTGATGCGCCCCGACCCTTTATGTCGGGGCGTTTCTGTGAAGGCGTTACGACTTGATATTCAGATCCTTTACAGCGGGTCCTGTGATTACCGAGCCGTCATCGGCAAACCTTGAGCCGTGGCAGGGGCAGTCCCATGTGTGCTCCCGCTTGTTATATTTAAGCGCGCATCCCAGATGAGTACAGCGGGGGAGGGTGGGCGTTAAGAGATTAGCCGCGCTGTGGAGCGAATTTTCCAAAAGCGGCATAGCTAGCATTTTCCTGTCGGGGGAGAAAACCTTGGCGTATGTGTTCTCGCACCCCAGGATCGCGTCTGTGAGGATGTCTGCCGCCACCATGGACGTCGTCATACCCCAGGCGTTGAAGCCGGTGGCGACGAAAATATTGGTGCTGGCGGGGTAATATCTGCCGATATACGGCACCTCGTCCAGGGTGAAGCAGTCCTGATTAACCCACCGGCATACCTCCCTTGCCTCAGGCGCGTGGTTTTTGAGAAACAGGGCAATTTTTGAAAAGTCGTCCTCCTCATGACCTGGGTCGTGGTTGCCGCAGCCTATAAGTGTCACATTTCCAATGCTTCTGAAAAAGAAGCCCTTTTCCGCGTCCTCCACGGCGGTACAGCGCAGCGGGGGAATATTTTCCACAGCCACAACGCTCTCGCGCTTTTGGCGCATTTTCATGAAGTAAAGCCCGCGCCGGTCGATGAACGGGAAGTGTGAGGCGATGATGATGTTCCTCGCCGTGACGCTCCCGGAGTCAGTTCTGGCGGACATATTTTTTACTGACAGGACAGGGGAGTGCTCATAAATTTTCACACCCTTTGCCACACTCATCAAAAACTTCAGCGGATGGAACTGCGCCATATCCGGGAACAGCACCCCGCCGGCGGAGCTTATGCCCAGGGGAGCCCCGGAGGTAAATTCCGCGTGGAAGCCCAGGCTTTGCACAGCCGCCGCCTCACACTCCATCCTTGCCTTGCTATGCGGGGAATACATGAGCGATGGGCGCATTTCAAAGTCGCAGTCCACGCCCCATGCAAGCTCAGAAAGCTCCCGTACAGCTTTGAGGTTGGAGTCCAGGTATCCCTTCGCGAGCTCCCTGCCGAACAGGGATATGAGGTCTGAATAAAGTACGCTGTGCTGCGCGGAGATCACCGCTGTGGTGCCGGAGGTTATTCCCCGCCCCACCCGGTCCGCCTCCAGCACCACGCAGTCTATTCCGGCGTCCGTCAGCCTTTTGGCGCAGAGTATCCCCGCCATGCCCCCGCCTATTACAAGCGCGTCTGCGCTTATGTCGTTCATAAGCTTTGGATATACCGGCGCCTCAATGCCCTTTGTCCATATCGTTTCCATGAAAAACACCCCTTTTGCCTTATTATCGGCAAAAGAGGCGAGAATTATCGGGGTGAAAAATGATTTACAGATTCAGTGAACGCTTTGACTGGCTGGAGCTCACCTGCGCTGTCGAGGACGGCGCCGTCGTGTCCGTATCCTTTGGGTCAGGGGAGGAGACCCCGAACCCGACGGGGGAGGCATTGGCCCTTTGGAGCGCGGTCAGGGGTCAACTTGAGGAGTATGTGATGGGACGCAGACAGGCATTTGACCTGCCGCTCAGATACTCCGGAACACCGTTCCAAACGCGCGTATGGGACGCCCTGCGCGACATACCCTACGGTGAGACGCGCACCTACGGTGAGCTGGCGGAGTACATCGGAAGCCCAAAGGCCGCCCGCGCCGTGGGCGGAGCCTGCCACGCAAACCCCATCGCCGTGATAATTCCCTGCCACAGGGTCGTGGGCTCCTCCGGTTCCCTCACCGGTTTTGGCGGCGGAATCGAAGTCAAGGAACGCCTATTAAAACTTGAGGGCGCGATAAAATGATTATTAAAGCCGGACAAATGTCCGGCTTTAAATTCAGCTCTTTATTCAATCTCGCCCGGCTTTAAAACCACCCAAGCGTCGGGGAGGTAGCGGCCGGTGGGATTGGGGCTTGAGGTCTTGGTGATGGTCTCGCCCAGGTAGCACATAAGCGCGCTTGAGCCGCCGTCGTTGTGCATGGCGGTGTAGCAGTCGTACCGCAGCAGGACATCGGCGCAAACGGACACCGTGGTGCCGGCGCTGTGGACCTGCCGCCCGTCAATGACCAGCAGAAGCGTGTCCTTTGTGGAGGTCTGACCTATACAGCTTCGCGGCTGTATACCCATTCCGTAGGAGCCCTCGCCCACCTTTTTCTCGCCGTTGGCGATGAGTATTGGGTAGAACTGTATCCCGCAGCGGAGCATGGCTGTGTCCACCTTGTAGCCAACGCGAAGGTTGTCCTCATAATCGAAGCCGGCTATCTGGTAGGGACTGCCGATAACGTCGCTGATCATCTCACCGTCTGAAAGGACAAGTCCGACAACCTTTTCACCCCGCCCCTTTCCGTCAGGGTCATAGAAGGCGCTGGCGTTGATGGAGATTGGCGCGTCGTATCTCTTGCAGTATTCCACCACGGTCTGCCCGCGGCTTTCGTACTTTGATACACCGAGGATGGTCCGGGAGCTGTCCTTGCACAGGGCAAGCTTGCCGTTGTAGCTGAAGCCACCGTCGGTGCCGTCTATTGTCATTATGAGGATCTCGTTTGGCATATCTATCGCCCACACCGGGTCGCCCGCGGTGGTCATGATGCCAAGGCTCTCAATGTCCTTGACCTGAATATTTTCAAGCTCCAGGTCACCGGGGATCGTGGCGGCGTCGATTTGCGGGAACATCTCCAAAAGCGCGGCAAGGTCAGCCGCGCGCTTTGGGTCCTCCGCGTCCGTGACGGAGGGCGGGACTGAGGGCGAACTGCCCGAATTGGAGGATTGACCCGGGGGCAGGGTGCTCTCGGAGAGCATGTTGTCCTCAAGCTGCCTGTCTATGTCGTCCATTACCCCGTCAATGACGCTCCGGGGAATAAACGCTGTCGCAAGCCACTGGTGGCTAAGGGTGGACATGGCAGTCTCGATGTACAGGGTCCTTAAACGGGCGATGAAGGGGATGTTTGAATAAACCGCCGTAAAGTAACAGCCCATGAGCACCGCGAGGATGACAACAACGCAAATAAGCACACGCATACCCCGGCTCAAACCGGTGTCGCTTGTGCTGTGCGCTCCTGAAGAGCCGCCGAACATTTTTGAGTTTTTATTTAAATCGTCCATATTCGCTATATTATCAAATCCCGACGTTTTTTTCAATACGGTAACCTCAATCTACGGTAAATTTTTTGTAAATTACACACCGAGGTTGATTATTTGCGGCACTTAGGCTATAATGTACCAAAAATCGATTTGGGAGGACGCTATGTTTGAGATTCTCAAGACCGAGGGGCGGGCGCGCCGTGGCAGGTTCACAACGCCCCACGGCACTGTGGAGACACCTGTGTTTATGAACGTGGGGACACAGGCGGCGATAAAGGGCGGACTTTCGGCGCGGGACCTTACGGAGCTGGGCTGTCAGATCGAGCTTTCAAACACATATCACCTGCACCTGCGCCCCGGCGACGGGCTTATACATGATATGGGCGGGCTCCACCGGTTTATGAATTGGAACGGGCCGATACTCACCGACTCCGGCGGCTTTCAAATATTTTCTCTTGCAAAGCTGCGGAAGATAACGGAGGAGGGTACGGAATTCAACTCTCACATCGACGGGCGGCGTGTATTCATGTCGCCGGAGGACTCGATAGGGATACAGTCCAACCTCGGCTCGGATATAGCCATGGCATTTGACGAGTGTATCGGACTGCCCGCGCCCTATGACTACGTGAAGGCCTCGGCAGATCGTACCCGCCGCTGGCTTGTCCGCTGCAAGGCGGAGCTGGAACGCCTCAGAGAGCTTCCCGGCACGCTAAATCCGGGGCAGGTGCTTTTCGGAATAAACCAGGGCGCCACGTACATTGACATACGCTGCGACAACATGGACGCCATCGCTGAGCTGGACCTACCCGGCTACGCCATCGGTGGCCTGGCGGTGGGGGAGCCCACTCAGGAGATGTACGACACCATCGATGCCACTGAGGAGCACATGCCAAAGGACAAGCCCAGGTACCTTATGGGCGTGGGCACACCGTCAAACATAATTGAGGGCGTCCACCGGGGGATCGACTTTTTCGACTGCGTGATGCCGGCGCGCAACGGCCGTCACGGTCATCTTTTCACATGGAACGGTGTCATAAACATCAAGAACGAAAAGTACGCCCGCGACCCGGACCCCATTGACCCTGAGTGCGGCTGCCCGGTTTGCCGGACATATTCAAGAAGCTACCTGCGCCATCTCTTTGCCTCAGGTGAGATACTTGGGCTCCGCCTCGCCGTGGCCCACAACCTCTATTTTTACAACAAGCTTATGGAAAAAATACGCCTTAGCCTCGACGAGGGGACCTTCAACGAGCTCCGCGCCCGCTATTCCGGCACGCTTGGAACAAGAATATAGCGCAAAAGGCAAATTCTTCTTGCAATTGCGGAAGAATGAGGTTATAATACTAAAAAGTCCATTTTCAAACGGAGGTAAACCAATGAACAAAAAGATCATAAGGCGCATAGCCATCGCCGCTGTGTGCGTAACGCTTCTCCTCACAGCCCTCACCGGCTGTATGGCCGCGCCCGCTGACGGCGCCGGATCGGACGACGCCTCTGCCGCCGCTGCCGGAGGACTGGGCATAGGCACAATGGTCATCTATCTTGTGGTGATCATCGCGGTCTTCTACTTCTTCATGATTCGCCCTGAGAAGAAGCGCAAGAAAAAGAACGAGGAAATGCGCAATTCCCTTTCCGTTGGTGACAACGTCACCACCATCGGCGGTATGGTGGGCAAGATAGTCAACGTCTCCGGTGACTTCATCACCTTTGAGACCGGCGAGGACCGGGTACGTATCAAGATAGCCAAGTGGGGCGTCTCCTCCACCGGCAAGGACGCCGAGGAGCCTGACGATAAGGCTGCCAACTGAGCAAAATAAGTAATTTTTTTCCCTCCGCGGGAATAAGCCTTATCAAGGCTTGTTCTCAAGGAGGGATTTTTTCATGCCGAAAAACGTATCAAAAAACGACATCAAGAGAGTCGCCGCGGGAGCGTTTCTGGGAGCGGCGGTAACATTGGCGATCGCCACGGCGATGACGATGTTTATGGCGCTGTTCATTGCATCGGGCAGGGTAGGGGAGAGCGCCGGAAAGGCGGTGGTCATTGTATCCGCCTTCATTGCCTCCGCGCTGGGCGCGCTGACAGCAAGAATAAAAAACCGGGGCGCGGCACTGCTGTCCGGGTTAATGTCGGCGCTTATTGTCATTTTGGTGAGATTGCTCGTAACGCTCATATCGGGAAACAGCGCCGCCTTTGACGGGGTCGATGTGGCGGTAATGCTCAGCATATTGTGTGGCGGAGTAGCCATGGGCGCAACCGGTGCCGTGAAGCGCCGCCGTAGAAGGTAAATATCGGCAATTTGACGACCCCTGTGATTACAATTTGTAATCACAGGGGTTAGTTTACATAAACATCAGTAGATAACCTATATATTGCGATTACAAAACGCCACAGCGCCTAAATATAGCATAAATACAGGGGTTTTATAGTGCTAAAGTGGCACATAGTTTACACGGTTTACATAATTCTGTTAACATAATTTATGTGCATAATCAACAAATTTTCGATTTTCTATTGATTATTTATTCCAGTTGTATTATTATATAAGAGCTTTCGATTTTTGGATTTTTCGCGTATTATTTTAAATCCTCCGGCATAGTCTTATGCGGGTGAGATTTGAAATGAACAAAAGAAAGCTTGCGTTAGGTCCCGGTTCACGGGCGTGGCTTCCGGCATTTGTGCTGTTGGCTGTATCCTTCCTACTCGGTTCGGCGGCGGGCTTTGTCATGTCTTCCGGCTTTGCCGGTGAGGATTCCGCCAGCGCATTTTTGAAGGGGTATCTTTTATCCCTTGAGGGCGCCGTGAAGTCATCGGGTACGGGGCGCCTGTTCTGGGAGACCGGCGCCTATCATGTCGCCGTATTCCTCCTGGGCTTTACGGTCTTCGGTGCAATCGGCATTCCAGCGGTTTCCGCGCTGAGGGGCTTTACCCTGACCTTCGCCATGGCGACTCTTGTCAGGCTCTATTCCTTTAGCGGCGCCGTCGCCGGTCTTGTGCTTCTCGGTCTTACGGCGATCATTTCCGTACCTGTCTTCTTTGTCCTCGCCGTGGACGCCATGTGGTGCTCGGCTCAGCTTGCCAGAACCGGACTTACAGGAGCGCCGCCGGCGGGACCTGGCATTTATTCGAGAGCGTATTTCATTAAGTTCCTGTTGGCAATCTTTTTGCTTATCCTCACATCCGCGGGGGAGAGAGCCCTCATTCTTTCGGGGCTTCTTGAGCTTCCGGTTTTTTGACCCAATCACGAAGGAAGGTGGCCATGTGCCTGAAGAAAATTATATAAAGAGCTTTGAAAGGTACTTAAACGATGAGAGGCATGTGTCGTCCAATACCCTTCTCTCATATATGAGGGATGTCCATCAATTTGCGGATTATCTCACACGTTATTTAAGACTCAGCCTGTCAGAAGTTAATCAGGACACTGTCAGGGGCTATGTAGCCTGGCTTAGGAGCGAGGGGAAGTCAAACGCGACTATTGCCCGGTGCCTTGCTTCCATCAAGTGCCTTTATACGTACCTCGTCCGTCAGGGAGTTGTGGAAGAGAACCCCGTTTTTGATATTTCAGTGGAGAGAGCCGAAAAAAAGCTGCCGCAGATACTCACCAGCGCCGAGGTGGAGCTGTTGCTTGACCAGCCAAAGTGTACCGACATGAAGGGCTACCGTGACAGGGCAATGCTGGAGCTGCTTTATGCCACCGGCATACGCGTGAGCGAGCTCATAAGCCTTGACGTTGACGATGTGAAGCTCTCTGCCGGTATCATCAAGTGCTCTACTCACGGCAAGGAACGCTATATTCCCATGTACTCCACCGCCATACGCGCTGTTTCCGACTATATCAACCTTGTCCGCGGTCAAATGGTGGCATCGCCCACAGAGCAGGCTCTCTTTGTCAACGTAAACGGACAGCGCATGACCCGCCAGGGCTTTTGGAAGGTTCTGAAGCACTATCAGGAGACGGCTAAAATAGAGAAGGACATAACACCGCACACCCTTCGCCACTCCTTCGCGGCGCATCTTCTTGAAAACGGTGCCGATCTGCGCTCCATTCAGGAGATGCTCGGTCATGCGGACATCTCCTCCACCCAAGTCTACACACAGGTTGTCAAGAAGCAGCTGAAAGACGTATACAACAAAGCCCACCCAAGGGCATAACTCCTTAATAAAAATGGAACCGCCCCGACAGAAATGCCGGAGCGGTTTCGTTTGACTGTCCCAAAATAACACATTATTTGAGAAAATAATTTCCTTTTAAAGCTCCTTAGATCCTTCCATCTCCGACGCAAACGCAAAGTCCTCCGTCAAAAGGCGCTCCGCCTCGTCAAGGGCGGCGACAATATCATCGTCTGTCTTCGCGGCATCGAGACATTCCCTGTTGGTCCACCATAGCGGCTTGACACAGCGGAACAGGGGCAGGGCAAGCTCACGCTCGGCGTCCGAGAAACAGTACTCCCGACCGGCGACTGAGAGGGCGTACTTTATGTACCTGACTGCTTCGTCGTTTTCACGCCGCGCAAGCTCGCCGGGTGTCAGGTCCTCCGTGCTCTCACCGGTGTCGCCATAAGTGAAGGGAGCCTCCCGCATGATGAGGTTCAAAAGCGTGTCGCGCCCCGCGATATTGAAGTCTATGACGCCACGGAAGGCGCCCGCCTCGTCCAAAAGGATGTTGGATCTGTTGATGTCCGACTGGAAGATGGAGGTGGGTATCTCACCGTAGCGGCTGCGCGTACATACGCCCGGTTGTCCTCCCAGCGATCCCAGATCCCCAGTGCGCGCTTACGGAAACGCTCAGGCAGCGCCAGTGCCGCCTTTAGCCAGTCGTGGGCAACCTCCAGAACCTCGGGCTCTGCGTCGTTTTTGTCAAAGATGTCAAATAAGGCGTAGGCGGAGGGGAGAGGGGAGAAGTCAAAGCGTTTTGCGGCAACCCGAGCGTCCATAAGGAGCGCGTCGTCGTAGTAGGTGTACCGCCCGTCAGGGAGGGTGATGGTTACTTCTACGTTGTCAGCCAGCGTATAGCGGGCAAATTCCTCCGCCCAAACAACGCACCGCCGGCCCTCGTAGTCTGCTTGAGGGAAATTCCCGGCGATGTCACGCAATATCTCCGGGCAGTAGTACCCAAGCGCCCGATATTCCCGCGCAAGCCGCTCCCACATCGCAAGGTGCTCCGGGTCCGTAAACCCGTTGGCGGCGAGCTTCACCACCAGCCTGTTTCCCGCCCCTCCGGGAAGCGCCCCGTCGGGAAACTCGCCGATCAGCGTCCGGCGGAAGTCCGCGTCCCCGTGGCAGGAATCCCGGCTTTCAATTTTAATAGGCTCAACCGGCGTAAAGAGGCGGAAAATGTCTTTATTGTCCATTTTTCCGTTATTTTGAAAACTTGAGGCTTATGTCCAGTGCCGTGACGGAGTGTGTGAGGGCGCCGATGGAGATGTAGTTAATGCCTGTTTCGGCGACGGCGCGAAGGTCCCGCTCGCCCATGTTGCCGCTTGCCTCGGTGATGGCGCGCCCGCCTATGAGCCTGACGCACTCCGCCATCATCTCGTTGGTCATGTTGTCCAACATGATAATGTCCGCTCCGGCGTCAAGCGATTGGCGTACCTGGTCCACCGTCTCCGCCTCGATCTCCACGCGGAGGGTGTGGGGAGCGTTGCGACGCACCGCCGAGATCGCCTGAGCGATGCCGCCCGCCGCGACGATGTGGTTGTCCTTGATGAGAACGCCGTCGGCGAGGTTGAACCTGTGGTTGTTGCCGCCGCCCGCCTTCACCGCGTACTTTTCCAGGACGCGCAGACCGGGCGTCATCTTGCGGGTGTCCACGATTATCGCCCCGGTGCCCTCCACGGCGTTCACAGCGCGTCTCGTGGCTGTGGCGACGCCGGACATGTGCTGGACCAGGTTCAGCGCCACACGCTCACCGTAGAGCACGGAGCGCGAGGGGCCGGTTATGTCGGCGATGCCGTCTCCCTTTTTCACCTCATCCCCGTCCTTTACCAGGGGAGTGACGGTGACCTTTTCGTCCACCAGACGGAACACTCTTGTGAGCACTTCCATGCCGCAGAAAACGCCGTCCTGCTTTGCTCTGAAGGTTCCGGAGGATACGGCGTCCTCTGGAATACAGCTCTGGGTAGTTATGTCGCCGGTGCCCAGGTCCTCGGCAAGGGCGTCAAGAATTAGCCTGTCAAGTCCTATGAAATCCATGTTTTCTCCTCTCAGCTTTCACGGTAGTGGGCGCCGATGCTCTCACGGCGCGCCAGGGCGGATTCGATTATTGCCACGGATATGATGGCGAGGCTCAGGTCCTCGTCATACTTCTTTGAGCCGGAGAAGCCGGCGGAAAGTGCTCCGAGTATCTCCTTCATTTGAGCCAGCGCCGATTCAAGTCCCTCCCTTGTGCGGACAACAAAGCAGTTTTCGCTCATTATGCGCTGCATTTTGTGGCGCAGCTCCATGAAGTCGATGTCAAGCTCAGGTCTTACGGGAAGGGCGGGCATAAGCTCCTCGGAGCTTGAAAGGGCAGGGGAGAAGGTGGCGTTTATGTCCTCCGCCGCGCGGCGGCCGAATACAAGGCACTCCAGCATAGAGTTGGAGGCGAGGCGGTTTGCGCCGTGTACGCCCGTGGATGCCGTCTCTCCACAGGCGTAGAGCCCGGGGACGCAGGTGCGGGCATAGAGGTCCGTCTTTACGCCGCCCATCATGTAGTGGTGAACGGGACAGACGGGGATGAAATCGTGGGCAATATTTATGCCCCGGCGCAGGCATTCGTTGTAGATGGTGGGGAAGCGGTGCGCCAGCTCCTCCTCGGGCTGGGAGGTGATGTCGATGAAGACGTGGCTCTCGCCGGTACGTCTCATCTCGTTATAAATGCCCCTGGCGACAATATCCCGTGGAGCCAGCTCCGCAAGCTCGTGCTTGCCCACCATGAAGCGGACGCCCTCGGAATTTTTGAGAAGCCCACCCTCGCCGCGAACTGATTCGGAGATGAGGAACGCCCTGCCCTCCGGGTCCTGCGACCATAGACCGGTGGGGTGGAACTGGATAAACTCCATGCCCCGCAGCTCCGCGCCGGCGCGTATGGCGGCGGCAAGACCGTCTCCCGTGGCGACAGCCGGGTTTGTGCTGGTCGAGAAAACCTGCCCTATGCCGCCGGTACACAGCACAAGGTGGCGGGTGGCTACGGTCTCATAAACGCCGTCGTCGTCTTTGACGATGAGCCCCGCGACGCCCTTGCCGTCGGTGAGTATGTCCACAAAAAAGGTGTTGTCCCGGAAGATTATATTGTCCCGCTGTGAGGCGATGTACGCCAGCGTCTTCACCGTCTCGCGTCCCGTGGCGTCTCCGCCGGCGTGGAGGATGCGGTTCTTGTGGTGCCCACCCTCACGGGTCCTGTCCAGCTCGCCGTACTCGTTGAGGTCAAAGGGCACGTTCATTTTTATGAGCGTGCGTATGTCCATCGGTCCCTCGTCCACAAGCACGTGTACCGCCGCCTCGTCGCAAAGCCCGGCGCCGGCAACGATCGTATCCTTGAAGTGCAGCTCCGGGTCGTCGTCAGGCGCCGTGACAACGGCGATTCCGCCCTGGGCGAGCCAGGAGTTGGAGATGTCAATGGTCTCCTTGGCAAAGACACAGCACTTGAGGGAAGGGGAGAGGTTCAGCGCGCAATAAAGCCCCGCGATCCCCGCGCCGACAATGACCACGTCATAATTTGAGTGCCTCTCAGCAACCACCGAGCCGTCAATGGCATAACGAAGCATATCATGACCCTCTTTCGTACAGCAGAAGAATAGTAAACTGTATTATATCAACATTACGTCAAGTTGGCAACGGCAACTTGACGAATTTTCCCGTTTTTATTACGTGATTTCACCGTTTGTATCCCATACCCTTCATTCCTCGTCAACGTCATCAAGGGTATCGTTCTGGGCGGCGGGTTTTGACGGCTTTTTGTGGCCGGACAGGGGAGAGAGCATGGCGGCTTCGCGCAGGCCCTCGTTTTCCACGTGGGTGTAGATCTCCGTGGTGTTCAGGTGCTCATGACCCAGAAGCTCCTGGAGCGTGCGGACATCGACGCCGGAGTGGAGCATAAGCGTCGCCGCCGTGTGGCGGAGCTTGTGGGCGGAGTATTTCGTCTCGTCGATCCCGGCCTCTCCCAGGTGCTTCTTCACCAGGGCGTGGACGGTGGACTTTGATATCCTCTCTCTGCGCGAGGAGAGGAAAAGAGCGTTTTTATTTAGGGGCGCAACGGTTTTGCGCACCTGGAGATAGTCGTTTATCGCCTCGGCGACAGCGTCGTTGATGTATACCACACGCTCCTTGTTGCCCTTGCCCAGCACTCTCAGGTGGTCGGCGCGCACATCGCTGAGATTGAGCCCCACAAGCTCTGAAATACGAAGCCCGCAGTTGAGGAAAATCGTCAGGATACAGTAATCTCTCTCCTTGTTTTTCCCGTCAACACTGTCCAGGAGCCGCTCGGACTCGGAAAGACTCAGATACCTAGGCAGGGATTTCATAATTTTCGGCGAATCAAGGTCCTGTATTGGATTTGACTCAATTTGATGTGTTTTCAGCGTGAGATATTTATAAAAGGAGCGAATTGTAGATACCTTGCGCGCTCTGGAAGCGGAGTTTAGACCAAACTCCGGGTCATTGGCGTTCCGATTTTTCACCCGGTCGCGGGACATATAGCCCAGATAGTCGTAGACGTCGGATAAGTTAACCGACTTTACAAATTCCAGGTCCACATCGGCTATGGAGATATTGTCAAGGGGAGTGTCCCTGGGCAAGCCGTTTTTTACAAGCTTCATGTACCTGAAAAAGGTCCGTAGGTCAAGATAGTATTCGTCCACGGTTTTGCGTGAATGTCCGACGATATTCTCGTGGTAATTGAGAAAGCTCCTGATGATCTCAGGCGCCTCGGTACGGTAGTCCATTTTAAAATCTCCTTTGTAAGCCGGGGAAGTGGCGGAAAGCCCAAAAAGCATTATAGCATACTGCTCTTGAAAAATCCATACGTAATTGAACAAAATAAAAATTTTGTTTAATGTGGGGGAGGGGAAAACGGGCAAAAAAGCCCATATTCGTTTTTGGAACCTATTTTGCCAGGATGAGCTCCATGGCGTCTCTTATGCTTGCCGCCTCCCAAAGCTTGAGCCCCGTGGGCGCCGCGAGCTTTCCCTTGTGCTGTTTCGGTATGATCGCGCTTTTGAAGCCGTGACGCGCAATTTCCGAGAGTCTCTGTTCAAGCTGTGTAACCTGGCGCAGCTCTCCGGTCAATCCGACCTCTCCGATTGCCACAAGATCGTCAGGTATCGGTATGTCCCGGTAGCTTGACGCCATTGCCAGCATTGCCGCCAGATCCGCCGCCGGCTCATTTATATAAAGTCCGCCTATCACGTTCACATAACTGTCGGCTCCGCCGACCCTCAGCCCACCGCGCTTTTCCAGAACGGCCATCAAAAGCATCGCCCGGTTGTAGTCAAGCCCGTTTGACGTGCGCCTTGGGACGTTAAAGCTGGATGGCGTCAAAAGCGCCTGAATCTCCGCCAACACCGGTCTGGAGCCCTCCATGATACAGGCAACGCACGTGCCGGGCGTATTTTTTGGCCTTCCGGAAAGCAGCAGCTCCGAGGGATTCGGAACCTCCACAAGCCCGCGCTGAGCCATCTCAAATACGCCGATCTCATTGGTTGAGCCAAATCTGTTTTTCGCGGCACGCAATATACGGTAGTTGGCTGACTGTTCACCCTCAAAATACAGTACACAGTCCACCATATGCTCCAAAACCTTGGGACCCGCGATGGCGCCCTCCTTGTTGACGTGACCTATCACAAATACGGTAATGCCTGAGCTTTTGGCAAGCTGCATGAGCGTCATGGTGCAATCCTTGACCTGCCCCACACTTCCGGGAGCACTTGTGAGATCAGGCGAATACAATGTCTGGATGGAGTCGATTATCAGTATCTCCGGCGCGGATTCGTCCACCGCCTCAAGAATATCGGTGATGTTGGTCTCGGACAGCACCAGTAGGTTCGGGCTGTTCACACCCAACCTCTGCGCGCGCATTTTAAGCTGACGCTCCGATTCCTCGCCTGTCACATATAGAATACGGTATTTTTCACCGATATGCTGGCATATTTGAAGCAAAAGCGTGGATTTTCCTATACCCGGCGCGCCGCCCACAAGTACAAGCGAGCCCCTGACGCCTCCTCCGCCGAGCACCCTGTCCAGCTCACCGAGCCCTGTATCAAACCGCAGCTCCTCGGTGACATCCACTTCTTTCAGTGTCACAGGGACCTTTTTTGGCAGCTTACCGGAGCTTACGGAGGGCTTTCGGCTGTCCTTCTTTTCCACCGCCTGCTCAACCAGCGAGTTCCACGCCCCACAAACGGCGCACTGTCCGCTCCACTTTGGAAATTCGTTGCCGCACTCGGTACAGAAATAGGTGGTCTTAGCCTTCATTCTTTAGTGCCTCCAGTTATGTAAACTCTAGTATTATGTAAACCTATAAATTATGTAAACTTAAATGTTATGTAAACCTGATATGAATTTGCGACATTATGTTAACTTATGCCTTCAAGGTATCCGCCGACGATCATCGCTGCCAACTTGAGCTGATACTTTGGGTCCTCAAGCCTTTTCGCTTCCACAACGTTTGATACGAACCCGCACTCCACCAGTACCGCGGGACAAGTGACGTGGTTCATTATATAGATCTCCTTCCCTATCTGCGCGGCGTTCCTCTTGTCCTCCCCTGCCACCTGACGCAAAAGCTCCTGAAGGCCCTCCGCAAGCTCCCGGCTGCCCACGGTGGGAGCGTACAATACCTGACAGCCGTGGGGTCCGGCAGTGGTGTATTTATTCTGGTGAATACTTATGAGCACCGCGTTTTCCGTGGAATTAATGAACTCCGTCCTATGCTTTGTGTCCCAGACCTTTTTTGCGCGTATGGTGGACGCGTCATCGGGATATTGAAGCTCCTCGCTGTCCCTTGTCATCTCCGCCGTGACGCCGAATAGCCCCGCCAACGCCCGGCACCTTTCGGCAATCTCCATATTTATAGCACTTTCGCTTGTCCCGGTGACAGATACGGCTCCGCCGTCCGCTCCGCCGTGTCCGGGGTCAAGGACAAGCGTCGCGATGTTCCTGCCCGGTACGCGCACCCTCGCCGCCGTCCCGGGGCGCAAGCTCAGGCAAATATTCACTGCCGCACCCGCCACAAGACAAACCGCGACAGCGGCGCAGACGAGGCGTATGGCAAAGGCTTTATTCATGCTTTCAGCTCCCCTTTCACGTTTCCAGAGTATTCGTCAAAAGGGCGCTCTATACTGATTATAACACAGACTTTAAAAAAATCACTAATTTTTATTTTTTTCAGCCTGATTTTCATTGATTCTGAATGTTTACAATTGCGCCGGTTTTTACTAAAATATCACTATATACAGTGGGAGGCGTACAGATGTTTATCTTGTTTTTTGCGGTTTGGGTCCTTTTGAACGGCAAGCTCAACTGGGAGGTGGCGATATTCGGGGCGGTGATCTCCGCTCTGCTCTACCTTTTCTGCTGCCGCTTTATGCACTACAGCCCAAAGCGCGACATGTATAATTTCAAGCGGCTCCCAAAGCTCTTTGCTTTCTTTCTGACGGTCGTCGGCGAGATATTCCGCTCCGCCTTCGCCCTTCTCCCATACATCTACTCACATAAGGAGCCGGACCCCGTTGTCGCCGGGTTCAAAACCGAGAGGGTCAAGACCGAGACGGGCAGAGTTCTTTTGGCAAACGCCATTACCATGACTCCGGGTACAATAACGGGAAGCCTCAAGGACGGGGAATACCTGGTCCACTGCCTGGACAGGAGCATGGCGGAGGGACTCGACGAAAGCGTTTTTGTGGAAAAGCTTGAAAGATGGGAGGAAGGCTGATGGACCCCTTGACAGCTTTGGCGCCTAGGGTACTCACGGGCGCTATGGTGGTGCTTGCCGCCTGCGCACTTGTTATGCTGTTTCGCACCTTTGTGGGGCCTCGGATGTCCGACAGAATAGTTGGCGTTAACATGGTCGGCACGCAGTCCATATGCCTCATCGCGTGCCTTGTGCTGAGGCTTCGCGAGGACTGGCTTGTGGATATCGCCATCGTCTACGCCATGTTCTCGTTTTTGGCGGTGGCGGTGCTTACAAAGATGGACATAGGAGTATACAGGCAGTGGCGCGCCGACCAGCTAAAGAGCCGCAGACGCAGCCGGGAAAACAGCGAGGCCGTCCGCAGCGCCCACGTTGAACGCCGCCACAGGAGGAACGGAACATGACAATGCACTGGATAAGGTTCGTATTCGGCACCCTCTGCCTCGCCTTCGGGCTTTTCTTCATCGTAAGCTCCGTGGTGGGCAATTTCAGATTCAAATTTGTGTTGAACCGTATGCACTCCGCCGCCCTGGGGGACACCCTGGGGCTCTTGGGCATTGTCCTGGGTACCTGCTTTTACCACGGCTTCAACGCCACCACCGTAAAGCTCCTTGTTATCGTGGCGCTGGTGTGGATAACAAGCCCCGTGGCAAGTCACCTCATAATGCTTATGGAGCTTTCAAACGGAAAATACACCGCTGCCAACCGGGAGCCCGACGACGAGCAGGGACTTGAGCGCAGCAGCGTGGAGATCAATCGCCATGCCCTTGAGGAGAGCAATAAGGAGGAAGAGGGAGAATGACACTGCTTGAAGGCATACTTCTCGCGTTTCTTTTGATCTGCGCCATATCCGTGAGCGTCACCAGGAACCTGCTGGCGTCCATCATTATCTTCATGTGCTTTTCGCTCATAATGTCGGTGATATGGCTGACGCTGGAGGCGCCGGACCTGTCCATAACCGAGGCCGCCGTTGGAGCCGGGGTCACAAGCCTTTTGTTCTTCGCCACTCTCAAAAAGATCCACGCGATAAAGGCGGAGGACGACAAAAAGCGGGAGGACGACAGCGGCGATGAGAAGTGACGGCTTCATATCAAGGCTCAAAGGCTTTGTTGAAAACGGGACCTTCCGGGAGGAAAACTACACCCTCTCCCCTTCCGGTTCCAAAAAAATAGACACTGACAACCCCGAGAACCGCTGGCTCAGCTCGGTACAGCACTCCGAAAAGCCCGTTGCCGCAAGATTCGTCGCCTGGTTTTCCCACAAGGGCGTGGAGGTTTTCAACAGCCTCTACCGGGTGGCGTCGGTGCTAATATGCTTCACCCTCATCGGCGTTCTGCTGGCTGTCGTCTCCTTTCTCCCCGCCTTCGGAGGAGCCGACAACCCGGCTGTGAACGAGGTGGAGGCGAGGTACGTGTCCAAGTCGATCGAGGAGACAGGCACCACTAATGCCGTGGCGGGCATGATCTCCGCCTACCGCGGCTTCGACACTCTCGGCGAGGCGCACGTACTCTTTGTGGCGGCGTGCAGCGTCATCGTCCTTTTGCGGGTGGACCCCTCCGAGCGCAAGCGCGGCAGGCTTATAAATCCCGACCTTGTCGGCGAGGACATGGATTTTGAGCCCAATGGTGACCTCATACTCCGCAAGGCGGCGAAGCTCCTTGTTCCCCTGGCGTTCATCTTTGGGCTCTATGTGATACTGAACGGCACCTCCTCTCCCGGAGGTGGCTTTTCCGGCGGCGCGCTGATGGGAGCCGGGCTTATACTCAGCTCCGTCGCCTTCGGCTTCAAGCGCACCGAGAGATTTTTCGGGGACGAGATGTACCACCTTATAAAAACCGTCTGCCTCACCGTCTACGCCCTTTTGATGGCATACTTCATCTACATGGGCGCCAACGGGCTTTACGACCATGTCTGGCTTGGGAATCCCGGCGGGATCGTGAGCGGCGGGCTCATATTGCCGATAAATATCGCCGTGGGCTTTGAGGTGGCGTGCACCATGTACTGCTTCTACGCTCTTTTCAGGAAGGGAGGACTTTGATATGCCGGAGTTTTTCGGAAACCTTTTCACAAATTACTATGAGACCGCCGCGATGATACTTTTCGGAATAGGCTTCACTACCCTCCTCATGCACCGGAACATGATAAAAAAGATCGTCGGCTTCAACTTTATGGACTCCGCCATATATCTCTTTCTCGCCTCCAAGGGCTACATTCGAGGAAGGCTCGCGCCCATAATTGTAAACGGCGATACCGACCCATCAAAGTACGTAAACCCCATACCCACCGGTCTTGTTCTTACGGGCATAGTCGTCTCCGTATCCGTAACGGCGTTCATGCTCGCCCTCACCTGTCGCCTCTATGACAGGTTCCACACGCTGGACATCGACGAGATAACGTATCTTGCCCGAAAGGAGCGGGGCTGATGGAGCTTGTTCAGAATTTTCCGTTCATAACCATCGTTTTCAGCCTCACCTGCGGCGTGTTCTGCGCCGTGCTGAAGGGAAGGACAGCACGGAACCTGTGCCTTGCGTGGCTTACTCTTACAACACTTATGAGCTTTTCCGTGCTTTTGTACACACTGAGGAGCGACGGATATTACATCTACCGCATGGGCAAGTGGAACGCCCCCTGGGGCAACGAGATACGTGTCGGCGTGCTTGAGGCGCTGATGGCGACGGTATTCTCCGGCGTCATGGTGCTGTCGCTTTTGGGCGGTATGCACCACATATTCGTGGACTGCGAGAGCGAGAAGACAAACCTTTATTTTACAATGTGCTCGCTCCTTATGAGTTCCCTCTTTGCCCTCATCTACACCAACGACCTTTTTACCGCTTACGTGTTCGTGGAGATCAACACCATCGCCTCCTGCGCGCTGGTGATGCTGAAAAACTCCTCTAAGACACTGGTGGCTACCACCCGTTACCTCATAATGAGCCTTTTGGGATCGGGCCTTTTTCTCCTGGGCATCGTGATACTTTACGGCATCACCGGCGAGCTTTTGATGGAGAGCATAAGCGAAAGGGTCGGCGAGCTTTTCGCCTCCGGCGAATATTCACTACCGCTCACCGTGATAATCGGGCTTTTCTCAGTGGGGCTTGCCGTGAAAAGCGCCCTTTTCCCCTTCCACTCCTGGCTCCCCGACGCCCACGGCAGCGCCACCCCATCCTCCAGCGCCATACTCTCCGGTCTTGTGCTGAAGGGCTACATCATCGTGCTCATAAAGATATTCTACCGTGTCTTAGGTCTGCGCGTCATCGTCTCCGAGCGGGTGAGCCAGTTCCTCTTCCTCTTTGGCGTCCTCGCCATGATATTCGGCTCTGTCGGCGCACTTCGTGAGCGTGACCTTAAGCGTATGCTTGCCTACTCCTCCGTTGCGCAGGTGGGCTACATTTACTTGGGTATAGGTCTCCACTCGCGCCTTGGCATAACTGCGGCGTGCGTCCAGATACTTGCACACGCCATAACAAAGCCAATGCTCTTTATCTCCGCCGGCGGCTTCATGGACGTGTCAGGCGGGCACAAGAGCATGTCCGCCATCAAGGGCGCTGGGCTCCGCGACCCCCTGGGCGGCGCAGCCTTCACCGTGGGCGCCCTGTCCATGATAGGCATACCCTTTTTTGCCGGCTTTGTCACAAAGTTGGAGCTCACCCAGGCGGCGCTGGAGTCGGGCACGGCAACTATGGCGATCGCCCTTGCCGCCATCGCCGTCAGCACGCTTTTGAATGCCCTTTACTACGTCCCCATTATCTTCAACCTGTTCACCCGCCCGGAAAAAAGCGAGTATTCCGACATCCGCCTTCACTGCCGGCCGGACTACGCCATTTCCCTTGTAACCTTCATCGCGCTGAATCTGGGCTTCGGAGCCTTTTCCGACAGTCTGGTGGGCGCCGTGCGGCGTGGGCTTGAGCTTTTCGGAATGTGAGGAGGCTCTTACATGGACATTGATTACATCCTCCTCATACCCGCCCTACTCCCCTTTGCCGCCGCCCTGACAATGAACGCAAAACCGCTGAAAAGCACCGGCCCGCGCCGCTTTTTCCTGGTGTCCGTGCTGGTCCTTGAGCTCATATTCACCGCCGTCAGCGCCTTTGCCGTCAGGGGTACGGTGACCTTATTCGCGCTTGACGAAAGCCTGTCCGTAAGCTTCCGAATAGACGGTCTGGGAAGGATATTCTCCCTCCTTGTGGCGGTCATGTGGCTCCTCTCCGGGCTTTTCTCCCAGGAATATATGGCGCATGAGGAAAACACGGGCAGGTACTATGTCTTCCTGCTCCTCTCCCAGGGGGCGCTGATGCTCCTCACATATGCCGCCAATTACCTCACCATGTACCTGGGCTTTGAGTTCATGACACTGCTCTCCGCTCCCCTGGCGCTTCACACTCAGACCGACGCGGCAAGGCGCGGGGGCTTTAAGTACCTCTTTTATTCCGTATTCGGAGCCTGTCTGGGGCTCTTTGGCTTCTTTGTGCTCCACACCTACGGTCTTTCCACCGTCTTTACCCCCGGCGGCGTTCTTGACCCGGCAAGGACCGTGGGTCACGAGGGGCTTATCACCGCCGCCGCTTTCCTCTCCGTAATTGGTTTCGGCGCCAAGGCGGGCATGTTCCCCCTCCATGCCTGGCTGCCCGCCGCGCACCCCGAGGCTCCTGCCGGGGCGTCGGCTCTGCTGTCCGGCGTTATCACAAAGGCGGGAGTTCTCAGCGTAATACGCGTTGTCTATTACCAGTTCGGCGCGGATTTCCTGCGTGGCACCTGGGCGCAGTATACCTGGCTGGCGCTCACGCTCATCACCGTATTCCTGGGGTCCATGCTGGCGTATAAGGAAAAGCTTTTCAAAAAGCGCCTGGCGTATTCCACGGTGAGCCAGGTGTCCTATATCCTTTTCGGGCTTGCGCTTTTGGAGCCCACGGCGTTTACGGGTGCCGTCCTCCATGTAGTTGTCCACTCCGCTATCAAAAACTGCCTCTTTTTCACCGCCGGCGCAGTGATACTCAAAACCGGCAAAAAGGACGTGCGGGAGCTTCGCGGTATTGGCAAGGAAATGCCCATAACCATGTGGTGCTTTACCCTCTGCTCCCTGGGGCTTGTGGGCATACCTCCCCTGGGCGGCTTTGTCAGCAAGTGGTATCTCGCCCAGGGCTCCCTCGCCTCCGGTATTCCCATTTTCTCCTGGCTGGGACCTGTGACGCTTCTTGTGAGCGCCCTTCTCACGGCGGGTTACCTCTTCCCCATCACCGTCTCCGCCTTCCTTCCGGGCTCGAATTTTGACTACTCCGCAGTTCAAAGGCGTGAGCCTACCCGGTGGATAACGGTTCCCCTGCTTATACTCACGGCATTGACCCTCATCACAGGTCTCTTTCCCGGTATCATAACAAGCGTCGCCTCGACCGTCGCCGGGACGCTTTGTTGAAGGGAGGCGCGGCATGAAATACCTTATGCTATTATCCGTACTCCTTCCCATCCTCTCCGGCGCGGCGCTTCCCCTGTGGAGGTTCAAGGTCCGCCGGTCAAGGGAAGCGTATGTTCTCACCTGCGTCTGCGCCACGTCCCTGCTCGTCCTTACCCTGCTCCTGAAGCGTCCTGAGGGCTCCATGAGGCTTTTCCCGCTTACCTCGACGTTGGATATAACCCTGCGCCTTGACGGGCTCTCAGGCGTGTTTTCGGGGCTTGTGGCGTTCCTCTGGCCACTGTCGTCCCTATATGCCCTGGAGTATATAAAGCACGAGGGCGGCGACGACAGATTCTTCGCCTTTTACACCATGACCTACGGCGTAACGCTGGGTATCGCCATGAGCGGAAATCTTTTGACGCTTTATCTTTTCTACGAGCTCCTCACCCTTGTCACCCTCCCCCTTGTCATGCACACCCGTGATAAACGGTCCGTGAGAGCCGGTATGAAGTATCTGGGCTTCTCCATTGGGGGCGCCGCCTGCGCCTTTGTGGGGATGATGGTGCTCTATCACCTGGGCGACACATCCCTGAGCTTTGTCTACGGCGGCTTCGTATCGGACAACGCCTCCGAAAGGACGCTGATACTCACCGCCTACCTTCTCTGCTTCTTCGGCTTCGGAGTGAAGGCGGCGGTGTTCCCATTCCACTCCTGGCTCCCCTCAGCCAGAGTTGCGCCGACACCCGTAACGGCGCTTCTCCACGCCGTGGCGGTGGTCAAGGCAGGCGCCTTCGCAATAATGCGGGTGACCTTTTACTGCTTCGGAACGGCTATGCTTCGCGGCACCTGGGCGCAGGATATTGCCATGGGCTTCGCCGTGTTCACAATTCTGTTCGGCTCCGCGATGGCACTGAGGGAGCAGCATTTGAAGCGGCGCCTTGCCTATTCCACCGTCAGCAATTTAAGCTATATAGTCTTCGGTGTCACGCTCATGACGCCGGCGGGTCTTACCGGCGCTCTGTCCCACATGGTTTTCCACGGCGTAATGAAGATAACGCTTTTCTTCTGCGCCGGCGCCATAATGTATATGACCCACAGGGAATTTGTGCCGGAGCTTACCGGGCTTGGCAGGTACATGCCCGTGACCTTTGCCGCCTTTACCCTGGGCTCCGCGGCGCTTGTGGGCGTCCCGCTGCTTCCGGGCTTTTTGAGCAAATGGCGCCTCGCGACAGCCGCGCTTGAGGCGGGAGGCGTTCTTCCGCTATTGGGCGTGGCGGCTCTTCTTATCTCCGCCATACTCACCGCCGCGTACCTCTTTACCCCCGTTGTAAACGCCTTCTTCCCCCCTGCCGGCGAGGGCTCCCACGGGCTGGAGCAGGCGCGGGACCCCAATCTTTACATGAAGCTCCCGCTTTTTATCCTTATGGCGTCCATGCTTGCGCTGGGCGTCGGCTCCAAGGGGCTTTTGTCGCTTCTCTCCCGCGTTGCCGCGGGGCAGCTCTAAGGAGGTGCGGTAAATGAATGATTATATCCTCCTTGTTCCCATTCTCCTGCCCTTTTTCTCCGCATTCCCAATATACATCGTGGGTAGAAGGTCTAAGAGGACACGCGACATCCTCGCCGAAACAGCGGGCTGTGCGGAGTTTGCCGCATGCGCCATTCTCCTCGCCCTTGCTCTCGGCGGCAATGAGCTCACCCTCGCAATCCCCAACGTGTGCGGTCGCGGCATATACCTGAAGCTTGACTGCTTCCGCGCCATTTACGCCCTGATCGCCGCCCTCATGTGGATGATGACGACCCTGTTCTCGCGGGAGTACCTCGCCCATTACAGGAACCGGAACAGATATTACCTTTTCACCCTCCTCACCTGCGGCGCAACCGTGGGAGTGCTCCTCTCCAATGACCTTTTCACCACCTTCATCTTCTTTGAGATAATGTCCTTCACCAGCTACGTGATGGTTGTACAGGACGAAAAGCCCGGAGCTATGCGCGCGGGAGAGACATATATCGCCGTTGCGGTCATAGGCGGCATGGTGATGCTCATGGGTCTTTTACTGCTGGAAAACCGCCTGGGGACGCTGTATTTTGACGAGCTCCACACGGAAGCTACAACTATGGCCGATGTCTCTGAGCTGTACCTCCCCGGCGCGCTCATTCTCTTTGGTTTCGGCGCCAAGGCGGGTATGTTCCCATTGCACATCTGGCTCCCCAAGGCGCACCCCGTGGCCCCCGCCCCCGCCTCCGCGCTCCTGTCGGGGATACTCACAAAAACCGGAGTATTCGGTATCATAGTACTCACAAGCGGCGTCTTTCTCCATGACGCTCTCTGGGGAAATATCATTCTCGCCCTGGGCGTCGTCACAATGGTCCTGGGCGCGGTCCTGGCGGTGTTCTCCGTTGACCTTAAACGCACCCTCGCCTGCTCCTCCATGTCCCAGATAGGCTTCATCCTGATAGGCATAGGAGTGCAGGCGCTCCTGGGGCACCACAACACCCTTGCCCTCTGGGGCACCGGACTTCACATGGTAAACCACTCCATGCTGAAGCTTGTACTCTTTATGTGCGCCGGCGTCGTCTATATGAACCTCCACAAGCTGGACCTCAACGACATACGTGGCTGGGGCAGGAACAAGCCGTTCCTCAATTTCTGCTTCCTTATGGGCACTCTGGGTATTACCGGCGTACCCCTTTGGAACGGCTACGTCAGTAAGACATTGCTCCACGAGTCCATCGTCGAGTATATCGCCCTCGCCCCGTCCCCCGGTATTTACCGTGCCGTTGAGTGGCTTTTCCTCATATCCGGCGGCCTGACGGCGGCTTATATGGCAAAGCTCTATATAGCCATCTTCGTTGAAAAGCCCGTAAAGCCCTTTGAGGAGCCCAAAAAGTGGTATATCGGCACAAAGTCCGCGCTCGCCATCGGCATACCCGCCCTTTGCCTGCCGGTGATGGGTATGTTCCCCTCGCCCTTGATGGAGGGCATTGCAAGGCACATGCAGGGCTTCATGGATTGGGAATCCCCGGACGCGGCAGTAAAATGGTTCTCCCTCACAAACCTCCGGGGCGCCGCTGTCTCTCTGACCATTGGCGCTGCCGTGTATTTCCTCGTCGTCAGGACGCTTCTCATGCGCAGGGACGAAAAGGGAGTGAAATATTATGTAAACCGCTGGCCAACCCGCCTCGACCTGGAGGAGATCCTGTACCGCCCGCTGATTCAAAGGCTCCTCCCCTTCCTCGGCGCGCTGGTGTGCCGCGTGCTTGACAACCTCACAGATTGGACCGTGGCGCTTTTGAACAATACAGTCCTTCGCCGCAAGCCCATACCGCCCAGCAGTGACGCGGACTTTGAGCCTGGGGATTTTACCCCCCAGATCAAGCGCAGCTACACCCTCCAGCGGATCTCCGGCAGCATATCCTACTCTCTCCTCCTCTTCGGCGCCGGCTTTTGCGCTGCGATGGTGTACCTGATAATCATACTCATATCGAAATGACAGTACGGGACAGCCTTTCGGCTGTCCCGCGTATTATTAATTTCTCTGTCTAAGCCCGCACGGGGACCTTTACAACTATCTTGATGACTGCCTCTGGTTTTCCCGCAGAGCACCGTGGCTTGTGGGCGTCCTCAGGAGCAAGGATGACGTACTCACCCTTGCGCAGGAGCACACCGCCTGATACCTCAGGCTCCTCATAAAAGGTAATGTCCTCGCCCGCGTCGTAGCATGTCTTTTGGATCAGCCCTGAGCGACTTATAACGCCTATAAGCTCCTCTCCTTCAACAAGATACTGGACATCATAATATTTCTCATGTGACTCAAAGCTCAGTTCAGCGGCGGGCTTTGTGGTGTAATGCTGTACGCTTGCCCGCACGCCGCCGGCAAGCTCAATCCAACCCTCCGGCAGCTCCGCCAGCCCCGGTCTACTTAAAAAATCCATCGCCGTCCGAAACCCCGGCAGACTTATGTCATATATTTTTTCATTTCCAAGTTTGACGTTAAACATATTTATCTCTCCAATATTATATCATCTCAACACCATTCGTGTACGGCATCAACATCCTGCCAACGGGTGATGACATGCGGCAAAGTGGCCGCCACCGCAGTCACAAAGCTCCGGTACTGCTTCTGAACATACCCCGGTGGCATACTTGCACCTGGGATGGAAGGGACAGCCTGATGGGGCGTTTATCGGGCTTGGCACCTCTCCCTGAAGCACCTCCCTTTGCCGCACCCTTTCCACGTCATAACTGGTTATCGGAACAGCAGAAAGCAATGCCCTTGTATATGGGTGGACGGGATTTGTAAACAGCTCCTCGGAATCAATCATTTCAACAAGGTGACCAAGATACATCACGCCTATCTTGTCGGCGATATGCCGTACCACAGCAAGATCGTGCGCGATAAACAGATACGTAAGCCCAAGCTTTTTCTGTAGCTCCTTAAACAGGTTTATGATCTGCGCCTGAATGGAGACATCCAGCGCGGATACCGGTTCATCGCAAACGATAAGCTTCGGCTCGCACGCCAGAGCCCTTGCTATTCCGAGTCGCTGCCGCTGTCCACCGCTCATTTCGTGTGGAAATCTGCCGCCAATGTCAGGGTCAAGCCCAACCAACGCAAGAAGCTCGGCAATTCGTTCCTTGATTTCAACTGAGGAAAACTTTTTATTGCCCGACACAAGCGCCTCACGCAGTATGGAGGACACCGACTGGCGCGGGTCAAGTGAACCATAGGGATCCTGGAAAATGAGCTGCAAATCGCGGCGGAACTTCGAAAAGCGCCTGTCGCTCATTCCGGTAATATCTGTGCCGTTGTACAATACGGTGCCGTCTGTCGGTCTGATAATTCGAAGAACGCATTTTCCGACAGTCGTTTTACCGCAGCCCGATTCGCCGACAAGTCCAAATGTTTCTCCCGCGGGAATATTGAAGCTTATGCCGTCAACAGCCTTTACGCAGGCTTCCGATTTGCCTGGAACGCCTTTTCTCACCGGAAAGTACATTTTTAAGCCTTTGACCTCCAGCAGAGATACTCCGGCATTAATCATATTGCTCATTCCTCTACCTCACCAATATCAAGATGGCATGCCGAGAAGTGTCCGTTGTCCCCTACCTCCCTCAAGTCGGGAGGGCACAGCTTCCCGCAAAGCTCATTTGCATACGGACAGCGC
Source organism: uncultured Oscillospiraceae bacterium (assembly GCA_947588955.1). Classification (GTDB taxonomy): domain Bacteria; phylum Bacillota; class Clostridia; order Oscillospirales; family Oscillospiraceae; genus RUG626. The sequence continues at coordinate 140,606 of CANPYX010000002.1, read as the reverse complement.
GGCAAAAATGAGCACGTCTTCGGCAGGTCCAGAAGGCTTGGAGGCGCCCCCTGAATGGGGATAAGATCCGTGTCCTTCCTTTCGTCAAGCTTAGGTACGGACTGGAGAAGACCGACTGTATACGGGTGCTTTGGATAAGTGACAATATCTCTGGCAGTACCCGACTCCACGACCTTTCCGGCGTACATGACGTAAATCCTGTCCGCGTACCTCGTGACCAAACCAAGGTTGTGCGTTACGATAATAAGCGAAATGCCCCTTTTTTGCACAAGCGACATCAGCAGCTCCATTACCTGCGCCTGAGTAGTCACATCAAGCGCAGTTGTCGGCTCATCGGCAATTATCAGCTTTGAGTCGCACGCCACCGCAATTGCTATCATTACACGCTGGCGCATTCCTCCGCTCATCTCAAACGGGTAATTGTGCATCCTTCTTGCCGGATCGGGTATACCGACCTCCTCAAGGGCGTGTGTTCCCTTCTCCCACGCCTCCTTCTTTGAACACCTGCTATGCGTCATTATGACCTCAGAGATCTGCGTACCCACCTTTAAAACCGGGTTCAGGCTTGTAAGAGGCTCTTGGAATACCATGGAAATCTCCGCTCCTCTCACCTGCCGCATCTCTTTGTCCTTTAGGGTCAAAAGGTCACGCCCTTCAAACCAGACATGTCCCTTTGTTATTTTTCCCGGCGGGGACTGGACCAGCTTCATTACAGACAGCTGTGTCACCGACTTACCGCAGCCGCTCTCACCGACAACCGCTACGACCTCTCCCCTGTCAACATAATAGCAGACGCCGTTTACCGCCTTCACCTCGCCGGACGGCGTGAAAAATGAAGTGTGCAGGTCATCAACAGTCAAAAGCCTATTATCAAGGTTATTATCTTCCATCACAGCTTCCCCCTCAGTCTCGGGTCAAGGGCGTCACGCAGGCTGTCGCCCACAACATTAAATGCGATGACGACAAGTATCACGCAAACGCCCGGAAGGAAACAAAGCCATGGGCTTGTTGTCATACAGTTGTATCCGTCAGCCACCATGCCGCCCCAGGTCGCCTGCGGCGGATTTATGCCAACGCCAAGATAACTGAGAGATGACTCGGTCATTATGGCGCTCCCCAGATTCATTGTGTACAAAACTATCAGGGACGGGAAACAGTTAGGAAACAAGTGCTTCAGGATTATCTTCCTTTTTTTCTGTCCAACGATCTCAGCCGCGGTGATATAATCGTTCTCCTTCAACGCCGCAACCTGTCCGTTAACCATTCTGACGTATGTCGGAATCATCGTGAAGCCTATTCCGACCACTATTCCCAAAACACCGCCCTGAAGCACGAAGGATATGATCATCGCGAAAACAAGTGAAGGTATACTCAGCATCATATCCACCAGGCGCATAATAACGACATTTACCACTTTTCCGAAATATCCGGCGATCAGCCCAATCAGTATGCCGATCACCGCCGCAAGTGTGCCTGACAGTACGCTTGTTACAAGTGATATCTGCGCGCCTGAGATGATTCGGCTCAGTACGTCACGTCCCAGCGCGTCTGTACCGAATGGGTGCTCTGCCGACGGGCTTTGAAGCTTTCCGTCAATGGTGTAATCCAGCGCCAATGGATCATAAGGCTCTATCAGCTGAGCAAATATTGAAACAAACAGAAACACGAGAAGTATGACAAAGCTTATGACGACTATCGGTCCACGCCCGAAAAAAACGGAGGCCGTCTGCTTGAGGTTCGCGCGTCTCCTGTTCCTTTTTAATACCAAATCATTCGACACAAGCTCACCTCCAACTCTTTCTGATACGCGGGTCAAAAAATCCGTAAGCGATGTCCACAAGGAAATTGGCAATGACCGTCACAAATGAAATGAGCAGCACACATGCCTGTACGATGAAATAGTCACGGCTGGTAACGCCGCGCAAGAGCAGATTGCCAAGGCCGGCGATATTGAACACGCTCTCGATAATTATCGAGCCGCATACAAGCATCCGCATTTGAACGCCGATTATCGTAACAACGGGTATCAGCGCGTTTTTCAAAGTATGCCGGAAAAGAATACTGCTGTTTTTTATTCCGTTTGCCCGAGCGGTCCTGACATAATCCTGCTGTATCACCTCAAGAATATTTGAGCGTGTTTGTCTGGCTATTACCGCGAAAATGAAGGTGCTGATGCAGATCACCGGCCAGACAGCGTGGCTCAGGAAGCCGGATATGCTCGCGCTTGGGGAGACATATCCCTGCAGAGGTATCAGCTTCCATTTTAACGAGAGGACATATACTCCCATCACGGCGATCCAGAACTGCGGCACGCCGAGGGAAAGGTTTGCAAAGAAGGAGACAATATTGTCAACTATCCCTCCCCGGTCTACAGCACTCACTATGCCAAGGAGCAGGCCGAGCACGATCCCAAGTATAAACGCGGGGAGCCCCAGAGAAAAGGTGACAGGAAGGCGTTGGGCAATTAGATCAGTTATTTCCTCGCCTGTAAGGATCGAGCGGCCAAAGTCCCACTTTGTGACAATTCCCTTGACCCAATTGAAGTATTGGACAAAAAACGGGTCATTAAGCCCGTATTCCTCCCGCAGCTCCTGGACCTTCTCTTCCGGGACAGCCTCGCCAAGGGCGAGCCTGACAGGATCTCCGGGCAGAATTTTCATTATTGAAAAGGCAAAAATCGAGACAAGCACCAATGTCAGCAGCGACATGAGCAGTCTCTTAATAAAATAAGAAAACATATCGAGCCCTCGCTGTGTTTTGATTTATCACAACGTTTTAATGTACTGCACGACCGGGTTGTACCCGGAGGACCGGCGGGGCCGGTCCTCCACTGATACGTTCAATAAGTCCTGCCGGCGCGGCGCCTCGTCACTCGCGGATGCCGCGCATCATATTTGATACCTTATGTGATCTGGAGGCAAACATATGGTCCTCGTCAAAAAACTTCCTTTCAAGCCCGGTCCAGGTATCGTCTGTGAGACCAAAGGAGTCAAGGAACGCCGCCTTCGGTATGGTCCCCTTCATGACCTTCGCAGCTTCAGGCATTGCCTCCATGTTTCGCCCAAGAACAAGGTTATTCCTTTCCTCGGCAATGTGCCTTCCTGCCTCCACCATACCGTAGGTAGCCGCCAGAATGAGATAGTGGATACCCACCATGTTGAAGCCCAGCTCCGCGATGGAATCAAGATCGATCTCCGGCCTTCCCTTTTGGGAGCCGAGATCCGGATACCATTTTGAACCGGGTACTTGGGCAGCAAGCCTGCGTACAGCGTCCATACGCTCGTCAGGGTCCTTGTATTCGTTGAGCGAGAGCACCATAGTTGTGGTTGCGCCGGCCTCAAGGAATTTGTTGCACCGTTCAACCACCTCGTCAAAGTGCTTCCGCATATCCACGTCGGTGCGGGAAATCAGTATTGCGTCCGACTCCTCAAGACCGATCGCCGCCGCCCTCATTCTCGCGACCGCCTCCTTTTGGGAGCAAACGCCGTTTTCCGGGTCGCGGTAGCTCAGGTATGTCTGTGACTCATCTGTCATTATGATCCCGCCGACACCGCAGTCCGCCAGCCGCCTTGCAGTTTTGTAAGCGTTGAGCGGACGACCAAAGCCCGATTCCGCGTCCATTATTATCGGTATACGAGCCGCTCTGCAAAGGCGTTCGCACAGCCATACAGACTCGTCAATTGTCAGAAGACCCATATCCGGATCTCCGTTCATTGCCATTGTAAGCTCCGTACTGCTGATTATTGCGCCGTCAAAGCCGCACAGCTCAACGCATCTTGTCGAGGCAAAGTCATACGTCTCCGGTAGAAGGATCATCTTGTTTGTCTTCATCAGATCCTTAAAGCTTTTTTCCATGGACATGTCACTTTCCCTCCTTCCTGAGACCGGTAAATATATCTCCCAGCTTGTCATACATGCCGCGGACTCTGTACGTGGTGGATTCGTCCATGTTTTCCGCGCCCCAGATACGCTTTTCAAGCTCCCACCATTTTCCGCCTTCATGCAGCTGCGACACGTCTTTACCGGCCATAAGCCTGCACGCCTCGGGGAACCTTTCCGGGTATGTGCGGACATAACAGTTGTCCTTGTTCTTCATGACATTGAGTCCCACATCGATCATAAACAGCATTGCCGATTCCAGCAAATAATGGACACCTATCATGTTGAAGCCCATATCGGCGATCACATCAAGGTCCACATCCGGCTGACCGTCGGTGTAGGAGAGATCGGGATACCACTTGTAGCCGGGGACCTGCTCGGAGAATTTTTTCAGGAATTCGTGGCGTTCCTCTTGGCTTCCCTTGATGTCATTGAGCGTAAGAGTGAGCGTGACATCTGCGCCGGCCTCATAAAACCTGTTGCAGCGCTCGACAACTTCGTTGAAATCACGTAGCACATTCAGGTCGGTCCTCGCAATGATGATGCCGTCTGTGCCGGCAACACCCTCGGCGGCTGCGCGAATCTTGGCAAGGGCAACTTTGATGTCTGTGACGCGGTGCTTTGCCTCGTCGCGCGTGGCGGGACATGCTGTAATCTCGTCGGTGAGAAGCAATCCCGCTGCACCGCCCAAATGGGTCAGGCGGTGCGCGGTGTAATATGTGTTGAGCGGACTTCCGAAGCCATCCTCCGCGTCAATAAGCAGAGGTATCGTTGAAGCCCTGGAGATGCGCTCGCTGATGTAGACCTCCTCATCCGGAGACAGTATCCCGAGGTCGGGAATACCTGTATATGCGCAGGCAAATTCTGTACTGCTGAGGAGCGTTGCCTTGAATCCGCAAAACTCTGCCGCGCGCTGGGACCGGAAATCATACACCTCCGGAAGTATTATGGTTTTTTCCTCCGCGAAAAGCTCGCGCATTGTCTTTTTCTTTTTTTCCACTCTGCGTCTGTCCTTTCTCTGTCCTTTGCCTCACGGCACAGCCGTTGTCGCTGTATACCGGTAGGCCGGAGAAATTATTTTTCCTTCCATGCTGTGGCAAGCGTTGCCGAATAGAAGCAGGCGTCGTTGATTCCGTCATCGTGGAGCTTCGGACTCTTAACAAATACAAGGGGCGCCTCTCCTACGGGAACATACATGCAATAGGTATCTATCATCTCTACCTGTGCGAGTCTGAGGTTCTCAAGCTGCTCCTCATCGTTCTTAGCAGCAAGGCACGCCTTGAGGTACTGGTCAACGCTGTCCGGGTGATCCATTGACGTCAGACCAAGCACCTGACCGGAAAGCCCCTGGCAGAACATGCTCGCAAGCTGCGTGGGAACGCACGGTGTGCAGGAGGACGGATGGTAAAGCATGCCGCTCTTCCAACCGATAAGCTCAACGGCATATGTGGAAAGCTCCATGATATTGAGCTCAACATTGATTCCCACATTCTTGAGCTGATCCTTTATGATGGTAACCGCGGCTGTCTGAGAAGGAAGCGCCGTCAAGGTCGTGTCAAAGCCGTTGGGATAGCCTGCCTCCGCAAGGAGCTCCTTTGCTTTCTCAAGGTTATAGGGATAGCCCTTGACCTCATCAGTGTGGTAGTAATCACCGACGCAGAACTGGTTTCCGCTCCTGCCAAGTCCGTAATAAACCGTGTCCATAAGTGTCTGTGTATCAATAGCATAGCTTATGGCGCGGCGAACACGTATGTCGCTGAAAGGCTCGTCTTCATTTACGCTGTTGAAGCAAAGCAGCGGCGTGGTGTTGTAGATGGAGCCGGTGGCAATGGTGAAGCCTTTTTCCGCCATCATTTCGTTGAGGGAAAAATCGCTGTTGTGCCATACGTCGATCTCTCCGCTTTCCAGTGCCGCCTGCGCCACAAGAGCCGTCTTGTATATGGAGATCGTCACACCGTCAAGGTTGACACTGCCGTTCCAGTAATTATCATTTCTGACATATTCGTGCTTTATGTCGCGCTCCCATGAAGTCTGAATGAACGGACCTGTACCGACGGGATTGACCTCAAAGGCCGCCTCGCCCATCTTGTCATAGGACTCCTTGGAATACATAAAGCCGCACTCTCTCGCAAGACCGTAAGGCAGGCAGGAATTCCACGAGGAAAGGTTAAGCCTGACGGTCAGGTCATCAACCACATCAACGGATTCAAGCTCTCCGATAAGGTTTGGTGCTTTTTTGCTACGCTCACGGGTAAATTCAAGGTTCCATTTTGCGGTCTCAGCGTTCAGCTTAGAGCCGTCGGAGAAATAAATGTTGTCTCTCAGCTTTATTGTATATGTGAGCGCATCCGGATCGGCTTCATAGCTCTCAGCCAGGTGGCAGACGATTTTTCCCTCTGAATCAAGGGTAAAAAGACTCTCCAGCATTGGCCAAGAGCAGATAAGGTCGGTGGTATTTCCGTTCGTTGTCCATGCGGCGATTCCGGTGCAGTCAGACTCAATCGCAATGTTTAGCGTTCCGCCCTTCTTGCTGTCATCGACATTTTCACTGTCTCCCTGACCTGACTGGTTCCCCTGCTCATTCGGGACCTTGTTTTCATTGCTGCTGTTGTTTTCGCTGTCGTTACCCCCCTGACCCTTGGTGCAGGCGGCAAGTGACAGGACCATAATAAGTGCAAGAATCAGACAAATTACTTTTTTCATATTAAACCTCCTATAAAAACTCTCTTTTTTTCCGGTCTGTCTATCCGTCGGGATCGGCAAGCCGTGCCGGTCATATATATGTTCTCGGTCCACCTCCTTCAAAATATGTACGTGTCCCATCCCGCGTCAGCGGTCTTGAGCAATAAGTTAAACAGGCGTTCAATATCTCCGCGGCACGCCTCGTAATCGCCGCGTTAAAAATATTTCACCGCCTTATAGTGCGCCTGTGCGATGGCGGAAGCAATATCCCAAACACTTTCGCAGTCACCTGCGGTGTAAACATCAAGTCCCATTTCCGTAAGCTCATCCGCAAGTGTTCTGTCCGGTGTTGAGCCGAAGCTTATCAGGGCGGTGTCAAACGGAACGGTTGCTTGCCTACCGGATACTGTATCAATAAGCTCCACGCTGTTGTCCGTCAGCCGAACTACTCGGTGACAAACCAGGAGCCTGACGCTGTTTTTCGCGAGAAGCTCCATCAACGCAGCTCTTGTCATGGGTTCCTCCCTGTCCGCGACACGTGGCAGCTGTTCAACGACCGTCACATTCCTTCCCTTTTCAGAGTAATAATGCGCGGCTTCAACGCCAACCTGTCCCCCTCCAAGTATCACAACGTTCTTTCCAACACCGAGACCGTTATGCAGCGATTCCTCAGCGGTAAAAACATTTTTCCCATGAATACCCTCAATATGTGGAACAACAGGTTTGGCACCTGTGGCAACGATATAACTGTCTGCCCCAAGGCCGGCCGCCGTTTGGCTGTCAAGCGCAGTATTCAGGTGAATGTGTACATTATCCATGCGTTCAAGCAGTTCAAGATAATAGCGCGGTATGTTCCGCAGGCCCTCTTTGCACGGCGGCACTGTTGCCGCCGCAAGCTGCCCGGCGCAAAGGGAACCACCTGCCTCGTAAAGATCAACCGTATGACCGCGCAGCCCCAGATATCTCGCCGCCTCCAGTCCGGCAGGACCGCCGCCGATAACCACGATCTGCCGTGGTTTGTCAGCAGGCTCCACATTTTCTTTTTCAAAGGCTTCCCGTCCGGCGTATGGATTTATTGCGCATCGCAGCGGAAGCTTTTTTATTATCCGCTGACCTATGCAGTAGTTGCATGAAAGGCACCTACGTATGCTGTCTTCCTTTCCGGACATTGCCTTTACCGGCAGATCCGGGTCGGCAATAAGGCCCCTTCCAATTGAGATAAAATCAGCCGTTCCGCTTTCAAGTACCCTTTCGGCACTACCGGGTTCGGAAAGTCGTCCGGAACAGATCACAGGTACGTCAACAGATCTTTTTATCTCCGAGACGATCCCGAGGTTTCCTCCGACAGGCATATAGATATTTGGAATCGTCTGGTGCAGCGGTTCCTTCAGCCCAACAGCAATGTCAAACGCGTCAACACCTGCGGCGGCGAGCCTTGGCAAAAACGCTCTTGTCTCGTCAAGCCCGCGTCCGCCCGGAGTCAGTTCATCAGCGGAGATCCGCAGGGCGATAGGGTAATTCCTGCCCACCCGCTTCCTGCACTCCTCTACAAGCTCAAAGAGAAGCTTCCATCTGTTTTCCGCACATCCTCCGTATTCATCTGTCCGCCTATTGTAAATCGGAGAAAGGAATTCGGCGAGCAGATAGCTTCCAACGGCGTGTATAAAGAACGCGTCGATTCCGGCGTCCCTGGCGCGTTCGGCACACCGGCCATACTCCGTTACGGTCCTTTTGATCTCCTCGGTGTCCATAGCGCGTGACGCAAGCTTTCCGCCATCACCGGAAATATTCGACGGGGATACGCGTTCGGCGCCTCCCGGACCATTTGTCAGGTAGTCCTCCCCGGCGCCTTTCGCTCCTCCGCCTATCGAGCATAGCACGGCGAGCTTGGCGCCCTCACGGTGTACAGCCTCCGCAAGGTCGCTCAACCTGGGAATGAACGCGTCGTTATCCAGGCGCAGAGAACCGGCATACGGGTCAAGCTTATCCACAGCCGTATTGCACTGGACCGAATGGAGTAATATCATTCCAACACCGCCCGCGGCACGACGCCTGTAATACTCAATGACCTCGCCGGTCACCTCCCCGCAGGCGGAACCGTACAGCGTTTCCGTTGGACCCATTATGATACGATTCTTTACGCGGAGCGATCCTATATTTCCTTCTGAAAACAGCCTCTCATATCGGTATTTATTTCTCATAATCATAATTAGTTCAAAGCATACATTTGTGGATCGGCAATTTACTCACCTCAGAACCCCTCTATCCCCTCTATTGCGTAAACACGAACAGGGCAGGAATCAAGGCCCTTTATGGGAAGCGGGGCAAATGAGATAAAAAAGGTCTCCTTTTCAAGCTTGTCCAGGTTTTTCAGGACCTCAAGGAATGTGATGTTCTCCGCCATGCAGATGTCGTGGAAGGGCTTTACGTCCTCGTTGCTGTTTTCGATGGACACCCCATCGCCAAACCCTACGGACTTGACGCGGTGTTCCACCATCCATTTTGCCGTCTCTCCGTTAACGAAAAGCCTCTTATCCTCCGGTGTGTTGGTCTTGTCCGTAAACGGAGGCAGCTTATAGGGCGAATCAAGTATGACCACGTCCTCCGGTCTCACCTTGTCTCCCAGCGCACGGTCAAGGATCTGCGCCGTAATGTGGCTGTTCGGCTCCGCTCCCTCAATCACGGCGTAAATTCCCCGGCCAATAAAGCTTGTCAGAGGCAGCGAGGCAACGTCCGGCCAGGTGTCGTCGTGGTGATACGGGCATTCGCAGTGGGTCCCCAGGTGACTTGTCAGGTCCATGATCGTGTGGAAGTCGGGGATTGGTCCCCCGGTGTTGAAGCGATACATATGGCAGCGGCGCGTCTCCGTTGCCGGGTCCAGCGGCTTTGTCAGGTCGATCACCCTCAGCCCTCCAAGTTCATATACGCTCATTTCTCCTCCTTATCATTCCGTAAATATTATGGCCGCCGCTCCATCGCGTGGATGAGACGGACGATCATCTCGTGGCACGGGGCGGATACCCCCAGGCGCTTTGCCGTATCGACCACCGCTCCGCTTATGGAATCCACCTCTGTCCGCCGTCCGTTTTTGATGTCGGCGTATATCGAGGTATAGCCGCCTCCGGAGCCCTTGCAAACATTCTCTACCGACTCTATCGCTTCCGGGACATCAAAGCGTGCGCCTCCTTCGGCGTTTGCCACCTCCACAGCCTCGCGGCACAGGGCGTGCATTGCTGCACGGGCGTCTGGGTCGTCGTAAATATACCCCAGCGGCACCTGGAGCACCGCCGTCAGAGCGCTTGCCGACGCGTTGGTGAAGAGCTTCATCCATATCTGCTTTTTAACATCGTCACACACCGAGCACTCAATGCCGCACCTTGTAAATTCCTCCGCGATCTCCCGAAGGTCTTGTCCTCCGCTGCCGGATGACCCGATGGACGTGTGCCCGGACCCTCCGTGGAATGTGTATCCGTCGCCCAGAACCGACGCGTTGTGCTGCGTCGTCCCGATGACTACATGATCCGGGTCCGTAAAGCGAAGCAGCTTTTCCTCATGACCTGCGCCGTTTTGCAGTGTCATCAAATATGTGTCCTTTCCCAAAAGGCGGCGATTGCTCTCAAGCGCAGACAGAGTGTACATGGATTTTACGAACACAATGACAAGGTCCATTTCCCCAAGTGCGGCAGTATCCGTCACAGCTTGTGGAAAAAAGTGCTCCTCGCTTCCGTCCTTCTCCCTCACAGACACGCCGTCGGACCGTATCCTGTTTACCCTGCCCTCGTCAACATCAACCAGCCAAACCTGATTTCTGCGGGAAAGGTATGCGCCAAACAGCATCCCCATAGCGCCGGCGCCAAGAATAGAAATTTTCATGTTATTGTCTCTTTCCGATCGTGTGATTCATTCTTCCGCTGCGGACCGTGGCGCCGCAGTTCCAATAGGTTCAGCAATATGCTGAAATCGATTGCATTTTTAAAAGTACAAATCCCCTCCTCTCACAGCGCCGCAAATAACCGGTTTGGGCAATAATGACCAAATATGCGATTTTTCCTCAAAGCACATTGGGTCAATTGACAGCTGGAGAAAATATAACCGCCAATTGTTTTGATATTCCTATTGTAACACAATATTTTCAAATGTCAACACATTTTTGCAATCGATTTCAAATTTTATTTTTCTTTTGTTATTACTACGCCTTGACATTTTTAATAAAACATGTAAAATAAATATGTACATTTATATCAAACTTGGATTTATCCACTTAGGGGCTGATCGCTTGCCGCAGAAAGTCACGATATATGACATCGCTAAAATCGCCAACGTCTCCCCCAGTACTGTGTCCCGCGTCGTCAATAACCAGCCAAACGTAAAGAAGTCAACCCGCGCGCGAATCATAAAGCTTTTGGAGGAATACAGCTATATTCCTGACGAGACGGCGCGGAGCCTTGTCACGCAATCATCGCGAATGGTGGGCATTCTCATATCCGACATCCGCACCACTCACCACACTGACGGCGTATTTTACCTCCAGCGTGAGCTTTCAAAGCACGGCTATTCCTGCCTCATCTACAACACCGGATCGGGTGACGAGGAGCAGCTTCAATACATACAGGTGCTCCAGCAGAAAAAGGTTGACGCGGCTGTGCTTATGGGTTCCGTCTACCAGACCGAGAATGTCAAGCGCGCATTAAAAAAGTACCTTACCGACATTCCTGTTTTCATATGCAACGGTGTTATCGACCTGCCCAACGTTTTCAGCATTGTAGCTGACGAGCGCGGGGGCGTCTCGGAATGTGTCAGGCTTCTTTCGGACAAGGGCAGGAAAAACACGGCGTTTATTGTGAACCACTATACCCCCAGCAACCTTTTAAAGCGCGAAGGCTACGAGGAGGGCGTTGCGCGCTGGTGTTCCGGTAATGAGCCTCTGGTCATTGAGACCGGTACGGGTATACCTCTGATATATCAGGCGACCCAGGAGCTCATGCGAAGTCACCCCGACACCAACGGAATGATCTTTTCCGAGGATATGCTTGCCGTCATCGGCATACGCGCGCTGAAGGAAATGGGCCTGCGCGTACCTGAGGACGTGGCGGTCATCGGCATAAACAATTCAAGCTACACTGAGATGTGCACCCCCACACTCACCTCCCTTGACAACATGCTGTACGATCTGAGCATGACTGTGGCTAAGGATGTTTACAGCGTCCTGCAGGGTGAGCATATAAGCCGCAAGGTCATGATCTATTCGGAAATCGTAGAACGCCAATCCACCTGACCGCGCGAAAGTCTGAATTTACATTAAAAATCGGGAGGTCCCAAGCTTTAGGACCTCCCGTTTCCTTTATTTGTCGAACGACGGATTCATGTAGTAGACGTTTTTCTGATCAAGCTTTTGCAGGGTATTGCCCAGAGCCTCGCCGAAGCGCTGGAAGTGTACTACCTCGCGCTCACGGAGGAACTTCATGACGTTGTTCACGTCGAGGTCGTCGGAGAGCCTGAGGATGTTGTCATAGGTTGTACGTGCCTTCTGCTCCGCGCCCATATCCTCCGTAAGGTCAGTGATAACGTCGCCCTTGACGCCTATAGTGGCGGCGGTCCAAGGGGTTCCCGAGGCGAACTGGGGGTAAATACCGGCGGTGTGGTCCACGAAGTAGGTATCAAAGCCAGCCTTCTTAATCTCCTCGGGCGTCATATCACGGGTGAGCTGATGGACGACGGCAGCGACCATCTCAAAGTGCCCCAGCTCCTCAACGCCGATGTCGGTAAGGAGCCCCCGAAGCTCAGGATAGGGCATGGAGTATCGCTGGCTCAGATACCTGAGCGACGCGGCGAGCTCGCCGTCGGGTCCTCCGTATTGACTGATTATGAATTTTGCCAGCGCGGGGTTTGTGTTGCGTATCTTTACGGGGTACTGAAGACTTTTTGTATACGAAAACATACTTATTTGCCCATCCTTTCGCTGTATTCCCAGGGCCACGGACCATCGGGCCAGGTATATTTTTCACAGTCCTCTACCTGGTCGAAGGTAAGCGGACCGTAGAGCTTCACGTACCTCGCCATGCCCTCGCGCTTCAGGGCGAGAGTGTCCCTCAGCGCCTTGAACGCCTCCTTGTCGTCGGGGTGGGTATCAAGGTAGAGCTGGAGCTCCTTCGCCATGAAGGCAAGCGCCATGAGCTCGCCGAGGGGAGTTCCGGCGTAGGGGTTGGTCTTGTTGACCATGTTCATAAAGGGAAGGTCAAGACCTGGGAACAGGGTCCCGCGAGTAAGCGCCTCCTGAGGAGCGTACATGGGCGGGTTCTCGCCCTGGGGCGGTACCCAGGAGGTGGCAAGGGGCGCGCACATTGGCAGCATGCCGCACATATAGCCGCAATCAGAGCCCATATCGGGCTTCATATTTTCCAATTTATTGTCCTCCATATTTTTTTGGACGCCCGGCGTCCGATACATACTATGACGGAGGACGGCGGAATGACAAAAGCCGGACAGGATCTTACACCTGTCCGGCTCAGCCTGCCGGCAAAGACCGTTGGTCTTTGCCGGCAATTTGAAATGTGGTCTTACTCTCTCAGTCCTCAGCCCTGTTGGTCACAGGCAGGTCCTCAAGCTTTTTGGGCTCTCTGCCCTCACGTTTTTGGGTGAGGTATCGGTCCATCTCATCCGCCACAATTTTGGCGCTGCGCGCCGCCTCCACCACCGTCTTGGCGCCCAGAGATACGTCCCCCGCGGCAAAAATGCCCTCGCGGGTGGTGCGCCCGTGCTCGTCCGTGGCAAGAAGTCCGCGCTCGTTCATCTGCAGCCCCGTGGTGGTGTTGACAATGCGGCTCTGTGCGCCCTGGCTTATGGCGACGATAACATTGTCGCAGGGGAAAAGCATGGGGTCGGAAACCGCCGTAACGTTCCCATCCTCATCAAAGGTCCTTTGGCGGTACACCACGCCGTCGTCGCGTATCTCCACGGTCTCAATGCCGTACATCATGTCCACCCCGTCGGCTATGGCGTAGTCCAGCTCCCTCTCGCTGGCCGCCGCCTTTGGCTCGCGGCAGAAAACGTGTACATGACGCGAGCCCTTGCGCAGCGCCGTACGCGCCACATCCATGGCGGAATTGCCCGCGCCGATGACCACAAGCCTCTCGCCGATTATAAATACGTCCGGGTCCACCAGATAATCGATGGCGTAGTGGACATGTCCCAGACTCTCACCGGGCACATTGAGCTTGTTTGCCTTCCAAACGCCGGTGCCGATAAATATAGCCTCGTAGCCGTCCCTTTGAAGGTCGTCCACCGTTAGGGCGAGTCCGATGGCGGCGTTGGGTCTTATTTTTATGCCCAGCCGCAAAAGCTGCTTCTTGTACCGCTCGATCACCGTCTTTGGCAGGCGGAAATCGGGTATTCCGTAGCGCAGAACGCCGCCTATCTTATATTTGCTCTCAAAGATGGTGATGTCATACCCCTTTTGGGCGAGCTTGACGGCGATGGTGAGCCCCGCGGGACCAGAGCCGATGATCGCCACTCTCTGCCCTACCCTTGGCGCGCGCTTCAGCTCCGGGTCGTCAAGGTAGGCGTCGGATATGTAGTTTTCAATGCTGGAGATCTGCACCGGCGCGCCCTTCCTCCCCAGTACGCAGTGCCCCTCGCACTGGTTCTCATGGTTGCATACCAGAGAGCAGAACACTGAGAGCGGATTGTTCTCAAAGAGCATCTCCCCCGCTTCCTTCTTGTGACCCGTTCGGAAGAGCTCTATCATCTCCGGGATGTTGGTGTTGATGGGACAGCCCGTCCGGCACATGGGGTTTTTGCAGTGAAGGCACCTGCGCGCCTCGTTTACGACATGAACAGCCATTTAAACTCCTCCTCTATTTTTTATCTGAAATTTCAGAATAACGCCTTACAAAGAAGCATCGCCATCTCCGCCCTTGTCAAACCTTTTTTCGGCATAAGCATATTGTCGTTGCCGCTGACAAGCCCATACGCGGCAAGCGACGTAACCGGGGCAAGCGCGTAATCGGATATATCGCCGGCGTCAGAAAAGTCCGCAAGCGTCGTTTCATCCCCTGTGGGAAGCTCCAGACGCATCATATCCAGAAGCTTATATATGAGCGTGAAGGCGTCCTGCCTGGTCAGGCTGCCATCAGGATTAAATATTCCGTCGCCGCTGCCGGAGGTGAGCCCCACAGCCTGCGACCAATTCACGGCATCATAATACCATATTCCCTCCGGAACGTCGGTATATTGACACACGCCGTCCACTGTGGGCTTTCCCAGCGCGTTCCATATCATCATGACAAACCCGCCGCGTGTCATCTGCCCGTCGGGATGATAGAGCCCGTCGTCGTTTCCTGTCACAACGCCCAAGGCGTAAAGCCTGTTTATGCTCTCCTCCGCCCAATGACCGGCAGCGTCCTCAAAGCCCACGGGTGCCTCAAAGGTGACGGGATAGGTCAATGTCTGCCCTCCTGCGGAGACTGTAAGCTCCCCCTCGGTGACCTCGCCCTTGCGGAAGGTAATGACGCCCTCCGTCACATCTCCCAGACCCATTGTCAGCTCATATTCAACGTTGTCCCTGCTTATGCTTACGGGCCTTGTGAGGTAAGTCGCGGACACATTAAGCTCAAGCACAGCCCCGTCCTCAAGGTCGCTGAGCACCGGTCTTTCACCGGTCTCGGCGTCTGTTACCGTCAGGGAATCAACAGTGTCAGTAATGTGTACCGTCGCCGTACCCGTAATTCCCGTCGAGTGCGACCGGAGGCTCAGCTTATCCACGCCCGGCTCGCCGCCGGCAAAATAAACTCCGTCATCATATGTCCCAAGCTCACAGGATACATCAATGTCCTCTGGCACCGGCGCGGGATTGCCGGACCTGTCGGTGCAGGTGAACTCAAGCCCCATGGGTGAGCCAGCCAGAACAAACGCCCCGTCGTTTTCAATCCCAAGCCTTGCGGGAATGCCGTCCGGCTTCCTGTCGGATACGAAAAGTATGTAGGTTGAGCAGTCTCGGGGCTTTCCGTCGGAGGGTCGGTTCACCACGGTGCAGGTATCATCGCCTGGGAGCTTCACAACCATTGCCGAGGAGCCGCCGCCGTCAAGGTTAACAACGGTTTTACAGCCCTTTGCGATAAGGTCGGCGGAGATCTCCTCCATAAGCGCCCCGTTTGAATGTGTGCTGCTCCTCCCGTCCACCACATAGGCCACCACGGAGCCGTCGTCCTTGATTCCAATGGCGGTCCGAGGGTGTGATTTTATAAGATCCTGATCCCAGCCCTCTGGGTCCGTCATCTCCCCGTTTTCAACAAGCATATCGCCGCAGCCCGTGCCCCAAACGGCGTTGGAAAGCCTTTCGTCGGAGCACACCGTCGTCAGCGTCACCCTGTCACCCGCGCTGAAATCCTTATATGTATCGGGATACCTCCCGTTAGCCTGGGAGGTCAGCACCATATGCCCCTCCTCCAGGGGATAGTCCGTGCCAGAGGGTATCACCTTTTCGACCTGAAGCTCCACGGTGCCGGAGACCGTGATCTCGCCCGAAATAATCCGGAAGATAACCGCCCAGCCGGGGAGACTGGTGTTTGTGGACTCACTGTGAAAGGCACTGTTATACAGAAATAACCCACCCGCGTTGGTGCGTACCTTGTTGTAATGGTCAACGGTGACACTCTTGCCCTGATTATCTATGAACTCCCCTGTATCATAGTCAAAATATCTGCCGCCGCCTTTGTTGTCCAGGGTCATGGTCACATCGGGCTTAACGGAGCAAAAGGCTCCGGAGTCGGTAAACGCCAGCATATTCTCCCCGTTCATATCTGAAATATACCTGCCGTCCTGGATAACTCCGCCCAGTGGCAGGCTCATGCTGCTGTAAAAGAAGTCGGCGTTGACAGCTCCCAAAACGTTGAGCCCCGTGCTCTCGGCGTACGCCACCATTTCCTCGATGTTCATGGCAGAGTATATCATGTCCTCCGCCATTACAATGGGATATACGTCCCCTCCCGCGGTGGTCTCAAGGGTATAGCCCTCCACCCGTTTGCCGCTTGAATTAAAGGATATCACATTTCCGAAGCTGAGCCCTCCTGCAAGCTCAACAGTGTTTTCGTATATCGGCGCGCCAGTTCCTCCCTCCGCCGCGAAGGCCGGAGCGGCGGCGCAAAGTGTGAATAACAGCGCCATGGCGGCGCAAAAAGTTCTCTTTTTCATAGTAATACCTCAGGAGATCATGCTCTCGAATTCCTCTTCCGAAATGACGGTGACGCCCAGGCTTTGGGCCTTTGTAAGCTTGCTGCCGGCGTTCTCCCCCGCCAAAACATAGCTTGTCTTTTTTGAGACCGAGGAGGCTGTCTTTCCCCCCAGCCGCTCGATTATCTCTCCCGCCTCGTCCCTGGTGTAGCGTGAAAGCGCGCCGGTCAGAACAAATACCTTCCCCTCGAATCTCCTGTCGGTGCTCTCCTCAGTGTAGGTCATATCCACGCCCGCGTCCCGCAAAAGCCCAAGTAGGTGCTGTGACTGCTCCGAATCCAGCCAGGAGCGGATATACCCCGCCGTGACCGGTCCCACGTCCTCAGTATCGGTGAGCTCCTCCACCGAGGCGTTCTCTATTGCCTCCATGGATTTAAACCGCCTTGCCAGCACCTTAGCCGCCGCCTGCCCCACCTGGGGAATCCCCAGGGAGCCTAAAAGCTTGACAAGCCCGTTGGACTTTGAGCCCTCTATGGCGGCTATGAGCTTTTCCGCGGACCTTTTGCCCATGCCCGGCAGCTTGGCTATATCCTGCGCCCTGAGGGAGTATATGTCCCCCGCCGAGCTTATAAGGCCGTTGTCTATGAGCAGCTGCGCCACCGCCGTGCCAAGCCCCTCTATGTCCATGCCGGCGCGGGAGGCAAAATGGACGATGTGCCTGAGCCTTTGAGCCGGGCACTCCGCCCCCTGGCAGCGTATAGCCGCACCGCCCTCGTCACGCTTGACGGGCGCTCCGCACTCTGGGCAGACCTCCGGGAAAACGTAGGGGACCGCGTCGGGCGGACGCTTTGAGAGGTTTACGGAAAGGACCTCCGGTATTATCTCCCCCGCCTTCTGGACGAGCACGGTGTCCCCGATGCGTATGTCCCTCTCGGCAATAAAATCCTGGTTGTGGAGCGTGGCGTTTGTCACGGTCGTACCGGCAAGTCTCACCGGCTCCAAAATCGCCTTTGGCGTCAAAACCCCCGTCCTGCCAACCTGGATAACAATGTCAGTCACCCTTGTTTCCTTCTTCTCCGGCGGGTACTTGAAGGCCACCGCCCAGCGTGGAGCCTTTGCCGTGGAGCCCAATATCCTCCGGTGCTCCAGTGAGTTCACCTTAACCACTGCCCCGTCGATGTCAAAATCAAACTGATCCCGGTCCTCCCCGATCTCCCGTATCATCTCCCGGCACCCGTCGATGGTGTCAAACTCCCGGTGCGGCACCGTGGGAAAGCCCATGGATTCAAGAAATTCCAGCGTCTCGGAATGTGTCTCAAAGCTCCTGCCCGTCACCGCCTGCACATTGAAGCAGATGATATCCAGCCGCCTCTCCGCCGCGACAGCCGGGTCAAGCTGTCTCAGAGAGCCGGCGGCAGCGTTGCGTGGGTTGGCGAAAAGGGACTTTTCATCCTTCTCGCGCTCCGCGTTCAGCGCACGGAATACCTTCTTGGACATATACACCTCGCCCCGGACCACCAGATGCTCCGGCGCGTTTTCAAGCCTCTTGGGAAGTGAGCGGATGGTACGCAGATTCTCCGTGACATCCTCGCCTGTCACGCCATCCCCGCGGGTGGCGCCCTGGGTGAATACGCCGTTTTCGTACCTCACCGCCACGGAAAGCCCGTCGATCTTCGGCTCCACGTCAAAGCTTGCGCCCTCCACGCTCCCCCGAACCCTTTCGGAAAACGCCTCCAGCTCCTCGGCGGAGAAGACATCCTGAAGGCTCTCCAGCGGCACCTCATGCGTCACCGGGGCGAACGCCTCCGCCGCCCTTCCTCCCACGTGCTGCGTGGGCGAATCGGGGGTAACAAGCTCAGGGTTTGCAGCCTCCAGCTCCTCAAGCTCCCGCAGGAGCATGTCGTATTCGTAGTCGGATATGTCCGGCGCGTCCAGGTCATAATACCTGTGGCTGGCGTCGTTCAGCCTCCGCCGGAGCTCCTCAATCCGTTCCTTTGCGTCCATTTGTCTCTCCTTTCAGCCAAGGCTCGCGTACATATTTGGCACCGCGCCCACGATTACGGTCTCCGCCACGTTCACCTCGGTGTTCACCGTATCCGTCCCGCGCTCATTGCCCAGCATCACCTCAAGGGTGACCTCCACGTCCATTATTATCCTGTGCCTCGTCTGGTTTATTCCCGCCGAGGTGAAGTCGTTGCGGAAGCTTGTCACAACATTTGTCACCGACAGTATGTCAAGCTTCAGCCTGGGTCCCCGCCCCGAGAGCAGCGTCCCTCCCAGAAGGTTCCCGACGGGTATTGACACCCGCGTCATATCCTCGTCGGCAAAGCGCCGAACTATCATGCTCGTCGCCTTCGACTGAAGGGCGTTGATTTTGGCGGAGTTGGCTATCAGCGCCGTCACCGCCCCGGTTCCGTCCCGTTCAAGCGTCACAAGACTCCCGTACTCCAGCTCCCCCTCGTCCGTGAGCTCCGCCACAACTCCGTTCACCGCCAGGGTGATGTCGTCCGTGGCAGTAGCCAGCGCAAGCTCCGTTATCTCCGGCGTGAGCCGGAGAGTCATGAGCGTTCCGGCGATGAGCAGCCCCGCGCCCAGGAGCACAAGCCCGATCCCCGCCTTTCTCCGGCGAAGATCCCAAATACATCTCCTCAGTATCCTCCCCTTGCGCATACTCTCCGCCTCCCGGAGAATTATATGCGGGGAAAAACGATAAAATCAGCCCAAAAGCCTCTCAAGCGCGGCAAGCACTCCCAGCTTTCCAGCCTCATAGGTTATCCCGCCCTGGAGATACGCGGTGTACGGCTCCCTCATGGGCCCGTCGCAGGAGAGCTCGATTGACGCCCCCTGTACAAACGTACCCGCCGCCATTATTACCTTGTCCTCGTACCCCGGCATGTCCCAGGCCTCCGGCGTCACAAAGGAGTCCACCGGCGAGCCCGCCTGTATCCCCCCGCAGAAGTGCTCCAGCAGCTCCGGCATTCCGAAGTCTATGGACTCGATAATGTCGCTGCGCGGCTCGTCAAACGCGGGTCTCGACTTAAAGCCCAAAAGCTCTGTCATCCTTGCGGCAAATACCGCCGTCTTCAATGCCTGTGCCGTCACGTGCGGCGCAGTGAAAAGGCCCTGGTAAAAAAGCCTTGAACCGTAGGGTGAGCAGCCGCACTCCCCTCCTATACCCGGCACCGTCAGCCTCATTGCGGCGGCGTCAACAAGCTCCGCGCGCCCCGCCACATATCCCCCCGTGGGTGCAAGGCCGCCTCCGGGGTTTTTGATAAGCGACCCCGCGATAAGGTCCGCCCCCACCTGGCAGGGCTCCCGCGTGTCCGTAAATTCCCCGTAGCAGTTGTCCACCACCACAGCGCAATCCGGGTTCACCCCATGTATCGCTTCACATATTTTCCCTATGTCCTCAACGCTCAGCGCCGGCCTTGTCGCATAGCCGGAGGATCGCTGTATCTCCGCGACCCTCACTCGCCCGTCGCCGGCGGCTTTGCGTATGGCGTCCAGATCCGGCCTCCCGTCGTGGAGGAGGTCAACCTGCTTATAGCTTATCCCGTATTTCCTCATGCTTCCCGGGTAGTCCCCCGTAAGCCCGATGGCGGTCTGGAGCGTGTCATACGGCGCGCCCGTGACGGCAAGGATCGTGTCCCCCGGCGCAAGCGCCGCCCACAGCGCGCAGGCTATGGCGTGGGTACCGTTGACAAAGCTCTGCCTCACCAGCGCCTTCTCCGCCCCGAAAACATCGGCCCAAATGAGCTCCAGCGTGTCCCGCCCCATATCGTCATATCCGTACCCAGTGGTTCCCGCAAACATGGGCGCGGACACCCTGTGCCTTTTGAACGCCTCAAGCACCCTTTTCGTATTTTCAAAGGACACCGCGTCGATCCTGTCAAAAATTCTCCGGCAGTCCTCCTCGGCGCGGAGCGACAGCTCGTTCAAATCATTCATAAGTCAACCCCATTTCATTCAAGCCCGTTTACGATCTCCTTGAAAAGGTTCCCTCTCTCGGCAAAATTTTTGAACCTGTCAAAGGACGTGCAGGCGGGGGAAAGTATGACCACGTCCCCCTCCTTTGCCTCGCCCGCGGCGGCGAGCACGGCGTCCTTGAAGTCGTCTCTCTTGATTATGGGTCCCGTGTACCCCGCGTCCAGCGCCGCCTTTTCTATCTTGTCCGCTGTGAGCCCCGTGAGCACCAGCGCCTTTACATGCTCCTTTATATCCTCGCCCAGGGTGTCAAAAGGCACGCCCTTGTCCTTGCCCCCGGCGATGAGTATGACCTTCTGC
Organism: uncultured Oscillospiraceae bacterium; assembly: GCA_947588955.1. Classification (GTDB taxonomy): domain Bacteria; phylum Bacillota; class Clostridia; order Oscillospirales; family Oscillospiraceae; genus RUG626. Next base: position 119,594 of record CANPYX010000002.1, on the reverse strand, counting down.
TTAAAGGACCTGAGCCCCGCCCGCGTCCTTGAGGGACTTGAGGCTATGGAGTCGTTGTAAAATCTCACCCCGCGAAGCTCCCGCACAAGCTCTATCCTGTGCTCCACGCCCCTGAAGGTCTCGGCGACCTTCACCATTGAGGCGGTCTTCACGCTCCCGTAGAGCAGCGCGAAGGCGCCAAGGTAGTTTTCCACGTTGTGGTCGCCGGGAATAAATATCTTATCCGCCGGCATTATCTCCTCCGCCTTGCCCCCCAGAGAGCACCAGAGCTTCCCGCCCTCCAGAAACGCGCCGTTTTCCACAATGTCCCGACGCGAGAAGAACCTGACGCCCTCCCCCGCCGAGCGCGCAAAGCCCCTTGTAATCTCGTTGTCCGCGTTCAGCGCCACCACCGACGGCTGCGGCGGATTTCGGAATATGTTCCGCTTCGCCTCCACATACTCCTCCATGCTCTTATGCTTGTCAAGATGGTTGGGCGCCACATTTGTCACCAGCGCCATGTCGGGCGATTTTTTCATGGTCATGAGCTGGAAGGACGAAAGCTCCAGCACCGCCGCGTCCTCCGGAGACATCTCCCCCGCCTTGTCAAGAAGCGGCGTTCCGATGTTTCCGCCCACGTGGACCCTTCGCCCGTCGGCCTTCAATATCTCGGAGATGACGGTAGTCGTGGTGGTCTTCCCGTCGGACCCCGTGACGGCGATTATTTTGCAGTGGCAGACCTCAAAAAACGCCTCCATCTCGCTTGTGAGTATGGCGCCGTTCTCCACCGCCCTCGCTATCCCCGGCTCGTGGGGCATGATCCCCGGCGAGCGGAATATCACGTCCGCCTCTATGTCCATAAGGTAGTCCTCCCCTGTCACAAGCTTGCAGCCGGCGTTCAGCAGGTCGTCAACAATGTCCCCCAGCTTATCCGGAGCCGCCGCGTCCCGGACCGTCAGGTCAACACCCGCCTCCAGCAGGAGCCTCACCAACGGCCTGTTGCTTACCCCCAGCCCCAGCACGGTCACCCGCTTGCCCCGGAGCCCATCGATATATTGAGAAAGCGTCATAGCAAACCTCACAAAGAAAAAGTTATTACCATTATACTACTACCCGCCGGTTTTTGCAAACACAATATGACGCTTGACGCGAGAAGATATTGGAAAATTCCAGGTCCTCGAATTCGCGCCTTGACAACCGCGAAAAAATGTAATAACATACTGACGGTGACCGGGCCGGACAGCCGCGGGCGCGAAAGCGCGTGAGGAAAGTCCGGGCTCCACAGGGCAAGGATAACGGGTAACACCCGCCAGGGGCGACCCTCGGACAAGTGCAACAGAAATAGACTGCCGGGGCGCGCCGCTTTTTTGCGCGTCCCGGTGATGATGGAAAGGTGAGGTAAGAGCTCACCCGGAGTATGGAGACATGCTTCCGCTGTAAACTCTATCCGGAGCAACTACGGGGACACAAGGGCTGCCCGTCCGTCCCCCAAACGGCTTGAACCGTCGGGCAACCGCCGGTCTAGATTAATGGCTGTCCACGACAGAACCCGGCTTACAGGCCAGGTCACCGCTTATAAAAATCGGGCGACTTTACGTCACCCGATTTTTTGCTTGTCAAAAAAGGGAATACTGTTTTTATTGCGCAAATAAGCGACATTGTTGCGGATTTAGCAAGAACAGGTTTGTTGACACGCGTAATTTTCTTTGTTAAAATATAAAATTATGTCGAATACCACTACGTTTGGATCAGAAAAGGGGCGAAAACCTTGCAGATTGCATTATGTGACGATGAGAAAGCGTGCCACGAAACAATAAAAAACCTGATCGGACAGTACAAGCAGTCTAATCCTGACCGCTCACTTTCGCTGTCGTCTTTCTATTCCGGGAAAGAGCTTTTGAACCATGTGGACGAACACGGCGGCTTCGACCTCTATATCCTTGATTGCATCATGCCGGAGATGGACGGCATAGAGCTTGGAACTGCGCTGCGCAGGCGTAACGATCATGGAATGTTTATCTATCTGACCACATCTCCCGACTTCGCGCTGGACTCCTATCGGGTGGACGCCCTCGATTACCTCTTAAAGCCTGTGGATGAGCCGCTGTTCTTCCGGAGTCTTGACAAAGCATTCTCCTCTTTTTCCCGAACTATGCGGGAGATAATTTCCGTCAAAACGGCGGATAGCCTCCGTATCCTCCCTGTTGCCGATATCCGGTACGCGGAACGCACCGGAAAACGGATCTACTACTATATGACGGATGACAGCATTATATCCGGCATTACCTTCAACGGCTCCTTTATTGACGCTGTATCAGACCTTCTCTCCCATAACGGGATGCTCCTTGTCGGTTCCTCATTCGTAGTAAACCTGACCCATGTTACGGAAGTAACGAAAACGGACATGGTTTTGACAGGAAACCTGCGCGTTCCAATCCCGCGCCGCATATATGATACCGTCAAAAAGGAATGGGCGGCCTTCTGGCTGAACGGAGGAAAATACAGTGCTTTTTGAGGATAACATTACTTTTTTAGTCCTGAAAGTCCTGATAATCTTTGCGGGTACAATCGCTATGATGGTGTCCACAACCAGTTTTAAAACGATTCAAAAGAAAGCCGTGTACATTGCGGTTATTTTGAGCTATGCCGTTTTTGTTGTTCTCTCCACCTTTTTGATAATTTACTATTTTGGTTACGAGCATTTTCTGCGGGTTTTTATCCTCACCATATCATGCCCGGCGGTTCTTCTTTTGTGCAATATCTCTGACGAGCCGTTTGCAAAGCTTGTCTTTACCGGGGCGACACATATTCTGGCCTCCCTTTACATTGCCGCCACAGTTACCCTGATAAATACCGCCTTGCACGGAAACGAGCTGTCGGACATCCTGTTGCGCCTGCTTTCCTATCTGCTGGCGGTGCTGTTTGAATTTTACTTTGTGCGGCGTATATGGCTTGAATCTGTCAGCACAATCAAAAAGGGCTGGAGCGTCCTTTCCCTAATTCCCTGCGCGTTCATCATCCTTTCCGTGGCAGTTGCCACTTACCCGGAACATTATACGAAACGGCCGTTGAGCGTCGTTACGCTTTACCTGCTGGGCGCCGTCATTATTGCCGTCTACTTTTCCATCGGACGCTACCTGTCCGTGCAGAACAGCCGGCTGTGGTCAGAACAGAACAAAGAAATTCTGGAGCTTCAGTTGGAAAACATACGGAGGGAAAACGCCGATATGGAGGCCCTCGAAAAGCAAACGAGGATCATTCGGCACGACCTGCGCCACATCCTCTCTACGGTTGCCGCCCTCGCGGAAAGCGGCGACACGCAGGCGATCCTTGATTTTGTTGAAAACACTGCGGAACTGTCTGAGGATATTCCAAAGCCGCACCAGTATTGCAGCGATCCTATTTTAAACGCCACGCTCTCCGGTTATCTTGCGTCCGCAAGTAAGGCGGGCATCGCGCTTGAGACCTCCCTTTCCGTTCCGGACGTCCTTCCGGTGGACTCCTCCGAGCTTTCCGTCTGCTTTGCCAATATGCTGGAAAACGCCATCCATGCCTGCATGAAGCTTCCTGAAGGTGAAAGGAAGATGAGCGTCCGGTGCTTCAACAGTCCGAAGCTGATGTTTGAGGTCGCTTATCCATTTCATGGGAAAATACCTTTGGACAAAAAGGGGCTTCCGAAGCCGCCGGACGGAGGCTTAAACAGCAGCGTCTGCTCCATAGCGTCCTTCTGTGAGAGGCATGACGCCGTTTATTCGTTTTCTGCCGAAAATAACCTGTACCGAATCACTGTGGCATTATAGAATTTGAAGGGAGAAGATCAGGAAGGCATGATTTTTGATAACGATACCGCATACCAGACATACAGAATCCTAGTCTCCATCTTCGGCACGCTCGGCATGGTCGTTTCCGTCAGCAGGCTAAAGGAAAACAAAAGAAAAAATCTGCTTATTATCATCGGATACGCGGTTTACGCAATCGCTTTTTCCGTCCTCTGCATACGATTTTTCGGCTTCCTGCCTTTCCTGCGCAGCGCCATACTCACGATCTCCATACCCGGAGTCATCATAACCTTTCTGATTGCGGATGCGTCTCTTTCAAGGCATATTTTCTGCTGTCTGTCGGAGCTTGTGTTATCCCTTTACCTGATTGTCGGTGTGACGCAGCTGAATACGCTGTTCGGCGGCAGCTACGTCACAAATCTCCTACTGCTTCTTTTCGTCTACCTGACGGTAATTATACTGGAAGCTTTCTTCCTGCGAACGGTTTTCTTAAATATCGCGGACACGGTTACCGGGGGCTGGGGGATTCTCGCCCTGATCCCCTGCTCTTTCTTCATTCTCACCATGGTGCTGGCTCTCTACCCGGCGCATTATACGCAGAACGCATCCTTTTCCATCCTGTTTGCCCTGTCGTGCGCGGTCCTCCTCATCATTTACTATGCCATCTTCCAATACCTGTGGCTCCAGTACAGATACCGGATGGAGGAGCGGAACCGTGATCTTTTAAGACTGCAAATCGAGAACATCAGGAAACAGGCGAAAGACGCCGAAAGAAAAGTGCGGGACGTGCGAAACGCAAGGCGGGACATCCGGCAAATGCTGTCTACAGTCGCCGGGTTTGCGCGGGAGGGAAATGCCGAAGCGATCCTTGCTTACATAAAAGAGGCATCCACGCGAACCGACACCGCCGCACCCGCCCGCTACTGCGATGACCCCATCTTAAACGCCACGCTCGCCGCCTATTTAGGCCGCGCGGAGCACTCCGGCATTGCGGTGGAGCAGAGAATTTCCCTTCCGGAAACGCTACCCGTCGATTCCGCCGAGCTTGCGATCTGCTTTTCCAACGCCCTGGAAAACGCCATAAACGCCTGTGAACAGCTTCCGGAAAACCAGCGGAAAATCGTCATCCGGTGCATCCATAAACCTCAGTTCATGTTTGAGATTGAAAACCCCTACCGTGGACGGGTCTCCTTTGGAAGAAACGAACTCCCGCAATCGTATAGCCCCGGCCACGGGATCGGCACACGCTCCATTATGGCTTTCTGCGAAAAGCATAACGCTTTTTATTCGTTCAGCGCGGAGAACGGCTGGTTTAAGCTTGTGATCGCGTTATGAAAGCTCCCGCCGTTTCGCGCGTCCCGAACGGATCATATACATCAGAAATACAACAAGCAAGAGAGCTGCCGCCGCGATGCCCACCGGATAGGCTATTTTTGTGGAAAGCCTGAATCCCTCGTCCGCCATGAGGATGTATGTGACGGAAACCGCGCTCATAAATGCCGCAGGGACCGCCGAAACCAGGGAATACCATTCTTTTTTCGCGCTTTTAACAAGATACGCGGACATCGCCCACAGCACGATCATAGCAAGCGTCTGATTTGACCAGGAAAAATACCGCCAGATGATGTCAAAGTCGATCTGCGTCAAAATAGCGGCTGTTCCTATAAGGGGAAGCGCCAAAATAAGCCTTTTTCCAAGGCTTGACTGATCCAGCTTCAACCAGTCAGCAAGCGTAAGCCGCGCGCTCCTGAACGCTGTGTCCCCCGTGGAGATAGGGCAGACAACCACGCCGATGATAGCCAGCGCCCCGCCAATCTTTCCAAGCACTCCCACAGAAATATCATAGACCACTCCCGACTGACCCAGCGACGCCAGAGCACCCGATAAGCTGCTTGTATTGCCGTAAAAGCCCAGCCCCGCCGCCGCCCACACCAGGGCGATCACTGCCTCCGCAAGCATCGCGCCGTAAAAGATGGCGCGCCCTTGCTTCTCGCTTTCTATGCACCTTGCCATCATGGGCGACTGCGTGGAATGAAAGCCCGACACAGCGCCGCAGGCTACCGTGACGAACATATAGGCCCAAATCGGCTTCCCTTCCGGATGCAGGTTGGCAAGGGTCTCGGATGTGAGCTCAGGAAGCGTATAGCCTCCGAAAATAAGACCGCCGACTATTCCCGCTGCCATAAACATAAGCACCACGCCGAACACGGGGTAGAGCTTCCCTATCACCTTGTCAATGGGAAGCAGTGTCGCCAGCACATAATAAGCCATTATGACTACGATCCAGAATGTGGTATTCATAAAGTCCGGCGTAAGCCTCGCCAATAGTCCTGCCGGGCTTGTGGTAAATACCGCTCCTACGCATACAAGCAAGATGATCGAGAAAATACGCATGACCTGCTTTGCCGCGGTGCCCAGATATTTCCCGACGATCTCCGATATGGACGCGCCGTCATTTCTTACCGATGCCATCCCGGAGAGATAATCATGCACGGCTCCGCCGAGGATGGAGCCGATCACTATCCATAAGAACACCACCGGTCCAAAGACCGCCCCCATCAGCGGTCCAAAAATCGGTCCCGTTCCGGCTATATTGAGGAGCTGGATCAAAAACACCCGCCACTTCTTCATTGGCGTAAAGTCCACCCCATCAGGATGCGCCATCGCCGGAGTTGGATCGTCGCTGGGAGCGACGATTTTTTCAACTATGCGCCCATATATTTGATATCCCGCAAGCAAAACAAGCAGAGCTATGATAAATGTGATCATGTTTTTTCCCTCTGTATCTTTATTTTATTTCTATCCGTCCCTGTGGCAGAGCGTACTCATCCCCCACCGTTCCGTTGAGCTCATCCGTAAGATAGGTCATAAGTATCTCATAATCTATCATTCCCTCATCAACCGTAAGCTCATTGTCCATGAACATAATAAGGCCGTCCCCGCCCTGCTTGATGAGGTAATTGTGGGAGGCTACCGTATATACCTTATCCGGCGCAAGCTCCGTGTAGCTGCCGTCATCCTCAAGAACCATCACGTCCCTTACTCTCCGGTTATCCCCGCAGGAGAGGAAATTGCCCTGCTCGTCCGTCTCCACCGTGGACTCCACGGAGGTGTCAACGGTATATCGAAGCCCGGACACCTGCAAAAAGCCTCCGTTCTCACCCACCGCGTTCTCCCCGTCGTCCGCGTTTGGCAGGCAGGAGCGGCTCGCCATCTCCAGGGCGTCAAGTATCTCCTGCCCCGTGGCCTTTGCAACGCAGAGCGTATTCCCGTAGGGGTGTACGCTCAGGATGTCGCCGTAGGTGATCTCTCCGGCGGAAATATCCGCCCGGATGCCGCCGCCGTTTACAAGCGCGATATCCGCCCCCGATACGGCCCGGTACGCGTCCGCGCAGAAATCCCCCAGGTTTGTCTCCCTGTTGCGTACAAGGCGCATACCGGAATCGGAGGCCGTCGTAAGCGCTGTCTCCGATACGCCGACGGTTTTTGTGAGCTCGGCGTCAAACCTCTCCTCCATGCTCTCTATACAGCCGGCCATCTCACTGTCCGTCTCCGGATACGTCCCGATCAGCCCTGTCTGGATATTCCCGCTGGCGGTGATGGTAAGGCGGCCGATATTGCTAAGCCCCGTGCCCGTGGAGGATAAAAGCACATTCTCGCCGTCCGCGTTTTTTACAATATCGCAGGGGATGACGGTGTGGGAATGGCCGTCCAGCACGGCGTCGATCCCCCTTGTGTTGGCAATCAGCTCAAGGGAGGTAAACGGCGAAGAGGACTCGTCCGTCCCAAGATGGGCAAGGACCACCACATGGTCCGCGCCCTCCTTCACACAGGCGTCCACGTTTTCCTGAACGCGTCCGTACAGCTCCTCCCCGCTTTCCCCGCAGAAGTCGTATACATAGTTCCCGGAGTCATCGCAGAAGTATGCCGGAACGGATTTTACGATGCTCTCCGGCGTTGACACCCCGATAAACGCGACCTTCACCTTGCCGTAGGATACTATCTTGTACGGCAAAAGCCTGGAGAGGAATGCCGCTTCATCCTCACCTGTATAGCTGATATTACAGCCAAGATACTGGGCGCCGCTTATCTCCATAAGCCGGTCCAGCTGCTCCATCCCATAGTCGAATTCATGGTTTCCCAGTACCGCGAAGTCATATCCGGCGCGGCTCATAAGCTCCGCCGGATATTCCCCGTTGGAAACCGCTCCGATCACATCCCCCTGCAAGGAGTCTCCGCAGTCTACCAGCGTGACATAAGGGGTGCCCTTCTCGCACCACTGCCTGTATGCCGCAAGCCCGGCGTAGCCAATGTCCTTATCCACGGCGCAATGCACATCATTGGTGTATAAAATGACGATGTCGTCCGCCTCCGCCTGACCCTTTAAAACGATCACCGCGGTGCACACGCCCAAAATAAGCACGACCGCCAGTATAACGGCCAGAAGGCGTAGCTGTTTTTTCTTATTTGTCCTGATATCCATTCTTTTCCTCTCCAAACAGTCTTAAAATACAACGGTCACCGTGTTGACTCCGTCGGCATAGGTGTGACTGCCGCTCTTAGTCCGGCTGAGAGCCAGCGCCGCGCTCAGCTTGTCTCCCTGCGTCAGCGGATCAAATTCCTCCCCGCTCCAGCGGATGACGGCCTCACATTCGCTTCCGTCCTCACTGCAAAGAGCGTCAAAGCTCAGGCTGCACCCGTCGTCCGGCAGGACCGGCAAAATGCTCGTCACGCACAGCTCCTCAAATATCTGCTGGTACTTGAGCGACTGGGGCGCGCCAAGCAGCTGCTTGCGGGCAAAGCGGTCGATGTCGGTCGCCGCGCCGATAAAGTCAAACTCCCTGGAGGCAATATCGAGATGGAGGGTCTTCAGGCGGCGGACAAACGCCCGGCAGCGGTCGGTCTTCGGGTGATCAAACACCTGCTCCGGCGTCCCATCCTCGTAAACCACGCCTTCGTCCATGTAAAACACCCGCGTGGATACATCACGGGCAAACTTCATCTCATGCGTAACAATAAGCATGGTCAGCCCTTGCTCCGCAAGGCCGCGGATAACTGCCAGCACTTCTCCTACCATGGTAGGATCAAGCGCGCTTGTTGGCTCATCAAAGAGTACGATCTCCGGTTGCATCCCCAGAGTACGGGCAATGGCGACACGCTGTTTTTGACCGCCGGAGAGCTCATCCGGATAGTTGAGCGCCTTTTCAGCCAATCCCACACTGGCCAGCAGGCGCATTCCCCGTTCATAAGCCTGCTGCCGGGTGCGGCCAAGCAGCTCCACCTGCCCCAGCATGATATTTTCGATCACCGTCAGATGAGCAAACAGGTTAAAGCTCTGGAATACCATTCCCATGCGGCGGCGTACAGCGCCAAGCTGTGCCGGCTTCACGCCGGTCACCGGCTGACCAAACACCTCGATTTGCCCCTCCGTAGGCGTTTCCAACCGGTTGATGCACCGCAGAAGGGTGCTTTTTCCCGTACCGGACGGTCCGATTATGGAGATAACGTCCCCCTGGTTTATGACGGCGTTTACGTCCTTCAGGGGCGTCGCGTTGGGAAATACCTTCTTCAAATGGGAAATAGTTATCACCGGTCCCCCGTTTTGTTCAGCCTTCGGTTCTTCCGCAAGCTCCGGTATGGAGACCTTCCTGTCTACCCCCTTCGGTTCCCGTCGCCGGCGGCGCGGATCTATCTTCCGCTCCAAGAGGCTCAGCAGAAGGGTCAGGCACCACGCCAGCAGGAAATACAAAACCGCGGTAAGTATCAGCGGGAAAAACGCCTCAAACGTACGGCTGCGGATAAGGTCGGTGGCCTTGGTCAGGTCCTGCACCGCGATATACCCCACCACAGACGTCATTTTTACCATGGAGATAAATTCGCCCTTGTATACCGGCAGGATGTGCCGCGCCGCCTGGGGAGCGATGATCTTTGTAAATGTCTTGACCCGTCCGAAGCCCATGGCGGACGCCGCCTCCCACTGGCCGGCGTCCACGGCGTTGATGCCGGTGCGGATCATTTCGGAGACATAGACGCCAAAGTTGACGGTGAAGCCGACGATTGCGACCACGACCCCGTCCAGCCTCGCCCCGGCGAATACCACGTAGAACAGCACCATCAGCAGTACCAGGACAGGGACCCCCTGGACGAGCCGTATAAAGCCCGCCGTGATGCCGGAGGCTATTTTGCTCCGACTGCGGCGCAGAAGACACAGGCCAAAGCCCAGCACCGTGCCGAACAGAGCCGAAAAGACCGATATGACGAACGTGACGCCAAGGCCGGAGAGGATCATCTTCCACCGGTCCTCCTGGATGAAGTTCTTATAAAAGCTGTTTTTCAGCCCGGTCCAGAAGTCCGTCTTTTCCTGCTCCACGGCCTTGCCCACGTCCTCTCCCCGGACAACGAGTGCCGTGCCGCCAACATAGTGGGCGGGGGAAAAATCTATGCTCTCCTTCCGCTCATCCGTGATGCTGATGGAACCGGATACGATGTCCGCCCGTCCGCTGGTCAGCATCTGGATCAGAGAATTGAAGGTGCTTTGGGTGATCTCCAGCTTCATCCCCAGCTCCTTCGCGATGAGCGAGACAAGCTCCACCTCATATCCCAGGGACTGCCCGTTGCCGCCCACATAGCTCATGGGCTCCATCGTGGAGTCATGTGCGTACCGCAAGGTGCCGTTGGGCGCGTCGTACTCCCCCACATCGATCGTCTTTATGCTGTCGTCGGCGCCCAGCCACTTTTCCCGCAGGGCGTCCAGCGTGCCGTCCTGCGCGTATCTGTCAATGATGGCGCTTATCTCATCCGTCAGCGGGCTGTCCTTTTGAAGGCCCAGGCCGTAGGTGTCGGACGCCACCGTTTCAGGGAATATCGTCAAATCGGGATGTCTTGCCACCGCAAGCTGGGCCACGGGCATATCGTGCGCCACAGCGTCAAGCGTGCCGGACGAAAGCGCCAGAAACGAATCGGCAGCGTCGTCGTAATACTTGAATTCACAGCCGCTTACGACGTCGCTTACAAGCCTGTCGGAAATGCTGCCCGACATAACGCCCACGGTCGTGCCCGCGAAATCCTCAAGCGTTTTGAAGCGCGCCTCAAACTGCCCGCGATTCGCCACCACCGCCACCACGCCGCCGGTGTAGCTCGGCTGGGCGAAATTCACGCTCTCCGCCCGCTCCTCCGTCACAGTCATGCCGGTTGCCGATACGTCGTATGTACCGGTGGACAGACCCGCGAAAATGGACGCGATCTCCGCGCTGGTCACCTCCAGCCCATAGCCGCGTGCCTTGCAGAATCGGACGACAATATCAATATCATACCCGACGATCTGGTTGTCCTTTATATAGCTGAAGGGCGCGACATCCGTCTTTACCGCCATGCGGATAACGCCGTTGTCCGCCGGGAAGGACGTCCAATCCTCCACCACCTTTTTGCTCTCGTCGGTGCCCAGCCAGATCCCGTCGATCTCCTCCAGCGTGCCGTCCGCAGTGATCTGCGCCAGAAATTCGTTATACTCGTCCCTCAGCGCCGCGCCGCGCTCGTTCTTGGAAAAGGCGGCGGCGTAGCTCTCCTCCACCAGCACATCGGGCAGGTAGGTCACCGCCGGGTTTTCCTGGCACAGCAGACGCGCAATGGGCTCGTCCATCAAAAAACCGGCGATCTTCCCCTGCTCCACCGCCAAAGCCAGATCCGGGACCCGGTCGTAGTACTGCTTGTCCGCGTCCTCGATGAGAGCGTCGGTATGTACGTCAAAGCTGGAGCCGGTCATCACGCCGATGGCCTGTCCGTCCAGCTGGCGGACATCGGTTATCTGCTCGCCTTTCCCGCCGCTCTCCGCACAGCCTCCAAGAAGCAGGCATATAAGAACGACCGGCAGGGACAGGTAAAGGAGAAATCTCTTTTTCAATCTTATCACTCCTCTTTTTTTGTTTTCCGAACACTGTGTTTTCTCTTATGGTTAATCCCTAATCGCGGACTCCATCCAGTCGCAGGACGGCATAAAGCTATCGTCAGTATAGGCGTCGTCCGCCACATCGGAAAGATTTTTTACCGTAATATTCTGCCCTGACATGATCTGCTCCTGCGTCACAACAACGGACGGGATCTCCATCCACATCCCCGGACTTTCATAGTAGCTGGGAGCCGCCTTGATGACGTCATACTGTCCTGCCATTTCCAAAGCCAGCACCCGGCAGGCAAACTCCCCGTTAAGCGTCCAGTTGGTCGTGGCGCATGCCTTCCAGTTCTTGCCCTCCGCCATAAGCCGGATATCCTCGTCACAGATATCTACCGATACCATGGGAATATCGCTGTCCAATTCCCGCAGGGCCTTATATACTCCCCTGGCATAGGCGTCATAGCAGCACCATATGGCGTCTATTTCACCGTCATTGTATTTTCCGATGATTTTCTCCGCCGCTTCCCGCATGGAAGCTTCGGGGTTCAGATGGTCCTCCGGAGCCATCTGCTCCAGCGTCCTGATCTTTCCCGACGCTTCATAAGGCTGATAACCGGCCTGGCGGCGGTCAAAAGCAATAATGTAGTTCTCCTCCTGTACCTGCAGGATATTCACCGGCTCATTATTCGCCGCCTTTTCCGGGTACATGGCAAGTATCTCCTCCACCAGAGCCGCCGCGAGTCCGGAATCCTGCTGGAACAGCTGTACCACGCCGTCGATGGTTTTCGTTTCCCCGTTTTCGTCCCTGAAAGAGGTGTCAAAGGCCGCTATTTTCAGATCCGGGTGATCCTTCAAAACGCCCGACAGAAACTCCCACGCGTAATCCACTCCGCCATGTGACACCAGCAGTCCGTCATAGCCGTCTTTTGCGCATTCCAAAATTCTGTTTTTCCATTCCTCGTCGCTGTCCTCACAGAAAAAAGTGTCTGCCTCCATGCCCAGGTCCTCTGCCGTCCTTTTGAATGACTCCGACCACAGCTCAAAAATGGGCGAGGAGGACATATACATGATATACGCCACCTTTTTCCCCTCCACCGGATTATTGACTCTCGGGGAACAGCCCGCAAGACAGACCGTTATCAGGGCGGCAATTATAAATAATGTAATTATTTTTCGCATTTTATCTACTCCGTTATCCTTAAATATTCTACAAACTCATCTGTTGTTAGGGTAAACGCGATCTCCGTCCGTGACGGGTCGCGCACAAGAAATTCCGTCAGCCCATATTCCTGTGTCCCGCCCCAATCGTATGTATAACCCAGTCTTGTCCAGGGGTAATCGCTTTCAAAATAAGAAAACAGGATGTTGGAATCAAACCATTCCTTCCACTCTCCGGTGACAAGGCTGTAATCATTTACCATTTGTTCCGTCACATCCGTGACAAAAGCCGGACGTACAACGTCCCGCGGCGATACCCAGAAGGCGGTAAATCTGGTGTATCCCTCATCCTCATGCACGCCGAGAAGCTGTGAAAACCGAAGCTCCCAATCCGTTATCTTTTCTCCGTTCTCTATAAACCAGCTCTTCATTTCGCCCAGCGAGGTCGCCCAAATATCGCCGTATTCTCCGATTGATGTTCCGGGATCACACGCGCTCGGATAATCATGCCATGTTATGAGAAGGACCTTTTCACCGGCACCGTCCCAGATAACGCGGCCGTCCTCTGCTGTCAGGGTGACAAGCGGATGAATCTCCTCATCCTCGGCGAATACCGCGTCGCTCATAGCCATTTGCCACGGTGTAGAAGCCGCGGTATCCATTTTCTGCCCACAGGAGGTCAAAAGCATCATAAGCAGAAACATAGTCGCCCAAAAATTACATCGTTTTTTCATCATTATCCGCCTCTCTCCTCAATAGCATCTGATCCGTTTTATGTCTCAGTAGCAGAAGCATATCCAGCTGTTTTGAATCAATAACCAGCCCGTTTTCCCGAAATAACAGCAGGAGCTTCCTCCGGTATTCTTTTTCGCTCAGGTTTGTATATTGTTTTGCAAGCTCGTCCAGATTTTTCCTTAATTCGACATTCGTATCCAATTCCCAGTTGAATTTTGCCGCGTCTTCAAAGGAAAGCGTTCTCTTTTTCCAAGGCCATTTCATATCAGATTTCCTCTCTGCAATTATTTCGATTAATGGTTTTCCTTTGCTTTCAAAATCTTGTCCATATCAGCGGCGGCAAATCTCCGGTCATGCGCAAACCCTATCGTTCATAAAAATTCCTCCTGCTTTGAAATTCAATAGTATATTTTATCAGAAATTTCCTCCGAAAAGCTTTTCATGGCGAATTTGGTATCATTTTTTGCGAATATGGTAAAAACGGCGGCTATTGTGAACGGATAACTACGGGGCATCATTACGGCACAAGCCGCCTTTCAGTCTTCTTTAAGCCAAAGCTTCCGAGAAACAGCGCGCCTCCTGTCATGACCGCAGCCGTACCGAACAGCATTGCCAGTGGAAGTGAAATGTCCGCGAGCCATCCGAACACAAGGTCAAGCACAGCTGAAAGAATATCTGCCGCAAGCGCCCCCATACTCAATGCGGTAGCCCTGTCCGCAGCCGTCACGGCGTCGTTTTCAAGCTTTGAGGAAAGCGGCAGGAGGAGCGTGGAGCTGACGCTTAAAATCAGTACACACGCCGCGGACAGAATGGGCTCGGCAGTCAATGAAAGCGATAAACACGCGGCGGCGGAGAGCGCGAATAAAACAGTACCCATCCTCCGCGCCTTCAGCCATTTTGTGAGCGGCTCGGAGAGCGGCGCCGATAATTGCGTCAGCATCATGACCATATATACGGCGGAAATTGCGGCGGAAGACATCCCCGCCTTAGTAAATTGGAGCTGATTTAGAAACACGGTTATCATATGGCTCGTTTCACCTATAAGCGTAAAGGCGAGTATGAGTGTGATAAGCGAACGGTTTTTGAGAATATTTTTCAGTATGCCGACCGATCCCGAAAACCCTGTCCGCTTTTTACTCTCCACATTCCGCACCTCGGAGAGAAAAAGCGTCAGAACAAACACCACAAGATAGCTCAATACCGTCAAAAAAGCCGCCAACCTGAAGTCGTCCCCCAAAAAGAGCGCAAATACACCGGTGGACGCAAGCGACCCCGCCGTCCCCAGTGCTCCGCATATGCCGAAAGCCCTTTGGGACTTATCCGCCCCCGCGGACAGATAGATAAAGCTGGAATCGACTCCGGAAAGCCCTGAGATAACGAATGCCAGTATCACCCTCTCAATGAGAAAATCGGCAAAGCCGCATGCCTGCCAAAAAACTATTTTGGATACAAAATAGAGTCCGCAGCTCAGTACCATCACGCGCTTGTACCCGATCCTGTCGGCTATAATCCCCCAGGGAAGCTCCAGGGAACAGGACAGTAACCATGAGATCATCTCGATGACCGTCATCTGAAAGACAGAGACACCCGCGGCCTGGCGGTAAAGCGTGGAAACAGACGAATAAAAAACCATACCCTCGAAAAAGGATATGGCATACATGATATAAAGATTCCTTTTCATGTAAAGCATCCTTCTTTGGCTGACGCGGTATTCAACTCCTGTCAGCTATATTAAATTGACCAAAGCAACATAAACCCTGAGGCACGGCCCCAAGGCGCATATATGCCGCTTTGATCAATTCAGATGCTTCATCTAATCAAAAACTCCTTAATTCGGTTCCCGTCTTGCAGAAAACCGATTTGTTTTTTAAGACGAGCCTTTTTACGCGTCCTCCCAGTTGTGCCAGACGTTCTGGATGTCGTCGTTGTCGTCCATGAGCTCCAGCATCTTCTCAAACTTCTTGATGTTCTCCTCGTCGGTGAGCTTGATGTAATTCTGGGGAACCATCTCCACCTGGGCGGAGACGAATTTGTACTTCTTCCCCTCCAGCGCCTCCAGCACCGCCGGGAAGCTGTCGGGGTCGGTGTAGACCTCAAAGGTCTCCTCCTCGGCGCTCATATCCTCGGCGCCCGCCTCCAGCGCGTCCATCATAACTGTGTCCTCGTCGTAGTCCTCGTCCTCGTTGTCAATGACGATGACGCCCTTCTTCTCAAAGGACCAGCTCACGCACCCGGCGGCGCCCATGTTCCCGCCGTACTTGTCAAAGAGGTGGCGGACCTCGGAGGCAGTGCGGTTGCGGTTGTCGGTCATGGCGTCAACTATGACCGCCACGCCCTCAGGACCGTAGCCCTCATAGGTGACGGACTCGAAGTTGTCCCCTCCGGCGCTGCCGGCGGCCTTCTCCAGGGTCCTCTTGATGTTGTCGTTGGGCATATTCGCCGCCTTTGCCTTGGCGATGACCGTGGCAAGACGCGAGTTGTTGGCGGGGTCGGCGCTGCCGCCGCCCTCCTTCACCGCGACTATCATCTCGCGGGCGATCTTGGTGAAGGCCTGAGCCCTCTTGGCGTCTGCCGCGCCCTTGGTCTTCTGTATGTTATGCCATTTGGAATGTCCTGACATATTCTACCTTCCTTCCGTATACGCAGATATGATAAGTATATCATACCGTTTTTCATTTTGCAACGTATAATCCGAATATTTTTGTGCCATAATATAGTCACCTCAGGAGGTGAAAATCAATGAGCAACCAGAACAACCAGAAGAATCAGCAGCAGAACAACCAGCAGAACCGCAACAACCAGAACCAGCAGCAGAACAACAATCAGCAGAACAACCAGCAGAAGTAAAAAAAGGGCGGAGCCTTTTTTAAAGGGAACGTTCAGAAAAAATCCGTGAATTTCCAAAATTCACGGATTTTTTTATGTTTTTACGCTCTGGGTATAAGCAGTACCGTCCCCTCCGGGATCTCCGCTCCGGGCTCCAGGGCGCTGGCGTCCAATATGAGCTCCATTGTGGACATGTGCGCCTTGGCAAGCTCCCAAAGGCTCGCTTTGCCGCTCCTCACCAGCGTCACCGACGGCATATCCGACTTATCAATCGCCGTGTCCTCGTCCAGCTCCAGGCTCTCCACCCGCTTGAGCTCCACATCCTCGCACCTGACAAAGCTAAGCTCCACGGGGATACGCAGGTCAATCCCGCCATCGGACACCCTCGCCTCCGGCTCGCCGAACCTCACCTCTATCCGCGACGGGTCCTCCGTCATGGGTCTGCGGTACTCCCCTCTTTTTGACGCGGAAAGAAGCTCGCCGGAGGAGTCTCTGTACACCGCCGAGACGGTCAGCGGAACAAAGCACTCCCCGCCCCCGTTTCCCGTCCTCACACTCGCCGGACCCGATCGGAGGGAGACGGACATCACCTCCCCGGCAGCTTCTCCGGTGGGGACGGTGACTGAAAATACGTCGGAAACCGAATCACGCCCCAAAAGCCTCTCGGTATGGGTGCAGACAGTATTGACCTTCACCGGATTTTTCACGCTGTACGCGTCGGTGACGCAATCTACCGTTATGTCGGCGTAGGATACGCACTGTACCACTGCGTGTATCTCCAGCGCCAGCGTCTCCGCCCCCGTGTCGCCGGACATACCGCGGGAGACGTACATATTCGTAAGCTCCGGCATTACAATAAACTCCGCCGCCTCGCCAACCGCCTCCGTCTCCACAATCTGGGAGAAGGGCGAGGATACCGTCTCCCTGTGCAGCTCCCCGTCCTTTGTCTCGTAAAGGACCTCCGTCTCCGCGCTGCCCTTTACGACGGCGCGGCTCCCCACCGCCTTGACGCTCTCAAGCCTCAAAACGCCGCAGGCGCGCAAAAGCTCCCCGATTGCCGGCGCGGAGTCGGGAAGCCCCGCCTCGTCGGTAAAGACAAACGCCTTCTCGCTCACGGAAACCGGAAGCCTCAGCGTACTGCTCTCGGTGCTGTACGCCACGCCCTCCTGCTCCCTGGGCGAGGTTGACCATACCGTCTCGGGCACGTAAACCTCCGCCTCACAGGAGACCTCAGCCCGTACAACTATCTTCCTGGGGTTCACCGTCCTGGCGTCCGCCCCCGTGAGGGTGAGGCACGCCGTCAAAAGCCCGTCGGCGGTTATCTCCTCCCCCTCGGCGGAAAGCTCCATGGGCACCGATGCCGTGAGCCTCCTTACACCCCTTCCCGACTCCGGTACATACAGCACCGTCAGCTCCGCCGTAGCCGCCACGGTCACCCTGCCCGCCTCCGAGTCCTTCCCGCGCAGGCACACATACCCCCTGGTGTCAAGTATGCGCAGTATGTCCGGCTGGGCGTCGGGCACTATCACCTCCGCGGTCTCCTCCCTGGCAAAGCGTTTCGCGAAAACACGCCGCACAATTCCCTGCCTGTCGCTTTTAAGGTCTATATTCACGTCAAATCTCCCCTAACCAGAATTTGCCCTTGTACACTCTCAGGCCTACGGAGGATTATATGCGCCTGTCCCCCGGTTTAAAACTAAAAGGAGACACCGATTATAATTGGATATCAGCACCGGCGCATGACGGAGATGCCTATACATATGAGGAAAACACCCAGTACGAACCACCAAAAGGACGTGGGAAGCACCAGCGACAGCACCACCATCACCCCGCAGCAGGCGATTATCCCGCCTATCGTCCTGTTCCGCTTCCTCATTATGCCGCCCCCTAATTTTTCGTCATTTCATTATATGTTGGGTGCTTTAATTTTGTGCATGTCTACAAAATTAAGCTTCTCGAAGTAATTTTACTTGACTTTAAAAAGCTTTTGTAGTATAATGCGATTATTCCGAAGCAAAGGAGGCAAAAAAACCGCCCCAAAAGGAGCGGTCAGGTCATTTCAGCATTTTTTCTGAAATGTCAATATTATGATTTTTTATCCTTTCGCTCCCAATCCTTAACGGATGAGAGCTGCTCGTAGAGCCGCACGTAGCTTCTGTGCCTCGTGGGGGCGATGGAGCCATGTCTCAAGGCGTCCAGAACGGCGCAGCCCTTCTCCACGGTATGTGAGCAGCCCGTGAACCGGCAGGCGCCCAAGTAGGGCTCAAACTCCGGGAACGCGTACTGGAGCGCCTCCGGGTCGGTGAGCTCCGACGTCTCAAGGTCAAAGGCGGCAAAGCCCGGCGTGTCCGCTATGTATGCGCCGCCGGAGGATCTGAATATCTCCACGTGCCGCGTGGTGTGCCGCCCCCTGCCCAGCTTTTCGCTCACCTCGCCGGTGGGTATGTTGAGGGTCGGGTCAAGGCGGTTCAAAATGCTGGACTTTCCCACGCCGGAGTTGCCGGTGAATACGCTGAATTTGCCTCGAAGGAGGTCCTCCAGCTCCCCTATCCCCTCGCCTGTCACGGCGCTGGTGAGGACCATCTTTATCCCCGCCGGCTTGTAGATCTCCGTAAGCTCGTCCGCCCGGTCCATATCCGATTTGTTCACGCACACCACCGGCTCCGCGCCGGCGTTTACGGCTATAGCCGTCATGCGGTCGATGAGGAACGGGTCCGTCACGGGTATGGCGCGGGACGCCACTATCACCATAAGGTCGATATTCGCCACAGGCGGGCGGGAAAAAGCGTTTTTTCTGGGTAGGATGGCGTCAATTACGCCCTCGTCCCCGGAAACAGCCGTATACGCCGCCAGATCGCCCACCAGCGGGCTTTCTCCGGTGTGCCTGAATTTTCCCCGGGCGCGGCAGCGCACGGTCCTGCCGCCGTCCTCAACGTAGTAAAAGCCGCTGAGGGCTTTGATTATCCTGCCCTCACCCAATTGGCGTAATCCCTTCTTCGTCCCCGCCGTACTCCTCGCCGTTGGAGTTATCTCCCTGGTCGGGGTTTTCTCCGGAACCTTCGCCGCCGCCTTCTTCGCCGCCCTCATTTTCCCCGTATCCGGGTATGGGTCCTTCGGGGATTTCCGTGGGCTCAGGACCCAGGGAGATGTAGAACACGATCTCCGTGCCCAGCTCAACCTCAACCTCCGGGTCAACACTCTGCTGGAACACCCTGCCCTTTGTGGCGTCGGCGTTGAATTCCTCCACCTTTTTGCCGGTGAGCTGGGCTTTTTCAAGCTTCTGGAGCGCCGTCGCCTCGGTGAGACCCTTGAGGTCCGGCACCGGCACCATGGGTATCTCAGGACCCGTGGAATAGATTATCGTAACCGTCATGCCCGGAGTCAGGGGTGTGTCCTTGTCCGGCGACTGGTAGAAAACATAGTCCGGCGTGTAGGTGTCGTTTGCCTGCGCCTGGATGTCCGGAATGAGCCCCATGCCCTCGATTATCCTCCGCGCCTCACGGTAATCCCGGTTTATGAGGTAGGGCATAAAGAGCTGCTCCTGCCCCGCCGCGATGGTGAGGGTCACGGGGATGGCTTCGCCGGTCTGGTTATAGGTCATTCCCGCGTCCGGGTCCTGCTCAAGTATATACCCCTCCGGCTTTGTGGACTGGTAGTCGTACTTGGGCGGCTCGAACCTAAAGTACCGCAGATATTCCTCGTCGCTTATGACGCTTTCATACATTCTCCCCACAAAGTTGGGTACGCGTATGTGTTCCTCCTCCTCAGGGAGAAGAATGTCCTTGATGACGAGCTGCCACATGGCGACAAAAAGGACCACCAGCAGCAATATTATGCAGAAGATACCCACCAGCATGGTGTTCCTGCCGGCTTTACGGCGATTCTCCCGGTATTCCTCCGGGGTGACCCTGTTCCTTGTGGCACCGTTTCCGCTGACGCGCCGGCGCAGCCGCTCCGCCTCGGATACGTTGCGCCCGGAGGGTATGGTTCGGGTTGCGTCCAGGTCGTCCGCCATGGAGGGTATTTTGGAGTAGTTGAAGCGCACGGAGGGGTTTTTGCGGAAGTCCTCCAAATCGGCAATGAGCTCAGTGGCGGACTGGTAGCGGGTGTTTATATTGGGGTCCATTGCCCGCATTGTTATCTCCTCAAGCCCCACGGGTATGTCCGGGTTTATCTCCCTGGGCTGGAGAGGCACGGAGGATATGTGCTGGATGGCTATTGACACCGCCGAATCCCCCTCAAAGGGTAGGCGGCTCGTGAGCATTTCGTACATCACCACGCCCACGGAGTAGATGTCCGAGCGCGCGTCCGCCGCGTCGCCCTTCGCCTGCTCCGGGGAGATATAGTGGACGGAGCCCAACGTCTGCTGGGTGAGGGTGTTTTGGGTGGTCAATAGCCTTGCTATGCCGAAATCAGCCACCTTCACGTTGCCGTCTTTTAGTATCATGATGTTGTGGGGCTTTATGTCCCTGTGGATTATCCCCCTGGAATGGGCGTGCTCCAGCGCCTTGGCTATCTGGGTGGTGAAGTGTACGGTCTCCTTCCAGTTGAGCAGCCCCTTGCGGTTTATGTACTGCTTCAGGGTTATGCCCTCGATGAGCTCCATGACGATATAATCCACGTTCTCGGAGTGGTTCACGTCGTATACGGACACGATATTCGGGTGGGAGAGCATGGCTACAGCCTGACTCTCCGCGTGGAACCGGCGCCTGAGCTCCGGGTCACGGGCGAGGTCGGACTTGAGTATCTTTATCGCCACATACCGGTTGAGCCGGTGGTCAAGAGCCTTGTACACCACCGCCATTCCGCCGGAGCCTATATTCTCAAGTATCTCGTACCTTTCGTCCAGATACCTTCCGATATACATATCATCCATAAAATCAACCTCCCGTGCGTACTTGGGAATCAAAGGAAATCACAGCCTGAAAACCACCGCTGTGACATTGTCCGGCGCGCCGCGGCGCAGCGCCTCGTCGATGAGCCCGCGGCATACCGACTCCGCGCTTTCGGAGCCCGCCAGGAACGCCGAGAGCTCGCCGTCGGTGAGAACGTTGGAAAGGCCGTCGGAGCAGAGGAGGAGCGTGTCCCCCGCGCTGAGTGAGACGGAGAAGAAGTCCGCCTCCAGGTCGCTTGAGGTGCCAACGGCGCGGGTTATCAGGTTCTTCCTGGGGTGGTGGCGCGACTCCTCGCGGGTTATCTCACCGCGCTCGACCATCTCCTCCACCACGGAGTGGTCGCGTGTCACCTGGCGCAGGAGCCCGCGGGACATATGGTAGCACCTGCTGTCCCCCACGTTCATCACCGTCGCCTCGCCGCCGATTATTACGGCTGAGACCATTGTGGTCCCCATCCCCCGGCAGCTCTCCTCCGCCGCGCTCAGCTCAAAAACAGCCGAGTTCGACGTTTTGAGGGCGCTTTTCATCAGGCTGCACACGCCTCCGGTCACCCGCGCCTTTGCCAGCCCCTCCTTTACCTCCCCGGCAAATACCGAGGCGGCAAGGGAGCTTGCCACGTTCCCTGCGTTGTGACCGCCCATGCCGTCGCACACCAAGAGTAACGCCGTGCCCTTTTCTTCCTCCCTGTGGATAAAGCAGGCGTCCTGGTTTGCCTTCCTGACGCTTCCCTTATCCGTAATGGCGAAGGAGTCCATAGCCTCACCTCAATTCTTCTCTCTTTCCCGGCGCAGCTGACCGCAGCTGGCCTCTATGTCCGGCCCGAGCTTCCGCCGGACGGTGACGTTTATGCCTCTCTTTTCAAGTATGCCGATGAAGCTCCGCATGGCCTCCGGCGTGGAGGGACGCAGACGGCTCTCCGGCACCTCATTGAGCGGGATGAGGTTCACATGTGACCCGCTGCCCGCGAGCCTGTCCGCCAGGAGCGAGGCGTGGTAGGGAGTGTCGTTCACGTCCCGTATCATGGCGTACTCATATGATATCCTTCTCCCGGTGCGCCTGAAATATCTGCCGCACGCCGCCAACAGCGTGTCCACATCGTAGGCGCGGTTCACCGGCATTATCCTGCCGCGTGTCTCGTTGTCAGGCGCGTGGAGGGATACCGACAGTGTCAATTGTAAATCAAGCTCCGCCAGTTTGTCAATCCCTTCCGCCAGACCGCAGGTGGAGAGGGAGATGTGGCGCATACCGATGTTCATGCCCTCCGGGTCGTTTACAAGCCGCAGGAACCGCACAACGTTGTCAAAATTGTCCAGCGGCTCCCCTATCCCCATGAGGACGATGTTTGATATGTGAAGCCCCGAATCAAGCTGGGCGAAGATCACCTGGTCAAGTATCTCGGACGCCGAGAGGTTCCGCACCTTCCCGCCTATCGTTGAGGCGCAGAAGGCGCAGCCCATGGGACAGCCCACCTCGGAGGACACGCACACGGTATTCCCGTGCTCGTAGCGCATGACGACGCTCTCCACGTGGTTACCGTCCAAAAGCCGCCAAAGGTATTTGACGGTCCCGTCACTGGCGGAGACCTGCTTTCTCTCAACGTAAGGATATGTGAGATAAAAGCGTTCCGCCAGCCTCTCCCGCAGGGATTTTGGGAGGTTGCTCATTTCGTCAAAGGAGGATACACCCGATGAGAGCCATTTGAATACCTGCTTTGCCCGAAACGCGGGCTCGCCCATGTCCGAAAGGACCTTAGAAAGCTCCCCCGGCAGCATTGATTTTATATCCGCCCTGCCGTTATTTTCTGTCATTTTTTCCGCAAAACACATATAAAAAACCCATCCGTGCCGCCCTGTGAGGGCAGTATGGTCTTTTGCCCGTCCGATCTCCCGAAGGGCTCTGGAAGCTCAAAGGGGACGGGCTCAAAGGAGCCGTTTTCCCTGAGAAAGGCGTTTGTCACGTCCTCATTCTCCCGCTTCAATATGGAGCAGGTGGAGTAGAGGAGCCTCCCGCCGGGCTTTACGTACCTTGAGGCGTTTTTCAGTATGGCGAGCTGTATTTCGTAAAGCCCCTCGATGTCCTCCGGCGCCTTGTAGCGTATCTCCGGCTTTTTACGTATGACGCCGGTGCCGGAACAGGGCACGTCGCACAAAACCGCGTCAGCCCACGCCTCGAGGCGGGGGTCAAACCGGCTCGCGTCGCCGGCGGCGACCTTTATCGAGGAAAGCCCCAGCCTTTGGGCGCCGCGGACTATGAGCCCCAGCTTCTTTTCGTGTATGTCATAGGCGCGGACCTCGCCCTTGTCGCCCATGGCTATCGCCGCGGCAAAGGATTTGCCCCCCGGCGCGGCGCACAGGTCCAGCACTTTTTCGCCGGAGGTCACGCCCGCCGCGACAGTTACCAGCCTTGCCGCCGGGTCCTGGACGTAGAACAGGCCCTTTTTAAACTCCTCAAGCTCCTCAACGGCGCCGGTGTCGGCAAGATACAGCGCGTCGGGAAGGATCGGGCAGGGCTTCACGTTGACGCCGGAGGCGGTCAGAGCCTCGGCAAGCCCCTCGGCCGTGGTCCTCATGGTGTTCACCTGGACGGCTACGGGCGGGGTGGAATTGTCGGCGATAAGTATCTCCTCGCAGACCTTGTCGCCGTAGAGCTCCGAAAGCTGCCTCACGAGCCATACGGGGTGGCTGTAGCGTATGGAAAGATACTCCTCGGCGGGCTTGTCCTCTATGTTCAGGTTCCCCTTTTCACTTACGCGCCTGAGAACGGCGTTGACAAGTCCGGAGGCGTGGGGGGCGTAAGCCTTGCAAAGGTCCACGCCCTCGCTCACCGCCGCCCTGTTTGGCACCCGGTCAAGAAAGAGTATCTGGTAGGCGGAGAGCCTGAGGATGTCAAGGACTATGGGCTGGAGCTTTTTAAAGCTCTGAGCCGTGGCGGCGATGACGTAGTCAAGGTAGGTGCGGTTTTGAAGGACGCCGTTTACGATGTTTACCGCCAGGGACATCTCCCTGGGGTCGCTAAGTCCGCTGTGGGACAGGATATATTCGGGTCTTGCCCCGCGCCTGCGGCAGCCTGTCAGCGCCTCCAGCGCGGCTTTACGGGCGTTCAGACACATATGGGATGCCCCCTCAGATAGTCCGCCGCCGCCATCTGCTTGCCTCCGGGAGCCTGGAGCCGGGTTATGGTGACCGAGCCGTCGGATACGGCGACCTCGATCCCCTGTTTTCCGGCGGAGAGAACGGTGCCCGGCGGGGCGGAGACGGATTTTACGGTGTTGTAAGCCTTGTATATTTTGAATTTGACCCCGGCAAGCTCCGCTGTCGCCACGGGCCAGGGGTCCAACCCCCTCACCCTTGACGCCACAAGCGCGCCGGGCTGGGAGAAGTCCAGCTCCGCCAGCTCCCTTGTGAGGGGCGGGGCGAAGGTCGCCTCGGCTTCGTTTTGGGGTACGGAGGTTACGGTTCCGTCATCTATACCTTGCAGAGTGTCGCAAAGGAGCCGCGCGCCGACGGGGGCGAGCCTTTCAAAGAGCTCCCCCGCCGTCTCCTCCGGCAATATAGGGACCTCACGCTTTTCGATTATGTCCCCGGCGTCCAGCTCCTCAGCCATATACATGGCGGTGACGCCGGTGACGGGCTCGTTGTTGATGACCGCCCACTGTATGGGGGCGGAGCCCCGGTATTTGGGGAGAAGCGAGCCGTGGATATTAATTGACCCCTTGGGGGGTATGTCAAGTATCTCCTTTGGGAGTATACGCCCGTAAGCGACGACAGCTATGACGTCCGGCTTTAGGGAGCGGATAAGCTCCGCCGCCGTGCCGTCGCGCAGCTTTTTCGGCTGCCACACGGGAACGCCACGTGAGACTGCCAGCTTTTTTACGGGGGGAGATTCAAGGATCTGCTTTCTTCCCACCGGCTTGTCGGGCTGGGTGAAGACGCCCACCACATTAAAGCCGGCGTCAAGTATGGCGGATAAGGACGCGGCGGCAAAGTCCGGCGTGCCCATGAAAAAAACTCTCATTTGTCTTCCCTGTTCATCTCCTCCAGCTCCTCCGGCGTCAAAATGCGCTGGGCGCGCTCGGTAAAGAGGTGGCCGTCAAGATGGTCTATCTCGTGGCAGAAGCACCTGGCGGTGAGGCCCGTGCCCTCCACGGTAAATTCCTTCCCGTACCTGTCCAGCGCCCGCACGACCACGTGCTCCGGGCGGGTGACAATGCCGTACACGCCGGGGACGGAAAGGCACCCCTCCTGCCCCGTCTGCTCGCCGTCGCAGGATATGATCTGGGGGTTTATGAGCTCTATTATCTGCTCCTCAGGGGTGAGCTCCTCCTTGTTGGTGTCCATGACGATGACAACGCGGCGGAGTATCCCCACCTGCGGGGCGGCAAGACCCACCCCGTCGGCTTCGAGGAGCGTGTCGCGCATGTCGTCAAGGAGGGTGTGGAGCCTCCTGTTGAAATCTGTTACCGGGCGGCAGGTCTTTAGAAGTATGGAGTCGCCCTCCTCGCGTATGTTCCTAAGTGCCATTCGGATTTCTCCCTTTGTAGATTTGTCCGCCTCACTCAAGCGGATCGGCGTCGGCAAATACCGCAAGCCTCCTGTTCTCGCTCTCGCCTGAAAAGGACCTGAGGACGGAGCTTATCATCGCCCTCGTCTCCCGGCTGTTGGTGAGGCGGAGGGTGAGGCGGTATCTGTATCTGTTGTTTACCTTTGTGACGCCCGCCGGCGCGGGTCCCAGGACGGTCACGCCCAGGCTGGCGCCCGCGGACCTTATGATATCCGCAAGTCTCACGCAGCCACGAAGGACCATGCCCTCGTCGGCGCCTGTGACGGTGACGGTTATGTGGTCGTTCACCGGAGGCGCGCCCAAAAGCCGGCGGACGCCGATCTCGCGCTCGTAAAAGCCCATGTAGTCCTGGGCGGCGGCAAGCTTCAAAACCGGGTTTTCCGGCGTTAGGGTCTGCAATATCGCCCTGCCGGACTTCTCCCCCCTGCCGGATCTGCCCACCACCTGGGTGATGAGGGAAAAGGCGCGCTCGTGGGCGCGGAAATCTCCGGCATAAAGGGACTGGTCGGCGGATATGACCGCAGCCAGGGTGACGTTGGCAAAGTCAAGCCCCTTGGTGACCATCTGCGTTCCCAGCAGAATGGGGACGCGCCGGTCCCTGAATTGGCTCAGGAGCTTTTGATGGGAGCCCGCCCTCGCCACGGTGTCGGTGTCCATGCGGATCATATCAACGCCGGGAAAGAGCTCCCGCAGCTCCTCCTCAAGCCTCTGGGTGCCGACGCCCACGAATTTGAGCTTGCCGCCGCACTGGGGGCACTCCTCATAGACGGGCTCGGACCAGCCGCAGTAGTGACAGCGCAAATTGCTGCCAACGGAGTGGTACGTCATGGAGACGGAGCAGTTTTTGCACTCAAATGTGTAGCCGCACTCGCCGCACATCACAAGGCTTGACGCCCCGCGGCGGTTTAGAAAGAGAATGCTCTGCTCGCCGTTGTCGATGTTCTTTTTGAGCTCCTCGCGCAAAAGGGAGCTCACCGCGCCGCCGTTGCCGCTTTTAAGCTCCCGGCGCATATCGGCTATGAGCACGTCGGGAAGGGGCCGGGCGTTGTAGCGGTTCTCCAGGGTGAAAAGCCCGTATCTGCCGGTTTTGGCGGCGTACATGGACTCAACCGAGGGTGTGGCGGAGCCCAGAAGAAGGAGGGCGCCGGACTGGACGCACCTGAACTTTGCCACCTCCCTGGCGTGGTAGCGGGGGGAGTTTTCGGACTTGTAGGTGTGCTCCTGCTCCTCGTCTATGACGATTATGCCGATGTTCTCCAGCGGCGCGAAGACGGCGGAGCGGGTGCCTATGACCACCCTCACCATTCCTGAGCGTATGCGCTTCCACTCGTCGTACCGCTCGCCCATGGTGAGGGATGAGTGGAGGACGGCAATATCATCTCCGAAGTGGGAGGAAAAGATGTCCACAAGCTGGGGCGTCAGGGCTATCTCAGGCACCATTATGAGGGCGGTTTTGCCCGCCTTTAGCGCCTCCTGCACAAGGCGGATATAGACGCTGGTCTTTCCTGAGCCCGTGACGCCGAAAAGGAGCGCCGCGGAGGGCTTTCCGGAGCTCATGAGGTCCAAAAGGCCGTCAAACGCCGCCTGCTGGTCGGGCGTCAGGCGTATTTCCTCCGCCGTGTCGCCGCCTATTCTGACGGGGCGGCGGTAGACCTCCCGGACGGCGGTTTCCACAAGCCCCTGCTTTTCAAGTGCGGTGAGGGATGAAGCGGAGGCGCCGGTGAGAGCCAGTATATCGGCAACCGCCGCCTCGCCCACGGCGGAGAGAAGGTCAAGTATCCCCTCCTGCTTGGGGGCGGTGAGGTGCTTTTGGCGGGCTATTTGGGCGGCGTCCTCGGCGGAAACGGCGAGTGAGGCGAATTTTTGGGTCTTGTCCCCCACCTTGCGCCGGCTCTCGGCGTTGAACCACATCCCCGCGGGGAGCATTGCCCGCGCCGCCTCGTAGAAGGTGCAAAAATACCGCTCCCGCATCCACAGGGCAAGCTTTATCTGCTCCTGCGAGAACACAGGCTCCGGGTCAAGGACGGACTCCACCGCCTTGAGCTTTTCCCTCTCCGACGAGTCCGTGAGCTTCAGGACGACCCCCTCGCTCCGGCGGTTGCCCTTCCCAAAGGGGACGGTGACACGCACGCCGGGGAGTACCTTGCCGGCGAGAGGCTCTGGGATGAGGTAGGAGTAGAGCCTGTCGATGGAGTATATGGCCGCCGAAACAGCGATTTTCGCGATATTCAAAGCCATATTCCGCGTTTTAGCTTCACATGGAGGCGGTTATTTTGCCCTCGGCTATCTCCTTGATGGCGATGGAGACGGGCTTTTCGTCAAGGCTTATGCCGTGCGCCTCCGCCTCGCCCGATATGGTGCGGGCGCGCTGGGCGATGAGGTTCACAAGAAGGTAGCGGCTGTTGTCCACCCGGCACAAAAGCTCGGGCATTGTGGGATAGAGCATCATGATTTATGACTTCCTTTCAGTTTTTCCCTTTTTCGGTGTTTATTATATCCAAAAGCCTCCGGGCGGCGTCAACGTAGTTGTCGTTTATCACCACGTAGTCGTAGTGCTCCGCCTCAAGGAGCTCCTTTTTGGCAGTTTCAAGCCGCAGAGCGATCTTCTCCTCGCTCTCGGTGGACCTCCCCCGCAGTCGCCGCTCCAGCTCCTCAAAGCTGGGGGGCTTGATGAAGACGGACACGGCCTCCGGCATTTTCGCCTTCACCTGCGCCGCGCCCTGGACCTCAATGTCCAGAAATACATCAACGCCATTGGAAAGCTTCTCTTCCACCGGTCCCCTGGGGGTGCCGTAGGAGCATTTGGCGAAGCGGGCGTGCTCAAGGAATTCGTCGTTCTCCACCATCTCGTCGAATTTTTCACCGGTGATGAACCAATATTCCACGCCGTCAGTTTCGCCGGGGCGCGGGGCCCTGGTGGTGGCGGATACGGAGAAGTAGTAATTTTTGTATGTTTTGAATACCTCCCGCAGGACCGTGCTTTTGCCGGAGCCGGAGGGACCGGAGATTATGAACGCCTTACCCCTGCTTTCCATCGCCGTCCTCCTCCAAAAGCTCCTCATCCCTGTCCGGCTTGCCGGAAAGCCGCCCGGAGACGGTCTCGGGCTGGATGGCGGAGAGCACAACGTGACCGCTGTCGCATATCACCACGGCGCGTGTGCGGCGGCCGTAGGTGGCGTCGATGAGGCTGCCCCGGTCGCGGGCGTCGGTGATTATTCTCTTTATTGGCGCGGAGTCGGGGCTCACCACGGCGATTATCCGCGACGCCGAGACCATGTTGCCAAAGCCGATATTAATAAGACGCATAAACTATCACTCCACGTTTTGAATCTGCTCGCGTATCTTTTCTATCTCGGACTTCAGATCCACCACGATACGCGCCATCTGAACGTCGTTGCCCTTGGAGCCGATGGTGTTCGCCTCGCGGTTGAACTCCTGGACGAGGAAGTCCAGCTTCCTGCCCACGGGCTCGGAGCTTTTGATGAGCTCCCTCAGCTGTGAAAGGTGGCTCCTGAGCCTGACGGTCTCCTCCGCAACGGCTGTCTTGTCCGCGAATATGGCGGCCTCCGTCACCACACGCGCCTCGTCCGGGGCGGTACCCTCCAAAAGCTCCCTGAGCCTATCCTCAAGGCGCCGGCGGTACTCGGCGACTGTCTGGGGAGAACGCTCCTCGGCAAGCCCCACAAGGCGCTCCACCTCGTCGGCGCGGGAGGATATGTCGTCATAGAGCCTTTTGCCCTCGCGCTCACGCATGGAGTTGAAGTCCTCCAGGGCGCGGGAGAGTATTTCGTCAATGTCGCGCCCCAGCTGCTCCACGTCGGTCTCGGCGCGGGTGACGGTGAGCACGTCCTGCATACGGGCAAGCCCCAGGGCGGTGGCGTCGTTGGGGACGCCGAATCGCTCCGAAAGCTCCGTGAGCGCCGCCATGTAGCTTTGCGCCACGGGGACGTTGACCCGGATGACGGTGTCCTCCGCCTTGGATGCGTCAACGGTGATGAGTACGTCCACCTTTCCGCGGGAGATCGCCTTTCCCACGCGGGATTTTATCCCGTCCTCCAGGCAGGTGTAGACCCTGGGGAGCTTTACGGAGCAGTCGAGAAAACGGTTGTTCACAGACCTCAGCTCCACGGTTATTTCCAGCTTTCCGGAGGCGCCCTTGGCGGACCCGTAGCCGGTCATGCTCTTTATCATACTCTGACCTCACTTGTGGATTTTCGGGTGTATTCTTGACATATAGAAGCCCGTAGCGCGGCTTACGGCGACGTCGAATACGGCAAACACCGCGTTGCCGGCGACATACAGCACGGGGACGGAGAGAGCCTTGCCGGAGAAGGTGAACATGGCGGTCTTAAAGGCGAAGACGCACACGGAGAGGGCGGCGTTGAAGAAGACAAGCTTTATGACCCACTCCAATATCCTGCCGTGCCGCTCCGCGAACGCCTTGACCACGGGATAGGGTCCGAAGAAGACGGCGTAGACGCCGGCGAGGACCTTTGAGGGCGAGAGGATAAATCCGAGGACAGATGTTCCCACCCAGATGAAGACGCCGCCGGCAATGCCGTACTCCACCACCGCGGCGATACCGCACAGGGCGCTGACGCCCAAAAAGCCAAGCTGACCCGTGGGGAGGACGGCGGCGAGGTAGAGAAAGGCGGTGGAAAGCGCCGTAAATACAGCCGTGAACGCCACGCGGCGGGCGGTTTTTTTCTCCCTCATGGTCTTAGCGGCAGCCGCCGCAGAGCATGTTCATGCACATCATGGTGGTGCACATGTCGCACATATCGCAGCTTCCCTGGGCCGGGGGTCCGTAGCCCGTCTGACGGTAGGGGGAGTTGGCTCCGCTGACCATGCTGAGCGCCTGGCGGTACTCGCCGTTGGCGGGGTCCATTCCCACGGCGCGCTGGAAAAAGCTCCTGGCGTCGTCAAGCCAGCCCTTGCGGTAATAGAGACTGCCCATGAGGAAGTTCCACTCGGCGTCCCTTGTGGGGCAGGCGTCAAGCAGCTGCTCGGCGTACTGGAGGTTGCCGGAGTTTATCGCCTGGCGTATCTGGGCATAGCTTGTCCCGGAGCTTTGGTAGCCGGAGCTCTGGTACGCCGAGCCGCCGTAGCCCTGGGAGTAGCCGCCGGAGTACCCGCCCGCGGAGCCGCCGGATTTGCGGGCGCGGGTGATGGTGTCATACGCCTCGTTTATCTCCTTCATCTTCTCCTGGGCAAGGTCGGCCAGGGGGTTGTCCGCGTAGTTGTCAGGGTGGTACTTCTTGGCAAGCTCCCTGTATGCCTTTTTTACTTCGTCGTCTGTGGCGCTGGGGCTCACGCCCAACACCTTGTAGGGATCTGTCATTTCAATGTCTCCGTTCTGCCCGTATTTGACGGGCGTTTGGGGATTCCTCTGCCGGCGGTTTTGAAGGTGCCCGCCAGCACGTCGTTTATCATTTTGGGGATTCCAACGGCGACGATATTCTCGGTCACCGGTGTCCAATAGCTCACGGGGAGAAGGTTGAAGGCGGCGATGGCAAGGCTTACAGAGCCCATCAATGTCTCGCGCACGCTTTCGCGTATCTCCTCCGGCGCCTGAGGGGAGGTTAGGGAAAACCTGGCGGCGACGGGGTTATATTGCCCCTCCTTCAAATCGCTTTTAAGGTCTTCCCAGGCGTCGGCGATATAGATTATCCTGCCCACGTGATAGAGAAGGCTTTTAAGCGGCGGCCGGCAGCTCTTCTCCGCAGCGTCGGACGCCGAGGCGAGAAGCGCGGCAAACTTGTCCGCCGAGCGGTCAAGGCTCCTCTCCCCGTCCCGCTCAAGCCGGCGAAGCTCGACAAGGCGGGAGCTGACGTTTTTGTCAAAATCCGGGTATTTTCCCGCCGCCTTTTTATAGTCTCGCGTGAGGAACAGCCTCACTATCCTGGCGGCGAGGCGCTTCACTCCCCTGCTGTCGTCCTCGTTGTCCCGCGCCTTCCAATACGCCAAAATGACGCTGTATCCGGCGCTGACGGTGAGGGGCTGCGCCCTTTGGCAGACGCAGCGCCTTCGGAAAAGTCCCGGAAGGCAGCGGCGGAAGGTGTAATCGCACGTCTCCCTGTCGCCCCAAAGAAGCATTGTGAGAAACACGAAATCGTAGTTGAGTATGCTCCTGCCGGAGATGCCGTACTCCCTGCCGAGCTCATGGCAAAGGCCGCAATAGCACGCCCGGAATCGCTCAAACTCCTTTACCTTCAACTCCTCGGCGCACGGCCGGACGTATCCGAACATGGCTTACTGGGCTGAGGCGTCGGCGATAATTACGGTGACCTTGTAGTCTCCTACCGCCTCCACATTGGAGAAGCCGTCAACGTATACCCTTGCCGGGACCTGGCAGGTGCCCCTGGTGCCGGCGTAGTCCGAGAGGTCCGCCACGATGCGGATATAATCCGACGTGACCGCTTGAAGCTCCTCCTCGTTTGTGCCGCGCAGGGTTATATCAAGACTCTGGGTGATGATGGACACCACGTCGTTGTCGGAGGCGTTGCGGTAGGTTATGTTCCCGGCGGAAAGGCGCCTTGTCGCCACGTTTGCCACGGTGATTGTCACGGTGACAAAGGACACGTTGCTCTCGTTGGTGGTGTTGTTGGGGATACGTACCTGGCATTCCTCCTCCCAGGTGGTGGCAAAGCTCTTTAGGTCCACCGTACCCAGGTTTATCTCATTGTAGTCCTCAAGTATCTCCGGGTCGCCGGAGAGGGTGATATAGGGGACGGAGTAGCTTATTCGTGTGTTTGCGTCGGTGGCGGTGACGCCCTCCACGATGTCGATCCTCACGGGCACGTCCTTAATCATGAGGATCGTCTGGGTTATCATCGCCTTGCCGTTGGAATTGACGAAGGTGAGCCCCGCCTCCTCCATGTCGATAAGGTTGCCCTCGGCGTCGTAGAGCTCGATGTTTTCCTCCTGGGTCACCGTCTCGCTCAAATTGTCGCGCTTCAAGGTGACCGTCGCCTTGTCGATATTTTCGATGGCGCTCTCGGTGCCGGATATTTCCACGGTGTCGCGGTTGAGCGAGAGTGTGCCCGCCATGTAGTTTTGGGCAATCGAGCCGTTGTATACGGGCTGTAAAAGGATAGTCTGGGTGACCATACGCTCCACGGTGACCTCAATGACGGTGCGGGAGGCGTTTTCCACGGTTATGGAGGACGCCCTTATGTCGTAAACCAGCTCATAATTCAGGGAGTGGGTGCCGGTGGGAGATGTGTAATTGAAGATGTCGGTTAGGTCCACAACGGCACGGACATTTTCCCTTGAAAGCTGTGTAACCTCGCGGATACGTCCGCCGAAGGCTATGTTGAGGCGGTTCACGTCGATGTCGGAGACGATATAGCCGTTGTCGCGCAAGGTCTCCTCGCCGGTAAATTCCACCTCGATTCCGGAGACGGTTATCGGGTTTTCAACTGTGGGGTTATCGATATACACCACATATGTCCAGAGGATTACGGCGACGATGACGGAGAAGACCATGTAGAGGACCTTGCGTCCTCCCCCTTGCTTTTTTTCGGACATGCTCACTCACCTGCCTTTCCGCGCTTTGAGGTGAATTTGTCCCGCAGGCGGGCGAAGATGCCCTTGTTTTCCTGCTCCTGTGGCATGAGCTCCATGCGAAGCATCTTTTCAAACGTTACGGGCGATAGGCCCCTTTTGAGGATACCCTCGATGGCGACGGATATGTCGCCCGTCTCCTCGGAGACGATGCAAACCACGGCGTCGGAACGCTCGCTCATGCCGATTCCGGCCCTGTGGCGCATTCCCAGGTCGCGGCTTATGTTGGAGTTGCCGGAGAGGGGGAGCATACAGGCGGCGCCGGCTATGCGCCCGTTCCTTATTATCACCGCGCCGTCGTGAAGGGGCGCCTTGTCGAAAAAGAGGTTCTTCAAAAGCTCCGCCGCCGGGGACGCGTCAACTATCGTCCCGGTCTTGATGTACGATTCAAGGTTTATGTTGCGTTCAAACACCAAAAGCGCCCCGGTGCGGGAACGGGACATATCCGTGCAGGCAAGGACCGTCTGGTCTATGGCGTTTTCGATGTTCTTGAGCTTTACGGGGTGACCGAAAATATCCTTGATACTGCCGCCAACCTGCTCCAGGATACGGCGTATCTCCGGTTGAAAGAGGACTATGACGATGATAAGGCCCATTTCAAAGGTGTTGCCCAAAAGGTACTTGACCACGGGGAGGTCGGCGAAGGTGGCGAGGACCATGACCGCCACAAGAAGGAGTATGCCCTTGACAACGTTCATGGAGTTGCTCTTGGAGAAGAACGTGATGAGCTTGTAGATAAGGAACGCGACTATTGCCATGTCCAGCACGTCCCATATTCTCACCGTCTGTATGAAATTCTGGAGCACATTGAGAAGGTCGCTCAAAAGCCCGTTGAATCTTTCCATAGCAGCACCGCCTTCCAAGCCGGTCCCCACCGGGGAACACATTTTTCTAAATTACCATTATACTACTAAAGGCGTTCTTTGGCAATAAATATTTTATGAACTCGCAAAAGAACTCGCAAAAAACAAAAGCGGCGCGGGCTTATCGGGCGCCGCGCGCTATAAGTTCTACGGCGTCGAGGAACGCCGCGATCTCACGCTCTGTGTTGAAGGCGGATACGCTGGCGCGGACCGTTCCCCTGTCCAGGGTCCCCACGGTCCTGTGCGCCAGGGGCGCGCAGTGGAGGCCGGCGCGAAGGGCAAAGCCCAGGTCCGCAAGCTTGCCCGCCGCCTCCTCGGAGCCCATGGCGTCAAGCTCAAAGGAGACGACGCCGGTCTGGTGCTCCATATCCGGCGCGGCGAACACACGCACGCCGCGAATGGAGCGAAGTCCCCGGATCAAGCTGGCGGCAAGGAGCTTTTCGTGGGCGGCGATTTTACCGGTCCCGGTTTTCTCCACGAAGGCGAGCCCAGCGCAAAGTCCGGCGATGCCCGGCATGTTGTGGGTGCCTGCCTCCAGCATATCGGGGAGGTACGGGGGCATATCGGGACTTTTGGAATCGCTTCCGCTGCCGCCGTAAAGGAGCGGGCGGGCCTTGTCGGAGGCGATGAGAAGCCCCGTCCCCTGGGGACCGTACAGCCCCTTGTGTCCCGGCATGGCGATGAAATCAGCGCCCAGCCTTCCGGCGTCCACATCCAGCACTCCCGCGGACTGGGAGGCGTCCACGATGAGGGGAATACCCCGATCGCGACAAAGCTCCGCGACCTCATAGACGGGAAGCTCAAAGCCGAAGACGTTGGAGACGTGGTTTATTATCACCGCGTCCGGGCGGGAGGCCGTGGCGTGGTCGAAGGCGCGTATCGCGGCGCCGTAATCGAAAACGGGGCAGTCGGCGACGGTTATATCCGCGCCCAGGGCGTGGAGCGGGCGAAGCACGGAGTTGTGCTCGTAGCCAGAGATCACCGCACTGCCGCCGGGCGGCACAAGGCTTCTTATGGCTATGTTCAGCCCGTGGGTGGCGTTGAAGGTGACGGCGACACGCTCAACATCGGCGACGTTGAAAAGCCGCGCCGCCCTCTCACGAAGCTCATAGAGCTTTTCGGCGGCTGCCATGGCGTATTTATGCCCTCCCCTGCCGGGGCTTGAATATGAGCGGAGGGCTTGGAGCACGGCCTTTTCCACAGAGGCGGGCTTTTGGAAGGAGGTCGCCGCCGCGTCAAGATATATCAACGCCGCACCTCCTCAAAAAGACCGCCGGCGGACATTCGGTAGACCTTCTTGGGCGGCAGGGCGGCGCTTTGCAGGGCATTCATTGCGTCGGCGTAGGACGACGGCGAAACTCTTATGGCGTAGCCGCACCCCTCCACGGACATTCTCTGAGGCGTGCGGACTATGATATTTCGTATCCTTGCCGCTGTCAGGACCCGTGATACCCTCTGGGCGTAGGTCAGGGAGCGGCAGGTGAGGTAATAGCTGTCCATATAATGAGATTCCTCCCGGAAGTATGGTGACCGACGACCGGTCAACACATACTATGCCGGAAGGAGATAAAAGTTTAAAGGTTTACTGCTTTGTTCCTTTTCTCTTCAAGAAGCACCACGGCGTGGGCGGCGATGCCCTGGGTGCTCACCTGCCCCAGTCCCTCCTCGGTGGTGGCCTTGACGTTCACCCGGTCGGGGCTTACGCGCAGATGGCGGGCAAGCACGGAGCGCATCTCGTCTATGTAACCGGAGAGCTTCGGCCACTGGGCGACGACGGTTATATCCGCGTTGCCCACAGAAAAGCCGCGGGACAATAGGAGCTCCATCACGCTGTCAAGGAGGGTGAGGCTGCTTATGCCGGAAAATCCGGGGTCGGTATCCGGGAAAAGCCTGCCGATGTCGCCCAGCACCGCGGCTCCCAGAAGGGCGTCCATGAGGGCGTGGACGGCGACGTCGGCGTCGGAATGGCCCAGGAGCCCCTTTTCACAGGGTATCTCCACGCCGCACAGCACCAGTTTTCTGTCGGGGACAAGGCGGTGGACGTCATAGCCGTGACCTATCCTCATTTGGCGTCCCTCGCTTCAAATATGGCGCTGGCCAAAGCCAGGTCCACGGGTCTTGTGAGCTTTATGTTCTCAAAGGAGCCCAGGCTCAGCGCGGGTCTTACGCCGATGGCCTCAACCGCGCCGCAGTCGTCGGTAATTGAAATGCCCTTCTGCTTTGCGTTAAAAAGCGCCGCCTTGAGAATGTCCGCGCGGAAGACCTGCGGGGTCTGGACGGCAAAGAGCGTTGAGCGGTCGGGTGTGCCGGTGACAAATCCGTCGGCTCCGGTCTTCACGGTGTCGTTTACGGATACGGCGGGGGCGGCGGCGGTGTATTTGTACGCCTTGCGGAAGGCGTCAACGATTATCTCCTGCGTCACCAGCGGTCTCGCGCCGTCATGCACGGCGATGTATTCCGCGTCGCGGTTGGCCTCGTTTACGCCGATTAGGACGGAGTCAAGCCTGTCCTCGCCGCCGCAAAGTATCTTTGTAGCCTTGCTTATCTCCAGCTCGGCGCACAGGTCCGCTGCGGGGACGATGGCGTCCTCCCGTGTCACGACGATTATCTCATGGACGTTGGGGCACCTTTGAAGCTCAAGGAGCGACCAGCCCAGGACGGGCAGCCCGTTGAGGTCCGCGAAGATCTTGTTCTCCCCGTCCATGCGCTGTGAGGCGCCGGCGGCGGCAACGACGGCTGTGCCGAAGGGAAGCTTGTTCCAGGTCACCGCCCTGCCCAAAGCCCTTGCCAATATCCTCTTAACTCCCATATGTGTTCACCTCGGTACGGTATGGTCAAGTATATGCAGACAAGCCGTTGAAAATAAGCGGCAACAGTAAGTTGCCGCTTATATGGGGGTTTTGATTACTCCTGGGGAAGGTCCTCGGGAGCGG
Source organism: uncultured Oscillospiraceae bacterium (assembly GCA_947588955.1). GTDB lineage: Bacteria > Bacillota > Clostridia > Oscillospirales > Oscillospiraceae > RUG626. The sequence continues at coordinate 82,409 of CANPYX010000002.1, read as the reverse complement.
GAGGATTCTCGGTGTCATAGACTACCGCGGGCTCATCATCGGGCTCGGCCTCCTTGGGCTCGGGCTGGGATACGGGAGCGGCGGGCTCGGCAAGAGCGCGGATGGACAGTGAGACCTTCTTGTTCTCGTTGTCGATCTTGATGATCTTTGCCTTGACGACCTCGCCCTCGGAGAGCACGTCCTCTGGCTTGCCGATACGGCGGTCGGCGATCTGGGAGATGTGGATGAGACCGTCAACGCCGGGGATGATCTCGGCAAAGGCGCCGAAGGTCATGAGCTTCACTATGCGGACGTCCGCCACGGAGCCCTCGGGATACGCGGTGGTGAACTTGACCCAGGGGTTCTCGTTGGGGTCCTTGTAGCCAAGGGAGATCTTGCGGTTGTCCTTGTCGAAGGAGATGACGTAGACGTCGATCTCGTCGCCAACCTTCAAAACCTCGGAGGGCTGGTGGATGCGCTTCCAGCTCAGCTCGGACACGTGGACCATGCCGTCCACGCCGCCGATGTCCACAAACGCGCCGTAAGATGTGAGGCTCTTTACGACGCCGTGATAGTGCTTGCCGACCTCGATCTCGTTCCAGGTCGCCTCGGCGCGGGCCTTGCGCTCCTCATAAGCCACGGCGCGGATGGAACCGACGACGCGCTTGCGGGGCTGGTTGACCTCGGTAATGCGGAGCTTGACCTTATGGTGGAGAAGCTCGGACATGGGGGCCTCCTTGGGAAGACCGGACTGGGAGGCGGGCACGAAAACGTGTATGCCCTTCACATTGACAACGATGCCGCCCTTGTTCTCCTCAATGACGTTGCCCTCTACGACAGCGCGGGAGGTGCGGGCCTCAACGATGCTGTCCCAGTTCTTCACGCTGTCAAGGCGCTTCTTGGAGAGCATCACGACGCCGTCAACATCGTTGACGCGCATAACATACGCTTCAATCTCATCGCCCACCTTGATGATGTCCGCCACGTTGACGCCGGGCTCATCGGTAAACTCGGAGATGGGGATATATCCGGACTGCTTCGCTCCAAGATCCACTGAAATCTCAGTCTGGGTGATAGACGCTACCACTCCGCGGACCTTCTCCCCCGTATGTAAGGTTTTGATGGAACGCTCAAGCAGCTCTTCAAAAGAGGCCTCCGCCTCGGGTGCATCCTGCTGCGCGGCTGCCGCGGGAGTCTCCTCCACCGCGGGTTCGGCGGTCTCCTCCGCCACGGGCTCGACGGTCTCCACCGCCACGGGCTCGACGGTCTCCACCGCCTTGGTTTCTTCTTCGGCTGTCTCCACAGCCTTAACTTCGTCACTCATCATCCTGTTGACCTCCTTAATTATCCACTCTGGTGTGGAGGCGCCGGCAGTTACGCCCACGACCTTCGCCCCCTCAAGCTCACGCCGGTCGAGCTGTGAGGCGTTCTCAATGAGAAGCACCCTGCCGCAGCACTCCCGGCAGACCAGGGCAAGCTTTGCCGTGTTGGCGCTGTGCCGTCCGCCTATTACGATCATCGCGTCGGCTTTGGAGGCTATCTCACGCGCCTCCCTCTGTCGATTCGATGTCGTGTTGCATATTGTATCAAAGATTTTCGCGTTTGTACACTGTTTTTTTAGAATTTTAACACTTATTTCAAAATTTTTTCTCTCTCCGGTGGTTTGTGACACCACACAGATGGGAAAATCGGTCATTTCCGGGTTCTCTGAGAGCCAGGTTTCCACTTCTTCGGGGTTCTCAAGCACCGTGGAATCATCGCACCAGCCCTGTACCGCCGCGACCTCAGGGTGACGGCGCTCGCCGATGATGACGATTTTCCTGCCCTCAGCCGACTGCTCCTCCACCAGACGGTGGATACGCGCAACGTCGGGACAGGTGGCGTCGATGATATTTAAGCCGAGCCGCCGGAGCTCCTCGTACTCGTCCCGCCCTATGCCGTGGCTCCTGATTATCACCGTCTCCCCGGGGCGCAGCTCGCGGACCGTGCTCACGGTGCGCACTCCTATGGACTCAAGGCGGCGTACAACGTCGTCGTTGTGTATAAGCGGGCCCAGGCAGGCGCAGGGACCATATGACGCCGCCTCCTCGGCAAGCCTCACTGCCCTTTTGACGCCGAAGCAGAAGCCGGCGGTTTTGGCGCGCACAAGCTCCATCACGCCGCCCTCCGTTCTCCAGTATGCCCCAAAGCGGCGATTTTATCCATGAGCTCGTCGGAGATTTTTTCAAGCTCCTCCTTTGTGAGCCTTCCAAGCCCCTCAAGGCTTATTGGGTCGCCGACTATCACCCTTATGCGGCGGAAAAGCTTTTTCTCCCGTGGAATGAACATTGGCACCAGCGGCGCGCCCGCCTTCTGCGCCAGGCGCACGGCGCCCGCCTTGGGGCTGACCTCGCCGTCTGAGTGGGTGCGAGTACCCTCCGGGAATATGCCCAGCTTTTTGCCGGACTTCAAAACCTCCAGCGCCGTCTTCATGGCGTTCATGTCGGCTGTCCCCCTGTTCACGGGGAAGGTGCCTATCGCCCTCAAAAGCCAGCCCAGGGGCTTGAATTTGAATAGCTCCTGCTTTGCCATAAGGCACAGGTGATATTTTGCGGGGACCGCGAAGGCCATATAAAATGGGTCAGAAAAGTGGGTGTGGTTGGCGCACACCACCGCCGCGCCAGCGGGTATCTTCTCCCGCCCGTAGACCTTGTAGGGCCACAGGAGACCGTAGGTGAGCATGAAAAGCCGACGGAGGACGCGGTAGAGAAGCTTTTTAAAGTCCATTTTTTAACCGCTCCCCTATGAGATCGCATATGAGCTCAAAGCTCGCCTCCAAATCGTGCTCGGTGGTATCAAGCATGACGGCGTCCTCAGCCGGACGCAATGGGGCGATGTCGCGGCCTGAGTCGTTTTTGTCCCGAAGCTCAATGTCCCTCAAAACCTGCTCATACTCCACGTCCATGCCCTTCTCCCGCAGCTCCCTGTACCTCCTGCGGGCGCGCTCGGCTGCGGAGGCGGTGAGGAATATTTTAATCCGCGCCTCAGGCAGGACAACGGTGCCGATGTCCCTGCCATCCATTATCACGTCGTATTTTTTTGCCATGTCCCGCTGGGTGTCCAGCAAAAAGGCGCGGACGGCGGGTATTGCGGAGACGTCGGATGCCGCCATGGAGACCTCCGGGGTGCGTATAAGATCGGTGACATCCTCGCCGTTCAGCACCATGCGCTGGACTCCCGCGCCGTCATAGCGCATCTCAATGTGTATCTCCGGCAGCAGCGCCGCGACGCCCTGCGCGTCCCTGGTGCCCACGCCCCGGCGCAGTGTGAAAAGCCCCACGGTGCGGTAGAGGGCGCCGGTGTCAACGTAAATGAAGCCGAATTTTTTGGCGGTCATGCGGGCGAGGGTGGATTTCCCCGCGCCGGAGGGACCGTCTATGGCAATGGCTGTGCTCATTTGTCATTCTCCTTTCCGATACTTTCCGCCGCCGCGTAAGCGGTGGACCAGGCTATCTGAAGGTTGAAGCCGCCGGTGTAGGCGTCAAGGTCGATGACCTCACCGGCAAAATATAGCCCCCTTACAAGCTTTGAGCCCATTGTCCTGGGGTCGATCTCGCCCGTGCTAACGCCGCCGGAGGTGATTATCGCCTCCTCGATGGGGCGCGCGCCGGTTATCCTCACCGGGAAAGCCTTGAAAAGCTCCAGGAGCCTGCGGCGCTGCTCGCGGGTGACGGAGTTGACCTTAGTCTCCGGCGGTATGCCGGATCGCTCCACAAGCACGGGGATCATGCTCCTGCCGGCAAGGTCAGTGAGGGCGTTTTGAAAGTCGCGGTTTGAATACTTTTCAAAGTCACGCAGTATCCGCCTGTCAAGCGTCTCCTCGTCAAGGGCGGGCTTTAGGTCGATATAGACCGTGTAGCTGTTTTTCTCAAAGTCCCTCATGTGGGCGGAGGCCGAGAGGATCATGGGTCCCGAAACGCCGAAGTGGGTGAAAAGCATCTCGCCGAAGTCCTCGTACACCCGCTTGCCGGCGGCGTCAACCACCTTTATCGCCACGTTTTTCAGGGCAAAGCCCTGCATCGCGGCGCAGTCGCCGCCCTCCGCCTCCAAAGGTACAAGGGACGGGCGGACCGGCACTACGGTGTGGCCGAGCTCGCTGGCGAGGGCGTAGCCGCTGCCGTCGGAGCCTGTGGAGGGGTAACTCATGCCGCCGGTGGCGAGAAGGACATTTTGCGCCGGTATTTCACCGCGATTTCCTTCGGACGATGTGTATTCAACGCCCGTAACCGCGCCGTCACGGGTCAAAATCCGCTCCGCCGTCCCCCGGACTATCCCCACGCCGCCCCGCCTGCAAAAGCGCCGGAGAGCGTCGCATATGTCCCCCGCCCTGTCGGATTGGGGAAACACCCTGTTCCCGCGCTCGGTTTTCAGCGGAACGCCCAGGGACTCAAAAAGCTCCATGACTCTTTGGGGCGGGAAGCGGGTGACGGCGCTGTAGAGGAATTTTCCGTTTCTCGGAATATTCGCCACCACCTCGCGGGGTGTGGCGTTGTTGGTGACGTTGCACCTTCCCTTGCCGGTTATGCCCAGCTTCCGGCAGGTGTATTGGGTCCTCTCCAGCACTGTAACCGAGAGCCCTCTTTCGGCGGCGAGCCCAGCCGCCATCATTCCCGAAGCTCCGCCGCCTATGACCAAAAGGTCACTGGTCGTATTTCTCATAGACATCAAATTCCGACCAGATGTTCTCCAGCCTTTCAAAGGTGGACTCCAAATCCTTCTCCGACTGCTCGGCGACCGCCACGATGAGGGCGTTTATGAGGCTCAGCGGAGCCACGAGGGAGTCGAGGAAGGAGAGCATATCGCTGCGGGCATAAAGCTTTATGTCGGCAAGCTGCGCCACAAGGCTGGATTCGGAGTCGGTTATGCCGATGACCCGCGCGCCCTTGTCACGGGCGTATCGCATCGCCATTATGGTGCGGCGGGAATAGCGCGGGAAGGAGATTGCCACAAGCACGTCGCCCTCGCCGATGTGGAGTATCTGCTCGTATATCTCGGAGAAGGCGCTTTGGGAGATCACCCGCACGTCGGGGAAAAGCTGGTTTAAGTAAAAGCCCATGAAGCTGGAGAGCACCGCCGAGGAGCGAACGCCCACGATGTAAACTGTCTTAGCTTTGCTTATGGCTTCGGCGGCGGCGGCAAACTGCTCCCGGTCAAGCTCCTCCAGGGTGTGGCGTATCTTGGACATATCGGAGTTGAGGACCGTCTCCGGCACGTCGGAGCCGGTTATAAGGTCCCGCGCCACCTCTATGCGCTGAACGGTGGTGAGTCGGTTCTTCACAAGCTCCTGCATGGCGCGGCGCATTTCAGGGTAGCCGTCGTAGCCCAGGTCCGCGGCGAATCGGACGACGGTGGACTCGCTCACGCCCGCAGCGGAGCCAAGCCTGCCGGCGGTCATAAATGCCGCCTTCTCGTAATTTTCGGTGATGTACTCGGATATCCTGCGCTGACCCTTGGAGAAGGTCGGCGCGAGCTCGCGTATCGCGGTCAAAACATCTTTTCCCATTTCAAACCCCTCCGTCCCGGCTGAGCCGTTATTGTAAGCGGCGAAATAATTTACACCCATTATAGATGATTTCCTGCAAAATGCAATAGTTTTTTCGACTTAAATGAAATATTTGATTTGCAAAATTGCATTTTTATCCGATGAGCGAATCGATTTCCTCCTGGGTGAGAAAGCGCCAGCAGCCCTTTTTAAGTTTTCCGAGGCGCACGCTGCCAACGCTGACGCGAGTGAGGCGGCGGACGGTTAGGCCCGCGAGCTCGCACATGCGCCGGACCTGGCGGTTCCTGCCCTCGTGTATCGTTATCTCCATCGCCGCTGCCGCGCCCTCATGCCCGATAAGGCGCACGCGGGGCGTTCTCAGTCTCACGCCGTCAAGCTCCATGGGCTCTGAAAGGCGCTTTATGCCGCTCTCCGCGTCGCCTGTGACGAGGACGCGGTAGGTCTTTTCCTTCTCATATGACGGGTGCATGACCCTGTTGGCAAAGTCCCCGTCGTTGGTCATGAGCAGGAGCCCCTCGGAGTTTATATCAAGCCTTCCCACGGGGTAGACGCGGGCGGGCACGCCGCTCACAAGCTCCGCGACGGTCCTTCTGCCCTTCTCGTCGCTCATAGTGGTGACATACCCCACGGGCTTGTTGAGCATTATGTAATACTTCTCCTCCGCCGCCCCGATGGGTGCGCCTCGGAGAAGTATCTCGTCCCTGTCCGGGTCAGCCCTGTCGCCCAGGGAGGCGGCGGAGCCGTTGATGGTCACGAGCCCGTCCTCTATAAGCTTTTCCGCCGCCCTGCGGGAGACCCCGGCGCGGGCGGCAAGTATCTTCTGCAATCTCTCTTCCATGGTTACCTCAACCAAACAGGCGTTTGAATCTTTCCAACGGAGTTACCTTCTGTCCGGCGTCTCGCTCCACGGTTTCGGCGTAGACAAGCTCCACCTCCGCCATGACCTCCCCGTTTTTTGTGACGGTGAGCACGCCGGCGCTGCCGCCCTTCTCCACGGCGGCGTAGACGAACGGCGGCAGGGAGACGCCTATCTCAAGCTCCTCTCCCCTGTCAATCACAATGGCGGCACCGCTCTTTGCCGCCACCGGAACGCTTTCGGCGGCGCCGGAGATGACCTGCACCTCGCCCACTATATCACCCGCCCTGACGGGGCGGCGCAGCTCCAGGGCGGCAAAGCCCATATTGAGAAGCGCGGTGTGGTCGTCCCAGTCGTCGCCGTCGTTGAGGGTCACGCAGATGAGCCTTAGCCCGTCCCGGCAGGCGCAGGTGACCAGGGTCCTCCCCGCCTTTTTGGTATAGCCTGTCTTGCCCGCCTCCATGCCCTCATAGCTCCACAGGAGCTTGTTGTGGTTCGTAAAGGTCCGGGCGCCGAAGGATATGCTCCTTGTGGAGGCGATCTGGGCGAAGATGGGGTTTTCCATGCACTCGCGCATTATAAGCGCCAGGTCCCTGGCGGAGGAATAGTGTCCCTCGGCGTTGAGCCCGTGGGGGTTCACGAAATGTGTGTTCTCCAGCCCCAGCTGCGCCGCCCGTTCGTTCATGAGCCCCGCGAAGCCCTCAATTGAGCCGGAGATGTGGTACGCCACGGCGACGGCGGCGTCGTTGCCGGATTCCAGCATGAGACCGTAAAGGAGCCGGCGCATGGTGAGCTCTTGCCCCGCCTTAAGGTACATGGAGGAGCCCTCCACATTCTCACATTCCGCCGGCACAGTCACGAGCTCGTCGGGAGACGAGTTTTCCAGCGCCACCAGCGCCGTCATGAGCTTCGTCGTGCTTGCTATGAGGCGGCGCGAGTCCGGGTCCTTTTCAAAGAGGACCCTTCCGGTGGACGCCTCCATCAATATAGCGGAGCTTGCCGAGACGGTGACCGCCCCGGCGTTGAAAACGGAAAACGCCGCCAATAGGGAGATGGCGGCGATTGCCGATATTGTCTTTTTCAGCATAATGGCACCACCCTTACGGAGTGTCATTATGCCCCGGCAGAGGGAGGATTATTCCGAAGCCGCCTCAGCTTCCTTTGCCGCTTTCTCCGCCTTTTTCTTGTCAATGATGGCCATGACCTTGTCCACCAGCTCAGGAGCGGAGTCGATTATGCGGTCAATGGTGTTGGCGGCAGGGGGCTCGATGGTCATGACCCGCACCACGCCCTCCTTGATGACAACGAAGGCGATGGGGTCGATCTTCACGCTTGCGCCGGAACCGCCTCCAAAGGGGCTCGCCTGCCCCTCCTTCTGGTGCTTGCCGGTGAAATCGGAGCCGCCGGAGGCGAAGCCCATGCTGACGCGGGACACGGGAATGATGGTGATCCCGTCGGGCGTGGAGATGCTCCCGCCTATCACGGTGCTGACGTCTGCGATGTCACGGAGCTTCTCCATGACTGTCCCCATAAGGTCATTGATCGGATGCTTGTCCATTTTTGTCCACCTTTCCTTTACTGATAGTTTGGGCGATGACTGCCTTTACCACAGGCCACACCGCCAGAACGATGTATATTATTTCCCAAATTGCCAGGGTGAGCCGAGCGTCAATGAATATCTCCGGTCTGTCCGCGTCAAAATCCAGCGCCGCGCCCACGTCGCGCTCTTTGACCTTAAAGATGTTCTCTATCACCGGCATAAGCGCCCCGATACCGGCGTTCATGTACCCGAAGGTCATGGCGGCGTCGGCGGGGTCGGCGGAGCCCACCGTATAGTGGATAACCAGCCTGTCAATACATATCTTCCGCCGCAGCCTCCCCAGCAGCTCCCCCACCGCCTTTAAAACGGTGGTTACAAGGTCGAGAGTTATGCTGATTTTCGGCTTTGGCTTCTCCTTCTTCTCCTCGGAGGGCTTTTCTGTCTCCTTTTTATTCTCCTTGGGCTTTTTGGGCTTTTTCGCCTTTTCCTCACCGGGCGGCAGTATTTTGAGCTTCACGGGTCCCGCCACGGCCCACAGGGAAAATCCGTTTTCATCAAGCGTCGCCCTGGCGCCCACGCGAAGGAGGAGCAAAACGAGGTCCAGGAAAAGCGTGACACCCAGAATGATGAGCGCGACCTTGAATTTACCAAAGCACAGGAGGATCAAAAAGGCTATGAGATAAAGAAGCGTCAGCAAGGCGTCACCTCCCGGTCATTTTTTATAATAGTACCATAATACCACATAAAGCCGGAATTGTCAAAGTCAACCTTCCGCCGCTCCGTTGGGGTCGAGGTCGGGTATTTTCAGCTGCTCGCCCTCCGCGCCCTCCTTTTGCGGAAGCTCCGGGAGGTCGTCAAGGCTTTGGAGCCCAAACACCCGCAGAAAGCTGCTTGTCGTCCTGAAAAGCGTCGGTCTGCCCGGCGCATCCAGTGTGCCGCATGGCTCGATGAGCCCGCGCTCGGTGAGTACGCCGACGGTGTAGCTGGAGTCGGCGCCGCGCATATCGTCAATGTACGCCCTGGTGACGGGCTGGAAATACGCCGTGATAGCCAGGACCTCAAGCGCCGTCTGGGTGAGCTTTGGCGGCTTGCGCGTCTCCAGCGCCAGACGTATGACGTCAGAAAGCTCAGGCGCGGAGCAGAGCTGAAGGGAGTCCTCCAGCCGCACCAAACGTATCCCCCGCCCCTCGTTTATGAGGCGCAGGCGTATGCGCTCGGCGGCTTCAAATACCTCCCGCTCCCCCGTCACAAGCACGGCGGCTATGCGCTTCGCGGAGACCGGCTCGCCGGAGGCGAAAAGTATTCCCTCTATGGCGGATTCAAGTTCGTGTTCGTCCATATTATGGCCTTTCAGGTATCTTTTTCATTCAGGGAAATGCTCATTTCCTCCCCCTCGCCCTCCAAAACGACACTCCCGTCGTGGGCAAGCTCCAAAACCGCCACAAAGGTGGCGACAAGCTCCGTGCGGCTGCCGCTTTTTTTGAAAAGCTCCGGCAGAGTGATGGGTCCACGGGCCGTGAGGAGGTTTACGATCTGCTTTGTCTTCTCGGTGACTGAGAAAACTATCCTCTCCGGGAACCGGAATCCCGCGGGGTTCCTGGCGGCGTTCAGCGCGTCCTCCCTGGTGAGCACACGCACCATGGCGTCGGTGAGGTCGGACCGCTCATGGACGTAGCGGTACTCCTTGTCCACGGGAAGATACTCCGGCGGCTTTACCACAGTCCCGGCGCCTCTGGTATACATGGAGGCGATGTCCGGAATGACAAGCTTCAGCCTCTCAAAGGAGTCCTTATTGCGCAAACGCTCAAGGGACTCGATGAGCTCCTCCAGCTCCCCGGTCTCCTCACCGGCGGATATGAGCATACGCGCCTTGATGTAGACAAGGTGCGACGCCATCTGGACAAATTCCGAGGCTATGTCCAGGTCCATGGACTTCATCTCATCAAGGTAGGCGAGGTACTGGTCAAGAAGCTCGGCGATTCTTATGTCCTGTATCTCTATTTTGTTTTTGGCAAGAAGCTGAAGGATCAGCGTCAGCGGTCCCTCGAAGTCCTCAAGCTCCTCGCGGGTCCTGACAACGCCCTCCAGCCGGAAGGTAGGATTTTCCATTTAATACCTTTCAGAATATGAGTCTCCACAGCTTAAAGCCCAGATCGGCGACAACAAAAAGCTTATCAAAAAGCCACTGTGTCACCGAATTGAGGGGACCGGAAACGATGCCGGTGACCACAAGGACCACAAGTATTATCATGCCGTAACGCTCATAGCGCATGAGCTTATAATAGCTTCCCTCGCTTATCACAGAGTAGAGCACCTTTGAGCCGTCCAGGGGCGGAATGGGGATAATATTGAAAACGGCAAAGGCGAGGCTCAGGTACGCCGTCCGGTACAGCATGGCGCTTATGAAATACGGCACGCCCTCTCCCGCCGAGAGCGGCAGCCAAAAAAGCCCGTAAAGGAAAAGGAAAACCACGCTTATGAGGATATTTGAAACGGGTCCCGCCGCGGCGGTTATCGCCATATCCCGCTTTGGGTGGCGGAAGCGGCGCATATCCACAGGCACGGGCTTTGCCCAGCCGAAGCCGACAAACGCCATCATTATAAAGCCCATGATGTCAAAATGCCTGAACGGGTTGAGGCTTAGCCTGCCCATGTCCCGCGCCGTGGTGTCACCCAGCTTCAGCGCTGTGAGCCCGTGGGCGCACTCGTGGAGGGTAATGCATATTAGCACCGGTATGGCGGAGATGAGGGCATTTGTCAGTATGGACCAGTCAAGGTTTTCCCATATGTTCCTCATTCCAGCGCACCCTCTAAGATTATCCTCAGCGTCTCCCTGCCCTCGCCAGTCTGGGCGGAGTAATAGACAAGGTCCGTGTCCTGGGAGATGTCCAGCGTCTCGCGGATCCGGGCGATGCTGCCGGGGATCTCGGATTTTTTGCACTTGTCCACCTTGTTCGCGACGACCATGAAGGGGCAAAGATTGTGCTTGAACCAGTCCATCATGGTTATGTCGTCGGCGGAGGGCTTGTGGCGGGCGTCAACTATCTGTACGCCAAGGGTTATGAGCCCCGATGCAAAATAGTCCTCCATGAGCTTGCCCCACCTGTCGCGCTCCGCCTTTGACACCTCCGCGTAGCCGTAGCCGGGGAGGTCCACGATGTAAAAACGCCTGTCCACAAGGAAATAATTTATCTGACCTGTTTTCCCGGGGCGAGAACCAACGCGGGCAAAGTTTTTACGCTCCACCAGGGAGTTTATCACCGAGGACTTGCCCACGTTGCTGCGCCCGGCAAAGGCAACCTGGGGGAGCCCGTCGCGTATGAAATCCGCGGGGCTCGCCGCCGATTTTATAAATTCCGCTTTTCTGAAATCCATCTTTAAGCCCTTACTGCCTCACGGCGGCGGAGCCGTCCTTCGTTCCCCTTCTGCCGGCGTGCCCGCGTGTCGGGCGCCCCTCGGGGTGGACCAGGGCGGCGTCAAGCACGTCGTCAAGCTTTGACGCGGCGACAAAGCCCAGGGACCTTCGGACGGTCTGGTCTATCTCCTCAAGGTCCGGCAGGTTTTCCTCGGGAATGATAACCGTCTTCACCCCGAATCTCAGCGCCGCCATCGTCTTCTCCCTCAGCCCGCCTATGGGCAGGACGCGCCCGGTAAGCGTAATCTCGCCCGTCATGGCGACGTCGCTCCTCACGGGGATACCCGTGAGAGCCGAGACTATGGCGCAGGAGATTGCGATACCGGCGGAGGGTCCGTCCTTTGGCACCGCGCCCTCTGGGAAATGGAGGTGGACGTCGGTTTTCCTGTAAAATTCGCTGTCAATGCCCAGCTTATCGCACCTGGAGCGGATATAGCTCATGGCGGCGTGGGCGGATTCCTTCATCACGTCCCCCAGGTTGCCCGTGAGCTCGATCTTCCCAGAGCCCTCCAGCGCCGCGCACTCCACCTCAAGCATTTCGCCGCCGACCTGTGTCCAGGCAAGCCCGTTCACAATTCCCACCCGGTCACGCCCCGTAAGGCGCTCCGGCTTATATCTGCGCGGTCCCAAAAGCTCCTCCAGGGAGGAGGCGGTCACGGACAGGTACTCGCCCTCGCCGGAGGCTATGAGCATATCCGCCTTGCGGCAAAGATGGGCTATCTCCCGCTCAAGCTGGCGCACGCCGGACTCCCGCGTGTAGCCGGATATGAGCTCCCTGACGGCGTTGTCCGCCACCCGCAGCGTCTTTGCTGTGAGTCCGTGCTTTTTCCGCTGCTTTGGAATGAGATGCTTTTTGGCTATTTGCAGCTTTTCCTCGTCGGTGTAGCTGGTTATCTCTATGACCTCCATCCTGTCCAAGAGCGGTCTGGGGATGGTGTCAACGGTGTTGGCTGTGGCTATGAACATGGCGCCGGAGAGGTCGAAGGGCACCTCCAGAAAGTGGTCGCGGAAGCAGGAGTTCTGCTCCGGGTCCAGCGCCTCCAGCAGTGCGCTTGCCGGGTCGCCCTTGTAGTCGTGCCCCAGCTTGTCTATCTCGTCCAGAACTATGAGCGGGTTATTTGATCCCGCCTGCGTGATGGCTGTGATTATACGCCCCGGCATTGCGCCGATGTACGTCTTCCTGTGACCGCGTATGTCCGCCTCGTCATGGACCCCGCCAAGGCTTATGCGGGCAAGCTTCCTGTTCATGGCGTCGGCTATGGATATAGCTATCGACGTCTTCCCCACGCCCGGAGGTCCCACAAGGCATATGATCCCGCCCTTGACGTTGGGAGCCATGCACCTGACGGCGAGAAACTCCACAATGCGCTCCTTTACCTTCTCCAGCCCGAAGTGGTCCCGGTCAAGTATGCGCCTGGCGCTCTTCAAATCGAGCCGCTCCTCGGTGGAGGTATGCCAGGGAAGCTCCAAAACGGCGTCAAGATAGGTCCTTATGACGGACGCCTCAGCGGAAACGAAGGGCTGCTTTGAAAGGCGGTCATTCTCCTTCAGAAGCTTTGCGGTTATCTCCTCGTCCAGCTCAAGGGCAAGTATCCTCTGTCTGTAATCCTCAATCTCCGAGTAGTCGTCCTCCCCCAGCTCGGACTGGAGGACACGGATATGCTCACGGAGTATCTGCTCCCGGTGGTTGCGCGCCATCTGCTCATCGACCTTGCGCCCGATGTCGCGCTCCACGTCCATGACCTCCACGGCCTCGCGGAGCATATCGGTGACGGTGCGGAATCGCTTTATTGGGTCAAGGGTCTCCATGAGCTCCTGTTTCTGGTCGGCACGGAGCGTTAGCGCCTGGGCAAGGATGTCCGCGGCAAAGCCCATGTCCCCGGAATAGCCCGCCTTCTCCACCGCGTCGGCAGACACGGGAGTACTTCCCGTGAGCTCGCAGTATCGCTTGTAAAGCTCCAAAGACGTGTTCAAAAGCACGCGGAGCCTTGGCGTGACGCGGACATTATCGTCGCCTAAGAGGAGGACCGTGGCAGTGTAGTGGGTGCCGCGGTTATGGCGTTCAAGTATGGTCGCGCGGTTGACGCAGGAGACCATCACCACCATTCCCCCGCCGGGTATCTGGAAATAGTGGTCGGCGGTGCATACAACGCCCAGCGAGGCGATACCGGAGCTTACGGACGCGCCGGGCAGGTCATCGGGAATGAAACCGCCTTCGGCATCGTTTTCGTCCTTTGTGAGCTCCTCCATCCTGGCAAACAGCTCCGAAAGGTCGTCGTTTGTAAGCTGCTCCATCTCCTCGCACTCGTCCTCGCCGTCATCGTGCTCAAAGAGGTCCTCGGAGGTTATGACAAAGGCGTGGCTCTTGCCGCTGAGGCACTTTGACAGCGCCGCCAGGTTTTGCGGGCGCTCCTCAACTATTTTAATTGTCATTCCGGGAAAGACAGCCGTGCCGCTCAGCGACACAAGGGGCAGCTCCTCCACGGGCAGATCGGAATAATCTTCGTTCATAATAAAACCTCATTGTGGGTATACATAATACTTCCCGGTATAAACACACGCAAGAGCCGCATTGTCCATGCAGCTCTTGTGTCTTCAGTTCAGATGGCAGGAGCCGCGTCCGGGTCTATCTGCGGTCTGGGGCGAAGGTGGAGCCGCGGGCGGGCGCCCTCGGTGACACATTCCTTTGTCACCGTGACCCTGTCTACCCGCTCCTCGGAGGGTATTTCAAACATGATGTCCGTAAGTATCCCCTCCACCACTGACCTGAGTCCCCTGGCGCCGATGTCCATGGCTATCGCCTTGTCGGCGATGGCCTCAAGGGCGGCATCGTCAAATTCAAGGTTCACCCGGTCATAGCTCATCAGCGCCTTGTACTGGCGCGTCAGGGCGTTCTTTGGCTCCTTGAGTATGCGCACCAGGTCCTCGCGGGTGAGCTGGCGCATGGGCACTATGACAGGCATACGCCCGATGAGCTCCGGGATTATACCGTATTTCAAAAGGTCATGGGACTGGATATTTTCCAGTATCTCGCTTATATCCTTCTCGCTCTTTGTCTTTATCTCCGCGCCGAAGCCCATGGACTTTTTGTCCAGGCGGTGCTCGATTATCTTGTCGATGCCGTCAAAGGCTCCGCCGCAGATGAAAAGGATGTTCGTGGTGTCAACGGAGATGAATTCCTGGTGCGGGTGCTTACGCCCGCCCTGGGGCGGGACATTGGCAACGGTTCCCTCCAGAAGCTTCAAAAGCGCCTGCTGGACGCCCTCGCCGGACACGTCACGGGTTATGGAGGTGTTTTCGCTCTTGCGGGCTATCTTGTCTATCTCGTCGATGTAGATTATCCCTCGCTCGGCAAGGGGCACGTTGAAATCCGCCGCCTGCAAAAGCCTCAGGAGTATATTCTCCACGTCGTCGCCCACGTAGCCAGCCTCGGTGAGAGTGGTGGCGTCGGCGATGGCAAAGGGGACCTCCAGCATCTTCGCGAGAGTCTGGGCAAACATTGTCTTGCCGGAGCCGGTGGGTCCGACGATGAGTATGTTGCTCTTTTGTATCTCCGTGTCGTTGCCTGTCTGACAGAAGATCCGCTTATAGTGGTTGTAAACAGCCACGGACAGGGCGACCTTTGCCCTGTCCTGCCCAATGATGTACTGGTCCAGGTATTCCTTTATCTTCGCGGGCTTGGGGAGCTTTTTCGCCATCTCGTAGGGAGAGGCCTCCTCCCGTTCGGCGGCGTCAAGCTCTTCCTCGTCCTCCCAGCCCTCGCGGATTATGTCGTGGCAAAGCTCCACGCACTCGTCGCAGATGTTGGCATACTGGCCGGTGAACAGTCGGTGTACCTGGGACTGGGTTCTGCCGCAGAAGTCACAGCGGGGCGTATATTCGTCAATTTTCGGCATTTACCGGGTTTCCTTTCACTTATCCCCTCCCCGTTTGCGGGGAGGGAGAATTGGGGTCAATCAGCTTATCTTTTTGTAATAACCTTGTCGATGAGTCCGAAATCCAGGGCCTCCTGCGGGCTCATGAAGTTGTCACGCTCACAGGCGTTTCGTATCACGTCCACGCTCTTGCCGGTGTTCTCAGCCATGATGGAGTTTATCTTGTCCTTTATCCTCTGGATACGCGCCAGGTGTATGGCCATATCCGTGACCTGCCCCTGGGTGCCGGCGGAGGGCTGGTGGATCATGATCTCGCTGTTGGGAAGCGCAAGGCGCTTGCCCTTGGTGCCGGAGCTCAAAAGGAACGCCGCCATGCTCGCCGCCATGCCGATGCAGATGGTGGAGACGTCGCACTTGATGTACTTCATGGTGTCGTAGATTGCCATGCCGGAGGTTATGGAGCCGCCGGGGGAATTGATGTAAAACTGAATGTCCTTATCCGGGTCCTGCGCCTCAAGGAAAAGGAACTGTGCCACAACAAGGCTTGCGGTGGTGTCGTTGACCTCCTCGCCCAAAAAGACTATGCGGTCGTTTAGAAGGCGCGAGAATATGTCATAGCTGCGCTCGCCGCGTGACGTCTGTTCAACTACATAGGGAACCAAGCTCATTTTCAAAACCTCCTGAAAAAACTGTCCTTCACCGTAAAATCATAGCCGGAAACAAGCGGAATTATTCAGCCTCCACCTCGGCCTTCTTCTCCTTCTTCTCCACGACAGCGGTGTCAAGGACCAGCTGCTTTGCCTTTTCAAGCTTGAGGCCGGTCTTGACGGAGTCGGCGGTGATGGCCTTCTTCACGTCCTCGACCTTCATGCCGTACTGGTCGGCAAGCCTTGAATATTCCGCCTCGATGTCGCCGTCGGTTATGTCAAAGTCCTCGACCTTCGCTATGTGCTCAAACGCCAGGTCAAGCTTAATCTGCTTCTCCGCGGTGGGGCGTACGCTGCTGCGGAAGTCCTGGGCGTTCATGCCCATCATCTTGAAGTACTGGTCCGGGTCCATGCCCTGGTTCATCAGGTTGTAGCGGAAGTTGCTCATCATCTGGTCTGCCTGCTCGTCGATCATGGCGTCGGGGATCTTGCACTCCACCTTGTCGGTGAGGCGTGACATGACGACCTCCTCAAAGGCAGACTGGGCCTCACCGCGGCGGCGCTCGGAGATCTGCTCCTTCACGCTGGCGGAATACTCCTCCAGGGTGTCGAACTCCGACACGTCCTTGGCAAACTCGTCGTCAAGGTCCGGAAGCTCCTTGACCTTGACCTCATTTACGTGTACCTTGAAGGTGGCGTCCTTACCGGCAAGCTCCGGGGTGTATTCCTTGGGGAAGGTGACCTTCACCTCCACGTCGGAGCCGGGCGCCGCGCCGATGACCTGATCCTCAAAGCCGGGGATAAACTGACCGGAGCCCAGCTCCAGGTCGTAATGCTCGCCCTTGCCGCCCTCAAAGGGAACGCCGTCAACAAAGCCCTCAAAGTCGATGTCGGCAATGTCGCCCTTCTCCGCCGCCCTGTCAACCGTCTCAATGCGGGCGTTCTGTTCCCGGACGTGCTCAAGCTCATGCTCCACGTCCTTTTTGGTGACGCGGACGGCGGGCTTGGGAGCGGCTATGCCCCTGTAGCCCTCAAGCTTCACTTCGGGATACAGTGAGACGCGGAATTTGATGGAGAGGGATTTGTCCTCGCCTATGTTGAAGTCCAGTATGGACGGGCGGCCCACGGTATCCACGGACTGCTCCTTTATGCCCGCCTCAAGGGCGTCGGGAGCGAGCGCCTCCACCGCGTCCTCATAAAAGGCGCCGGCGCCGTATATCGCCTCGATCATCTTCCTGGGCGCTTTGCCCTTACGGAAGCCGGGGATCTGTATGCGGGAGCGTCCCTTGAGATACGCCTTCTGAACGGCGTCCTCGAACTCCTCAGGGCTTACAAGCACTGTAAGCTCGGCTGTGTTTTTCTCTTTCTTCTCAAATTCCTTGACGTTCACGGTTGTTTCCTCCTATGTTTGTTCCTGCCATTATGGCATTATTCTGCCATAAGGCATCTTAACTATTATATCAGATTGTTTTTCAATTGCAAATACTTTTATGGTTTTCTTCGGTTTTTTATGATATTTTCAGCGGAATGAACCCCAGCCGGTCCGCCGAAATGAGCTTATAGCGTATCCCCCGGTCCTCCCCCTCAAAGGCAAAGGGCCTTCCCGGACCGTGAATGTGCCCGTAAAAGCACTCCCTCACGCCGTACCTTAGCATGACCTCGATGATTTCCGAGGCGTAAAACTTTCCGAAAATGGGCGGATAGTGGAGAAACACAAGCTTCCTCTCCGCGTCCCCCGACGCCCTGAGACTCGTTTCCAGCCGCCCCGCCTCCCGCGACATGAGCTTTTTGTCGTGCTCCGAGGGGCTCCCCTGGTACATCCATCCCCTGGTGCCGCATATCGCCGTACCCTCGCGGATAAAGCAGTTGTTGTTGATAATATCAATCGTCTTAACTCCGTTTTCCGCGAAAAACGCCCTTGTCTTCCCCACGGTGGTCCACCAGAAGTCGTGGTTGCCCTTGATTATCAGCTTTTCACCGGGAAGCGCGTCGATGAAGCGGAAATCCGAAAGGCAGCTTTTCATATCCATTCCCCAGGTGAGGTCGCCGCATATCACGGTGGTGTCGCCGGGGGAAACGAGCTTGAACCCCTTTTTGAGCTTTTCGGCGTGTCCCGCCCACTCAGGCCCGAACACGTCCATGGGCTTGTCCGCCTCAAAGGAGAGGTGCAGGTCGCCGATTGTCCAGAGCATTTCGCGCCCCCCTTCCGAATAAAATAGCCGACGGCGCCAATAATATTACCGAGATACCTTGATGAAAGGAGACACATCCGTGAGCGACAGCGTAAATAAAGAATGGGATTCCGCCAGGCTCTCCGGCGTCGGCTGCGACGTGGTCAACTGCGTCTACCACGGCAAGGACGGCCACTGCCACGCCGATTCCATCAACGTGGAGTCCCACTCCGCCATCAGGAAGGCGGAGACCTTCTGCGGGACCTTCGAGGCAAGGTCGTCAATGTAAGCTGACGCGGGTCCAGCTTACGCCGGGCGAAAAGCCCGGTACATATCATTTCAGGAAATCCCGTACCACGCCGGCAAGCTCCGGCCTTTCAAAGCTCTCCGTGAACCTGGCGGTCCTCCCCGCCAGCGCCTTTAAGGGCATCGGCGCGCTGACGCCGCTCGCGTCCTCAAGGCGCGTGATGAGCTCAGGTCCCCTGCCCTCAGGCGCGGTCCCTATCGCCTCCATCACCGCGGCGCAGAATTTAAACGGGCTGGCGGTGGATACCACCACCGTGGGCGAGTCGTCGCCCGTCTCGGCGCGGTATTTCTCCAAAACGCCGTAAGCCACAGCGGTGTGCGTGTCAATAAGATACCCGTGCTCCGAAAAGACGCGGGCAATCACCGCCTTTGTCTCCTCATCGTCGCAGGAGCCGGCGGAAAATTCCCTGTCCAGGGCGGCCTTTATCCCCGCCGAGACGGTGTATTTCCCGTCTGTCCTGAGCTTTTCCATATACCCCGACGTCTCCGCGTCGTTCCCGCCGGACAGGTCGTAAAGCAGGCGCTCCAGGTTGCTGGATACCAGAATGTCCATGGACGGCGATACGGTGGTGTAAAAGCGGCGGTTCCTGTCGTAGGTGCCGGTTTTGATAAAATCCGTGAGCACGTCGTTGCTGTTGGAGGCACAAATGAGCCGCCCCACGGGAAGTCCCATGCGCTTTGCGTAGTATCCCGCCAGTATGTCCCCGAAGTTGCCGGTGGGGACGCAGAAGTTTACCTTCTCCCCCGTCCTTATATCCCCGGAATTTATGAGGTCGCAGTAGGCGGAGATGTAGTATACCACCTGGGGCAGCAGCCGCCCCCAGTTTATGGAGTTTGCGGAGGAGAGCATCCAGCCCCGCGCCGAAAGCTCCTTTCGCATCTCGGCGTCGGAGAATATCTCCTTCACCGCCGCCTGCGCGTCGTCAAAGTTCCCCTTCACCGCCGCGACCATGACGTTGCTCCCTGACTGGCTGGTCATCTGGAGCTTCTGGATGTCCGACACCCCGTCCACGGGGTAAAATACGCATATCCTCGTCCCCTCCACGTCGGCAAAGCCCTCCAGCGCCGCCTTGCCCGTGTCTCCGGAGGTGGCGACGAGTATGCAAACCTTTCGCCCCTCGCCGTTCTTCCTCATGGCGGCTGTGAGCAGATACGGCAAAAGCTGCAGCGCCATATCCTTAAAGGCGCATGTGGGACCGTGCCAAAGCTCCAAAAAGTGCGTCCCCGGCGCGAGCCTCCTCACCGGCGCCACGGCGGGGGTGTCAAACCCTTTCGGCCCGTAGGCGCGGGTGACAAAGTCCGTGAGCTCCGCCACGGTGTAGTCCTCAAGGAACAGCTTCATCACATACACCGCTCTCTGGCGGTAGCTCATTTCGCAAAGCTCCTCTATCGCCCCCTTTGGAAGCGCCGGGAGCGTCTCGGGGACAAAGAGCCCCCCGTCAACGCTGAGCCCCTGGGCGATCGCCCCGGCGGAGCTTACTGCATTTTTGCTGTCGCGTGTGCTTATATAGCGCATAGGTGTATCCCTCCAAATTTACCGGTCCTCGGTAAAGGCGTTTTCAATGTGGATTATCTTCGGCTTTTTCGTGTCGGTCCCCTCCGGGGCGTATACCTCTATCACGTCCAAACGCGGCTCCTTATCCGTCCTGTGGGTCTGAAGATATATCTTGGCTGTGTTTATTATCTTCCCCTGCTTGCGGTACGTCACCGCGTCCCGCGCCTGAGCGTAGCCGTCGTCGCGCCTTGTCTTGACCTCGACGAATATTATGTTTTTCTTGTCCTCCGCTATAAGGTCTATCTCCCCGATTTTTGTCCGATAGCCGGAGGCGAGGAGCCTGTAGCCCTTTTTTCGCAGGTATTCCGCCGCCGCGGCCTCGCCCCAGCGTCCAAGCAGCTTTGTGTTCAATGCTTTTTCCTCAAAAACGTGAGGCGGTGTATCTCGCACGGTCCCAGCCTCGCCAGCGCCTCGTAGTGCGCCTTTGTTCCGTAGCCCTTGTGCCGCTCAAAGCCGTAACCGGGGTACTTTTCCGCAAGCTCCAGCATGAGCCTGTCACGGCTCACCTTGGCAAGTATTGACGCTGCCGCGACGCTGGCGCTCTTTCCGTCCCCGCCCACCAGCGTCATGTTTGGGTATTTTATCCCGGCGGAGCGGTTGCCGTCGATTATGGCTATCTCCGGTGCCGTTTTAAGTCCCTCGATGGCGCGGTTCATGGCAAGATACGTGGCGTTCAGGATATTGACCGCGTCAACCTCCTCGTGTGAGGCGAAGGCGACGGACCAGTCAAGAGCCTTTTGGGTTATCACGCCGTAAAGCTCCTCCCGTTTTTTTTCGGAGAGCTTTTTTGAGTCGTTGAGCCCGTCAATCATGAGCTCCGGCGGCAGTATGACCGCGGCGGCGCATACGGGTCCCGCCAAAGGTCCCCTGCCCGCCTCGTCCACGCCGGCGACGACGGAGTATCCCTTTTCAAAAAGCCGGCGCTCATACGTCCAAAGGTCCATCTCACACCTCCGGCGGACCGTCAAGCGTCATTCTTCCCAGCCTGCCGCCGCGAAATTCGTCCAGCAGCACCTTTGCCATCCGCTCCGTGTCCGTCTCCCCGCCGGAGATGAGAAATCCCCTTCGGCGGGCGCATTTTTCAAGTATCTCAAACCCCTCCATACCCTGGGGGTCCTCTATTCCGAACCTGTCAGTGAGGCTTTTCGGATAAAGGTCCCGGAGCCTTTCGCAAAGGCGCGCGCCCAGTGTCTCGGTGTCAAGTATCTCGTCGCGCACGGCGCCGGTAAACGCCAGGTTCTCCCCCACTGCCTTGTCGTCGAATTTGGGCCAGAGGAGCCCCGGAGTGTCAAGGAGCTCCACGCCGCCGCCCACGTTTATCCACTGCTTCCCCCTTGTGACGCCGGGTCTGTCCGACGCCTCCGCCGCCCTTCTTCGGGCGACGCGGTTTATAAACGAGGACTTGCCCACGTTGGGTATCCCCAGGACCATCACCCTGAGCGTCCTGCCTGTCTGCCCCTTGGCGGCGTATGCGGCAAGCTTGTCCTTCAAAAGCTCCCTGACAGCCCCCGTAAAGGCGGCTGTCCCCTTACCGGACTTGCAGTCGGTCTCCAATACCTGCGCGCCGTTTTTCCTGAAATAGGCGCTCCAGAGCCTCGTCACGGCGGGGTCCGCCCCGTCTACGCGGTTTAGTATTATGAGCCTTGGCTTTCCGGCGGCAAGGGCGTCGATCTCCGGGTTGCGGCTGGAGCGGGGAACGCGGGCGTCAATGACCTCGCATACCGCGTCCACAAGCTTTACGTTTTCCGACACCATCCTCCGTGCCTTTGCCATGTGGCCGGGGAACCACTGGACAGTCATCTCCCCGCCCATCAATAAATACTCCCTATCCTGGAAAAGTCCCTCTCGCCCACGGCGCCGTTGAGTCCCGCCGGAGAGGGGAAAACTATCATCAGCACCTTGCCTATGACGCACCGTCTGTCCACCATTCCTATGGACGCCCTTCGGCTGTCTGTGGAGCCGTTGCGGTTGTCTCCCATGAGGAACATGCACCCCTCCGGCACGGTCACGGGACCTTCAAAGTCCTCGCGTGTGTTGGTGGGAGCCGCCGTGTAGGGCTCGTCAAGGGCAACGCCGTCCACATAGACGATGCCGCTTTCAAAATCTATATCCACCGTCTGCCCGCCGGTGGCGATGACGCGCTTAACCAACGGTTCGGGTCCGTAGGTGTCCGTCTGGACGACTACCACGTCGCCGTTTTTCGGGGTGTAGAACAAATTTGTTGTCAGGATCATGTCGGCGTCGTGGAGCGTGGGGTACATGGACGTGCCCTTGACGTTTACCACCCGTATGCCGAACATGAATATGACAATACCGGCTACGAGGGCGCTCACGATGCACTGTATCCAATCGTAGAGCTCCATCTTCCCCTCGTTCTTCTTTGCCCTCTCCGCCTTGCGCTTCTCGATTCCGGAAACGGGCTCCGGCGTGTTCCCTCCGGGGGTGCTGTCGTCCATTTTCTTCCGCCGCCTTTCTGCGCTTATGATCCGTTTTTCCGCGTTTTTGCGCGACAAGGAAAAAAGGGGGATGAGCCTCCCCCTTTTCTCTCTGTTAGATTCTCTCCTTGACCTTGGCGTTCTTGCCGACGCGGTCTCTCAGATAGTAGAGCTTTGCCCTGCGGACCTTGCCGCGGCGGACAGTCTCGACTGAAACGATGCTGGGAGAATGGACCGGGAAGACCTTCTCACAGCCCACGTTGTAGGAGATACGGCGGACGGTGATGGTCTCGTTGATGCCGCCGTGCTTCTTGGCGATGATGGTGCCCTCAAAGGCCTGGGTGCGCTCGCGGTTGCCCTCCTTGACCCTGACGGTGACACGGACGGTGTCGCCCACGTTCATTTCGGGAAGTTCGGGCTTCATGTAGCGTTCATTCAAGGTTTCAACTAAATTCATTGTGTTTTCCTCCCCTCTTGATAGGCGTTCGTACCGCTTTCACACGGCATAGGACCGCCCCGATACGCGGGCAAATCTAATTTGACCCGCAAAGGCTTTGATATAATAACACAACATTTTGAGAAAAGCAAGGATTATTTTCACAAAATTTCGATTTTTTGTGAAAATAAGACGGGAGTGGCTCACATGCCGGACCTGAGCGTCTCCATCATGTTATAATTGTGCTCCCCCAGGTCCTTCTTCATCTGAAGCGCCTCAACTATGTCCATGGGGTACATCTTCTGCCCGTCGTAGCATATGACCTTGTTTGTCATGCCCTCGGCGAGCACCTTTACGGCCGTGTAGCCGAAATCCGCCGCCAGAACACGGTCGCGGACGGTGGGGCGTCCGCCGCGCTGGACGTGCCCTATGATGGTGGCGCGGGTGTCCATGCCCGTCTCCTCGTTTATTATCTTCGCCACGTCAAAGGCGTGGGCGGCGCCCTCGGCGACGATAACGGCGTAATTCGTGCGCCCGTGGAGCTGCCCCTCCCTTATGGGCAGTATCACGTCCCGCTTGTAGTCGATGGGCTTTTCCGGGACGAGCACCGCGGAGGCGCCCACCGCCAGGCCCACGTAAAGAGCCAGGTAACCCGCCCTGTTGCCCATGACCTCCACCACGGAGCAGCGTTCGTGGGACTTCATGGTGTCGTTTAGCTTATCTATGCACTCTATGGCGGTGTTGCAGGCGGTGTCAAAGCCGATTGTATAACTGGTGCAGGCGATGTCGTTGTCTATGGTGGCGGGAATGCCGCAGACGCTTATCCCGTACTTTGAAAGCTCCAGGGCGCCGCGGAAGGTGCCGTCTCCGCCCACGCACACAAGCCCGTCAATGCCGCGGAAGCGGCAGATGTCCGCCGCCCTCTGTACCCCCTCAGGGGTGCGGAACTCGGCGCTGCGGGCGGTGTAGAGCATTGTGCCGCCCAGCGAGGTTATGCCGGAGACATCCTGGGGCGTAAGCGGCTCCATGTCGCCCGTTATAAGCCCGTGATAGCCGCGGCGGACGCCTATGCACTCAATGCCCATGCTGTGGGCGGTGCGCGCCACGGCGCGTATGGCGGAGTTCATGCCCGGCGCGTCGCCGCCGGAGGTGAGGACGCCTATCCTGTGGACCTTTGGTTCAAATTCTGCCATAATACTTCCTCCATTTTCTCTATGTGAAAGGGACTTTACCTGAATGGGTTCATGTCCTTGTCAATAACCTCACGCCGCTTAAACGCCGCGTAGTCCGGCGCGAGCTCCGGGGAGATCTGACTGAGCGCCGAAATTAGCTGCGCCGGTGAAAGCGCCGGCTCGCCCACGGCAAGGCGCGCCTTCAAAAGAAGCTCGCCATCGCCCGCCGCCTCCACCGTAAGTCCGGTAAAAAGCGGCTTTATATCCACCTGGGACACCGAGCGTTTGGTGCGCTTTTCCATAATTATGCTCTCCGCGCCGTAAAAGCTCATAAGCTCCTCCGGGCGGTGAACTTTATTATAGTAAAACAAACGTGCCTCTATGTCAAGCCATTTGATATATTTAAATTTATTATCCGAATCAAAAGCCTCCAGCGCCTCGATTCCCTCGGGGCAAACGGCGTTGAGGGCGGCGGGGAGGGCGGCAAGGTCAATGGGCGCGTCGGTCTCAAAGTCCATGAGCTCGCATACGCTCTCTGTGCCCACAGGGAGCGGCATGGCGAAATTCATATAGGGATGCGGGTTGAAGCCCTCGGTGTGCTTTATCTTCACCCCCGCCCGTATAAATACCCTCTGCATGGTGCGCATGAGGTCCAGGTGGGAGATGAATTTTGCCCGCCCCTCCTTTTTGAAAAGGAGCCTACTCATCGCACTTCCTCCCCTCCAAAAGGCAGTTGGCGCCGCAGCCCATGCACTTTACCCGGCAGTCCGGCGTCACCCGTCCGGCGTAGGCCTCGTGACGTTCCCTCAAAAGGTACGATTTGCGCACCCCCAGGTCGATAACGTCCCAGGGGAAGACCTCGTCCTCTCCCCTCTCGCGCGACGCGTAAAAGCCGGGCTCAAGCCCCGCGTCGGAGAAGGCGCGAAGCCATCTTTCAAAGTCAAAATAGTCGCTCCAGGAGTCAAGCCTTCCCCCGGCGGCGTGTACGTTCTCCAGAGCCTTCCCCACCCGCCTGTCGCCGCGTGAAAGCGCCGCCTCGATGAGGCTAACCTCAGGCGAGTGCCAGTTGTAGGTGATGGATTTGGAGGTTATGTTGTCCCTGAGCAGTCTCACCCGCCGCAGGTACTCCTCCGTCCCCACCTGAGCCTCCCACTGGAAGGGCGTGTGGGGCTTGGGGACGAACATGGAGGTGCTGACGGTTATCTTCACTCCCCTCGCCTTGTTGGAGGCGTACTGCCTCCAGGTGTAAAGCACCTTGTTGGCGAGCTTCGCTATGGCTATGACATCCTCGTCCGTCTCCGTGGGAAGTCCCAGCATGAAGTAGAGCTTTAGCGTGTTCCAGCCGCCCTCAAAGGCTACGCGGCAGGAGTTTAAAAGCTCCTCCTCGGTGACGTTCTTGTTTATCACGTCCCGGAGCCTCTGGCTCCCCGCCTCCGGGGCAAAGGTGAGCCCGGACTTGCGGACCTTCTGCACCCTCTCCATCAGGTCCATGGAGAAGTTGTCCGCCCTCAGCGAGGGCAGTGAAAGGCTTATCCTCCTGGGCTCGCACCAGTCCAGAAGCCCGTCCGTGAGCTCCCCAAGGCCCTTGAAATCGCTGGTGGAGAGGCTTGAAAGCGTGATCTCCTCATAGCCTGAGCTCTCCAGCAGGCTTTTTGCCTTCTCCAGCAGAAATTCCGTTCCGTGCCGCCGGACAGGGCGGTAGGCAAAGCCCGCCTGACAGAACCGGCACCCGCGCACACACCCACGGAAAAGCTCCAGCACCACCCGGTCGTGGACGATCTCGGTGGAGGGAACGATGGCACGGTCGGGGTAAAAGGCGCTGTCCAAATCCTCGATTATCCGCTTTGTCACCCTCTCCGGCGCACCGTCGCGGGGTGTCAGCGCGCGGAGCGTCCCGTCCTCGCCGTACTCCGGCGTATAGAGGCTCGGGACGTAGACGCCGGGGATCTTAGATACCTCCCTCAAAAAGCGCGGCTTGTCCCAGCCCTCTTTTTTGGCGCGCTCAACAAGGCGCAGCGCCTCGATGTCCGCCTCCTCACCCTCGCCCAGGACGCAGAAGTCGAGGAAATCCGCCATGGGCTCCGGGTTTACGCAGGAGGTTCCGCCGGCAAATACCACCGGCGTGAGCTCTTTTCTCTCCGAGGCGCGGTATGGCACCCCGGCAAGCTCCAGCATGTTGAGCACGGAGGTGTACGCCATCTCGTAGCCCAGGGAGAAGGCTATCACGTCAAAATCCCCTATGGGGTCGCCGCTTTCAAGGGCGTAGAGGGGTATCTTCTCCCTGCGGAGCTCCTCCTCCATGTCTCCCCAGGGGGCAAAGCACCGCTCGCACCACATCTCCGGCTCCCGGTTGATGGCGCCGTAAAGTATCTGAAGTCCCAGGTTGGACATTCCTATCTCGTAGGTGTCCGGGAAGCAGAACGCCACCCGCAGGTCAACGGCGCTTTTGTCCTTGACTATCTCGTTGTATTCCCCGCCTGTGTAGCGGGCGGGCTTTTGTACCCGGCTGAGTATGCGTTCCAGCTTTTGCTCCATGACGGCGCCCCTCGCAAATCGAATAAACAATATATCGATTATACGATAAACCGGCGCCTTTTGCAACAGCCATTTATCACAAAAACGGCGCAAAGAAGGGCGGAAGGGTTGCCCCGCAGGGCTATAAGCACATATATCCCCCAACCCAGAGCGGCAAGTGCGAAGGTCACATCAAGCGCAAGCGAGGCGATCTCCGCTGTTCGTATGCCGAAAAAGCGGCAAATAACAGCGTATGCCGCCCTGCCCCCGTCCATGTCCCCCAACGGGAGCAGATTGAAGGCGGTGTAGACAAGGCTCACCGCCGCAAGCTCGCAGAGAAACGACGAGCCGAGCGCCCTCCCCGCCCACATTGATACGGCGGCAAGCGCCGCACCCGCCGCCGGTCCCGCAATTGCGACGGCGGCATCCTGAAGGTAGGTAAATTTTGCGTCATACTCCATCTCCGCGCCGAGAGCGCCGAGCCTCAGGCCGGTGACGCGCCCTCCCAGCAGAGCTATCGCCGAGGCGTGCCCCAGCTCATGTACAGCCGCCGCTATGAGCACGGGAACGGCGAGCCTAAAGCCGGAAAGGACGACTGCCGCCGTGATGAGGAGGAGGAACCAGGGAGTTATGTTAACCGAACACCGGCGGGCTCCCCTCTTCATAGGTTTACATAATATTCTGGGTTTACATAATTTCCGTCAACGATCATCTCCAGGTGGAGGCACGCGCCGGTGGCGTTGCCCGTGGAGCCCACGGAGCCTATGGCATCTCCGGCGTTTACGGCGCTCCCGCCGGTGACGGAAACCTCGCCCATGTGGGCGTAAAGCGTCTCAAAACCGTCACGGTGTCGGATTATGACGTACAGCCCATAGTCGGAGCTGTCCCCCACCGCCTCCACCTCTCCGTCGGCGGCGGCAAGCACGGGAGTGCCCTCACCCGCGCCGATGTCTATGCCGTAATGGAACCGAACCCTCCCGTCGGAGGGATGTTCCCTGTATCCGAAGCCGGAGGTCAACACCCCGCTGGCGGGGGCGACGATGTCCACGCCCAGTTCCGGCATATCGTAGGTCACGTTTTCTGGGAGGTCAAGCTGTGAGTATTCCGCCTGGCTCTCCATAAACGCCGCCACCGGGTCAAGGGCCGCGCCGTCCCCGTCATTTTCGCCGGTGAGTCCGGCGTCGCTTATGGCGGGAAGAACGTCCGCGCCGGAAATATCACCCTCCGCCGGGACGGAGCCGTCATCCTCGGTCTTAAAGGCGTACTGCCAGGCGTCCTTTACCGATTCGGCAAAGCCGCCGCCGTCCTTCATCTGCTGTCCGAAGACCTGTACCGCGCCGCCTATGTCAGGCGAGCCTATGAGCCGGAGCGCCTCTATTTTCAGCTTTTCCAGCTGCTCCGGCCAGACAAGCCGGACTGCCACGGCGACGAGCAGCAGCCAAAGGCACGCGCTGAGGAGGGCATGGCTCCCCCCACCCCGCCTGTTGACGGGCCTTGAGCGGTACCTTCTCCGCGACGGGCTTCTTCCCCGGTATACCATGACCGTACCTCCTCACGTGCGGACGCTATAGCGCCCGTCAGCACAATATATTCGGAAGGTACAAGCCTTATAACTTGATTTGTCCTGTTACTTGTCGGGCTTCTGACCGTCGTGGGCGCGCCACAGGCACTCCGTCACGGACATATGGGTGAATACCGCCTTAAATGAGGAATCCTCTGGACTGCAGGCGTAAATGCCGAAGCGCACCTCCCCCGCCGCCTTGTGCATATGGGCTATGCGCATTTGAGAGAAGGTCACGCCGTCTTTGGAGCACTCAAGGCAAAAATCGTCCTCCCGGCGGCTCAGGCGGTACCACATGGATTTTACCGAGGCGTCAATTTCCGTTGTCGCCCAGTCGGACCAGCCGTTGTTGGTGACGACGCTTCCAAGGTGCTGGAATCGCTCGTTTTCGTATTCGATAGACGCCTTTAGCCAGTTTTCGCTGTCCAGGTACATCACCACGCCGCACTGGTCGAACCTGTGCTTGCTCTCAAACTCGGTTTTGACGGTGAAGGAGAAATATTTCTCCCCCGTGCTCATTTGAAAAACCGGCGCGTTGTCGTTGCGAAAGTGATAATACGTCCTCTGCCAAAGGTCCGTCCCCGGCTTTGTGACCACCTCCACCCGGTCCTCAAATATCCTGTGCTCCGCCGGAAGCCTTGTCCACTCAAATTTTGAAAGATCCACCATAACGGGCCCCCCTTTTTTCGTTACAAGCGCATTATACCACAGCACCTTTGATTTGTCAAGAAATTTTTAAGTAAACTTAATTATTTCTACGTTTTGACGAAACTTTTGGAAAATATAGGCAGTACAAAACGCGGGAAATCGCAAAACGGTTTCCCGCGTTTTGGGTCGTTGGGCGTTCCGATATTTTCGTCGGTCCGGCGTTCTATTCAACGCTTACAAGCTGTCCGGGCCAGATATTATACGCTGTGGCGGGCTCGCCGTTGTAGGTGACGGTGACATGGTCGCCCACGCTGTAGCTGCCGGCCTCGCCGGGGAGCCAGAGTGTCAGGAGTGTGCCGCCGCAGTCCACCGTGATGTAGTCGTGACATTCATTGTGGTGGTGCTGAGCTCCGTCAAAATTATCCTCGGTTCGGCTGTCCACATGGGTCACCGTGCCGGCGGCGGTTCTCGGTTCCGGAATTTCTTCCTTTTGTGGCAGGATTCTCTCAAGCGCCGACGCAAGCTCATCGCTTTCAAGCCCGCGGGCGGTGACGGTGAAAATCACGCCCTCCTGTACAAGCTCGGTATACACGCACTCGGTCCCGCCGTCCTCATATCTGAAAAGCGCCAGATCCCAGCCATTTATCTCTGTAAGCTTAATTTTCTCCGGCCCGTTTTTCACCTGCTCCGGGGACGGCAGCAGATTTTTGAAGACCGTGCGCAGGGTCAGGGTGATGCTCTTGCCGCCCTTGGTGAACACATAGGAGTTGACGTCGTAATAGACGCCGCGTTCCTCCTCCCTGTACACGCCAAACCCGCCCCCAAAGCATCCGCCGCCGGTGAGCTCAAAGCCCGCGCCGGGAATAATAACGTTCTCGGTAAGTCCGAAATACTGGAGGGATTCCTCCGCGCTCATGGGCTGAAGGTCCTCCAGCGCCAGACCGACCATTGCCGCCTCCCCCGCGGGAGACGCGTCAACGTCATTGAACACCGGGGGAAATTGATTGCCGCTGTCGGGCTCGTCGGGCTCGTCCAATATTACCCCCGGAACAATGCCGGCCGGAGGATATTCACCGGGGTCCGGTTCGCGTTCTATCGTACCGTCGGGATTCGGAACGGGCGTACCGCCCTCTTTCCACGGTTGAATGGCGGCGACGCTGACAGCCGCAATACAAAGGCAGGCGGCAAGTCCCGCCCATTTTCTCCATACAGGCGCTTTTCTGATCTTCTCCGCCTGCGCCTCCTCGATAAACCGGTCGTCAATATTTGTAATACTGTCGTAGAGCATTTTTGTTTCTTTCACAGGGAATAGCCCTCCTTTTCAAGCGTTGATTTGAGGCTTTGCCGAAGCCGGTACATCCTCTTTGCCATATTTGCCGGAGATATTCCCGCCTCCTTCGCAAGCGCGTTCACCGGTTCCCCGTTCCAATAGCGGCGCACGAAAAGTACGCGGTCATTCTTCGCAAGCGCGGCAAGCCAGGTGTTGATCGCTTCGGTCAATTCCTGCTCTTCGATCTCATGTTCCACGGTGACGGGGGATGGAACACAGTCCTCCAACTCAACCATGAGCTCTTCAAAGCCCGCGCAGCGTTTCTGCCTGCGGTTCCTTTTCCATAGGTCATACGCGATATTTCGGACGACCCTGCCCAGCCACGCGCCAAGCTTATCCGGCTTTTGCGGCGGTATGGAGTTCCAGGCGCGCAAATATGCTTCGTTGACGCACTCCCGTGCGTCCTCGTCGAGGGACAATATATTCAGGGCGACGCTGTGGCAAAACGCGCCGTATTTCACCGCCGTCTCCGAGATCGCCTTTTCATCGCGTTTGAAATACAGTTCGATGATCTCCAAGTCCTCCATTCCCATCCCCCTTTCCGAATTTATTTGAAGGCCCTCACATGTAAAGACGACATTTTTGGAGGAATGTTCCCGCTGTACCAAAATATTTTTGGCGCCACACAAAAAACGGAGCCTCCGGTTGGGAGCTCCGTTTTTAAGATATGAATCAGAGGTCACTCCTTGGCGGCGCCGGCGGTGACGCCGGTTACGAGGAAGCCGGAGAGGCAGAAGTAGAGGATGACGATGGGGACCGCTATGAATATGGAGCCTGCGGCGAAGCGGGTAAACTGGGTCTCGTCCAGGTGCATGAGCCCCACGGCAACGGTCCACTTGTCCTTGTTCTTCAAAAGGAGGTTGGGCAGGATGAAGTCGCTCCAGGGCCAGGCAAACTGCGTTAAGGCGGTGTAGACGATAATTGGCTTTGAAAGTGGCAGGGCGATGGAGCGGAAAATCCTGAAGTTGCTTGCCCCGTCCAGCCTTGCCGCCTCGAACACCGAGGAGCTTATGGAGTCGAAGTAGCCCTTCTGCACCAGGTAGCCCATGGGAGCGCCGGAGGCGTAAATGAGCACCAGCGCCCAGAGGCGGTTGATGAGCCCGAAGTTCACCATCAGCAGGTACACCGCGGTCATTCCCATGAAGGACGGGAACATGCTCAGGACAAGCGTGGATTTCATGAGCATTTTGCGTGAGCGGAACTGGAAGCGGCTGATGGTGTAAGCCGTGAGTATCACCAGCACAGTGCCCAGGATGCTGGAGCCCACCGCCACGAAAAGCGTGTTTTTCAGCCAGTTGGGGTAGTCGTACATGGTGGTGTCGCCGAAAAGCGTCTTATACCCCGAAAGGCTGAAGGAGCTGGGGAAGAAGCCCTTCAAATCGTAGATTGAGCCGGTGGCGGAAAAGGACGCCAGCACCAGCCACAGCACCGGGAAGAAAAAGAGGAAGCAGACAATGAGCAGCGCCAGGTGCGCGCCCATCCAGTCAAGGGTCTTTCTCCATCTCATCTGTAGCTGTCCTCCCTTCTGTACGCGTTGGAGCGGACGTACACCGACAGGGACACGGCGGAGGTGATGAGGAAGATGATAAGGCTCACCGCCGCGCCTATGCTGTAATAGTTGTTGTCAATGGACAGGTTGTAGAGCCAGTTTATCAGAAGGTCCGTGTCCGACGCCAGGAAGTAGCCGTCCATGTAGAGCCCGCCGCGCAGGAAGTAGAATATGCCGAAGTTGTTGAAATTCCCGATGAAGTTTGTTATAAGCACCGGGGTAGTGGAGAACACCACAAACGGCAGGGTTATCTTTTTGAACTGCTGCCAGGGTCCCGCGCCGTCTATGCTCGCCGCCTCGTAGAGGTTGGGGTTCAGGTTCGAGAGTATACCCGTCGCCAGGAGCATGGAGGTGGGGACGGAGATCCATGCGTTTACAAATATACCGATTATCCGCGCCTTCAGCCCCGCGTCGATGTCCAGAAAGCCCACGGCGCTGTGACCCGCGGCGGTGATGTAGTGGTTTATGGGACCGCCGTAGGAGAAAAGGAACTTGAAGGCGAGAAGGGTGATAAAGCCGGGGACGGCGTAGGCGAGGATGGGGAACATACGCCAAAAACGCTTGAATTTCACGCATTTTTTGTTGAGAAGCAGCGCCAGGGCAAGTCCGCCGAAGTAGTTTATCGCGGTGGAAAGCACCGCCCACACCACGTTCCAGCCGAGTATGCGGAAGAAGGTCTCCTTTATACCGCCGAGGGTCAGCACGCGGCGGAAGCTGTCAAACCCCGTCCAGTCCACAAGCTTTGGCGGCACGATGTCGTCGCCGTAGTTTGTGAAGGCGATGAGGATCATGAAGACTATGGGAATGACGTTGAACACCAGCACGCCGATGACGGGAAGGGCAAGCGCCGCGACGTAGAATTTGTTGTTGAGGTAATTGCCAAGCGACTTGACAAAACCCTCCGGGGCGCCTCCCCTTCTCTCGGTCTCCAGAATGTCTCGGAGGTTGGAGCGGTAGAGCAGTACCATGCCGATAACCAGGATGAAGGTCAAAAGTCCGCGCAGGAGCATTATTATGGAGTCGTCCCCGCCCGTGCCGAGCCAGGGGTCAGCCTCCACGGTGCCCAGGGTGAAGAAGCCCACGATGTCCCGCGCGCCGGTGACAGCCATGTACGCGATGAAGCCCGCCAGCGCCCCAAGGTACGCAAAGCCCTTTACCCACTGGCGGGACATGAGCTGTCCCGCGCCCATGAGCGCCGCCGACGCCCTGACGCGCTTTGAGGGGCTTTTTACGGCGGTAATGAAGAGAGGTGAAGCTTTCATATACGCCTCCCTCACCCTGCCAGGGTGTGAATGGCGTCGTAGATGTTTTTGTCTATTGTCTCAAGCGCCGCCTGAAGCTCGGCCTTTCCGGGATATTTGGCTGTCTCACCCTGCCTTTCCCTGAAGGGGTCCTTCGCCACGTCGCCCATGACGGTCTGGCAGGGCACCCAGATCTGGTTCACAGCCTTTACAGAGGGCATGAGGTAGATGCGGCCCGCGGAGAGGCTTTGGAAAATGATGTCCGCCGTGTCGCCGCTCTGCGCCGCCACATCGCTGCGGGTGGGGGCTATGCCGAGAGTGTCGGCGCGCAGCTTGATCATGTCGAAGGACGTGGCGAAGTTCACAAACTCCATGCACGCCTCCCGGTGCTTTGTGTAGCTGGAGATGCCGTAGCCGTTGACGCCGCCCATCACAACGGTGTCCCTCCAGCCGTCCTCTGGGACGGAGGCGCTGTCGCGCGTAAGGTCCCCGTCCTTTGGCATTTTGGCGGGCACCTCCACCATTTTCAGGTTCTCCTTCGCCTTCTTTTCCGCTTCCTCCTGGGAAAGGCCGTCCTGCTTATAGCGGTTTGTCAAATTCCCCAGGAAAAGGGAGTAGGTGTCGGGGGTGGAGACGGCGCAGAAGTAGCTGCCGTCAGCCAGCTTCTCATAGCGGTTCAGGGTGACGGTGTCGTCGATACAGCCCTCGTTCATCTGTCCCGCGAAGAGGCGCAGCGCCCAGAGGCCGTTGACGGCGTCGCCGCTGGAAAATCCGATGTCGGTGTCATCGGTCACGCCGTCCTTCACTCCGAAGATGTAGTTGCCGAAGGAGAGCATGAAGGGGGACGCAAGGTAGAGGTTGTTCATTGACACCATGAAGCCGAATTTGTTGGGGTCGGAATCGTGGAGCTCCTTGGAATAGGCGTAGAGGTCGCACCAGTTCTCAAAGAAGTCCGGCGTGCCGTTTCCGTCGGCGTCCCAGCGTTCCTGCCAGTTATCCGGCATCATGTCCTCGCGGTAGAAGAGCATGGGCTCCTGGACGTTTACGGGCACGCCCATGGTATATACCTGCCCGTCCAGGGTCATGTGGAAGGCGTCCCACGCCGCCTCGGGAGTGGTTTCATAGCAGTCCAGCTCCTCCACGTTGATGGGCAGGATGTGGCGGTCCTCTGCGTAGCGCATAAGCTGGTCGTTGGCCTGGTAGAGCACGTCGGGGCCGTAGCCGTAGGGACCGTTGGTGGCAAGGTCGGTGAATTCGTCCATGTTGGCGTCCACCGCCTGAATTCCCTTGTCCTTATACGCCTCGTTGAAGGCGTCCAGCAGGTCGGCCAGGTACCCCTCCGCTTTTGCGGTGTCGTTTTCCAGGACGTGGAGCACCACCGTCTCCCCCGTTCCGCCGCCGGCGCCGTCGCCCGCCGCCTGATTTGATCCGCCGCCGTCCTTGCCGCAGGCGGCGAGGGTAAGCGACAAAGCGAGGATCAGCGCCAGGATAGAAGCTGTTCTTCTCACAGGTCTCTCTCTCCTTTCAATAATCTGTGGCTCATTGCCGGTACGACTGTGCCGCCGACGCGAGCATCTCTCGCCGTGCGGTTTATATAGAGGGCGTATTTGCCGCGCCTTACGGCGAGCATTCCGTCCACACAGGAGATCTCCGGCTCACCGCCGCGGGGTATTTTCGACAGCTTTCGCAGCAGCGCCGCCGCCGACGGGGAGTCGGACCAGTCCATACAGCGGCGGCAGTCTGGGTCGTAGCCGCCGGTGATGTACTTCTCCGTGCCGTAAAAGACGCATGGCGCCCCGGGAAGCATGAATATCAGGGAAAGCGCCGCGTGGAGCGCCTCCCGGTCGCCGTGCGCCTCAGTCAAAAAGCGATATGTGTCGTGGCTGTCTAAGAGGTTCAGCATCATGGAGTTGACGGGTCCCGAATTGCGCATGAGAAGCTCCGAGAGCTTCCACGCCATATGCTGACCGTCCAGCTTGCCCCAGGCGAAATAGTCGAGGCACGCCTTGGTGACGGAGTAGTTCATTATCCCGTCAAACTGGTCCCCGCGCAGTGAGGGTGAGGCGTCGTGCCAGTTCTCGGCGATGAGCACCGCCTGGGGGTTTGCGGACTTGACCGCGCGGCGGAAATCCCGCCAGAAGCCGCGGCTCACCTCGTCAGCCACGTCCAGCCGCCAGCCGTCGATGCCGTATTCCCGCACATAGTATGTACCCACACCGCACAGGTACTCCCGCACCGAGGGGTTGGAGGTGTTGAGCTTGGGCATGTAGGCGCAGGAGGCAAAGACGTCGTAGTTCAGTGGCTCCCGGCAGGGGCGGTCGCCTCGTATGATGAACCAGTCAAAATACTCCGAGTCACGCCCCCGCGCCTCCACGTCCCGAAAGGGCGCGAAGCCCTCCCCCACGTGGTTGAAAACCCCGTCGAGCACTATTCGGACGCCCTTCGCGTGCGCCGCCTCCACCAGCCTTTTAAGGGCTTCGTTGCCTCCGAAGCGGGGGTCTACCGTGTAGTAGTCCCATGTGTCATACTTGTGGTTGGAGGGGGCGTAGAAAACGGGAGTGAGGTAAATGGCGTTGACCCCGAACCCCTTCAGGTAGTCCAGCTTTTCCCTCACGCCGTCCAGGTCCCCGCCCGCAAGGCTCTTTGGCTTGGGGACATCTCCCCAGCTCAGGTTTACAAAGTCCTTGTCGCCGCTCCCCTGTCTGAACCGGTCCACGAATATCTGGTAGAAGAACGCCTTCTCCATCCACGCAACCGGTCTTTGTACGTCAGAGGAGTTGATATACGGGTATTGGAAGAAGTTGTAATACCCCTTTTTGTAATCGTAGCTCTCCGTCACGCCGTCCTCGGAGTAATACCACGCCCCATCGTCACCGTACAGGCGGAATATGTAGGCAAAGCGGGTGTCCTCGGCTTTCAGGGTGACGGTGAACCAGTCGTAAAGCTCCGTTGAGTAGGAAAGGCGCATTTTGGCTCGGCGGCGACTTTCGTGGAAGACGTATTTGCTCTCGTAAAGCACCTCCACCCGCCGCAGCTCCCCACGCGCCGCCCGAAGCCTCAGCTCCAGGGAATCCTCGGACACCGGGCAGCAGCAGGGGGTATCCGGCGCGTGAAAGACCGCGTATCTGTTCATGCCTTTGCCACCGTCACGCCCATTGTCCCGGCGTCAACGGTGAAGGTATAGGTCCCCGCGTCTGCCACGATGATATTGCCGCCGGCGTCACCCAAAAGGGCGCGGCTGGCCTCGTCCGTGACGTTCTCATCCTTGAGCACAAGGCCGGTGTCAACGCCGCCGTCAAAGACCATGAAGCACAGCTGAGTGCCGGCGTCCAGCTCCATTTCGATGGAAAATACATACCCGTCGCCCTCCGCGCGGGTGAGTTCTTTAAGGTCGGACCAGTCCTCGACCCAGCTGCCCTTAACGGATACCGTCGTTTCGGGACCCGGCGCGAAGACCTGGGGGGCGCTGACGGGGTCGCCGTTGCGGACTATGGTCATGGTGTCCTGAACGGGGTTGTCGGGGTCGGTCGTGAGGGTAACGGTGTAATTGCCGTCCATTATGACGTTGACGTTGGATTTATCGGAGGAGCCGCCAAGTCCGCCGCCGTTCGCCATCTGAGTCTCGTCGATCTGGGTGAAGGCGCCGAAGCCCTTCTGCCCGTCCCACTGCCAGTCATGGACGACCTGGAACTGGTCGCCGGAGTACAAGTCGAGGGTTATGGACATTTCGTTGACGGCGTTCCCGGTGGGCTGGAGCCTGAACGCCTCCCGGTCAGCCTCGGCTACGCCGGCGTTTGCCCAGTTGCTCCCCGCCAGAATTCCGCCGGAGGTGGAGGCGCCCACTATGTACCACGCCCTGGTGTCCTCGGCGACGTTGGTGGACTTGAAGCTGCCGTAGAGCGTCATGTCGCCGGTGACGGTCAGCGTACTCAGGTCCTTTTTGCTGCTTTCAAGGAATGTGGGGGTCTCGAACCAGCCGAGAAATTCGCTGTCGGGCTGGCTCTCAAACGCCTCATAGCCGCTTGCCTTGCCGCCCTCGGCGACCTTCACCTCTCCCAGCTTCGTATCGCCGTTCATGAAGGTGACGGTGTACTCCGCAGGCGTCCCCTGCCCTGACCCGCTACCGGAATCTCCGTTGCCGCCCTTTTCGCAGGCGCACAGGGACAGCGCCAGTATGAGCGCGAGAATCACGGCTATCAGCTTTGACGTGCTTTGCTTTTTCATATTGGTTCCTCCTTGTTATTTTTTTGCGGCGCTTCTACGAGCGTTCCGCTTAATCGTTTCACTTAAACGCTTAAGTAAAGAATAACACATCGCCGCCGCCATGTCAATACAGTTGACAAAAAAATTTTTATATGTAAAATATAAATCAGCGAAATGACATGACAGGAGGAATATAATGGCGCGTCAGGTGACCTTGAAGGATGTGGCCAGGGAGGCGAACGTCTCGGTGGCGACGGTGTCCTATATCATAAACAACCGCGAGGACCAGAAGATAAGCGACGCTACCCGCAAGAAGGTGCTGCAGATAGCAAATCTCCTGGGTTATACCCCCAACCCGGTGGCAAAAAGTCTGGTGACCGGCAGGAAGGACCTGGTGGGAATAGTTTACCGTCTGCGGGAGAGCACTCCCAGCAGAAATCTGGAGATTTTTCATTTCATTGACCTGCTGGCAAAGCGCCTGAACCGGGAGCGATGCGAGTGCATACTGCTCCCGGCGGACGTGACGGACATCACCTTGAAGCGGGTGGACAGCGTCATCACACTGGGGATATTGGCGGAGGAGTTTTCCGCCCTTGCGGACGACTGCTTTGTGCCTATATTGGCGGTGGACATGCTCATTGACAACACCTGGCTCTTTTCCCAGATATACCAGGACATTCCCGCGCTGGAGCGGGAGATACCGGAGGACGCGCTTTTGGTGGCGGAGCCCTACGGGAACGAGAGATACGACGAATTTGTAAAAGCCCGCTTCCCCGCCGCCGCGCGTCTCGCGCCTTCGCAGTGCGTGCCGGAGCGCGTCAACGGGCGGCCCTTGCTCATTCTGGGCGCTCCCCTCGCCCTTTCGGTTGGTCCCAGGTCAGGAAGCCGTGATATAACGGTCATCGCCTCGGACCCCACCGCCGCGCTTTTGCCTCCGGAATATAAGGTCGTCTGCGCCGACGTGGTCAAAAAGGCCGAGGTCACCGCCCAATACGTCCTTGACGCCCTGAACGGAAAATTCGACGCCCCACACGACAGGAAAATTTAATCGCGTAAAAAAACGCCGTCCGCGGTTTTAGCGGCACGGCAGCTTGAAAGTACAAAAAAGGGCGGGTCAATGCCTGACACGCCCCGGATTATTTACACGCCTTCGGCGACGGATACGGATAAAATATTCAGAGTGATTGACAAGATGAAGGCTCCCGATATCATTATCTTCGGGAGCCTTCATCTTTTTTACTTCGCCATGTAGTCGCAGAGCTTCATGAGAATCACGGCTGTCTGCGCGCGGGTGGTGGTGCCGGTGGGATTCAGGGTGTTGTCGCCCTGACCCGATACGATGCCGGCGCCGATTGCCCACGCCATTGCCTCTTTCGCGTAATTGTGTACCTCGCCAGCGTCGGTAAATGCGTTGATATTACCGGCGGTTTCCTTCACTACACCCTTAAATTGGGCGTATTTATAAATCAGAGTTACAAGCTGTTCGCGGGAAATTTCGTCGTTTGGCTTGAACAGCCCGTTTCCGTTGCCGCTGACGATGGAATTGGCGTCCGCCCAGGCAATGGCGGCGGCGTAAATGCCGGTTTCGTCAACGTCGCTGAATTTCAGCTCCGGAGCTTCGGGCTCATAGCTCAGGCGGTAGAGCAGCGTCACAAGAGCTCCTCTGGACATTTCGTCGTCGGGCTTGAAGTTATTCCCGCCTGTGCCTGAGAACAGCTCGCGTGCAGATGCGAACTCAATGGCGTCGCCAGCCCATCTTTCCACCC
Organism: uncultured Oscillospiraceae bacterium; assembly: GCA_947588955.1. Classification (GTDB taxonomy): domain Bacteria; phylum Bacillota; class Clostridia; order Oscillospirales; family Oscillospiraceae; genus RUG626. The sequence continues at coordinate 43,668 of CANPYX010000002.1, read as the reverse complement.
GCTCAATGTCCTTGAATTCCACGGAGTTTTCAACTATTTTCAGCGTAACGTCGCCATCAACGCTGAGCACAACGCCGTTTTCTCCGATGACGCAGTCACGGACAACCTTCTCTGTTCCGTCCGGGCTGACAAGCACCGCAACGGTGCTGGGTCCGAACTTGGTGACAGGGATCTCAACCCCGATTCGCCCGGCGGACTGTGATTTCAGGCTGATTTCCGGCGCCTCCGCCGCGGACTTCGCCGCCGGGACCCGGATCGGCGCGGTAACAATATCCTGCTTCTCGGTCTTGCCGTTTACGGGAATGACCACTTCGGCGGAGGTGACCTTGCCACGTGCGTCGGTAGTGACCTTGCCGGTGACACCCGCAGGCGTGACGGTCTTCTCGGTGATAGAGCCGTCGGTCAGCGTGACCTTTTCGGTGACGGTGCCGTCGACCTTCTCGGTGGTCTCCGTGACGATGCCGTCCTTGGTCGTGGTGGTAGTTTTGGACCCGTCGGGATTGGTGACGATCCCGGCGTCGGCGCCGCCGCCCGCAGGTGCGCTGCTTCCGCCGGCTGAACCGCTTCCGCCGGTACTGCCGCCCGTGGCGCCGCTTCCGGTGGTTCCACCGGTGGTTCCTCCGGTGCTGCCGCCGGTACTTCCTCCGGTGCTACCACCGGTACCGCCGCCGGTTGAGGGGTCTGTCGAGGGCTTGGTAGGCGTCTTTGCGATTACCTTGATAGGCGCGCTGCCGGAGATAGCCGTATAGTTGGAGCTGTTCGGGGTGAAGGTCCAGTTGTAGAACACGGTCGTGTCACTCTTGGAGAGCACAACTTCTGTCGGGTCGTCCACGCCGCCGACCTTGTCCCAGGAGATATTGCCGTTGACAGTCTCGCCCTGCGCGCCGGTGGCGGTTACGCTGAGCGTAGACTTATCGAGGGTGTCGCCCTCGTTCACTCCGCTCGCGGTCACCGTAACGGTGGGGACGGCGGGGGCGATGACAAGGGTGGTCTCCATTTGGTTGTCGGAATAATCGGAAAGACCGGTTGTGTCCGCCGTGACCTTCACCTTGTAGGTTCCGGCATTCGTCGGCGCGGAAGTGTTGTAGGTGCTGCCGCCGTCGGAGCTGTATTCGACCTTAATGGACGCATCGATGCTCGTCTTGCCGTTGATGGCGTGAGATCTGCCGTCGTAGGTTACGCTCGTCTCGCCGGATATTGCAAGGTCGGCGGGTTGAACATCCCTGCCGGAAACCGAGACATATCCGTGGACTACGATGTAGTTATCAGAGGACGGCGTGAATATGTACTCCAGACTCTTGGGCGCCGATGTGATCTCCTCGTTTTTCGCTGAGGCGGTGAGCTCGACCGTGCCGGTGACGGGCTCGCCGTTATACGGGTTGCGGTAGGTGGCCTGTATCGATTTTTCGATGGTGGAGGCGGGCTGGCCGTTCTTGCCGATGGGGGCGACGACGTCCACCTTCTGCGGGACGGCGGGGAGGACCTTGATGTTGCCGTCTACCCGATAGATGCGGTAGTTACCGGCGCTGCCCGTTGCGGTGACGCCATAGCCATTGGTGTTCACGTTCGCCGTGGGCGAGGTGCCCGCGCTTGCAAGGACGGCCTGAATGTTTTCGGCAAGGTCGACGACGAGGCCGTCGGTGTCGTACTCTTTATCTACGCTTGTCACCGTGAGACTGGCAAAGTCGCTGCTGACGATGTTCATGCTCTGGCCGTAGTACTTGTGGAGCTCCTTCAACTGAAGGATGATGTCTATCGGGAATATCTCGCTGTACACCGTGACGGAATCGGGGAGAGCGTATTTATCCGCATTGTTGCCGACGATCTCGGTATTGGGCTTGAAGGTTACCGTCACGGCCTTGTTCGTTCCGACCGCGTCGTCTTCAAATTCTGCCTCGAGGCATTCAATACCCTTGAGATCGCCACACTGGAGCATGAGTTGGTCTCCGCTTACTCCGGTAACGATTTTATCGGTTGGAACGATCTGCCCGGAGGTCTTGCCCGCGTTATAGGGCTTGGAATAGACCTCAACATTGATATTTACGGTGCGCGGCTTTATGGTGTACACCATCGAGGCTGCAGCGCCGGTGTATCCGTACCTCGGCTGAATGGAGGCGCGCACGTCGTATTCGCCGGGGTCTGTCGGGGCGGTCACGGTCCAATCGCTCTCCGAATTAGAACCATGGCGTCTGTACTGGACATAGACGCTGTCCGAGCCTGACTGACTGTCTGTCCTGTTGGTCTTGAAGGTCAGGGGTTGGGCTTTACCATTGTATTGAACCTCGGTCGCAGAGGGAGTGAGGGTGGTGAAAACCATCGCGCCGGATTCAGGGTCGAAGGTGCCGTCGCCGATCTTGACGGCGATATTGCTCTTATAAGGCTCATAATTTATGTTATCGTCCGGGGTGAAAGTAAAGGGGCAGATGCAGAAGGTTCCACCCTTTATCTCCTGATCAGGGATATCCCATGTGAACTTGCCGGCCACCGTACCGCAGCCGTAAGGGTTGAAGAACGTGCCGGAGGGTACGTTGCCGCCGGCCGATTCGCCGGCGTTGGACAGGTGGGTGCCCCTTGTGAGCTCCTTGACGTATATCACTTCGGGCTTAGGCGTGACCTTTTCGACTGTTATCTTGGTCGGGCGGGAGAATGTGAGGGCGTAGATACCGTCATAGACGATATCGGTGTAGTAGTAGTCGTATGGGATCGACGACGCAGACGATGTCGCGCTCGCGCCGAGTCCGCAGAGCTCTTTCACGCCGAGGTCGGCTAGCGTCTTGCCGTTGATCGTGGAATCTTCGCACGTGACCTTTATGTCGGCAGGGTCAAGCACCTCGCCGTAGTGCTTGGTGATGCTCTCCGGCGGCGTGACGGTGACGGGCTTTCGCTCCACGTTGATTTTGAGTTTTACCGGCCAACCGACGCGGCTGTTCCTGTCCATAAAGACTATGGTTTCCGTAATGGCGCCGTCTTTGCTCACAGGCGCGTCTTCCCTCACGCTGACGGTGAGGGTCGCACTCTCGCCTTGTTTAGCTTGGCCGTATTCCCCGGTGCTCCACTTGAAGTTGAAGCAGGTGGATTGGCTGACAACGGCGATGTCCATCTCTCCCCAGTTGTTGGGGTTGCCGGCGGGTGTTTCATCACCCGACTTGTCGCCGTTGTTCGTGAAGGTGAATGTGAGCGTTTCGTTGCTCTGGATGCCGTAATTGACCGTTCCAAAGTCGTAGGTCTGGGTTTCATTGACTGCGCGAATGTCGTCGCCGGTGTCCTTATCCTCCAAGGACTTCATGCTTGCGTGGACCGAGTAGGACCAGTGCGACTGGTGCTCGGAGAAATCGGGCGCGCTCCCCTCCCCGGCGAGAGCCGTGACGGGCAGGGCGCTTATCACCATGCACAGAACGAGAAGCAGAACAAGATACCTGTGTTTCATTTTGTACCTTCTTTCCGCCGCGGAATACGCGGCAAGGTGATATTCGGCGCTCGGAAGAAAAATCTCCGAGAAGCCGGCAAATATATACATGTAAATTATACTATACCGCGCGTTAAATTGCAACAGTAATTTCTAGGAATTTTCATCGTTTAACAAATTACAGGTTTTTTCCGCCAAAATCTGTACGTTTACAGAAAAAATCCGTGAATTTCGCAAAATTCACGGATTTTTCCGAACGTTCCCCTTTTGGGACAATAAAATCCGAGTGGCGGGATTTGAACCCACGGCCTCATGGTCCCGAACCATGCGCGCTACCATCTGCGCTACACCCGGATCGCCTGTATATTATAGTTTTCCGCCGGGGAATTGTCAAGCATTATTTTTGGCTGATTTTCCGGCGCTGTTGGCCGGATGATGAGGATGACAGCTAAAAGGTCATGCAGGTCATTCTATCCTTTTCACATATACTCTTGAGGACTCTCCGCCCATGTCGTTCATTTGCGCCATATACTCGCAGCCGTATTTTTCGTATAAGCCGACGTGATTTGTTGATATATACACCTTTTTAACGTTCTCCTGCTTTGCGAGACGTTGGATTTCCGCAAAGAGCGCCCCCACATAGCGGTGTCCCCGGTGCTTGGGGAAGGTGTAGACAAAGCCCATCCAGGGCGTAAGCTTCGTTGGCTGAATATCGTCCTTTTGCGCGTATGTACAAAAGGAGATGAGCTCCTCACCATCTGTCAGCAGCAGCACCCTGGAGCCCTCCCCGACAGCTTCAAAAAAAGTCCCGTTGCTGAGAAGCTCATGTAAAAACGCGCCCGCTCCCCAATCGCATTTGGCTATCTCACAAAGCCAGTGCTCCTGCCTGTCGCTTTCAAAAAAGTTGACAACTTCCATAAACAAGTTCTCCTTTTTAATGCCCGACCGTCTGAAAATATCGCCGGCGGATCAAATATTATCAGGTTTTTGCTGTAATATCAAGCATCGGGAACAAGATTTACCTTGCGGTGAGGCGAAAAAGGTTGTATAATCGGTTTGTATTTCTCTTGGTGGGAGGAAATCATGAAGGAGAGCAGAGGCAGCGGGACGGAGCGGGACGCGGCGGGGCGCCGTGGGCGCGCGGTTTGGGCAGTGCTTAAACGCGTCGCGGCGGTGGTTTTTATCATCGTCGCCGCCTGTGTCGCGAACAGTCCCGCCAAGGATGAGCCGGTCCTTTCGCAAAGATACCCATATGCCGCCGCGACCCCGGATGAGCTTGAATATCTCAGCCGGCTTTACGACGCGTGCGTTTCCTGCGACATTCCGGCGCTGGAGGAGCTTTCAACGGCGGAGGAAAAGGCTGAGGATGTCTATAACAAGGTCATGGTCCCGTTCAGCCGCCAGCTTTCCCGGGAGTACGGAGAATCGGGGACCCATTTTTTTGAGGACGGAGTGGAGTATTTCTCCCTTGAGTTTGACGGAGTGAATGCCGGATACCGCCTGGAGGCGAGGGGCAGGGAGCCGATCGTCAACGTGAAATTCAGCTTTGACGGCGCGTCCGGGCGCGTGTGGAAGCTCTCCTTTGAATGTAAAAGGAACGACTTCAAACGGTCGCTTTTTGTGACAAAGGAGTACAGCGAATACGGCCTGAGGATAATGTCGTCACTCTACAAGGATGACAGCCTGCCCGTCGGAGAGGACGGCGCCGCCGTGCCCATGCTTTTGACACGCGACAACATACCGGTCAGCGGCGGTCAAGACATCATAGAGGCTGTATTTACCGGGGAATTTGATTTTTCCAACGGCATACGGGTACTGAAAACAGGAATGGCGGATTTTCGCTGTTACCTCCAATCCGGGGAAAGCTATTCCGGCGGTGCGCAGGTAGAGGACTTTAAGACCGTCAGCGTGGACAAAAATATCACCGTGACAGTTGAGACGGCGGAAAACGGCGTTACGGTCCACACCATGTGGCTCCCATGCGGAAAGCTTTGGACCGCCTTCCGCACCCCCTGTCCCGTCCCGGAGGCGGGCTTTGAAAACTCTCCGGGCTATAAGCAGTTCCCATTTGTCATCTGGCCGGTCTTCCCCAGCGCGTATATTTCCCCGGACATCGGGCAGATCATTGTGATCGATTAAGCAAAACGTTCCAAGAGTAAAATTACCGTCCAAAAAGGGTCTTGTGATCCTCTTTGGACGGTTTTTTATTCGCACTCACGCTCAAAGGCGCGGAGGAAATCGGGGTTGTGCTGCTCCATGTTGACAATTTTGCCGTTGCCGTCCAGGTAGCAGTGTTGGCTCGTCCCTACGGCGCGTCTCTCGCCGGTGGCGGCGTCCTTGACCTCGTAGCGGAATGAACAGCGGAATTTTGTCATGGAGGTGAGATACACGTCTATGGCAACGGTGTCCGGGTAACGGACAGGCTTTTTGTATTCGCAGCTCACGCTTATGACGGGACTTATTATCCCCTCCTCCTCAAGCCTGGGGTAGGTGTAGCCCACCTGCTCCATAAAGCTTGTCCGCGCCTCCTCGAACCAGCGAATGTAGTTTGAGTGGTGCACAACGCCCATCTTGTCTGTCTCATAGTAGTTGACTCGCCGTATATATGTTTTCATAGGCTCCTCCAAGGGGCAAATTTCAGGTCTTTCGCCGCGGCTTTTTCAGTCGCTTATGTCGCTGTCCAGGACGACGGCGAAAATGTACTCCGGGTATTTCTCCTCCATGCTCGCTATGAGCTCGTCGCGTATGCGCTCCTTACGGTCGCATTTAAAGTCGATGATGAGGTCGAAGGTGACAAGGCTCCGCTCCGTGTCAACGTAGAAGCCGTGCATTTGAAGGATCTCCGGGTAATGTACAATGAGCCCCCGAAGCTCCTCCTTCATCTCGGCAAAACGCCTGTCGGTGGTGTTGGAGGCGTATATGCCGACAGTGAGGACTATTCCGAAGCCGGCGAACACGTCCTCGGAGATGTGGCGGGTCAGGTTGTGTATTTCCCTGGCGGTCATCTCGTCGGGCAGCTCGATGTGGACGGAGCCGATTATCTTCTCAGGACCGTAGCGGTGGAGAGACAGGTCATAGGCGCCCAGGACGCCGGGATAGCGGCATATAAACGCTTTCAGCTTGCCGGAGAGCTCGCTGTCGATCCTTGTGCCGATTATCTCCCCCAGACTCGTCATAAGAAGCTCAACGCCGGATTTCAGCATTAGCAGGGATATGAGCGCGCCCAGCCACCCCTCGGGGTTTATGTGCCATATCATGGAGACTACAGCCGCGGCGAGGGTGGAGAGGGACACCAGGGCGTCCATCATGGCGTCGGTGCCGGAACCCACCAGCGCCTCGGAGTTGAGCTTCCTCCCCTGCCCTTTTACGTACCTTCCCAGCAGAAGCTTGCCCGCCACGGACACGGCGATTATGATGAGGGATGCCGCGGTGTAGTTTGCGGTGACGGGGTCGATTATCTTCCGCACAGACTCCACCGCCGCCGTGACGCCGGCGGCAAGAATGACTACCGCCACGGAAATGCCGGTGATGTACTCCACCTGCCCGTGCCCGTAGGGGTGTTTGCGATCCGGAGCTTTTCCGGCTATCTTTGTGCCGACGATGGTTATGACGGAGGAAAGGGCGTCGGTCAGGTTGTTGAGGGCGTCCATGATTATCGCCACGGACCCGGAAACAAAGCCCACCAGCGCCTTGAAGCCCACGAGCACAAGGTTCACGACTATGCCTATAACGCTTACGCGGATTATGGATCTTCCCCGCTCCATCAAAGGGTCACTCCTTATAAATTCAGGGTTCTCTCAAGCTCCGCCAAATCCACCGCAACAGCGGCGTGTGGGTAAGCCTCCAGCTCCGCCGCCCCGGTGGTGCCGGTGAGGACTCCCGCGAAGGGCACCCCGACGCTTTGGGCACAGCGGGCGTCAACGGTGCTGTCTCCTATATATATGGCGCGTTCGGGCGCGGTATGAAGCTCATTAAGCGCCAAAAGCAGAGCCTCCGGGTGGGGCTTTTCGTTTTTCACCATGTCACAGCCCACGATGACGTCGATGAGGTCCAGGGCGCCGAATTTTTCAAAAATACCCTCTATCCTGAATCGCGCCTTGGTGGTGACTATGGCCGTTTTTACGCCCTTTTCCCGAAGCTTTTTGAGAAGCGGGAGCGTTTCCGGATATAGCGATGCCGAGGCTACCATCACCTCGTCCGCCTTCTCCATGAAAAGCCTTGTGAACATCCGCGCCTTCTCCGGGTCTATAGAGCCCGTGAGCCTTGCCAGCGTCTCGGGGAGGGACAGCCCTATTGTGCGCCGCATGGCCTCGCTGTCTGCCTTCGGAAAGCCGAGTCCGGTAAGTCCATGGGTTATTGATTTCAATATTCCGTCGGTGGTGTCGCCAAGGGTGTAGTCAAAATCAAATATTACCGCGTCCATACGGCTCAACCCGCGGCAAATTTGCTTATGTAGTAAGCCTTCTCTGTTTCCTTCTCGTCATTATAATGCTCCCAGAGCATGTCAAGCACGGAGGTGTCGCCCTCAGTCTCCTCAAGGAGCGGCTCGTACCTGTCTATAATATCCTTTACCTGGCTGTCCATGGCGCTCTCCAGCTCGTTGAAATCGCCCACGCTCTCCATGGCGAGCTCGACTGTCTTTGAACCTGTGCGTTCCTCCTCTGGGAGCTCCTCAAGCTTCTCGGTCACGTCGTCCTTTATGCCGCCGAGACCGTCCATAAAATCGACGCGGGAGTTATATATCTCAGCTACGCATATGTCGGTGAGTTCGTCATATGTAAGGCCGCTGTTGTTGGCAGCCTCACCGGAGCCGCCGTCGGGGATTACGCCTGCCTGCTTGCCCTTCTCCAGGAGATCGGTGATGCCCAACTCCTTTTTGACCTCCTCGGAGGAGGCGGAGCCCATAAGCACGTCCTCGCCCTGCTCCATTGTGGGCTGTTCCACCGTTATTGCCGCCTTTGAAAGGAGCTCCTGCCGGTGCGCCTCGCGCTTATCCGTCACCGCCTGCTCAAGCTCGGCGGCGTCCTTTGTGATGACCGTATAAACGGCTTTCAGGTTATCCCACTGCCATATGACCAAGGCAGCCGCCAGCACTGCTATAATCAGGATGATGACAAGTATCACTATAAGGACCTTTTTCATTTTTCTGCCTCCGTTGATTTATTATTTTTCGACATTTTGTTATTATATTGCGTTACCCCGATTTTTTCAATAGCGCGGCTTGCGAAATTAAGACTTATCTTTTTTAAGGAGCCTTATATTTTCCTCGGTGCAATCGCGGGTGAGGCCGTCGTCGGTGTAGAGCTCATATGTCTCCCCGTCGCCCAGGAGCTCCAGGGTGGCGGCGTCGTACTCCCCGGTGTTCATGATGGGCTTGCCCACCGGCAGGAGCTTCCCGTGTCTTATAAAGAACACCACCTCGTCAAGCCCCACGCTGACGGTGTGCCATCCGCGGGCGGCGCGCTCGCATTTAAAGCCGCCGTCATAGCGGACAAGCGTCATGTCCTCAGGGACAAAGATGTTCCTGGACAGCGCCCCCTCTGTGACAACGGGGGCGATCATTATGCTGTCGCCCACGAGCAGCTGGTCCTCTATGCCCTTTGCCTCGGGGTAGACGAACTCCACGGGCTTTATGTACATATCCGACCTCAGCGCAGCCTTCATGTATTCGGAGTATATGTACGGCAGGAGCCTGTAGCGCAGGCCAATGACCTTGCGGAAGGCATCTGTGTCACCGAAGCTGTACGCCTCCTGATTGCGGGTGAACTTGCTTGTGTGGTTGCGCATAAGCGGCGTGAACACGGAGAAGGCGAGCCACCGGAGCAGAAGCTCACGGGTGCAGTTGCCGCCGAAGCCGCCGGTGTCGGCGCCGGAGAATAGGAAGCCGCACATATTGAGGGAGGGCATGTGGCGGACGTTGAGCATAAGGTGCTCCCATGTGGAGCTGTTGTCCCCCGTCCACACACCGCCGTAGCGTCCCGCGCCTATGTAGCTTGACCTGGAGAAGAGCATGAAGCGGTGGTCCAGGAGCTTGTCAAGCCCCTCGCTTGTCGCCCTGGTCATCATCGCCCCAAAAAGGTTGTGGACGTCATAGTGCCGCGCTCTCCGCCCGTCGGCGTCGTGGAAGAAGGACTTGTAGTCGCGAATAAGCTCCCGCTCCTTCTTCTCCTTTCGACGCTTGCCAAAGAATATGTCCATCGCCAGGCGGTAAAGGGGATTTTTAAACCCTTTGGTGTACTCGCTGTAAAATATGGCTGGCTCGTTCATGTCGTTCCAGAAGCCCTCAAAGCCCCTGTCGGTGTAAAATTTGTACTGCCGCCCGAACCAATCCCTGGCGGAGGTGTTCAGAAAGTCCGGGAAGTGGGTCATGCCCGGCCACACTCCGGCGGAGAAGAAGCCGCCCTCCCGGTTTCGGCAGAAGTATCCGCCCTTTACTCCCTCCTCGTAAACCGTATCCCCCGGCTCAATTTTGATCCCGGCGTCTACGATGGGCACAAGATGTATCCTGCGACCTCTCATCTCAGAGGCAAAGGCGGCGGGGTCCGGGAAGCTCCGCTCATTGAAGGAAAAGTCCCGATACCCGTCCATATAGTCTATGTCCATGCAGATATAGTCCAACGGGATACCGTTATTTTTGTATCCGTCGGCAACGGCGCGGAAATCCTCTGGCGAGGCGTAGCCGAATCTGCTCTGCCCGTACCCAAACGCCCAAAGCGGCGGAAGGTAGCACCTGCCCACGGCGCGGATAAGCTCTCGGCAGATCTCATAAGCCGAGCCGCCCTCAATCTCATATAGGTTCAGGTCACCCGTCTCACAGTCCGCCACGAACTCCCCGGAGCCCATGTAGTCGATCTCAAATGTGACCTTCGCGGGGGTGTCGAAAAACGCGCCGAAGGACCTCTCCCCGTCGATGACAATAAAATTGTGGGAGGCGTAAAGCGAGGGGTTGGAGTCCGTGTGGTCGGCGGTGTCGGTGTTAAAGGATATGTAACGCCCGCCGCGCTTGTTCACCCTTCCCATCGTCTCCCCGAGCCCGTATACGGCGTCGCCGGCTTTAAGCGGACAGCGGAAAACAAGGCGCTTTTCCTCCCGCGTCAGGCTAAAGCGTTTGACCCTCTCCCCTTTTGGGACCTGCGCCGTCACAGCGTCGGTCCTCACAGGGTCGCCGAAAACTATTTTGGTTATCATATCCTAAATCACCCCGGAAGCTTAAACCGGCAAAAGCCGTTTTTATTCCCTCCCAACGGCGCGAAAGGCTGCCGAAGAGAGCTTTAATCCGCGTATAGCAAAAAGACCGGCTGCGGCCGGTCTTTTTATGCGCGAGGCGGGACTTGAACCCGCACGTGCGTAATGCACACTAGAACCTGAATCTAGCGAGTCTGCCAATTCCACCACTCGCGCGTGCTCAAGTATATTACCACAGCGCGGGGGCGGTGTCAAGTGGTTTTCTCAATTTTTCATCAGCTTTTTCATATTCCCAAAAGAACGCTGGCGACCTGGAAGTAAATGAGCAGGCTCAGGGCATCGACGATGGTGGTTATGAAGGGGCTGGCCATGACAGCCGGGTCAAAGCCCAGCTTTTTCGCCAGGAGCGGGAGCGTACAGCCCACAAGCTTTGCGCAGATGATTGTGAAGGCGAGGGTTACGCAGATGACAAGGTTCACCGTTACGGTGACGCCGGTGTTGCCCAGGAGCATCACGTCCACAAGCTGTATTTTCAGAAAGTTCACCACGGCGAGGGACACGGCGCAGAGTACCGCGACGCGAAGCTCCTTCCAGACGACGCGGAAGAAGTCCGAAAACTCCAGGTCACCGATGGACAGGGCGCGTATAACGGTGACCGACGCCTGGGAGCCGGTGTTGCCGCCGGTGTCCATGAGCATGGGTATGAAAGCGGTGAGCGCCACCCATTTGGCGAGGGCGCTTTCAAAGGAGCTGATGATAAGCCCGGTGAAGGTGGCGGAAACCATCAGCAGTAAAAGCCAGGGTATACGGGACTTCCAAATTTCAAAGGGCGACAGCTTTAAATAAGGCTTGTCCGTTGGCATGATGGCGGCCATCTTCTCGATGTCCTCGGTGGCCTCCTCCTCCATGACGTCGATGGCATCGTCAACGGTGACGATGCCCACGAGCCTCGACTCCTTGTCCACCACGGGGAGCGCCGACATGTCGTATTTTGAGAAGGTATTTGCGACCTCCTCCTGGTCGTCGGTGGTGGTGACGGAGATGGTGTCCGTTCCCATTATGTCCGTGATCTGCGTGTCGTCCTCGGCAAGCAGCAGGGACTTGAGGGTAACATACCCCACGAGCTTGCGGTTCCTGTCCGTCACGTAGCAGGTGTAAATCGTCTCCTTGTCAACGGCGCCGCGTCGGATGCGCTTTATCGCCTCCTCCGCGGTCATATCCGGGCGCAGGGAGACATACTCCGTGGTCATAATGGAGCCCGCGGAGTCCTCCGGGTAATTTAAAAGCTCGTTTATGGTCCTGCGCATTTCCGGGTCTGCGGACCTGAGAATACGCTTGACAACGTTGGCGGGCATCTCCTCGATGAGGTCCACCGCGTCGTCCACGTAAAGCTCATCCACCACGTCCTTGAGCTCGGCGTCCGAAAAGCCCCGGATCAGGAGCTCCTGCTCCTCCGGGTCCATCTCAATGAAGGTCTCCGCCGCCAGCTCCTTGGGAAGGAGCCGGAACATCAGCGCCAGCCTGTTCTCTCCCAGCTCCCCCAGGAGGTGGGCAATATCCATGGGCTGCATGGTAACGAAGATGTCGCGGAGAGTCAGGTACTTTTTACTCTCAATAAGCGCCTCGATGGTGGCGGAGAGTACAGTGTTCTCGCTCATTTTTTCACCTTGCTTTCTTAAATTTAAGAACAACAAGGCACAGCTGTGATTTTAAAAGGCGGGCACGGAGAATAAGCCGGTCCCGCGCATCCGTTCTCGGCCAACTGTGCCCGTACTGCCGGCGTCCATGCCCTCACCTCACATTTTTATGATTTTCGGCTATTGCCGTACCCTAAATTTACACTATTTTTCCCCGTAAGTCAACCCGTTCATTCACATTTTTCCCGTCCGCCGCATAGCCGCGCGCGCAAAGGGGAAAGCTATTCGCGAGGTGATAAAAATGTATTATCAGAACCTTTACAACGACGGGCTGCCGATGGGCTTCGGCATGGCGCTGGCGGCCAATATGCTGGCCTATGACCGCTTCTCCGCCCTCTCCCAGCGGGAGCGTGAAGAGCTCATCGCGCGCACCCACGGCATTGAGTCCCCAGAGGAAATGCGCAACTTTGTGGCGGAATTCGGTAAAAACGGACTTGGCATAATGTAACACTTGCCCCTCCACGCTCAGATGGAGGGGCGGACTATTTTTTTTTCCTCTGTTCTGAGCTGGCGTCTCACCTTGTTCAGGTGGCGTTCAAAGTGACCGCGGTCAATGAATCTGGCAAGTACATACTGGTCAAAGGCGGGCACGGGGCAGGAATAAAAGCCCAGCCTTTCACTGTACTCCCGCATAAGACCCTCTGGCAGGACCATGTAACCCATACGCATTGACGGCGCCAGGGAGTGGGAGAAGGTGTTGAGGTATATGACCCTCCCTCCCCTGTCCATTGAGAAAAGCGGCTCCTGGGGCTTGCGGGAAGGGGAAAATTCCGAGTCAAAGTCGTCCTCGATAATTATCCTGTCCCCTCGCTCCGCCCAGTCTAAGTATTCACGCCTCTTTGACGCTGAGGCGGTTATGCCCGTGGGGTAGCTGTGGTAGGGCGTCACGTGGAGTATATCGGCGTTTGACGTGGCGAGGGCGGCGGAGCTTATGCCGTCACCGTCAAGGGGCAGCAGCTCATATTTAGCCCCGCAGGAGGCGTAAACCAGCCTTATTTTCTCATATCCCGGGTCCTCCAGGGCGAAGAGCCTGTCCCTTCCGAAAAGCTGGGCCAGCATTCCGTAAAGGTACTCGGCGCCGGAGCCGACTATCACCCTCGCCGGTTCCACCCGCATACCTCTGTAGCGCCGCAGAAACGCCGCTATGGCGTTTCTCAGCTCGGCGCAGCCAAAGGCTGGTGGCTTTAAAAGGAGCTTTTCACCGTAATCGGTGATGACCTCGCGCATTATCTTTGTAAGCGCCGAGTAGCGGAACCCCAGGTCCCTTCCGGGCTCCGCCGGGGCGTCCTCCACCGGCGTATAGTCCGGCGCCTCGACATTCACGGATACCGCCCCAAGCTTCGCCGCAAAGTATCCGCTCCGTTCGCGGCTGACGGCGTAGCCCTCGTCCACAAGGCATTTGTAAGCCCCGTCAACCGTGATGACGCTCACATCCAGATGCTCCGCCAGCGTCCGCTTTGACGGAAGACGGCTGCCGGAGGGTATCGCGCCGGAGCGTATGTCCTCGCGTATATGCCAATAAAGCCTCATATAGAGGGGACCTGTCCCCTCCTTCAAATTATAGGTGAGCATCTGGTTATAAAAAATTCTCCTTTTTTGGTGATTTCAATATACCCAAAAGCCATTATAATGAGGTAAATCCCAAAAGTCAAGGAGGAATCCCAATGAAAGCAAAAGACATAAAGAAGCTGACCGTTACCGCGATGCTCATGGCGATGAACATAGTCCTGAGCATGGAGATACTGTCCATACCGGTCCCCGGCGGACACCTTTACGCCAACGACATAGTCATCTGCACCGCGGCGCTTCTTCTGGACCCCTTCTGCGCCTTCGTGGTCGGCGGCGTGGGAGCGTTTTTGGGGGACATGATCTTCTACCCCACTCCAATGTTCGTCTCCCTTGTGACCCACGGGCTCCAGGCGGTGGTGATCGTCCTCATGACCCGCAAGGTCCTGACCAAAAAGCCCGTGCTCTCCGCCATTATAGCCATCACCGTGGGCGCAATTATCATGGTAACGGGCTACTCCCTGGGGCGCGCCTACATCTACTCCACCCCCGAATACGCCCTGGCGAAGCTCCCCTTCCAGTTCCTCCAGGCCGCGCTGGGTTACATCGCGATACCCTTGGTATACGGCTGCGGCATAAAAAAGGCATACGACAAGCTGATGAAATAAGCCTCGAAAAACTGAGAAAAAAATTTTTCAGAAAAACCTTGACAACCCCGCCCGCTGTGGTTATAATAGCTCTTGCGTTTAGCGGGATTGTGTAAAGGTAGCACAGCGGACTCTGACTCCGTATGTGAGGGTTCGAATCCTTCTCCCGCTGCCATATCGAGAATCCCGAAACCGCAACGGTTTCGGGATTTTCCTTTATTCCCAAGGCTTTTCAGCCCCTCAAAATTGTGAAACCAACTGGAACGACTTGGCGCAAATCGTTGCTAACGACTTACTAACGGGGCAAAAAACCGCGATTTTACTAACGGATTTACTAATGAAATTCCCGTCACCACCGCCCGAATTGTCCGTACTCGATCCCCCCGTACATGTCCACGATCTCCTCCCCGTCCTGGGCGGGACGGCGGGAAAAGTAGCGGTCGCGCAGCTCCTCATATCGCTGCTCATAGAAGCTCGCCGCCGTGGGGTTCTCGTCCACAAGGAGGTTCGCCGCGAGCCCGTACTGCATGACGCCGATGGCGTATGTGTCATCGATTTTGAGGATAGGGTCCTCCATTCCCTCCAGCGCCACAAAGCCGCCGGACATGCCGGCGAGTATGCGGTACTCGGAGACCATCATGTTTACGATCCCGGGGGTACGGTGTTCGTACTCCCGGGTGTCGCTTGTCCTCGCCCCGCCCTCGGCGTCAAGCTCATCCATCAGCCCCATAGCGGCGGTAAATACATCGTTGACCGTTTTCATTCAACATTCTCCTTTCAGTGCCACGGTGTCTCGTTGATTGAATTCTCCGCGTAGCCCTCGCCAAGGTAAAGGTAATCCTTCTGTTCCGGTGAAAGGTCCAGGGAATCTATGACCTTGACCACAGCCGCCTTTTTCGCCCCGCTTACGCCCTTCTCATAGTCCAGATTGCCCATCATACCGTGATAGGTCATATAGACCACATAGGGAATATCGGCCTCTTTCCCGGCGGTCACAGCCTTTGTGATGAAATTCGACTGTACCGCCGCGTCAATGTCGTTTTCCTCGAAATACTCCCTCTTTGCCTCGCTGCCGGCATAGCTTTTTATGCCGGAAACAATGTCAAGCAGCTCCTCCGGAGTGAACGCGTCCTTCCCGGCGTCAAATATCTGCCCCACCAAGTCCTCAAAAATGCTCCCCTGGGTCTTCTGGTACTGCCGTTTTTCGTCGGCGGTCAAGACGTACTTCTCCGTCTTGCCGTCCCCGTCCGTATCCTTCGATATGGAGTTTGGCGGGTTCCTGTCGGGGTACTGGGTCACGGAGCCGGTGGTGCTGTAGATGTCATCAAGAAGCTTCTCGATTTCCTCGTTTCTCGGCTGATATTGGACCACGGAGCCGGGTAGGATATTGTTGTTCAGGAAATTCAATATCCGGTTGCCCGTGCTTATCTCCTCCCCGTAGCTGTCCAGCTTTGCGGGGAGCCGCTGTCTCAATCCGGGGACGGAGCCTAAAACGCTGTCAACGACCTGCTCACCCAGCGTTTGACCGGAGTAGAGGTCGCGCTTTTTGGTGTCCGTGCCCTGGGCAATGCCCTTCAGGTTGTTTGGAATAAGGCTCGTGACCTGTCCGGCGGCATACTGCTCGGCGGCATCCATCCACCTGCCGCCCTCGGTGTCCGCTTTAGAGTATTGATATGCCTGGGCAGCGTCGGCGATGGGGGACATCATAGGGAGGTCCATAACCGATTGAGTAACCCATGACGCCGCGTCCTTCATGATCTCGCCGAACGTAATGCCGTTTTTCTCTCCTTCATGTTCGGCAACAAAGTCATCGGCAATGAGCCCGCCCATGTTAAGGAGCGCGTTTATCGGGTCCATAAATCCGATGGACATCAGCACATCGCCGGACTGTTTTTCCGCGCTTCCTCCGGTCAGGAGCCTCTTAACGGCAGAAAGATTGATTTGTGTGCCGGAGAGCCCCGCCTGACTTTCAAGCGCGGATTTGTCCTTGTCCTCGTCCCGCCCGTCATCGGAAATAATAAGAGCGCCGCCCATCTTCGCCAGCACAGCCAGCGCCAAAACAGCGGTGCCGGTCAGCGAACGCCCCACGGTCTGTACCGCCCGCGCCTGCTGAGCCGCCGTCATTGTTCCGTTTTTGGCGTCAATGAGGGTATCCGCCAGTCTGTAAATTCCCCTCGCCATTCCCAGTGGGGAGTAGTCCACCGTGATGTCTACCAGATTCGCCGGAACCTGCACAAAAGGCATTAGAATATCCCCAAGTCCAATGTCACCCACATGGGCTATCTGATTAAGTCCACGCCGCATGACGGAAAGCCCTTTCGCGATTACGCTGTCCTCCTGGAACGTCCTGAAGACCGCCTCCTGCGCCCCCGCGTCACGAAGGGAATCATCGGTAATTTTACCCTGCTCATAGAGCCGGTCGACGCCCCGCTGGACCTCCGCCTCAATGCCGCCCTTTTGCATTTGGTCGGTACTGTACATGGCGTAGTTGGAGATTTTCTCCCACTGTGACATGAACCGTGAGAAAACCCCGCCGGTCATCTTGAAGGTCCTGTTACCTGCTTGTCCGTATTTACTCTCCGCGCCCTCGGCGCTGATGTCCAGCGACACCTCCAAGAACGACCGCGCAAGCCCGTACTTTGTGCCCTCCCGCTTTGCTTTTGAGAACCAGGAGGCGTCAAGACCTGTGGACCGTGTACCGGTAATTTTGGAAAGCGCCATATCCAGCGGCACGGAGATGTCCCGCGCTATGCTGTCAATGGGGTCAAATACGTTGTTTGAAACTATGTTTCTCGCCCAAGTGGAGATCTTCGACAGCATAGCGTCGCGGTGGACCGCTTTAAGCCTTGCCGTTACGCTTTGCGGCACGTAATCCTGAGCCATAGCGACTATACTTGACCGGGCGGCGCTTTTCAAAAATTCCGCGTCCCCGCGCTCCATTATCTGCCTAAGCGCCCACTCAGCGCTTTTCTTGATTTCTCCGTTCGCCCTCGTTTTTGTCGTGTTTCTCTCAACGGCAACCTCTCTGATGATTTCCGCGAAAGCGACATTGTTCTCATCCTCCACGGCGCGGTCAAACTTCTCCGCCAGGTCTTGCACGTGTTCGATGACCTTTCGCGCGGCTTTCCTGTCAATGCGCGGGTCGTCCATAATCGACATGGATTTTGAGACGATACCGTCTCCGCTCTCGACCCACTTTTGCCGGGCCTGAAGGCTTCGCCCAGCCTCAGTGCCGCCGATTTCCCCTATCGCCCGGTGGAGCGCCCAAAAGCGGCTGTACTGCTCGTCTGTCAGGTCGTGCCGGTGGGCGTTCATCCACCGGAAGGCGATTTGCGCCGCGTCCTGGTCCGCTCCTGTCCACGTCTCTTTCTCAAGGAGCGTGTCAACGGTGTCCTCCAGATTGGTAAATCTGCCGTTATTGTCCTGATAGAACTGCCCCAGCGCCCGCTCCAGGGACATTTCCTCTGTCACCTGTTCATGAACCCCCGGCACGTATCTCTCGCTTTCCTCCTGCGTAATATCCACTCCGGCGTTCATCGTGTTATTCTGGGTGTACACTATATCTCCCCGCGTCGGGGTAGCAAATCCCCTCTCCGCCGCGCTCAGATTCCGGTCCCCCGGCTCCTGCGGAAGCGGCAGCGCGTCATCCACCGGCTCGGCGGCGGTCTCCGTCCCTGCCGTGACCTCCTCGCCGACCTGCCCCATCTGCCTGAGTGTTTCAATGTACTCGGTGTTTGGCGCCACCGGACCTCTCATGCTCTCATAGCCGTTTCGGAGTATGTCGTCCAGTATCGTCTCAACCCGCTTCGCGTCGGCTATATTCTCCTGCCCCTTGTCGTTGATAATGCGGTTCAGAACGTCCTCGATCCGGGCGTATTGCATTTTGTAGTCGTCCCGCAGTGAGGTGATGGGACCGCTGGTCTGACGCTTCACCCCCGACACCACCGGCGCGCATTGGTCCGGTCTCCACGAGAAGATCCTCTCCCCCCTGGTGGTCTGTCCTATGTCGTCAAGCAGCATGTTCGCCGCTTCCACATAGAATTTGTGCACCTGCGGGTGGTCGAACTGGAAGGCGTTGATATTCCTTTTGCCCAGAATATACTGGTCTTCCCGCCTTTCGTCAAGGCTCAGGTCCGTCTCTCCGCCAGTTTTATATACCTTCCCCTGTGCGTCCGTGGCGTATTCGCCGCCGGCAAAGAGGTTCTGGTATTCCTCCACCGCCGCTCTCGCGGTCTCCTCGGTGGTCGCCGTCTCCCCGATTCGGTTGATCACCTGGGCAATATCCGCCCTGCCGTTTTTCGCCGCTCCGATGGCGTCGTCAATAATTCCCTTGACAAAGGCGAGCTGCGGTGATATATTGCTTTCCGGATCTCGGTCACCGGAAACGTCTATGCCTGTGCTCCCTACGGGGCTGCCGGAATGCTTCTCGTTTCCGTCCGAGGTCCCCTGTATTTTCTCGGAGACTTCGGGGTTGACAGAAGGCGCGGACTGTGGTACAGTGTTATCAGCGGAAACTACAGGATCAAGTGGCGTCTCGGACGTATGCTGCGGGCTGTTATTTAGCACGTTCAGCACTTGGTTGATGTTTCCGCTGTTTTTTTGCATATATGCGCTTATAATATGCAATTTCTTGTCAGCACTATCCGGAACAGCTTCAACTACATAATATGTTCCATCGATCCTCTTTTGGAATTGGATCATGGGCGCGGGATTGTTCTTTGCGTCCCGGTACTGTTTACTAAGGGCCGGAGAACCGTCCTCATTTTTAAGCGGCATACAATCATCGAACGTATCAAGAATATACCCTACTCTTGCAAGGTCATCCGTGTTGGACATTGAGGAATCAGCCTGCCCGTTCACCCCATGTCTCAACTCGATATGCTGCACCGCAGACCCATCCATCATGTGACTGAATCCCGTAGTATCAATTCCTGTGGCGGACCTTACGGCATTGGTCGCTTTTTGGTTAACTTCTCCAAGAACTATTTTCATTTTTGAAGCGGTCATATCTCCGCTTTCAAGGGCGCTTTTGACCCGATTCAGCCATTTGGAAAGTCTTGAATCCGTGGACCTGGTATACTCCTCAATTGTCCTTTGCTCCACCTGTGTATGTCCCTTCGGACTTGTATTGATACCAGTGCTCTCCGCTCCCACGCTGAGGGCGCTGTTTTTTTGCCCTTCCGTGCCTGTCTCTGCCGTGGGGACGACCTCAGCCTCCGTCTGTGCCCCCTGGGTGCCCTCAGGAGCCGTTATAGACGTTTCGGCGGATACATTCCCGCCCACGCTGCTCCAACGCGTTAACTCTATGTTAAGGACATTTACGGCGACGCGTACCATTTCTCCTGGAAGGGCTCATCAAAAACAATATTGGCGACTCGGGCGGAGTCTTGGGCGTCCTTGGTGTAGTAGTCTGCGCCGACTAGTCTGGCGTACTCCTCGTTGAGGACGGCGCCGCCAACCATGACCTTGCAGTCAGCGCCGGCGTCGCGTAGCATTTTGATGGTCAACGCCATATTTTTTACCGTGGTGGTCATGAGCGCCGACAGGGCGACTAGCCTTATATGCTCCCTCATAGTAACGTCAACAATGAGCTCCGGCGCCACGTCGCGACCCAGGTCAACGATCTCGTAGCCATAATTTGAAAGGAGCATTTTGACGATATTCTTTCCTATGTCGTGAATGTCGCCCTTGACAGTGGCAAGGAGAATCTTCCCCTTTCCCTTGACCTCGCCAGATTTTGCCGAGCTTTTCACCACATCAAAGCCAAGCTTCACCGTCTCCGCCGACGCCATCAGCTGCGGGAGGAAGAACTGTCCCTTTTCAAATCTCTCTCCCGCGGCGTTGATGGCGGGTATGAGAAGGTCGTTTATGACCTCCATGGGAGTTTTAACCTCAAGAGCCTTCATCACCGCATCCTCTATGAGCATTTTTCTGCCCGACAGGACGATTTGAGTTATGTCAACTTCGCTTAAAGGGTTAGTTGACATAATATTTTCGGTTGACATAATGCTTTTTTCGCTCTTGTTTACATAACTTTGGTATACGGTCGTCTGGTTTACATAAGTATCTATATACACCTGTGAGCCCACGTCCTCGCCGGAGAGCACCCGCCACGCCGCCACCACGTCCATGTATCTTTTGGACATGGGGTTCAAAATTGGCAGTGTCAGCCCTTGGGCGAAGGCGTTTGCCAAAAATGTGGCGTTCAGAAGCTCCCTGTTGGGCAGTCCGAAGGAAATGTTGCTGACGCCCAGGACGGTTTTCACGCCGAGCCTTTCCGTCACCAGCCCCACCGCCCGAAGTGTCTCACGGGCAAAGGTCTGGTTTGTTGAGACCGCCATTGTCAGGCAGTCTATAAGCACATCCTCGCTGGGTATGCCGTACTCCCCCGCCGCTTTAAGGATACGCTCGGCTATATTCAGCCTGTCCTCAGCTCTTTCGGGAATTCCGTTTTCGTCGAGAGTGAGCCCCACCACCGCCGCGCCGTATTTTTTCGCGATGGGCAAAATCGCCTCCAGGCTTTCCCTCTTGCCGTTTACGGAGTTTATGATGGGTTTGCCGCAGTAGACGCGGCACGCCCTGTCAAGTGCTATGGGGTCGGAGCTGTCTATCTGGAGTGGCAGCGGCGACACCGCCTGAAGCGCCGTCACAAGCCTTGTGAGCGTACCCGCCTCGTCGATCTCGGGAAGTCCGGCGTTCACGTCCAAAAGCTGTGCCCCCGCCTCCTCCTGGTTTATTGCCTCGTTGAGGATATAGTCGAAGGCGGAGGAGCGCAGCGCCTCCTTGATCTTCTTTTTTCCCGTGGGGTTTATCCGCTCGCCTATCACAGCGACGCCGCTGTCGGCGCACACAAGCCTCTGACCGCTTGTAAAGACGCTCCTGCGGCGCACTGTGCGCTCCACGGGCCGGCGCCTGTCCATCTCCGCCCGCAGGAGCCTTATATGCTCCGGCGTCGTTCCACAGCAGCCGCCGGCTATGGTGACGCCAGCGTCCAGCATCTCTCCCACGGCGGCGGCGAACCGCTCCGGCGTGACGTGATACACCGTCTGACCGGAGGTCGCGTCGGGAAGCCCCGCGTTGGGCTGGACCATAACGGGAACCGTGGACCACTCAAGCATCTCCTTGGCAAAGGGAATTATCTCCTCGGGTCCCAGCGAGCAGTTTATACCAACCGCGTCGGCTCCCAGCGCAGAGAGCGTCACCGCGGCAATCGCCGGGTCCGTACCCAGAAACGTCCTGCCGTCGGCGGCAAAGGTCATGGTGACATACACCGGCAGATGGGAATTTTCCTTCACCGCCAGCAGCGCCGCCTTCGCCTCTAATAGGTCCGACATCGTCTCGATCACCGCAAGGTCCGCCCCCGTCTCGGCTCCGGCGAGAACCTGCTCCCGGTAAAGCTCATATGCCTCGTCAAAGCTCAATGTCCCCATGGGGGCGAGCATTGCTCCGGTGGGTCCCAAATCCAGCGCCACGCGCTTGGCGCCCGCCTCCCGCGCAAGGCGTATTCCGGCGGAGATGACCTCCCTCACCTTTTGTGCGCTTCCCAGCTTTCTTGAGTTGGCTCCGAAGGTGTTGGCGGTGATGACGTCAGCCCCCGCCGCCACATAGTCGGCGTGGACAGCCCTTACGATCTCCGGGCTTTCCAGGTTGAGAAGCTCCGGCAGTCCTCCGGTTTTGAGCCCCCGCTTTTGGAGCTCCGTGCCCATTCCGCCGTCAAAAAGTACAAATTTATTTTCCACAGGAGGTCCCTCCTCTACGGTATTCGCAGTTTTCTCTGTTCTCGCAGGTGTCGCAGGAGGTGCCGTGCCGCGCCTCCCTGACCCCCTCGGGGAACAGACCTATGAGCGCCGATACGCTCTTTTTTGGCAGCATGAGCATACTGTCCGTCAGCGTTATCCCCAGCCGCACGTCGGCGCTTATCACGTTCAGCACCTCCGGCTGCTGCTCCAGGGGAAAGTCACCGTACCCTGGGCTGTACCTGAACACCCCGGTGAGGCTCCTTGCCCTCCCCCAGTCAAGTATCTCACTCTCACACCTGTCGGATACCGCCTCGATGAGCGCCGTACACGCCGCATTGAAGATCACCTCTCCGGTGGCGGAGCGCCGAGAGAGCCGCATCATAGCCCTCTCCACCTCAAAGCCCAGCGTCGCCGCCATTACCGCGCAGTATTTTGCGCCATTCAGGTGCTTTTTTATGTCCTTTCCCTGAAATACGGCGCCGGTCCCGGCAAGGGCGGGCTGTCCGCCCCGCTCCTCCATCTCAAAGACCTGCCAGAAGTACCGTGGCTCGGCGCAATTGAGGCACTCTTCACAGACCTTGTCAATGAGCGCGTCAAGCTCCCTATCTATCTCCTGACCCTGGTGCCCCAGGTAACGCAGTACCTCAGATTTGTCTATCCTATACCCCAAATCCGGCATCTCTCAGCGCCCCCATCTCGAATTTTGCCACGTCGGGCTTGTTCATGGTGTAAATATGTATCCCGCTGGCGCATCCGCTCTCCGCAAGCTCCGTGATCTGCCTCGCCGCGTACTCCATACCCGCCTTCAAAAGGGAATCCGGGTCGTGCTCGTACCTGTAACACATACGTATTACCGGCGCCGGCAGGGAGGCCCCGCACATGAACACCATCCTGGTTATCTGACTTTTGCCCATTATCGGCATTATTCCGGCGTCAATGGGTACCTTGATACCCGCGGCGCGCGCCTTTTCGATGAAGCGGTAAAAAACCGTGTTGTCAAAAAAGAGCTGGCTTAAGAAGAACTCCGCCCCGGCGTCCTGCTTCTCCCTGAGATGGCGTATGTCCGCCTCGAAGTCGTCGCACTCCACGTGCCCCTCCGGGTAACAGCCGCCGCCAATGCAAAAGTCCGTCGTCTCCCGAAGATACCGCACAAGCTCCGCGCCGTAGCGGAAATCCCGCGTCTCACTGCCAGGGAGCCTGTCCCCGCGCAGGGCGAAGACGTTGGAGATACCACGGGAGCGTATATCGCTCACCATTCCGTCCACGTCCGCCCTTGTGGAGTTTACGCACGTCACGTGGGCAACCGCCGGAATCGAGTACTCCCGCTCGATTATCCCCGTAAGCGCCGCGGTGTTGCCGCCGTTGCCGGAGCCGCCCGCCGAACAGGTGACGGAGATAAAGTCGGGTCCGGTCCCCGCAAGGGCGTCCAGCATACCCCTCAGCTCCTCCACCTTCAGCTCGCCCTTTGGGGGGAATATCTCATAGGAAATGGGGAGCCTTTTTTGCTTGTAAATATCGCGAATGTACATATTATGTAAACCTCACTGATCTATCTATTTCAGTACCTCGACCCATCGGTCGTTTTGCTTATAGAAAAACTGCTCGGAAAGTCCGTCCTCCATAAAAAGCCTCAACACGTTCTCCATGCCCTCGGCAAGCCTCATCTCAGGAAGCTCCCGGAGCGGCACCCAACGAACCTCCCCCTCGTCGGAGGAGGTCAGCTTGCCTGAAAAACTGCCTGTTTTATAACACAGCACCATGTACCGAGTCCCGTCGTCCCGTGTCCAGTCCTTTATGCCGCAAAGCGTAAGGCGGGATACCGTCAGACCTGTCTCCTCATATACCTCCCGTATGACAGCGTCGGTAAAGGACTCGCCCTGCTCCACGTGACCGCCTGGGAAGGCGGCTCCCTGCCAGTCCGGGTCGACCCTGTCCTGGACCAGCACGTTACCCCCGCCGTCCGTGACCATGCACATATTGGTGAATATCACCGTTTCCGTTCTTCCCATAGCTCACTCCCCCACGGGTCTTATGGGGTGACGCAGTACGGTTTTCAGCTTCTCAGGGGCGCACTTGCGCGGGTCGGAGAGGTATATCTCGTGGTGCTGTCTCGTATCCGAGATGTCCAGCCGACAGCCCTGGCTCTCCATAAATCCGTGCATCAGCCGCACCGTCTCCGGCTCGGCGTCATAGGAGCCAATGTGCATACACTGCACGCAGAGGCCCTCATTTACCGGCAGGAACTCAACCCTTGAGAAATCGGTCCTTTTCTTCCGCTCCGCCTCTCCTATCGCCCAGTCAAATTCCTCTTTTGTCACAAAATCGGGCAGTCTTATACATGAGATAAACTCAAGGTCCGCTTTGCGGGTAAGGTCAATACCGGTCTCGTTCCCCTCCTGACGCCAAAAGCCCTCCAGCGGCGGGACCACGTAGTCAAAATAGCCCTCTATCCGGTGGTTACCCATTTTGCTCATTTTGATTGTGAAGGCGATGGCGTAGAGCATACTGATGGAGGATTTATACTCCCCCGCCTCCTCGTTTGGGTCCCCGCGCCCCCTGACGGCGATATAATTCATCGGCGGGATCTCAACAATGACCGGCTTTTTGGGCGGGAGATAAAATTCTCTGTATTCCTTCTTGAAATCAAATGCCATTTCTCCAATACTCCTCTATATCCCTCTGTTCGCTCATCACCGAACCGCTGACGAGCTCAGGTCTGCCGCCGCCGCGTCCCTGGAGGGCGGCGTTCATATCCTTTGACACGGCGCGCAGGTCCACGCGCTTTGACGCCAGCGCGTATCTGTAGCCGCTCTCCTCATCGCCGGAGAAAACAGCGGCGACAGCGCACTTTTCCGCGGCGGAGCCGGCAAAGTTCTGCAGCTCCTTCATATCAAGGTCCGGCTCAAAAAACACCAGGTTCCCCTCTGTGTCGGGAAGCGCCGCTAGCTTTTCCTCAAGCATCTGCCGCCGGAGCCCCACGAGCTTAAAATTGAGCCCGTCCCGCTCGCGCATGAGCCGCTCCACGGCCTGCGTCACCCCGTCCCTGGGGGAAGATAAAAGCGCGGAGATGTCCGCCGCCGCCTTTGAACGCTTTACGTAGTCCTCATACGCCCGGCTCCCCGCCAGCATACGCAGGCGCACGCCGTTTTTACGGCGTATGGACTCGAAAATCTTTATGACCCCTATCTCCCCTGTACGCTTCACGTGCGGCGCGCAGCAGGCGCAGACGTCCACTCCCTCAATAGTGACAAGTCGCACGTTTTCCGTAAGATCCAGCTTACTGCGGTACTCAAGCCCTTGAAGCTCCTCAGGGCTTGGGAAGCTCTGCGTGACGGGCACGTCACGCCATATGACCTCGTTTGCCTCGCGCTCGATATCCGAAAGCTCCGCCTCATCAAGAAAACCGTCAAAGTCCACTATCACACCGTCAACGCCCATGTGGAAGCCCACGTTGGCATATCCGCGGCGGCGGTGGACTATGCCGGATACGATGTGCTCGGCGGTGTGGTTCTGCATATTTGAAAATCGCTTTTCCCAGTCGATACTGCCGTGTACGGTCTCTCCCGCCGCAAGCTTCCCGTCGCACCGGTGTATGACCTCGCCGCCGCGGTCAAAGGTGTGCAGGACGTTTACCTCGCCGATAGTCCCCAGGTCCGCGGGGTTGCCGCCTCCCTCCGGGAAAAACGCCGTTTTGTCCAGGATTATCTCAAAATACCCGTCAATTTCCCGGCAATCCAGCACCTTCGCGTCAAACTCGGCGATGTGCGGGTCCTCATAGTAAAGCTTACGTGTCATAAAATATTCTCCTCAACAAACCTCGCCGCGCCGTCGGCGTCGCAGTCCCCGGCGAAAAATCCGGCGGCGGCTTTGACCTCAGGTATGGCGTTTTCCATGGCGACGCCTATGCCGCAGCGCTTTACGCACTCTATATCGTCAAAGTCATCCCCGAAGTAGGCGCAGTCGGCGGGACTTATGCCAAACGCGCCCAGCATCTCCCTGACTCCGTTCCACTTCGTCGCCTCGCGGCTCATAAATTGCCAGAGCACCCCGCCCTCAATGGAGGTGCAGTATGTATCCACCGTCAGGGCGTTTCTCGCCTCCGCCTCGGAAACGCCGCTCACCAGCACCTTGTAAAGCGTCCCCTCCGGCGGTTCGGGAAAGCCCGCATATACCGCGGCGTTCCAAATCGGTATGGGCTCGCTTGCGAATATCCCGCGGCTTGTCTCCGCCGAGACCACGGCATTGGGGATGCCTATGAGCTTTGAGATGACCGCCCTGCCTGTGTCGCGGCTTATCTCGTTGACAAGCTCCCCTTTCGGTAGGACCACCCGCGCGCCGTTGAGGGTGGCGGCGGCTTCAAACTCATCAAATACGCCAAACTCCCTCAGTGTCCTCTCAGGTCTCGCGGATGCCGCCAGGACGCGTATACCGCGCCTGCGGCACCGCTCAAGGACGCCGCGAGAATATTGAGACATCGTCTTATCCCGCCGCAAAAGCGTGTTGTCCAGGTCAAATATGACTGCCTTTACCATACCGTCCTCCAAGCTGTCGATTCACTTTATTAAATCGCATTATACCCTTTACCGGTCAAAAACGCAATATTAAAAAGGACTTATTTCAGCTTCACCCTCAGAGTACCCGCGGCGGCCTTGAGCTCACGGATAAAGGTTTCCGCCTCCTCCGTTGTGGAGAATCTTGACAGGCTCACGCGGACAGCCCCGTCTATGACCTCCGTGCTCTCCCCCATGGCCTCAAGTACGTGGCTCCTTGCCCCCCTGCGGCAGGCTGAGGACTTGGATACGCATATTCCCCTGGCGTCCAGGAGGTTCATTATGACCTCGCTTTTGTACCCCGGCAGGGAAATGCTCAGGATATGCGGCGCGCCGCTCTCGCCGATTATTTGAAGCCCCGGTATCGCCGAGGGAAGCTCAGATACCAGGTGTTCCTTTATCCCCCTCATGCGCCCGGCGTCCTCCACGAAGGTTGTCCTGCACGCCTTCGCCGCGGCGCCGAAGCCAAGTATCGCCGGCATGGGCTCCGTTCCGGGGCGGACCTCCCCCTCCTGCCCGCCGCCTGTGACCAGCGGAGGCAGCCGCAGTCCCCGGCGGACGTAGAGCGCCCCTGCGCCCTTGGGTCCGTGTATCTTGTGGGAGCTCACCGTCACCAAATCCGCGCCCAGCTTTTTTGGTGTGAAGGGCACCTTCAAAAGTGCCTGGACGCAGTCCGAATGGACTAAAACGCGCGGGGATACGCGCCTCACCGCCGAGGATATGGCGGCAATATCCGAGACAGCCCCCGTCTCGTTGTTCACAAGCATGAGCGAAATGAGCCCCGTGTCCTCCCTCAGCGCCCCCATTACGGCATCAACGGATATTCTGCCGGACCTGTCAGGCTTCAGGAACGTGACCTCATAGCCCTGTGCCTGAAGGCTGAGGCACGTCTTTCTAACCGCGTCGTGCTCCGCCTGGGAGGTGATGATGTGCCTGAGCTTATGGCGCTGAAGGTAAGCCGCGCCGCGTATCGCCATATTGTCCCCCTCGGTGCCGCCGGAGGTGAATATGAGCTCGGAGGCGTCGCACCCCACAGCCTTAGCGACGCTCTCCCTGGCGCGCCTCAGCTCCTCCGCGGCTCTTCTCCCCAGGGCATAGCCAGAGGACGGGTTGCCGTACTCCTCCGTAAGCGCCCTTGTCACTGCCTCCACAGCCTCAGTGCAGGGCATTGTGGTGGCGGCGTTGTCAAAATAAATCATGGCGTTTTCTCCTTGATTTACACAAAGCTTTATACTATAATACCAGATTATACACCGAATTTTTATTTAGGACAATATCATTATGAGAATACACATTCACACCCTGGGCTGTAAGGTAAATCAGTTTGAATCCCAGGCCATGGCGACGATGCTCACAAATCTCGGACACACCGTCACGGAAGACG
This sequence comes from uncultured Oscillospiraceae bacterium, assembly GCA_947588955.1. Taxonomy (GTDB): domain Bacteria; phylum Bacillota; class Clostridia; order Oscillospirales; family Oscillospiraceae; genus RUG626. The sequence continues at coordinate 15,554 of CANPYX010000002.1, read as the reverse complement.
AGACGGGACTTGACGCCATAGTCATAAACACCTGCGCCGTCACCGCCGAGGCCGGGCGCAAGTCGCGGCAGGCGATAAGGCGGCTTTCCGAGTTGAACCCCGGCGCGCTGGTTGCCGTCTGCGGCTGTTGGAGCCAGGCGGAGGCAAAGGCGGCGTCGGAGCTTGGGGACATTGTTTACGGCACCGGCGACAAATCGGGCTTTGTGGCGGCGCTGGACAGGGCTCTTGTGGAGCGGCAAAGCGTCCTTCGCGTGGACAACGCCTTCGACCGGCGCTCCTTCGAGCTCCTCCCCGCCGGAAGTCCCGCCTCACGTACCCGCGCGCTTCTCAAGATCGAGGACGGGTGCGTAAACTTCTGCGCCTACTGCGTCATACCCTACACCAGGGGGAGAGTGCGCTCCCTGGAGCTTGAAGACTGCGCCTCGGAGTCCGCGAGGCTCATGGCGGAGGGCTGTCGGGAGATAGTCCTCACCGGCATCGAGATAGCCTCCTACGGCACGGACCTCCCCGGAAAGCCAACTCTTGTGGACGCTGTAAAGGCGGTGGCAAAAGCCGCGCCCTCCTGCCGCATACGTTTAGGCTCCCTGGAGCCCCGCGTCGTCACGGAGGACTTCTGCCGGGAGCTCTCCGCCCTTCCCAACCTGTGCCCCCACTTCCATCTGTCACTGCAAAGCGGCTGTGACGCCACGCTGGAGCGTATGAAGCGCAAATATGACACCGCACGCTTTTATGAAGCCGTGGAGCTTCTTCGCTCGACCTTTGACAACTGCGGCATAACCGCAGACCTGATAACCGGCTTTCCCGGCGAGACAGAGGAGGAGTTTTCCGAAACTCTCGCCTTTATCGAGAAATGCGCTTTCAGCTCCATGCACGTCTTCCCCTACTCCCTCCGCCCAGGCACCGCCGCAGCGTCCATGGAGCAGCTGCCACGGGCGCTGAAGGAGTCCCGCGCCCGTACCGCCGGCGCTCTTGCCCGCCGCATGAGAGACGCGTTTTTGGTCTCACAGGTGGGCAGGACGCTCCCGGTCCTCTTTGAAGCCGAGGAAAACGGATACTGGTCAGGCCACGCGGGAAATTACGTCCTGGTCCACGCAAAGGGGGAGAATCTTCACAACGCTGTGGTAAATGTACAAATCACCGGCGCTGAGAACGGGGCGCTTTGGGGAAATGCCCTCTTGTAAAATTCTCTGTAATTATGTATAATTTACTTTATTAAAGAAGATTAGCTTCAAGGGAGAGCTGTTCCATGTTCAACGAAAGGATCTACAATTTCTCCGCCGGACCCTCCATGCTTCCGCTTCCGGTGCTGGAGAGAGCCGCCGGGGAGCTCAAAAATTTCGGCGGAACCGGTATGTCCGTAATGGAGATGTCCCACCGCTCCAAAGCGTATCAGGACATATTTGACGAGACGAAGTCGCTTATGCGTGAAGTCCTGTCCGTACCCGACACACACGAGATCATCTTCATGCAGGGCGGCGCCACGGGGCAGTTTGCCGCGGTCGCCATGAACCTCATAGGCAGGACGGGCTCCGCCGACTACGCCATAACCGGAAACTTCTCCGGCCTTGCCGCCAAAGAGGCGAAAAAATACGGCACAGTCCGCGTTGCCGCCGACACCACGGACATAAAGCACACACGTATACCGCGCCAGAGCGAGCTCATGCTCAGCGACGACGCCTCATATTTCCACTACTGCGCCAACAACACCATCTACGGTACTGAGTGGGATTACGTCCCCAAGGCTCCCTGCCCCGTGGTCTCGGACATGAGCTCAAACATACTCTCAAAGCCCGTGGACATAGCCTCACACGGCGTCATTTACGCCGGTGTACAGAAGAATATGGCGCCGGCGGGCATGGCGGCAGTCATCATCGACAAGTCCCTCGCCGGTCACGAGCTCCCCTTTACGCCCACGATTTTGAGCTACAGGACCGCCATAGACAAGAACTCCATGTACAACACGCCCCCCACCTACAACATCTACATGCTGGGGCTCGTGCTCAAGTGGGTGAAGGAGATGGGAGGAGTGCATGGAATGGAGGAGCTTCGCAATGAGCGCGCCTCAATGCTTTACGATTTCCTGGACAACTCAAAAATGTTTACCGGCTGTGCCGAGCCCGGCTCACGCTCGAAAATGAACGTCACCTTCCGCACCTCATCTCCCGACCTGGACGCCGCATTCGTAAAGGAGGCGGCATCAAAGGGGCTCGTCTCCCTGGCGGGCCACCGCATAGTCGGCGGTATGCGCGCCTCCATATACAACGCCATGCCGGTGGAGGGCGTAAAAATGCTCGTGGACTTCATGGGCGAGTTTGAGGCGCGCAACAGATAAAGCCGCGGCATAAACGGCGCAAAAGCTTTGAATATCCATACTGATTTGAGGTATATAATTATGATCAAAATAAAAACCATCAACAACATCTCCCCCGCCTGCCGCGCCATACTTGACCCGACAAAGTACGACGTGGGCGAGGATCTGGAAAACCCGGAGGTCATCTTCGTCCGCGCCTCCTCCCTGCTGGACTACGAATTCGGCGACAGGCTCCTGTGCGTCGCCCGCGCCGGTATAGGCGTCAACACCATACCCCTGGAGAAGCTTGCGGAGATGGGCGTTGTGGTGTTCAACACCCCAGGCGGCAACGCCAACGGCGTCAAGGAGATATTCCTCATGGCGCTGGGAATGGCGTGCCGCGACATCCTGGGCGCCATTCAGTGGGTCCTGAACTTTGACACAAAGGAGCGGGACGTCTCCGTGGTCATGGAAAAGGTAAAAAAGCAGTTTGCCGGTCCTGAGTACATGGGCAAGAAGATAGGCGTCATCGGAATGGGCAACGTAGGACGCCGCGTGTCCAACATCTGCCAACACCTGGGCATGGACGTGTACGGCTATGACCCCTACCTCTCCGTGGACGCGGCGTGGGCCATCTCCAACAAGGTTGTCAGGGTAGACAGGCTTGAGGACCTTTGCGACTGCGACTTTATAACCCTCCATGTCCCCCTCACCGACGAGACGCGCGACATGGTAAACGCCGAATTCCTCTCAAAAATGAAGGACGGCGTGCGCATAATAAACTACGCCCGCCAACAGGTAGTCAACGAGGACGCCATACGCGCCGCCCTCAACACCGGCAAGGTGGCGCGCTTCGTCACCGACTTCCCCACCAACACCCTCATCGGCACAAAGAACGTGGTCATGACGCCGCACCTGGGCGGAACCACCTGGGAGTCCGAGGAGAACTGCGCTGTTATGGCGGCGCAGGAAGCGCGGGACTACATCGAAAACGGCAACATAAACAACTCCGTGAACTTCGGGAAGGCTGTCATGTCCCCCTCCCGCCTTGCCCGTCTTTGCGTGTTCCACAAGAACGTCCCCTCAATGATTGCCAAGATAACCGCTGCCGTATCGGGTCAGGGGCTCAACATCGAAAACATGGTCAACTCCTCCTTTAAGGGCAGTAAGATAAGCTACACCATGCTGGAGCTGGGCGAACAGCCTGACAGCTCCCTCACCGACGCGGTCAAAGCGATAAATGGCGTTGTGCGCGTGCGCGTCATCGACGCGAAGTAAGCGTCTCGCCCGCCGGATGCCGCCCCTCTATACTGAAAGGTAGTTTTTATGTCAAAAACCCTACTCATCGTCAATCCCGTCTCCGGAAAAGGGCGGGCAAAGAACGTGCTCATCGACATCCTCTCCGCCCTTTGCGCGGGAGGGGAGAATGTGGGCGTGTGCATAACCGAAAAGCGGGGCGACGCCTCGGACTTTGCCGAAAAATACGGTCCAGGCGTGGAGCGTGTGGTTTGCACCGGCGGAGACGGCACGCTGAACGAGGTCATATCCGGCCTTATGCGCCTCTCCCCTGACGCGCGTCCCGGCATAAGCTATATCCCGCTGGGCACCACGAACGACATGGCGACCTCCCTCTCCATTCCAAAGACGCCCAGGGACGCCATTGAAAACCTCACCGTCTGTTCTGAGCCGCGTGTGCTTGACGTGGGACAGCTGGGACAGGATTACTTCGGCTATGTCGCGGCATTTGGCACCTTTACAAACGTGCCCTTTACCACCCCGCAGGCGGCAAAGAACACCTTCGGATACCTGGCGTACCTTATGGAGGCGCTGGGGAAGCTCACGGAGATCACCGCCCACCACACAAGGGTATGGTATGACGGGGGATACATCGAGGGCGACCTGCTTTTTGGCTTTGTCACCAATTCCCTGACAGTCGCCGGCGGGATCGTGAAATTCGACGAGGACAACGTCTCCCTGGACGACGGGCTCTTTGAGGTTCTGCTCATACGCAAGCCTCGCAACATCGTGGAGCTCAACGACACCCTTGCCAACATCTTAAAGCGAAACTTCAACTCTGACAATGTGACCCTGCTCCATACAAGCCGCATAAGCTTCTCCTTTGACGGCGACGTGCAGTGGACGCGCGACGGCGAGGACGGCGGAATATACCGGAGCGTAGACATCGTGAACCACCGCCGCGCCGTGCGTATCTCCGTGGGTAACGGAATATGAGAATTCTTGCGATAGGCGACGTGGTGGGAGAGCCCGGCATTGACTGCCTGCGGCGCGCGCTTTGGGCGCTCCGAAAAGAAAAAAAGGCGGATTTCTGCGTCGTCAACGGAGAAAACGCACATATGTCCGGCATCACGCCGGATGAGGCGGAGGACATATTTTCAGCCGGCGCAGATGTGATAACTCTCGGCAACCACGCTTTCCGCCAGGGCTCCATCATACCACATCTTGAGGAAAGAGCGAATATTTTAAGGCCCGCCAACCTCTCCCCCTCGGCTCCCGGCGTGGGATGGGGCGAATTTGACACGCCCTTTGGGGGTGTCGCCGTCATAAATCTCATCGGCAGGCTTGGAATGGACCCCGCCGAGAGCCCTTTTTTTGAGGCGGAGCGGATATTGAAGCGTTTGACGGCTAAAATTATCCTTGTAGACTTCCACGCCGAGGCGACAAGCGAAAAGGGCGCCCTGGCGTGGCACCTGGACGGGCGGGCATCCGCCCTATGGGGAACCCACACCCACGTCCAGACCTCCGACGCCCGCGTGCTTCCGTTGGGTACCGGCTTTGTCACGGATCTGGGCATGACCGGCGCCGCGGATTCCGTTCTGGGGATTAAGCCTGAGCAATCCGTCCGGCTTTTCCTCGGCGACCCGCTCCGTACCCCGTACTCCGCCCCCGGCGGAGCGAGGAAGCTTGAGGGCGCGCTTTTTGAAATAGACAACGCGACAGGAAAATGCCTGACGGTGGAGACATTACGCGTCGTCAAATAATCAGGCGGGTCCACAGACCCGCCATAGATTGTTGACAAACCCCAAAAAAGAGTAGCCCCATATCATATATTTTTCCGGCGGCATGTACGTCGGAGAAATTTACCCGCACGTTCCCCTTGTCGGCAAAGGCCAAAGGCCTTTGTCGAAAGGCTGAGGCGGGTCCACAGGCCCGCCATATTAACTTACGAAGGGAGGGATAACCTTGAGCGGAGCTAAAAACTGGTCTCTCTCCGCGCTGAAGGCGCGGGGCTGGACGAAAGGGCTGGTAAGGGAGCTTCTTCCGCCGCCCAAGCATGTACCCTCCCGTTCCGGCGGGCGTATGCCGGTGTGGAAAAGGACCGACGTTCTGGCTGCCGAGCTCACCGAGGAGTTCCGGGAAAACCGCGTCGTCCGCGTCCAGCTGCCGCGTGAGAGCGCGCCGAGGATAGACCCCGGGGCGCTGAGAGACAGCTTCAACGCCTCTTTTGAAAGCGTTTCTTGGGACGACAGCGCCGCCTCTCTCCTTGCCCGCCACTACCACAACGCCATAATGAAGAGGCTGGGCAGCGTAAGCGAGGCGTATGCCTCCGCCGGTAAGAGCCAGAACTATTCCTGGATAGGCGAATTTCTCTCCCTGGAGCAGGCCCGCCCCGCCGCCGTGGTGAGGGCGTCGCTCATGTCCCTTGCCCGTGCCTGCCCGTATTTAAAGCGCAACCCCGACGATCCAAAGGCGGCCGAGCTTTTGGAGAGGTATCCCCACGTCCTTCGGGCGCTGTCAGAAAACACCATCCGCGAGCTCCACGGCGTTGAATCCGAGGACAGCCTTTACGATATGCTCCGCTCCCCCGACTTCCCATTGGGTATGCTTTTCAAGGACGGGCTTTCCAAGGTCTGGTCCGTCTGGTACGTCCCCCGCGCCATCCGCACCTCACTCTCCCTTCTTGTGGCGCTGAACCCCAGGGACGAATACCCCGATGCCCGCGCCATGCGCCGCCATTTCATCATACACATCGGCGGCACAAACACGGGAAAGACCTACGCGGGGCTTGTAAGGCTCATGGAAGCGCCCACAGGCATATACTTAGGTCCGCTGCGCCTTCTCGCCCTGGAGACCCAGGAGACGCTTTTAGACGCCCACATCGACTGCTCCCTCACCACCGGCGAGGAGGAGGATCACCGCCCCGGTGACACTCACGTCTCCGCCACAGCCGAAAAGCTGGACCTGAAACGCCGTTTTGACGTGGCGGTCATTGACGAGTGCCAGATGATAGCCGACCCCCAGCGCGGCTACGCCTGGACACGCGCCATTCTGGGCGTTCTTGCTCCCGAGGTGCACCTGTGCGCCGCTCCGGAGGCCGAGGATATACTGACGCGCCTCATCGTCTCCTGCGGCGACACCTACACCGTGATCACCCATGAACGCCGGGTGCCCCTTGTCCCCATGCGCTACACCGTTGACCCCAATAACATCCAGCCCGGCGACGCGCTTATCACCTTCTCCAAGGTGGGCGTCCTGTCCGTTGCCGAGGAGCTGCGCTCCCACGGCAAGGAGCCGGCGATAATCTACGGCGCCCTGCCCTACGCCACCCGCCGGCGGCAGATGGACGGATTTTTAAACGGCGACATGAAGTATATCGTCTCCACCGACGCCATCGGCATGGGTCTGAACCTCCCCATCCGGCGTATAATCTTCATGGAGACTGAGAAGTTTGACGGCGTGGAGCGGCGGGAGTTGAAGCCGGAGGAGATAAAGCAAATCGCGGGGCGCGCCGGACGCTACGGGATGTACAACCGGGGCTATGTGGGCGCTACCCAGAACCTCCCCTTCATCAAGGCGGGCCTCGCCGCCCCCGTGCCTCCCATTGAAAAGGCCGTTGTGGGCTTTTCGGAGCTGGTGCTCCAGGTGGACTTTGACCTTCTTGAGGTCCTCACCGAGTGGAACAAGCTCCCTACCGTGGAGCCCTACGTGAAGCTGGACATTTCCCGCTACATCTCCATTATCTCAAAGATGCGCGAGCTTGGCTTCACCTTCACCAAGGACCAGGAGCTTCGCGCCGCTAACATCCCCTTTGACGAGGACTCCGAGGAGCTTCGGGGGCTTTTTTTTGAGCTTTTGAGAAAATACCAGCAGGGCCAGCCCATTGAGCAGCCGGGTCTCTCCGCCGAGAGCCCCACGCTCCTCGACCTTGAGACGTACTACAAAAAGCTGGACCTGTATTTCTCTTTCTCCAAGGCCTTTGAATTTGACGTGGACGAGGACAAGCTCTATGAGACCCGCGAGGCCGTGGCAGACGAGATAAACGAGATACTTCTCACCCGCCTTAAAAACAACATCCGCTTCTGCGCCGTCTGCGGCAAACCTCTGGGCCTTTACCAGAAGGGCAGGCTGTGCGACGATTGCTACCGCCGCACCCGCAAGCCCCAGCAGTCACGGCGCAGGAAGAAATAAGGGGGACAAATTCATGATTTTCAAAAAAAGGGCGCCCAAGCCGCGCCTTGATATGGCGGGCAGGATACCCACCATCCGTTCCAGCATATGCACCGGCGAGCAGGTGGCGGGCTTCAAGGACCCCTCCACAGGCCGCTTCACTGAGGTTATGCTCATCCGCGGGCAGAGAGACATCGACGAGTTCACCAAAGCCTACGGCATAAGCGAAAGCGATATAAAGCGGGAGTGGTGATATGGATACCCCATCCGTTTTTTCACCCGTATTCGACGCTGTGGAGCGCCTTATTCGCGCCTCCGCTCCCGTAATTATCGGTATCGACGGCATGTGCGCCTCGGGGAAGTCAACTCTGGGGCACGCCCTCTCGGAGGCTTACGACGCCGAGCTTTACCACGCCGACGACTACTTTCTGCCTCCCGATAAGCGCACGGCACAGCGTCTTTCCGCGCCCGGAGGTAACATGGACCGGGAACGCCTCACGCGGGAGGTGCTCCTTCCCATTTCCCGCGGCGAAGGACCTGTCACCCGCCGCTTTGACTGCTCGTCCCTTTCACTGGAGCCGCCTGTGGAGCACAAAATCAGTAAAATAAACATAGTGGAGGGCTCCTACTCCCTTCACCCGGACCTTTGCGGCTTTTACACCCTCAAAATCGCCCTCCGGACAACGCCGGAGGTACAGCTCCGGCGCCTTCAAGCCCGCGCCCCCTCGCGCGTTCCCGATTTTATCTCAAAATGGATACCAATGGAAAACGCCTACATTGAGGAAACCTCCCTCTACTCCCGCGCGGATATGGTTATCGACACATAAAAACAGCGGAAAGGCCTACGCCTCTCCGCCGTTTCTTTTTACAGGCTGTGATCCTATTCGCTCCAGGGCCTCTTTCCGGAGCATATCACCTTACCCGGTTCCTCCAGCGCCTTACCAAGCAGCAGCCACGTATACGCGTCCTCCAGCGCCTCCCGTAGGGGGTAGCCCTCCCTTCCAAGGTAAATGAAGTCCGCCATATCCGCCATAAGTGTGGAGACGGCGTAATCGTCCTGGGCGTTCTCCATGTGGACGAAGGGGCTCCACTGCCCGCCTATGCCCTGGAGCTCCGGCGTCATCATGTGCTCATACCCCGGTATCGCCTGCGCGCGGAGCTTGATAAGCCGCGGCGTGTGGGTATTATCCGAATACCTCACCGCCGTATCCATCCACTGACCGGCGGTGCCCCGCAGGTCGATATGCCGACCGCGTATGAAGGTGTGGTACTGGATACCGTCAAAGTCGTAAAACGCCCGCTTGCCGTTGTCAAAATCCAGCTCCGCCATCACCCTGCCGCTTTGCTGTACCGAGCCGTCCGTGATTGGACCATATCTGGAGTCAGTCCGCTCCACCGGATATTCAACCACCTTGCCCACAACAGAGAAGTCGTGAAGCCTGCCCTTTTCCAGCATCAGCATCCGCCTTATCACCGATGCGGCATGGTAGTCGTGGCACAGCGACAGCGTCACGCAGTCCGGCTCCCCTATTTTTCCGCTATTCACCTCCCGCAGTCCGGCGGCGATAAGTGGGTATCGGAAATACTGCTCCGCCACCGCCAGCTTGGCCCCGCTGAGGCGCAGTCTCCACAGCTCCTCCAGCTCCCCGATCTCACACCCCGCCGGAGTCTCCGCCAAAACAGGGTACCCCTTTTCAAGCCACCGCTTCGTGACGGCAAAGTTCGCGCCCTTCTCCACCGCCACAACGATAAAGTCCGGTCTTTCCGCGTCGATTTCCGCCTCGGTAAGTACCGCCGGTATCCCCTCCGCGCGGAGCGCAATCGCCTTCTCAACTGACCTGCACAGCACGTTTTTCAGCTGAAAATACTCCGGGAACCTGCGCGCCGCCCTTACGTAAAACATGGCCCTCCAGCCTGAGCCCACTATAGAGAACGACAACTTTCTCATATTGTCACACCTCAATTACAGTCTCGATAATGTGGAAATTCTCATCGGGGGACTCTGGAAATCGCTTAAAGTGGCTGTCCGGGTCCTCCGCCGCCCATTTTTCCGCCTCTATTGAGCGCCCGCCGGCGCGCCTTATGTTCACCCTCTCCCTGTCCCGGGGCGTCTCAAAGTAGGAGAAAAGGATGTTCTCATGGACAGATATGAACTGATACCTGTCCCCTGTCAGTAGCCCCTCCCTGACTATGGCCTGGTGATGGCATATGTAGCTCATTGCCTTGTCCGGGTAGAGCTCCGCAATCCTCCCGCACCGCTTCTCCGGCGGTAGAGCGCGGGCAAAATGACCGTACCCCTTCGGCTCGTCGAACCAGAACACCGGCAGCATGTACGCCCAATGCCTGTCACCGTCCCGCTCCGGCCAGAGCTTCAAAAACGGCGCAAGCGCGGAAAACCACCTCTCCGGCGTGTCCCGCAGCTCCGTCTCGGTAAGCCGTCCGTCCGTAAGATACTCAAGATACGCAAATAGCATGGACCTGTAGTGGAACACCCCGCCGGTATAGAGCTCTCCCCTGCCCTTTGCCTCCTCAAGCGCCGCGCGGCACGCGTCAAACGTCCCCACCAGCGCCTCCTCGTTAACACCCTCACACAAAGCGGCACGGTATTCCGCCCTGTCCATATTCACCACATCGCTCACCCCTTTTTTACGATAATACCACACTCCACTCAAAAATAAAAGACCCGCGGCGCGGGTCTTTTATTTTTTACCGCAATATCAATTGTTTACAATGCTGTCCGGCGTGTCGTAGCCCCATGCGCCTAATTCCTCCGGGAGGGCGTTCCATATCGCCTCCAGGGTTTTTGTCGCCTCCGGGGTGATCGTGATCATGATGTTGCGGTATTCGCTCCTGCGGGTATTTGACGGTCCCTCAAGGCCATCAAAGAGGCTGAGAGGCGCGTACTCGGTCCATGTGATGTCGATGGACCTGCACCGCTCAGGCCAGGTGTACTCGCGTCCTACCTGGCGGATACCCGCACGTCCCGCGAAGAAGTCCTCCTTAATGGCATCCAGAACGTTCCTTATGTTCTCAAAGCTGTGAAATTCGATGGAGTTGTTATCGTCGAAATAACCGTACTGCAGCTCCGGGTCATTGAGCTCCGTCTCCTCGCGGTCGTATTTCTCCATCTCGTAATTGTAGCTGAATCTGATTTCCCGCCCGCCGGAGGCTATGTACTCCTCCAGCCTGTCAAAGCCGTAAGTGCTCCAGTAGAGCTCCCGGTCCTCAAATAATTTCTCCGCTGCCCAGGAAGCGGTGCCCGGCTTGTCAACGTCAGCCTTGTAGAGCGGTATGCTGTATGACCTCTCGTGCTTGATAAGCCCCGACTTGTACGTTACGCGATAGTTCATATTTTCGTCGGCGGGTCTGCCGTCCCCGTTCCTGTTTTCCAGCGCCCACTTATGTATCGTTACGGCGTATTCCATCTGCTCCGGCGTCGTCAGTATGAGTCCGTTCCACTCGCCCGAGTCGTAAAGCTGATAGCCGAAGCTCTCTATTTCCACGCTGTCAAGCTCCGACGCGTCGGGAAGCCAGCTTTCAAATCCCGTCAGGTCAAAGAGCACCACACACAGCGCCGCCGTCATGGCAAGCCCCGTGAACACGGGCCCCTTCCACTTTTTGAACACCCTGAAGGTCTTGTCAAGCATCATCTGCGCCAAAAAGCACCCCGCAACGCTCCAGGCGACAACGGATACATACATCGAGTCGCCGTCCAGTATATCACCGGTAAGATACCCAAGGAACAGACCCGCACACACCGCAACGCCGTACTTGAACACCGGACGCATCCAGCGCACCGCCACCACGTCGCCGGCGCTCTCAAGCCGGCGATGGCGGTAGAGAAGGTATGCCAGGACCAGCATCAAAAGCCCCGCGCCCATGTATATCCCCAGCACCTCCCAGCCGTATGTTCTCAAGCGGCTGCTGTCTGTGAGGGAGTAGTCTATGAATGACGAGGGCGTAAGGCCCGTCAGCTTTGTGGTAGGTGTGAGCCAATCCACCGCCCGGCCCACCGAATCCGGGAAGCCGATAAAGCCGTAATAAAACCTCCTGAACACCGTCTCAAGCAGCATATAGAGAGCCACGGCAATGCAGTTGAACACCGTATAGAACACCGGCAAGGCCAGTATGTGACCTGTGAACATTCCGCACAGGAAGGCGAAGGTGTAGAAGAAGAAATATACCCCGCACCCCTCAGCCAGCCATACGAGCGTCACGGTCGCCACTGTGCCGGCGGAGGCGTATTTGACTATACCCACCAGCATAGTTAAGAGCGCCACGATGATATTCGGCAGCCAGTTGAACGCCAGACCTGAGAGATACTGGGTGAGGAATATCCCCTCCCGCCTCACCGGCAGGGAGCCGAAGAAATTCGCCGAGCGTTGGGAATACAGGTGGCTCAGAACCGCCATCGCCGAAAACACCGCCAGGACGACGGAAAAATACGGGTGAGCGTTCATAAGGTCGGTAACGTCGTTGACGAACACGCTCTGACCGTTGAAATCCGACATCATAAGATATATCGGCATTATGAAAAGCCAAATCACCAGGTACGCCGCCCAAATCGGCCAGTAGCGGGTCACATTCTTTTTAAAAAGGGTACCGTCAAAGAACGATGTCTCGGACTGCATAATCCTCGCCTCCCATCTCGTAAATAAATATCTCCTCCAGCGTCAGTGGCAGAGCCTCCATAAAAAGCGGCTCCAGCGCCGCGAAGCGCCCCTTTACCTCCTCCGCGCCGCCGCGGACTATGTAGGTGTAGATCCTTCCCAAATTGGAGGTGTGGAGCACCTTCAACCCCTCCGGCAGAGCCGGGGGATTTGAGGAATTGAAGGCTATCTGGAGCTTCACGATTCCGCCCTGAAGCTCCGAGAGCGACCTCTCCAGCGCCACCCTCCCGTGGCTCAGTATCCCCACGTGGTCGCACACGTCCTCCAGCTCCCGCAGGTTGTGGGAGGATACAAGCACCGTCGTCCCGTACTCCGTCACGTCCCCCATGAGTATGGACCACACCTGCCGGCGCATCACCGGGTCCAGCCCGTCTACAGGCTCGTCAAGGAGCAAATAGTCTGGCCTGCATGACAGCGCCAGCCAGAACGCCGACTGCTTCTGCATACCCTTTGAGAGCCTCCTGATGGGGCGCTTCTCGTCTACCTCCGGGAACGCCTCTCTCAGCTTGCTGTACCGCTCGCCGTCAAAGGCGGGGTAAAGCCCCTTGTAAAACCTCATCATGTCCTGTGTTGAGGACGATCCGAAGTAATATACCTCGTCGGGTATCGCCGCGATCCGCCGCTTCACAGCGGGGTTTTCGTATATTGGCGCCCCCTCCAGGGTTATCTCACCGGAGTCCTGCCTGTACGCCCCGCACAGGTGACGGAGTATGGTGGACTTTCCCGCGCCGTTGGGTCCCACAAGGCCGTATATCGCCCCATTGGGCACCGTCATGGTGAGCCCGTCCAGGGCGCGGAACCCGTCAAAGCTCTTTACCACGTTTTTGACCTCAATCATTCCTTTTCCTCCTCCCTTTCCATGCGCGCCGCAAGCTCCGGCGGCTTTACGCCCAGGTATCTGAGCTCCTGGACAATGGCGTCGAACCGCTCCAAAAGCTCCTCCCGCCGCCTGGCGTTCACGTCCGTGGGCAGAGCCGCGAAGCTTCCCTTGCCGGGGACCGTGTAGGCGTAGCCCTCCGCCTCCAGCGCCTCGTAAGCCCGCTGTATGGTGTTTGGGTTGATTGCAAGGGAGCTGGAAAGCGCCCGCACCGACGGCAGCTTGTCCCCCGCCGGGATCACGTCGGTTATGATGAGCCGCCGCAGTCCGTCCCTGACCTGCTCATATATCGGACGGCTGTCCCTGTAATTGAGCTGGAGCATCACACCGCCTCCTTCCGTATTAAGTGTATTAGCTGTGTTAATACAGTTATACTACCCTTATATCGCCCTGTCAACGGATTTTTATCATCTTAAACGTTTCTTAAATAACGCTCTTACGAAAAAGGGCAAAAAAACCCCTTTACCGAAAAGCTTGCTTTTCAGTAAAGGGGAGGAGAGAGGCGACACCCAGACTTGAACTGGGGAATCAGGGTTTTGCAGACCCTTGCCTTACCACTTGGCTATGTCGCCGTCTGATAATATTGTATGCGCTCACCGGGAAAAATGTTCCGGTATGAGATCGGGGGCGATGAACGCCCCCGTCTCAAGAGCGGCCTACGAGGCTCGAACTCGCTACCTCCACCTTGGCAAGGTGGCGCTCTACCAGATGAGCTAAGGCCGCAAATGGTGCCCAAGGTCGGAATCGAACCAACGACACGCGGATTTTCAGTCCGCTGCTCTACCAACTGAGCTACCTGGGCAAATGGCGACCAAGAAGGGGCTCGAACCCTCGACCTCCGGCGTGACAGGCCGGCGCTCTAACCAGCTGAGCTACTTGGCCACATGGGATGAGAGGCAGATACTCTAATGAGCTGCGCTCCCCTATCTCCCTCTGCCGCTCTTTCAGCGGCAACAGCTATTATACTAAAGGTGGTCCAAATTGTCAACACTAAATTTTAAAATTTTAGCGTCATTTTTGGAAATTCAAAAAAGTCAGTTTCATTTTAAACTCTATGAACGCCACATTATCTAACTATAACGCCCCTTTTCATACATATCATATGATTATGCTATTGAGGTTGGCGTTGTAGCTAGCAATCCTGCCCGTAACACCAAGATTCCTCGACAAGAACGATGCCCGGCTGAGGAAGAAGAAAAAGTTATTCCTATTGAGCTGCGTGAAAAAATTTTGTTGGCATTGGAAAATGAACCTGTTATCAAGCCAGTAGTCATGATGCTCATGTTTACCGGCATGAGGATTGGAGAGGTCTTAGCCCTACAGTGGAGCCACATCGATTTTCAGGCAAAGACCATCACCATACGTCAGGCTATAACGCAAAATATGGAGTTTAACGAAGAAGGCAAGGTTGTAAAGACTACTAATATCATAGGAAGAACAAAAACAAACACTTCAAAAAGGACTATTATAGCTCCTGATGTTGTCCTTGACAGCTTAAAGCAATGGATGAAGTATCTTTCTACAATGAAAAACGGCAAGAAGTTGCTTACAATGGCAGGATTCGTCTTTCCCAGTACGCAAACTTATTCCATGCGTACATATAGCGGCTTTCGAGCATCTTATCTTCATTTCTTGCACCGTCACGAGCTTGATGAGTTCCATTTAAACCTACATCGGTATCGCCACACTTACGCATCGATGCTTTTGGAACAGGATGTCAAGCCAAATGTAGTAAAAAATCTTCTGGGACACAAGGACATTCGTACAACACTAGGAATATATACGCATGTTGTTCCGGAAGTATACGAGGGCGTGGCAGATGTAATGAATCTCGCTTCAAAAGTAATGCTTGAAGGTACATACAAACCAAGAATTTCGAGTCAGCAGCTTGATCAATGTATGGACATGCTTGATGAATCGTTATGGCAAGATGCATGATGTCGGTTAAAAACTCGCAAAATAATCTATTTCATTGCATTTAACAGCATTCCGGTTACATAAAACCTCCCGCGGGACGGCTTGTTGCCGTCCCGCGGGAATGTTTTTGTGGGTTATTGCTTTTTATTTCGCCATATAGTCGCAGAGCTTCATGAGGATTACGGCGGTTTGTGCGCGGGTGGTGCTGCCGGTGGGGTTCAGGGTGTTGTCGCCCTGTCCTGAGACGATCCCGGCGCCGATCGCCCACGCCATTGCCTCTTTCGCGTAGTTGCTCACCTTGTCCGCATCGGTAAATGTGTTGATGTTGCCGGTATTCGGCTTCACCACGCCCTTGAATTGGGCGTACTGGTATATTAAGGTAACCAATTGCTCA
>CANPYX010000001.1 GCA_947588955.1 uncultured Oscillospiraceae bacterium | reverse complement strand
AGCAGGGTCCAGGGCTTTGGCATAATCGCCGAGCTCCTGAACCTGACCGAGAAGGCTGACCTGAGCGAATACACCGATGTCCCCACCGCAACATGGAAGGCCGACTATCTTGCCAAAGTCGTGGCGGCAGGAATCGTGACAGGTTATCCCGACAAGACCCTCCGTCCTGAGGGCGAGCTGACCCGCGAGCAGATGTTCGTAACCATCGCCAAGACTCTCGGCATTCAGCCCGTTGAGACTGACGACGAGGAGTTTGAGGACATCGGCGAAGCCACAAGCTACGCTGCTCCGTACATAAACGCGCTCCACAAGATGGGCGCGGTGAACGGCAGCAACGGAAATGTCAATCCGCTTGACACACTGTCCCGCGAGGGCGCGGCGCTGCTGCTTGACAACCTCATTGGCGGCTATGCCAACGAGGACGGCGATACCGCGACCATCGAGGAAGGCAAGATCACCCTGGTTGTCGCCGACAACGTTAAGGTCGAGGGCACAGCCAACGACCAGCCCATAGTGGTTGCGGGACAGGCGTCAACAGTTGACATGGACGGCGTCGAGGGCACACCCACCGTCAACGTGACCGTTCCCGAAGTGAAGATCGAGAACGCCCCCGTGGGCACCACCGTCACCGTAGCCGAGGACGTCACCGACGTCACCGTCAACGACGAGACCGTCGAGGCTGGTGGAGAAGTTGTTGTCGAAGAGCCGACCCCGACTCCGACCCCGACTCCGACCCCGACTCCGCAGCCGCAACCCCAGGAGCCCCAGACCCAAACTGTAAAAATTGTCTTTGACGCCACCACAAACGGCACACTGAAGCTGTCAGACCAGGCGAGAAACAGTGCTGAAACCTGCTGGGGCGGTGAAAACACCTGCTACGGCGGAGAAAATGATGATGGTACCACGGGCTGGTTCCTGATCACTAAGCCCGATTATTCCGGAACCACGCTTCATCTCAGCGATATTGCCGTTTCCATTGCAACTGGTTCTGAAACCTTTGAAATGACCGGCAAGAATGGGCTTGAGTTTGATGGCTGGTATACAAGCCTTGAAGGTACTGATAAGGTGACCGAAACTACAGACTTGCTGACCCTTACTGCAAACACTCATGGCTATATAGTTATTTACGCCCATTGGAAGACCAGCGCCGCCCAAGGCGGTCAAACTTGTAACGGCGGCGCCAATTCGGATACTGGCAACTATGGTGCGGATTCCGGCGCTCTGCCCGGCGTTCCTGAAGAACCCCAGGCTCAGACCGTGAAAATCGTCTTTGACGCCACTACAAACGGCACGCTGAAGCTGTCAGACCAGGCGAAAAGCAGCGCTTCTACCTGCTGGGGCGGCAACAACACTTGCTACGGCGGAGAAAACGATGATGGTACTGCAGAGTGGTTCATGATTACCAAGCCTGATTTTACTGGGGAGCATCTTTATCTTAGCGATATTGCCGTTGCAATTGACGGGGATGCAAAAACCTTTATAATGACCGGTAATGACCAGCTTGAATTTGATAAATGGGCTACAAAGCCTGACGGAAACGGACAAGATGTAACTAGTAGCACTGATTTACTGGGCATTGATGCAAACGAGCATGGATATATAGTGATTTATGCTCTTTGGAAAACAAGTGGAGATGTGGGAACTTCATGCTACGGCGGTGAGAATGCCGAGAATGGCGACTATGGTGCGGATTCCGGCGCTCTGCCCGGATATCCTGGTGCCCCCAAAGACTGATAAATCAATACTCAAACAAATATCTAATTAACCTCAGGGCGGCTGTACCGGCAACGGTCCGGCCGCCCGCGTTTTAAAAATACTGTGGAAAGGAATGTCATTTGAACAAATGAAAAAGACAGTTTCATTTCTGCTGGCTTTAGTTCTTGTTCTGGCTCTCGTGCCGGTGACGATAGCGCCAAAGGTTGCGGCGGCGCAAGATAGAAGTTTCACCGTTCTAAAAAAAGAGAAGTCCAATATTGCGCCGGGTGTTACACAAGAGATAGGGACCGTTCGCAAAAAGTACAACGGGCAGCAGCTCGTCTACTATACAATGACGATTAACACCAAAGAGCCTACCACTCATATTTACGCAAACTACAAAGACAACAGTAAGGAAGCCGCCAGATCAAAATTCGGCATGCAGAAGCTTGTAAACCAGTTGGACGGCGCCGTTGCCAACCATCAAGATGTTGAAAATTACGCGGTTGTCGGCGCTATCAACGGCACCGGCTACAATATGTCCACCGGCGAGACGAGGGGAATCCTCGTTATGGAAGGGGAGCTTGTGCATGAATTCGGAGGATACGCAAGCGAGCCTTTTTTTGCTATTGACCATGATGGTACTCCCCACATATACTGGAACGGAAAAGCGGATTATGACCAGCATAAAGAAGAAATAAGAGAGGCCATTAACTCGTTTCCGTGCAATGGAGCCGGGACAGAAGTCCTGATAAAGGACAGCCAGATTAAGGCAAATGATCACAATGCCCCCAACGCCCGCACCGCCATCGGTATCAACAAAAATACCGGAGAAGTGGTCATGCTGGTGGCGGACGGCAAGCTCGCGCCCTATTCCGAAGGCTGCGATATGTACGAGCTGGCGGAGATCCTTTTGAAGGCCGGCTGCACGGACGCCATCAACCTGGACGGCGGCGGCTCCACCACGTTTGTCTCCCGTCCAGAGGGCGAAAAGACCTACCGCGTGGTGAATACCCCCTGCGACGGCGCGCCCCGTACCGTCTCCGCCTCCCTGTTCGTGGTCTCCACCGCGCCGGATGATAAGGAATTCAACCGCGCGTCTATTGACGCGGATACCGAGTACATCACCCCTGAGGGGACCATCAACCTTACCGCAACAGGTATAACCGCCGCCGGTACGCCGGTGGATATTCCATCTTCCGTGACGTGGAAAGTCGATGAAAAATTCGGAACGATCAAAAATGAGACGCCCACATCCGCCGTCTTTGAATCGAACGGTACGGAGGGTGAAGTCAAGATTCAAATGCTGGACGCCAAGGGCGAGGAAGTAGGAAGCGTCACGGTCAACGTGGTCGTACCAACGAAATTCTCGTTTAAGCTCCCGGCCTACGCCGCGCCGTATGGCGAGATGTTTAATTTGACTTTTAACGTGACATATGAGACACAAAATGATCAGGGGGAACCGGCAGAGTACGCGGTTACGACACATCCGAGCGATATAACTGTAACAATCGATAATGAATCGGCGCAAGTTAACGATATATCTCTGACAACATGCGCCCAAGAAGACGACCCGAAACAGATAGCTAATTTGACCGCGAAACTGGAATGTTCTTCTTTGCCTGAGGCTATAGCAACCTTTACACCCGGCAAGGGTTCAGAGGTAATTTTCGATTTTGAGGGCAAAGAGACACGAAATCAACTTGCCAATTTTAAGACTGATGTGGACGATGAAAAGTTTAAGATGTCTCTGGAAATCGCTAATAGTGAGACGGGAAAAGTCCACAGCGGCAACCAGTCGTTGAAAATTACACTGGATATGACCCCGGATGTTTCATCAGCAGTTTCAGCTGGCGTTGCGCAGGTTTTTGTCGATTACGTCGAACAGCAGATCAATATTACAGGCGCAGTTGGCATAGGCTATTGGATTTGGATTCCAGACGAGGACGACTATATGTCCGTGATGGTGAGGGCAATCTATGGTAACCCCACCCCCGGCACAAAAACATACAAAACCGTGCATGACCGTACTGGTGTCAATTACGATGAGGGCCATTGGTTTTATGCTTACTATGACTTGACGGAATTCACCGCTGGCGGACAGAAAATCGTCATCAATCCGATGTTTTTCAGCGTGATGCAGAACGGTCAGGACGCTTTTGAAGACCCAATCATGTCGGCAAACAATAAGCTTACCTATTACATTGACGACTACACGGTCGACTACGCGACGGTCAACGACGACCGCACCATGCCGGTCATCGGCGACGTGACACCGGTGGGTTCTGCGGCGGTACTCACGCGAGAGTCTGTTTTTAAGTTTACCGACACGAATGAGGTCGCTTTCCGGGCCCCTGTCTCCGATCCGGCAGAGGGACGTGCAAACGGTCTTACACCTAACGGTAAAGCAGAGGCTTATATTGATGGCCAAAGCATTGGCGCTACGTTGGGAAATGGGCAGATCGTTACCGAAAAAGTGAAGCTTGCTCCCGGCGAGCACACCTTGAAGCTCTATATTTCCGATAATTCCGGCAACACCACTAACGCCACACGCCGGTTTGAGATCACCTCCGGCAGCACGGCAACTGTGAAGCTTGTTCCCTCAACGCAAAACAGGGTCGATGACAAGCTCCCCATGGACAGTGTTTACTGGGTGGACGTGAAGGCCACGGATATTGATAAGATCAAGAGCGTCTCTATGGATCTCGATCTTACAAACATCGACGAATGGGAGCTGGATCACATCGTGGTCAATCCCGCTTTCAAGGTTACCAAGAAAGAGTTTGACGGTTCCTATGCAAAAGACGAAAATATAGCCACATTCACATTTGAGCGAGTGGAAGACGGCATGACCCCATCCGACTATGGCAGCGATATTATCGCGTCGATCCCCGTGAGAGTTTGGGGCAGTGAAATCACATTAGATCAGGCAACAACGGCGTGGAAAAATAAGACCTTCTTCCCCGTTGACCTGTCCATAGAAGTCGACAGAGGCCAAATAGAGTATATCGAGGAATACAACCCCAATGGCCTCCATACCTTTGGCGGCACCATTCAAGTAAACTCCGAGTGCTACAACTATTCGCCAGTAGTAGTGGACGATCCCGCAAATGAGGGAAAGACCCACTGGCATTTCCATGATACTGATGTGACCGTGGTGGACGACAAAGACCCCACCTGCACCGAGTTCGGCTACAGTGGGTGGACGATTTGCAAGACCTGCGGTTCGCCGGTTACATGGGGCGAGATCAAGCAGCCCACCGGCCACACCTATGTGGTGGATGAAACTACCGGCGAGCGCGCGTGCTCGAAATGCGGCGCAAAGTTCACCGGCGAGTTTGAGGGCAAGCTCTATGAGAACGGCAAGGCCATCGAGGGCTGGCAGAATGACGGCACCTACTATGAAAAAGGCGTGAAGCTGGGCGCTGGTCTGCATAAGACCCAGGATACCGTTGACGGTAAGCCTGTCGAGCGTTGGCACAACTTCGGCGAAGACGGTGTCTGCATCGACAAAGAGGACGGCTACACCGGCTATTACACCGAAGAGGAAGGTGTCCGCACGCCCGTGGAGGAGCTTCCCAGCGACCCCAAGGCGGTGGACAGCACGGCGTATTACTACATCGAGGGCGGTCTTCCCTACACCGGCTGGCTGTTCTTCCGCAACGGAAGCCAGTACGACCCCAGCAAGGATAAGCCGACCGACACACCGGAGGAAACCCCGGACCCCGCGCCGGGAACGGGTGGCGATACGTCCGAGGGAACTGAGCCCGGTATGCCTGATAAGCAGCAGCAACAGGCTATAATGAACACAATCGGCTATCATGTCCACGATGACGGTCGTGTCCACAGCGTGACGAATACGGATACCCGCAAGTGCGTAAAGAGCGGCAATATCCTCTACACATGCAATGCCGAGGGCTGCGGCAAGACCGAAGAGAGCGAGACGCTCTGGTGGGAAGGCCACATCTGGCAGATAGACGCGGACGGCAAGCACACCTGCACAAAGTGCGGATACGTCGGACGGGACATCGGAAACGCGACGTTGAACATAGCGGGCGAGAATTTTGCTTACAGGCCCGGCGAAAAGATCCGCGCGGCGGTGTTTGTGTACGATAACGGCGTGAGCCTTTTGGTTCGAAGCGACAAGAACGGACTTGACGGATATGTGTCATACGCTAATAACGATAAAATCGGTACGGCGACAGTCCACATTCGCGGTGAGGGCAACTACTACGGGGAACTGGAAGGCACCTTCAATATCGTTCCGCCCACAGTGACCGGGTTGACCCTGACACAGAGCGCGGCGGAAGACGTGGATCATGTTACGGTAACGGCAAACTGGAACAGCTCGCCGGGAGCAACATATTACACGGTCATACGCTACGACTATGAGGCCGAAAAGTGGATAGAGACAGACATTGGCAACGAAACCAGCTACACCGAGACGCTGCCTGTGGGCACGAAGTACGCCTACGAGATAGGCGGACGCGCTGTCGCGGATGGGAAGACATACTACTCGCCGAAATGGTCCGAGGCTGTGATCGGCATACTTTCGCACTCGTGGGGCCCGGAGGTAGGCAGAGTTGACGCGACCTGTCAGACCGAGGGGCATTATACCCACACCTGCGCCCTGTGCGGCTTTGAGGAGACCGTGACGCTGCCGAAGCTGGAGCATAAGGTTACGGAATGGAAGGTCACTAAGGAAGCCACCACCGCTGCCCCCGGCTCAAGGGAGGGCGTCTGCGAGCTCTGCCACGAGACAATAGTCGAGGAGATTCCGCAGCTGCCGCCCGTATACGTCGGCACCGGCAACACCACATCTCCCGACGCCGAGCAGGAGACCGTTACCAACCCCGACGGGTCCAAAACGACCACAACCACGACCAAGGACGGCACCGTCACCGAGACCACCGAGCAGACCGACGGGACCGTCACCGAGAGGACCACGGAGAAGGACGGGACCTCTGTCGAGACCACTACAACCCCCGAAGGAGTGGTCGGAACTACCGGTAAAGATGCCTCTGGAAACGTTACCAATGCCGAGGTAACGGTGCCTCAAGGGGGGTCAGAAGGGGTAGTAAAGGCCCCTGTGGAGGTGCCTTCCGCGGGGTCAACGAAGGACGCTCCGCAGATAAATGTCCACGTTCAGGGTGAAAAATCCGTCAAAATGGAAGTGCCCGTAACCGACTTCGGACCCGGCACCGTTGCGGTGCTGGTGCACCCCGACGGGACGGAGGAAGTGGTCCGCGATTGCGTCGTCGGCGAGGACGGAGTTATCCTGAATGTGGAAGGCGACGTGACGCTGAAGATCGTGGAAAACTCCGCGGAATTCAAGGACATTGAGCGAGTGGAGAGCTGGGCGGGAGACGCCATCGAGTTCACCTCCGCGCGTGAGCTGTTCTCAGGTACAGGAAACAATAACTTCCAGCCGGACGGCAAGATGTCCCGTGGCGCGCTTGTGACGCTGCTCTACCGCTTGAGCTATGAGCCCGACGCTCCGGCGCTGAAATTTGGTGATGTTGACGAAAGCAGCATATACGCCGACGCCGTCGCCTGGGCGGATTCAAATTCCATAGTAAATGGCTACGGAAACGGCACATTTATGCCGGATAACGTCATAACTCGTGAGCAATTGGTTACCTTAATATACCAGTACGCCCAATTTAAGGGCGTGGTGAAGCCGAATACCGGCAACATCAACAGTTTCACTGACGCGGACAAGGTGAGCAACTACGCGAAAGAGGCAATGGCGTGGGCGATCGGAGCCGGAATCGTCTCAGGGCAGGGCGACAACACCCTGAACCCCACCGGCAGCACTACCCGCGCACAAACTGCCGTGATCCTCATGAAGCTCTGCGACTACATGGCGAAATAAAAAAACAATAACCCACAAAAACATTCCCGCGGGACGGCAACAAGCCGTCCCGCGGGAGGTTTCTTTTTATAGCAGGGTAGGAGAACATAGTAAACAACATCTGTGCCGCCGTCCGCTTGAATGATAAGGTAAATTTACTATTTTCAGTTTTTCAATGTTGTATTCCTCCCAAAATTGGGCTTGCAAAATGTTATCATTTATGATAACATTACTGCGTGAGGTGATACTATGGACAGACGCGATATCATATCCCAGCTGACCTCCGCGCGGCTGGAGAAGGGCATCTCCCAGGCGGAGCTGGCGCGTATGATCGGTACCCAGCGGTCAAACATATGCAGGCTTGAAAGCGGTGCCCAAAATCCTACGCTTGATATGATACTGAAGATCTCGTCTGTGTTGGGTAAGACGGTCACATTCGGATTGGAGGACACGGTAATGGAAGGAAATCGTTACAGCCTGCGCATATTTGACACGGAGCTGATGCGCTTTTCCATGGAAAAGCACGGACTTGAGGGGCTGACAGCGGAGATCATAGAGATCCATCGGGAATACACCCATCTTTTCCCCCTTGATTTGGAGCTTACCGGGGACGGTATTATTCGATGGCTTGAACATCGGGTGATCCCCAAGAACCGCCGGTTTGTAGACGAGATATTGAAGACCCTTGGGCTGAGCCACAACGACACCAAAGGGATCATCGACGTGTGCAAGGGCCTCTCCCTAAACGACAGCTACTGGGTGGTGCCGGAGGGATTTAGTGGTTCTTTCGCGCAGTATAATCTTTACGAGAACCGCTTCTCGGAAATCCTGGCCCTGGTGGCCTACACCGGCGCGGGAGGGAGTCGTCACGCGTTTACCACCTCGCCAGAGCTTACCACCGGCGGGATGCTGCCTAAGGCGTGGAGATTCATTGAAAACGATGGAATTTTTCTCTACAAGGGGGGCACCTCCGGGACATCCAACGCGGGGCGAGAGCCTTATATGGAATACTACGCCTCCCAAATCGCCGAAGCCATGCGGCTGAATGCCGTTCGATACGAGCTTGAGAATTGGAAGGGCATTACCGCCTCCAGGTGCGCGCTGTTCACAAGCCCGGACGTGTCCTATGTCCCCATCGGGAGGATCATAGACGGTGTGAATCTTCGGAAATGCCTGGACTATTACGACGATCTGGACAGGAAGCGGGGAGCGGGATTTGGGGAACAGCTCCGCAGTATGCTGGTGTTCGACGCGCTCATATGGAATGAGGATCGGCACTTTGGAAATTTTGGGGTGCTGCGGGACAACCATACGGGCGACATTATCGCGCCCGCCCCGATTTTTGACAACGGTCTCTCCCTTTTGTGCTTTGCGGGGAGCGGGGAGCTGCGCGATCTCGCGGCGTTGCGAGAATACGCCGGCACCCGGACCAACCCGTACAACCTGACGTTTGAGGAGGTCTGCGCCGCGGTCATGGGGAGCAGACAGAAGGCGGAGCTTCGGAGAATGATCGGATTTCGTTTTCGGCGTCACCCGGCGATCAATTTGCCTGAGGAGCATTTGCAGATGTTAGAAAGATTACTTGAGCAAAGAGTTCGAGAGCTTCTCTCCATCCCCACGCGGGGCTAACAGGATCAAGCCGTAATTTGGACGGCTCTGCCGAGGCATGGCCGTCCGTTTTTCTTACATCAGAAGCCGGTTTTTGGGTATTGACTGTCAGCTTCCGCACAATGTATCTGCCTAACGGCAGCGACTTGGAGGCCACAACACCTTTGAACCCGGTACAGCTTTAAATGCAATGGTAGATACGGCGCATAAGCTCCGGGTGCAATTGAGCGTAGTTGGGGAGGTAGTTAAGTACGTGCTGGACGTAAAAAACGCTCATGCGGCGCTTGGGCTCAATCACTGCCAATGCGCCGGCGGCGCCGTCCCAGCCGAATTCGCCCTTCGGGAAATCGTCATCAACCAGGTGGACGCGCATACCCAGCGCGTATCCCTCGGATTCGGAGGGCTTCATGGTGTCGTGGTAGTCACGGAGCGGCTGGTCAGAAAGCTGATTTTCGGTCATTACCGCGACCGTCTCGGGCTTTAATATCCGGACTCCGTTTGCTCCCTCACCACCGCACGCCAGGGCGTCAAGGAAGAGAATATAGTCCTCAGCACGGCAGCAGATGCCCGCACCGCCGGAGTCATAGTCCGGGGTGAGCTGATGGGTGTTGTCACGCTCCACCTCAAACATATAAAGCTCCTTGTCGTGCCAGCATATCTGGGCGGGCATACGCTCCATTTGGGCGCGTTCGGGTCTGAAGGTTACGCCGGTGACTCCCAGGGGATCGAAGATGTGATTTTCGAGGTAGTCCGAGAACCGCTTTCCGGAGACCGTCTCGATGACGGCTGCCATAACGTCATGGCACATGCTGTATCGATAATGCGTGCCCGGGTCAAATTCCAGAGGTTCGGATGCCAGCATACGTATGAGCTCACGTGTGCCGGCATTTATCTTCTTTGCCTCCATGATAGAGGGCAGCGTTTGGTCATAGCTGAGACCGCCGGTCATGGTCATGAGGTTACGGATGGTCATGAGGCTTTTTGCGGGGCGTATAAAGCCGTTTTCCCGGACCTTCATGTTGGCATACTCAGGAAGATACTTTGAGACGGGGTCATCTAAACCGAGAAGTCCATGCTCCCAAAGCTGCATTGCGGCAGTCATCGTGGCGAGCTTGGAGCAGGAGTAGATCCAGTACCACTCACCGCCGTGGATGGGCTCACCGCCCTTCCAGCCCATGTGTCCGGCGTGGTGGCGGTAGATCTCTTTGTGGTCTCGGTAGATGACAATTTCGCAGGCGGGGACGCCGTATTCGCTTTCAACACCGTCAAGAAATGAGGTTATTATGCCAAAATTCATTTTCCGTTACCTATTCCGAAAGTCCTTGATTTTCAAGGGCTTTCGCCTTTCTTTATTATTGCTCTACGCCCATTATAACGTGGGAATCAACAAATTAAAGATAACCGTAGTCCTCGCAAAGCTGGAGAAAGAGGCAGTTTCTCCTTTCGCTGCGTATGAATTTGCGGCATTACGAGACGAAACAAAATATTGCCGAATAATACGGCGATGGCGTAAAAACGGTTGGTATTATCTTATTTAGCTTATTCAAAAAGGAGAAGCGCCTATAAAGACAATACCGCAGACTGGAGAACCACTGCATTGTTCGGCAGCCGGCAGAGTAGGATTAGACATTGAACCGCAGCCCCTTGCGGCAGTCGGTAAATCTACGTTTGTTTAATTGTCCTTGCGGAAAAGCTCAGGATATACAAAATGAGCTTCGCATATGTAACATGGCTATGGATTGGTCACGGAGAGCGTTGAATACGGAGATGTTTGCAGACGATGGAACCGTTGTCCCCTGTGGCAAGCTCCCTCCTGATTTATATGTCAATGGGAAGCGGCAATGGAAGAACAGCCATAGATATGACGTTTTGGTAAGCAAACGGAGAGTGCTGTACCGAAAATAAAGAGAATTGAGGATACAGAGTCATTATGAGTTAGATAGTCGGTTTTACAGTATACATCAGACAAGCAGCTCCATCATCATTTCATCGACATTGGTATAAGCCTTTCCAAGAGCAGGATTTTTCTTCATCTGCTGCACTTCATTAATTGCCGACAGTGTTTGAACATTGGGAATATCGAGCCTCACATCAAAAGGAAATCCTCTGTAAAAATAGCTTGTCGCAAAAAGACATTAATCGCTGTTGCCATGTCCATTCCAAGCGCGGAAAAAATCTTTTGCGCCTCCTGTTTGACTTCGCTGTTCATACGGATTGTCATGCTGGTATCTGTTCTTGCAGCCATATTAAAACCCCTTTCAGGTCTCTCAATAATCATACAATGCGGATTATACTACTTTGCCAGCTCCTCAAACGCCGCATGGTGCTCACGCAAGATCCTTGCGGCTACAAACTCAAACTTTTCGTCCTCTGACATTTCAATCTGCGGCTCTGTGTCCAAGTCGATAACGAGCAGCTTCGGGTGACCGTCCTGGAGAACGGTGACACGACCTTTCTCCTCGGCTAATTTTGCGATTTTGGAAAAATCCTGCGTTGCCTCCGCAAGAGTAACGGAGGCGTTGGGGTCGATGGTCATAATCTCACTTCCAAAGTGCGGGAATTATTTCGTTCTGAAATAGCAGGTACTCCTCCCGGCATTCTCGCGTTTAAGTTCGCCGGAAGCCACGAGCTTTCGCAGGGCGCCCTCCACGGAGCTGACGCTGAGAGAGGGGCACAACTCACGAATGTCCTGCTTTGTGAAACGGCCAATCTTGTTCATCGTGGCGCGCCTGACCGTCTCAAGGGCGGAAAGCTTCGTCTCCACCAAAGCGAAACGGTCCTCAAAGTCCTTATAGGCGGAAAGAATCGTTCCCAGCAGATACTTGATGAAGGGGACAGCGTCCTCCCGACCCTCGTGCCAACAAATCTGAGACTTGCCCAGCGCGTCATAATATAAATCTTTATTTTTTGCGATCTTTGCTTCCAGCGAAATATATTTTCCGACATAGAAGCCGTTCCTGTATAAAAGCAGAGTTGTCAGCAGTCGGCTCATCCTGCCGTTCCCGTCGTTGAAGGGGTGGATGCAAAGAAAGTCGTGGATGAAAACAGAGATTGCGATAAGCGGTTCTACCTCCATGTTTCCGATGACGCGGTTGTATTCCTCGCAGATCCTGTCCAGCGCCTCCGGCGTATCATAGGGTGACAATGGCGTAAACAGAATCTCCGTATGACCGTCCGCGTGGGTTGCGCTGATGTAATTTTGCACGTTTTTTGTCATGCCGGCCATGGGGTTGTTCATGTGGCTGTACAGGATTTTGTGGAGCTGGAGAATGTAGTTGCGCGTGATGGGAATCACGTCAAAATTCTCGTGAATCAGATTCAGGACATCGCGGTATCCGGCAATCTCCTGCTCGTCGCGGTTCCTCGGCGTCGTCTTTTCCTGAACCAACTGCCGGATGCGCGTGTTGGTGGTGACGATGCCCTCAATGGCGTTAGATGCCTCGGTGCTCTGCACCTTCGCGATCTCCACCAGCTTTTCCAGCTCCTCCGGGCGCTGCTTCAGATACAGCTCCTGCTTTCCGGCTTCTTTATAGATTGCCGCAATCAATCCGAGGACTTCCGAATCCCACTTTTGCTCTTTGATTGCCGAGTAGTTAAACGATCTCATTCTCTTCACCTCCGCTTGTTTCCATTAAAGCATAGCGTATAATAAGGGAAAAGTCAACACTTTAAGAGAAAGCTCCCATAAAATTATGCTTGATTTAAGGGAAAATATTCTGCGGTCAGGTGAGAAGATTTTTCGACGATTATTTTCTAATTAGTTCAACTGCAAACTTAAGTTCCAGCTCAAATCAGACAGAGGAAGTAGGTTCTTCGAACAAGTTCCCCGCACTTAGTCATGCAAGGGCAGCTTCGCGGCATGAAACCTATTCTCAAGACGAATGCACGGTCCACATCTCCCTTGGTCGGAGAGCGGGGCCGTGCTGAGAAAACCGAGCGGTAGTCGCTGTAACAGGAGGAAAAATTAAGAATCAGTCTCGCCCGCCGGGACCTGACTATCTGCTTTCGCGGAAAGGAGGGCGTCCGCTTTGTCAAGGTCGAGGGAATAGTAGTTCTCTCTCTCAAATTTGACCTTCTTCAGCAGACCCAGTTTTTCAATCGGCTCCAGCTCTTTTTTTACGGTGAAGTAGGAGACCTGAAGGGTGTCCTCCAACTCCTTGGTAGAGATACCGCGTTCAGAAAAAAGTGCGGCCTGGACCAGAATAAAATAGGTGCTCCATGCTCTGTTCCCGGAAGGGGCAAGATAATGTAAAGTGTTGACGTACCGTTGAAGCACCGTGTTCCGTTCCTCCAGGGCGTTGACCAACCGCTCGGAGGACTCGGCGATCAGCCTCAGCATGATCAGAGCAAACGGGGTCACGTCACCCATATTCTTCGGATCATTACAGATACGGAAAGCCTTGTAGTATTCGTTGATGTTTTCCTGTATCGTGTAGGATACCCGATAGGCCAGCAGCGGTTCAAAGTTCTTTGATAACATGTAGCTCACGATAAACCGCCCAAGCCGGCCGTTCCCGTCATAGAAGGGGTGGATATACTCCAGAAAGTAGTGGAAAATGGCGATCCGAAACAGGATCTCAATGCTGTCGTCCTTCAGAAACGCCAGCGCCTTTTCGATCCCGTCAATGATTGCACTCTCCGGGTATGCCCCTCTATGGATCTCTTTATCTGTGGCCGTGGTGATACTCGCAAGCTCCTTTCGGAAAATCGTTCCGTCCGGCACATTCTTCGGATCCTCCTTCGCCACCTCCGGCAGCACGATCTCGTCATAAAGCGCCCGGATATCCTGACAGGAATCCAGCGGTATGCTTGCCTTCTCCTGCAGTTTCAAATACATATTGACAAGTCCAAAGAAACGCTGCTTGACACGTTCCCTCTTCTCGGAATCCTGGATCTTGTTGAGGACAGACAGGATCTCCCGCCTTGTACTGTGGACGCCTTCGATTTTATTGGTGAGAATGATCTCATCGACCAGGCATCTCTGGGTGAACTGTTTAATGGCGGCTCCGGGAAGTATCTGGTTTAGATTCTGAACCTTTTTATCCGCCCTGAGTATCTTGAGCATGAAGCTGAACAGCTCCGGCGTTTGAACGAGGAAAGCGGGTTTGCCTTTGATCTCAAAGTCCAGCACAAGTGTATCCGGGGACGAGACGCGCCGCTGATATTCCTCATGATATTGCTTCATATCCTGATAGTATATCTTTTTCAACTCAACATACGCCATTGAGAACGCCCCCTTTTTCAAATTATAATGGCAGTATATCATCTATCAATCAAGAAATCAAGCGTTTTCTTGATTATTGTCAGGTGAAAAGCTCATATAGAAATACTATAGTCAAGATTTCATCGTTATATGCACGCCGACGCCTCGCTAGGGGGGCAGAACATTGGAAAAAAGGCTGTCAACACATCATTAGGCAATCGGACTCAAAATCATATCCACTGTCCGTCCTGCGTCATTACAAGTGCCTCAAAGGGGCGCAGGGACACGGTCTCTCCGTTACACGGGAAGTGACAGCCCTTGGACTGGTTGTTGAAGAAGAAGCGGTAGGTGCCGCCGTCTCCGGTCCTAGTGGTAACCTCCACGTTCCTCGGCAGGGCAGTGAGCATGGGGACAGACTGCTCACGCAGAATCTCGGTCATCAGGGTACGGTACATCGCCTTTTCGCCAACGGTACCCATGTAGTATGCCAACCCCTTTCCAAAGGAGTTTCTGGTGACAGCGGCAGCGCCGGAGTAGAATCTTCCTTCGTAGCGTGCCCATACCTCCGCAGTTTCGGGACGCAACAGGTCGCACCAGCCGGTGACGGTGTAGCTCTCGCCCTTGGAGGCGGAGATGCGCTGGGTGGACTTGCCTATGGGATCGTATTCCTCCACTACGCAGCCGCACAGTTTACTGAAGACACCTGGGAGGGGGATACCGAAAAAGCACTTTCCTGTCTTATCCTTGACACCGGAGCGGTTTGTTAAGACGACCGTGCCGCCTTTTTCGGCGAAGTCTTCAAGCCGAGATGCCATACTTGGCTCTACGATGTGGTGAGTGGGGACGATGACCACCTTGTAGCCATCCAGGGGACAGTTCTCCTCAATTACGTCGGTATTGACACCAAGACCGGCGCATGCTTCTTGGAAGAGTCTGAGTTGCGTCCAATAGGAGAAGTTGGCGGACTGACGCTGATTCTTCAGGGCAAACTCCTGGTCGGCGGAGTATAGGATTGCCACATCGCTTTTGACGGTTGTGCGGTCAAGCCTTGGAAGCTTCTCAAGGCGCTTAATAAGCTCCTTGAACTCCGCAAACCGGCGGTTTTCTCTGTTGTCGTGGTCAAGAAGGCCGTGACCCATCATCTCCGCGCCTGACAGGGCTGAGCGCCAGCGGTAGACGCACAAGAGATCCGCTCCGTGAGCGATTGACTGCATGGCGTAACCAGCTAACTGACCAGGTTCGGAGGTTGGACCAAAGGGTACCCAGCAGCCGCCGGGTCCGGCAAGCTGCTCTAATATCCAATAATTTTTATTTTTAAAGCCCCTGACGAAGTCCAAGGCGAAGCCGTTAGAATAAAGCTCCTCCGGTCCCTCCGGCGGGCGTATAGGCGGATAGTTGTCGTAGGCGGCAACGTCAAGTCCTGCAAACTCCTTGTGGAAGTCAGGCATATGGACGGGGAAGCAGGAATTGGTGGTGACCAGGGCGTTTGGGTCATATTTTTTGATAATGTCCCGCTGAAAATTGACGTAATCGGTAGTTCGGGAGGCTCCAAAGCGTTCAAAGTCCAGCATAAAAGAGGGGTTGTGCCAGTCCGGCATACAGTCAGGGGAGAGCAGAGGCTCGATTTCGCCCCATTCGCTAATCTCTCCACTCCACACTGCGTTGCCCCAGGCGGCGTTGAGGTTTTCCGCCGTGCCGTATTTTTCCTTGAGCCAATCCCTGAAGGCTTTACGGCAGTATGGACAGGTGCAATGGCTGTTTTCCAGTTCGTTATCTATCTGCCAGGCGTAGATCTCCGGCCTTCCGGCGTATCGTTTTGCCATCTCATCCACAATCCGGGCGGCGAAGCTCCTGAAAACGGGACTTACGATGCACCTGTGTCCGCGAATCCCTGTGTCGGTGGGTTTGCCGTCACGTCCCCACTGAAGAGTCTCCGGGTGGCTCTTATAGAGCCAGAGGGGAGCACAGTTGGTGGGAGTGCCCAGGATAATTTTTATTCCACGATCGGCAAACACACTGACAGCCTCGTCAAGCCAGTCAAAAACAAAGCACCCATCCCTCGGCTCGAGCCGGCTCCATGCAAATTCTGCCAGGCGCACGACCTTTACACCCAGGGCAGCCATTCTGTCGGCATCCTGGGACCAAAGCTCACGGGGCCAATGCTCGGGGTAATACGCCATACCTATGGTTATCATATGGAGTTACCTCCTCATATCTTCCGGATTTCACATTCTGTGCCGTACTGCTCCAGATTGTAATCACATTCCCTGTTGCAGGAGACGGTGATGACATTGCCGACACGGGAGGCGGTGAAGGTCAGAGCCGGCGCGCCGCTCATGTCCGCCACCTGACGCGTGGCAGCCGCGCCATCGGATATGCTGTAAAGCCTTACGGTAATACCGCGGGTGTAGTCGTAGTCGGGGCGCGAATCCACATTACCCACAGGCAGGACGGTGTTTTCCCGCACGTAGACGGGGAGGGAGAAGAAGTCGTACCGATCCCGCCGCCAGCCTATGCCGTCAATAGTTTCGCCGGAGAGGAGGTGGGTCCATTTACCCTTTGGAAGATAGTAATCAACCTTGCCGTCCTCACGCATAACGGGGGCAACAAGAATTGCATCGCCCAGCATATACTGGCGGTCCAGGTCTTCACAGCCCAGGTCGTCAAATTCCAGCATCATCGCCCGCATCATGGGCACGCCGGTGCGGGATGTATAGGAAGCCTGAGAGTAGAGATAGGGCATCAGGGTGTTCTTGAGCTTGGAGAAGTACCGGCAAACGTCCACAGCCTCCTGACCAAAGAGCCAGGGGACGCGGTAGGATGTGGAGCCGTGGAGACGCGAATGAGTGCTGAGAAGCCCGAACGCCAGCCAACGCTTGTAGAGGTCGGCTGTCGCCGTTCCTTCAAATCCGCCGATGTCGTGGCTCCAGAAACCAAAGCCGGAGAGACACAGCCCCAATCCGCCCCGCAGGGATTCCGCCATGGAGACGTAAGTGGAGTTACAGTCGCCGCCCCAGTGTACCGGATACTTTTGACCGCCCACGGTGGCGCTGCGGGCGAATAGCACCGCCTCGCCGTGACCCTTGACCTCCTCGATGACCTCAAAAACCGCCTTGTTGTACAGGTAGGTATAATAGTTGTGCATCCGCTCAGGGTCGCTTCCGTCGAAATACGCCACATCTGTGGGTATCCTTTCACCGAAGTCAGTCTTGAAGCAGTCCACGCCCTGTGCCATAAGCGCACGGAGCTTGTCCTGATACCATTTTACGGCGTCGAGGTTAGTGAAGTCCACCACGGCAAGACCTGCCTGCCAAAGATCCCACTGCCAGATGTCGCCGTTTGGCTTTTTAAGGAGGTATCCCTTTTCGGCTGCCTCGTCAAAAACGGGGGACTTCTGACCCAGATACGGGTTTATCCAGACACAGACCTTGAGGCCCTTATCGTGCATGCGCTTGAGCATCCCCTCCACGTCGGGGAACATCTCTTTGTCCCATTCAAAGCCGCACCACTCGTTTTCACGCATCCAGAAGCAGTCAAAGTGAAA
This sequence comes from uncultured Oscillospiraceae bacterium, assembly GCA_947588955.1. Classification (GTDB taxonomy): domain Bacteria; phylum Bacillota; class Clostridia; order Oscillospirales; family Oscillospiraceae; genus RUG626. The sequence continues at coordinate 231,504 of CANPYX010000001.1, read as the reverse complement.
GACACGAAGGGGAATATCTCGCTCTGCCATACCGTCAACAAAGGACATGACGGTCTTCTCGTCGTAGGAGGTGGTGAAGGAGGAGGTGAGCCACAGCCCAAAGCTCCACGCCGGTGGGAGAGCGGGACGGCTGGAGAGGGAGGTGTACCGCTCAAGGACGCCCTTGCGGTCGGGAGCGCCTATGAGTATGAAATCCAGACGTTGACCGGGCACGGAGAACTGGACCTTGGTGACGGCCTCGGAGCAGACCTCAAAGGACACGGGACCGGAGTCGTTGACAAGCACGCCGTAGTTACGGGAGCTCATGTAGAAGGGAATGTTTTTGTAGCTTATCTCGCTGGAGGTGCCGCCGTCCTCGTTCCATATGTCAATGACCTGACCGTTGCGGACAAAGGAGGTAAACCGCTCACCCAGACCGTATATTTTTTCGCCCACGTCCACCTGGAGCTGGCAGCGCATAAATGGACCGTCCGGGGTGTCGATAAAGCTCAGCATGGAGGAACCGTACCGACTTCCGATGTTGGTAAGCTTTTCGCCGTTATAATACCAGGTGAAAAGGCAGGGATCTTTCTTTTGAATCATCAGCTTCAAGGCGCCGGAGCTGATTTCAACGTCGTTGCCGTCCTCGTGGAACTCCATGGGGAGGCACTGGTCATTCAGCTCGAAGCTCGGCAGCTTGCGCCGGTCTCCCTTGAAGTGTACGGAGCGAAGGCGAAGCATGTCCTTTTGCGGCGCGGTGATGAGAAGCTCCTGTACGGGACCGTCCATGCTGCGCTCGTCCTTGCGGTAGGGCACGGCAAAAATATAGACCTGCCGTCCGTCCTCCGAAAGGCTGACCTGACGGATCTGCTCACAGTTATAGCTTTTGACGCCCGGGCGCATACGCCATTCGCCGAGATTAAATTTCATAGGGGTACCCTCCGTATTTATCGTTATCGGAATATTCCGTGAAATTCTAATTTTAATAATTAATAGACGGACCTTCCTTTTGGCTGATGGTGAAGCCGTCGGAGGCTTTGCTGTCTTTTTCTATCTTGCGGAAGATCGGCATGATGATCTGGCTTGTGGTATAAATCATCAGTATAGGCAGGACAAAAAGTCCCACATAAAAGAGAAAGTCATTTATCCCCATGAATATAAGCACCTGTATCACCAAAATACCAAGGAGCCCCAGGGTACGGGGAAAGAAACGGATAAATATTTTTCGGGAGTTTGTAAGGTTCTTGAGCATGGTATTTTCATATCTTGCCTCAAGGGGAAACACATAGATGTAATGGACAAAGAGTACAAAGAGGACTATGAGCGCGATGATTAGAAATGGCAGTGTATTTGTCTCCAGGTTGTTGAACAGCTGAAAGTCCAGCCAGACGCCGTAGAGGAGCACCTCCGCAATGAGTGTCAGCGGGACGCCGTGCTTTAGGTTGTGGATATAGGCGCTCCAGAAGGTACGGATAACGCCGGAGCTTTCCCGCTTTTCCACCATCTTCAGAGTGACGGTAAAGGCGGCGATGGTGGAGGTCCCTATGGTCACAAGGGGAATACAGCCCACTGCCCACATGATATTCAAAAGCAGGAGATCCACAATACGCGAACCATAATACAAGAATGCGGACTCGGCGTTATATTTCATGGCGGCGCTCCTTTCACAGACTTAAAATGCCGGGAATCAGACTTGGGGAGGGGGAGCAGATCCCCCTCCCCAAAATCATATCATATTATGCTTTGACGGTGTGAACAAAAATCTTACTTGGAGAAACCGGCGTCAACCTGCATCTGATAGAGACGGGCGGCCTCGTTCTTTGCCCACTCGATGCACTGATCGTAACCGTACTCGTTGCACCTGGTCTTCATCTCGGCAACAAGGGCGTCGAACTCGGCGTCGGTCTTGGCGTACATCGCCTGATAGGTGTACTGCTTGATGGCGGTACCCACCTGGCTGCGGGTCATCTGCAGCTCCTCTGCCATGTCGCTGGCGGTGTAGTTGACGGTGGGAGCCAGGATGTATGCCTGATCGTCAAGATACTCGTTGATGTTGTTATAGCCCATGTGGTCACGCCAATCCTGCTCCATCTCGCAGCGAGCATCGGTGGCGTAGCTTGCCCAGGAGGTCTTGTTGAAGGTCTCGCCCTCAATGGACTCGGGGTTCTCGGCGTACAGGGACCAGGGGTTGAAGTTGAACTGGAAGTGACCGTCGTTGAAGGTGCCGTCCAGGGTGTAGGTCCTGCCGGTCCAGGGGGAGGTCCACTCCACGCCGCTCAGGTCATAGGAGGGGTCGTTGGCGACCTTGAGACCAAGGTCAGTGAAGTAGGTGGTGCCGTCCTCGTTGTAGTCCCACATGAGGCCCTGGAGACCATAGAGGGAGGTCATCATTCCCTCGGGGGTGTAGAGCCAGTCAAGGAAGTGGAGGATGTCCTCGGGGTACTCGGTACGGCTGCCGATGCAGACCACATAGGAGCTGCCGGAGAGGGACAGACCGTTGACGAAGTTGGTGGCGGACTTGGGCTGGATGGTGGTCATGAACTCACCGGCTGCCATGTGGTCAGGGGTGTTGAACTGGTCGGAGCCGGCATAGTTGAAGATGGAGAACAGGGTGCCGCCTGCCTGAACCTTGGCGGCGTACTTCTCCCATGTGTTGGTGGCGGAGTCGGGATCCAGAAGACCGCGCTGATAGAGCTTGTTGGCGAACTTCAAAGCCTGGAGATAGGGGCTGTTGTCGTCAAGGCATCCGTAGAAGTTGCCGGTCTCGGGATCATAGAAGCCCATGGCGCCCTTGTCCCCGTCGTAGCCGGTCATACCGGTAGCGAGGCACTTGATGTACATACTCATGTCGCCGTCCCAGTCAGGCCACAAGCTCAAACCGTATGTGGGGTTGCCGTTGTCGTCGGTGGGGTCAAGCTCGTGCATGTCGGCGAGGACCTCGACCAGGTCATCGAGGGTGTTGATTTCGGGATAGCCCAGCTGCTTGTAAAGATCCCAGCGAATTTCCCAGGTGTATGAGAAATCGGCGTGGTCGGTGTCGTCAAGCGCCAGCTCGTTGTGGATGCCGTAGATTTTTCCGTCCTCAGTGAGGTCCTTCATGGCGTCAAGTGCTACGGGGAAGGTGGACTTGATGTTGGGGGCGTAGTCGTCCAGAAGACCTTCGTCCTCCCAGTCGAAGAGGAGACCCTGAGAAGCCGCCTTGCGGAAGTTTTCGCCGGCGTCGCCCAGGACCACGATGTCGCCAAGGTCGCCGTTCTCCATACGGGTCTCAAGAGCGCCGTCTGTGTTGGGGATGAAGTTCAGCTCTATGCCGAACTTGTCCTTCAGGACGATTGCTCCCCAGCCGCCCTGCTTGCCGGAGTAGTTGGCTACCTGGCTGAAAACGTTGAGGGTGATGGGGCTGTCAACACTGCCTGCAAGATAGAGGTCCTGAGTGTTGCCGTCGTCACCTTGCTGCTGATTGTTGTTTCCCTGTTGATTGCTGTTTTCCTGCTGGTTGTTGCTTCCCTGCTGATCATTGTTCTGCTGCTGATTGTTATTGCAGGCGGCAAGTACGCCGGCGAGCATGACAAGGCAGAGAAGAACAGCGAGGATTTTCCTGGTCTTTTTCATTTTTCTTCATCCTTTCATTTTATTTGGTCCCTGACGGGATCATGTCAACCGGGGATGACCCCGGAAAACATTGTAAGTGACCGAAAGGCCGGCCTTTCGGTACTTTTCCCAATGGGAAAAGTATGGGTCCTTAACCCTTTACGGCGCCCAGCATGATTCCCTCTTCAAAATACTGTTGCATGAAGGGGTACACGAACATGATGGGGATTATAGTCACCATGGAGATGGTGTACTGTATGACCTTGGTGTTCAGCATTGCAGCCGACACATTGCCGCCGGACTGCATGACATTTGCAAGGTTGGAGGAGCTGTTGAGGTACACATACAGCCTGTGCTGCAGGGTGTAGAGCGACGGGGTGTTTGCCATGAGAATGAGGGAGTCCTGGAAGCTGTTCCAGTTGCCCACCGCGCCGAACACGGCGATGGTGGCAAGGATCGGTTTTGAAAGGGGCAGGATGATTTTTGAGAACACCTGCATGTTGGACGCGCCGTCTATCCTGGCGCTCTCCTCCAGCTCACCCGGTATGGACTCGATGTAGGTCTTTACCAGAATGATGTTGTAGGGCTGTACTATGCCGGGGATGATGTAGCCCAGGTAGTTGTCCGTGAGGCCAAGACCCAGCATGTTCAGGTACCAGGGCACGAGACCTGCGTTGAAGTACATGGTGATGACGAGCAGCCTGTACCAAAGACTGCGCCGCCACATCTCCCGCTTGGTGGTCAGAAACCCCGCGAAAGCCGAGGCAAGAACCATGACTGCAGTGCCCAGAATGGTACGTGTAACGGAGATGAATACGGACTGACCGAAGTCCGAGACGTTCTTGAGGGCAATGTAGTTCTGAATGTGAATCCCCCTGGGCAGCAGGGTGATGACGCCTCGGTTGACAAGGTCGTTGTCGGAGATGGTGTTGATAAAGAGGTAGTAAAACGGGAAGATGCAAAGGAGCGTAAAGAGTATGAAGAAGGTGACGTTCAGCACCATGAACACCCGATCCATGGGCGATCTCCTGTACTCGATTCCCATTGCGGTGTGGCGCGCATGAGCTATCTTTTTGACGTTCTCAGCCATATTCGCACCTCCTTATATGATGCTCTCGCCGCGCAGACTCTTGGAGACCTGGTTGGCGGAGAATAGCAGGATGACGCTGATGAGGGACTTTGCCATGCCGACCACCGTGGACATTGGTATGAGTCCGTTGCTGATACCGATGTTGTAGACGTACAGGTCCAGTACCTCGATGGAGTCATGGTTCATGGCGTTCTCAAAGACAAGGTATTGGTCAAGACCGTTGGAGAGGATACCCGCGATGCTCATGAGCAGAAGTACGAAGAATGTGGGCATAAGCTGCGGGATGGTGACGTTCCAGATTTTCCCGAACCTGCCGGCTCCGTCGATGGTGGTTGCCTCATAGAGCATGGGGTCAATGCCGGAGATGGAGGAGATATAGATTATTGCGCTCCACCCCAGACCCTTCCACGTGCCCCAAAGCCACATCTTTATCCACATGTGGGAATTGTTCATCAGGTAGTTGGTTCCCGCCTTGATGTGCAGGATGTTGTTCAGGAAGTTGTTGATGAAGCCGTCGGTGGAGAAGATGGCAAGAGCCACGGCGTAGACGATGACCCAGCCCAAAAAGTTAGGAACGGTGGTGAAGGTCTGGACTGTCCGGCGGAACCGCTTGGAGTTGATTTGGGTCAGAAGAATGGCGAATATCATGGGCAGCCAGCTGGTGACAATCCCGATAGCACTCATGGCAAGAGTGTTCTTCATGACGCGCACCAGGTCGTTGCGAGTGGCGGAGTTCTGGAAAAGGAAGGTGAACCATTTGAAGCCCACGAAGTTCTCCATGCTGAGCTCCTGCCCTGCGGAGTAGTCAAAGAAGGCGTACCGCCAGCCCCAGAGGGGAAGATAGGAGAATACAAATGCCAGGGCGAGAATGGGGAGGAACAGAAGAAACAGGTGGTACTCCTCCTTCATACCCATCTTGCTCTCCGAGAGGTCCGACTTCTTCCCGTTGAGGAACAGGATGGCAACGCTTGTCAGCAGTATGAGGACCGCCAGTACGATAAAGAGGTAAAAGCCCATTGACACGTTGGGGGGCACACGGGCGGTGTCGGCGGCGACAATCTGATTGTGGCATACGCTTATAAGTACAAGTCCCGCGCCCATGAAAAGTGAGCCTATGAGCGGGAAGCGGGCGCCGTAGAAGCGCATCCGGTCATTTCCCACGGACATGCACCCGCCGATGGCGGCAAGGATTATGCCTGCAACCAACACTATGCTGGCGACCATCAGCAGACGGAATGTGGAAGCCTGTATCCACCCGCGGTTCAGCGCGCGCCCAAGATTGCCCACCAGCGACTTGTAGGAGATGCAGGAGGTGAGCAGCGAGGTGTAGCGGCTGATCTCCGTGGTGATACGTCCGGGGTTGAAGCCCGGATAGAACACCGCGGCGCAGGTAAACAGGATGACGACCCTGTGCAGGATATACATGATCCCGCCGCGGGTCTTCGCTTTTGTTTGAGTCATTTACATCCCTCCAAAAATTTATTTCTTGAGAAAACGTTTTCTTACCCACGATCACCCCTTCAGGCTTACAAATTGAATTAATTTTATGGGCTTACGTCCCTAAAACGGGTCAAAGCTCCACCCGTACCCGATGTATGCCTCCGTCTCTCGGCCTTGTAAAGACCGGAGACGATGGCATTTCGTCCAAAGTACACAGGGTGTCATCCGACACACGCATGGCGCCAGAGCGGGAGACGACCTCAACCTCTAACGTCATGTCCTCAGTCTTCACGGCATAGGAGAAGCTCTTCCTGCCGGGGAGCATGACGGGGGAGAGAGACACAAGATCGCGGCTTATGTCAATGCCAAGGAACTCATACACCGCCAAATTAAGCCATGAGGCGGTGCCGGAGAGCATGGGACCGATATTCTCGCATGTCTCGGAGTTGTTGTACTGGGTGCAGAAGCGGGGATTTCCCTTGAGGACAAAGGGGTTTTTCATAGTTCCGTATGGCACGGTGCGGTCTATCATGAAGAAGGCAAGCTCAGCAAGCCTTCTTGCCAGTGCCTCATCTCTAACCCACTTTGCCGCCTTGAGGGAGGCGACCGTTGCCATCATCGCCGCGTGCTTGAATACGCCGCCGTTTTCCCTGTCGCCGGGGAAGTAGAGCGCGGTGCCGGTCGCCACACCCAAAAGGTCATAGTTGACAAGCGTACACAGCTTCAATCCGGCTTCGGTCTTGAGGTATTTGTCGATCACGTCCAGCATGGACGCAATTTGCTCCTCCGTTGCCACGTTAGCCAGAATCGACCAGCTGTAGGAGTTTAAGTAGTAGCTGCCGTCAATGTTCGGGTCCAGGCTCAGCCCGTCGCCCTTCGCGCCGAGATATTTGTATTTTCTGTCGTCGTTGAGAAGGCACCGGGCGAAATACCCGTCCTTCCAGGCGTTCTTTTGGATGCTGTCCGCGACTTTTTTGGAAAGCCTCGCTGTCTCGGCTACGTCGGAGTCTTTGCCGATCATGGCGCCCAACTCCGTTGCGGCATCGGCGGCGATGACAAAGAGGCAGGCATTCATCACGCTTTCGGACAGCGTGTTTTCCAAAGGAGTACCCCACGGCTGCCCCTTTTCACGAAGCTGCTTTCTGTAAAGCGCCTCCTTTTCCGGACCCTGCATGACCACATGGTCAAGGCGCAGGGTGTCGTTCCAGTCTGCCTTGTCAAGTAAGGGCATGCCGTGGGCACCGATTGAGATTTTACCGGAGTATGTGAGGATCGCCATAATGGTGTCCCACAGGGGGCGCGTCTTGTCCGAACCCGCCATGGGGTATTCGTGAGTAAGAAACTCCGTGTCGCCTGTGAGCTTCACGTAGCGGTAAACCGCCTGCAGGAGCCACAGCTGGTCATCGGAGCAGTCGCCGGGGTTCTTGCCCCTGACGGTGAAGTCGTGGTAGGCGTAGCCCATCTCAAAGACGTTCCGAACCCAGTTGGAGATAAGCTCCCGTACCAGCTTCCCCTTGCCGACGGCGACAAGGTAGTACATGGAGGCAAATATGTCCTGGATCTCCCTAAATCCCGTCTCTCTGTAAGACTTTTGCGTCCATGCAAAGGAACGGGACACATATGTCTGATAAAGCACCTGGAAGGGCAGGTTGTGACCGATGTAGGTGTCCATCAGATCGTCTGCGGTATTTGTCTGTATGTACGCCGGATAGCGATCCCAGAAATCTGTCACCCTTTTAAGCGTTTCGCTCAGAGCGGCGGGGTTAGAATACTTTGTGAGTAGCCTGTCAAGCTGACTGTCAAACTCCTCCGTCACGTCACCTTCGCCATCGGTCATTCCCACCAGCTCGTCAATGACGGCGGTTTCACCGCTTTTTACGGTGAAGCTCCTGCCCATGGCGAAGAAGGGCGCCATCTTTCGTTGATAACGGCTGGGGAGGTTCGCCAAAAGCTCTGGATGTGAAAGTGTGCCGGAGCCAATAAAATCGGAGATGCTTGCGCAGAACTCATCAAAGCCAATGCCGTCGTGCAAAAGAGCGGCAAAGCGTTTTTCGCCGGCGCACTCCTTGGGCTTGTGATGGAGCGTCATGGCGGCGGGTACGCCGTTTTTGTAGTATATCTCGCTCTCCGCCACTATATTGGTATATACCACGTCATTGGCGATACCTTCGGGCATACCGATGCCAAACATACCGGTCATGACTATCTTTAGCTTTCTGTCGCGGCCTGAGCGGTTTATGATCTCAACTCTCTGAGCCTCCACCGCCGTGGGCATCCCGTCCTCCTGGGGCAAAAGGAAAATGGTGCGGCGAACCGTCAGACCGCACTTTGTCTCATAGGTTATGACAGAGCGGTTCTGGGAATGGACACACGTAGCAGAGAAAACGTTTTCGTTAACGTCACAAGAATAAAAGATCTGCTTTCCGGCTTCAAAAAGATAAAATTGCCTGTTGGCAGGCTCGCCGTTTTCCTCGGGCGACAAAACATAGCGGGTGGAAAGAACCTGTTTTGGTCCGGCAGCACGGAAAGAACCGCGTCCCAGACCGTCCAGGGCGCTCTTGGGGGTGGTGTAAAGGGGCTCGGGATAGTCTGATCTGTCGCCCAGAAGCAGATTGATAGGGAAGTGGGAGCCCACGCTGTACGCCTTCAGATCCAGCACAAGCTCACCCTTTTCGTTGAGCTTGCCGGGGCTTGCCAGGACACGGTTTACCACGTCAAGAACGTCTGCTTCAACCTGTGCGGGCATGGATTTTGACCCACCGGCGGTCATGTGGATCGCGCCGCCGTCTTTAATGGCGATGAGCTGGCTTCCTGAAAAGCCGGATATGTATTCTGCCACAAGCGGTGTGTTCATAAGGTGCTCGCAGACCGGCGCGGGGTAGGGGAGACCCGAAACCCCCAAGGCCGCCGTCCTGCCGGCACCGAGGAACTCGGCATCAACCGGACCGGACACCGAGGGAAATTCCTTTCGGATGAGGTCCTCGGCAGTGATGGATTGAGTGCGAGCCTGTTCTGCGGTAAAAATCATGATATAAGTCCTCCGAAAGGATGATCAATTTTTCAGGTTCCTGACCGTACCGCCGGGCTGTATGGAGCCGGCGATGGTGATGGTGTCGGGCACATAGCATTTGGGGTCCTCAATTGCGCTGATGAGCTGTTCCGTTGCCGTGGCGCCGATACCCCACCCGTTTTGCTTATAGGTGGCAAGGCTCGGACGAAGTACGCCCGTCATGCGGATTCCGTCAAAGCCGAAGCAGCTCATATCATCGGGAACAGACAATCCCTGGGACTCAAGCTCAGTCTGACCGCCGAGATACGCTATATCGTCCGGGTACATGATGCAGGTAGGACGTATTTTGCATTGAAGAAGCTTTCTGGTGGCAAGTCCGGAGTCCGCCGGCTCCTGGTAACGGGCGGGGATGACGTACTCATCCGGCACCTGCAGCCCCAGGTCACGACAGGCGCGGTAAAAGCCGGCCAACCGTTGGCGGGTCACGTCGCCGTCCTCACCATGAATAAAGGCAATGCGTGTGTGACCCATGCCGTACAGGTAGTGAACTATCTCTCCGACGCTCTCCACGTTTTCACCAGTGACGGTGGTACGTCCGGGAAAAACATCATCAATGGCGACAACCGGCAGCTCGCTTTCCGCAAGCAGCCTGGCCTGAGCGTGGTCGTCCTCGCTGTATCCGGGCTGGACGATTATCACCCCGTCGCACTGGCGGCGCTTGGCGTGCTGGTAATAGCCGTGCTCCCCGGTGAGGTTGCTCAGGAAGGTTATGTCATACCCGCGCCTCTCGGCGGTGTCCCTGATGCCCTCAAGGATAACGGAAAAATACTCGTGGGCCATGATGTTCTTAAAGAGTATGCCTATGTTCATGCTGCGGTTTGTTTTGAGTGTCTGGGCGGCGGCATTTGGAAAATAGCCCATCTCCTGGGCGGTGCGCCGCACAAGCTCCGCTTTTTCGGGTCCTATCCCGGGACGCCCGTTCAGCGCCTTGGATACCGCGGCGACGGAGAGACTGCATTTTTCGGATATGTCCTTGATTGTAACCATATTTTATGCATTCTCCCCCTTCGAAAAGTGCTTGTTAAACGTATTCTCTATGCAAATTATACAACGCGGTTAAAAAAACGTCAACATTTTTTTCAAATATAAGAAAAATTTTGTCAATTCCACCAATCTCAAAAAAAGAATTTGAGAAAAAAGGAAATTTCAAGCGGAAAACAGTTGCCTTTTTCACAAGTTTGTGCCTATAATGGAAGTTGTAAAAAGAAAACGTTTAATGACAGCTGCCGGTGGCCCAGCGAGAAAAAAGCATTCTTATCGGGGAGAATTACTATGAAAACGGTTCTGAAATCAGCCAATCCATATTTGCCGCTCTGGGAGCATATCCCTGACGGTGAGCCGAGGGTTTTCGAATATAACGGAGAGAAACGCCTTTACGTTTACGGCTCCCACGACACGGAGCGTACCTCATACTGCGGACGCGACCAGGTCGTGTGGAGCGCCCCGCTTAACGACCTGACGGACTGGACTTATCACGGCGTCTGCTATACCGCCACCAACGCTTCGGTCCTCTTCGCCCCGGACGTGGTCCGGAAGGGCGACACCTTCTATCTCTACGCGGCGGAAGACCGCGGCTCGCGGATCATGGTCGCTTCGTCAAAAAATCCGGCGGGACCATTTGAAAATCCAAGGCTAACAAAGCTCGGCTTTGATCCCGGCGTCCTGGTGGATGACGATGGCAGAGTGTACGCATTCTGGGGCTTCTGCGCGGCTTATTGTGCCGAGCTTGAGGATGATATGTGTACTATCAGGGAGGGCACGCTTCGCGCCAACCCGATAGGTCACGTTCCGGACCCGTGGAACGAAAAGAACAACGAATCCGGGGTGGATATAAAGGACGCCTTTTTTGAGGCGTCAAGTCCGCGCAAGATCAATGGTAAGTACGTGTATGTGTACTCCAAACGCTACACCACCCCAGTTCCAGAGCTTGGGGTCTATGAGCCCTGTAACGGATTCCTTTCGTACAAGTGGTCCGACAGCCCGCTTGAGGGATATCAGGACGGCGGGGACATCAGCTTCAACGGCGGCGAAATACTTAAGCTCCCGGACGGAACGGGGCGGCAGACCTACCGCTGGGGCAATAATCACGGCGGCCTTGTGGAGATAAACGGTCAGTGGTATATATTCTATCACCGTCACACCGGCACCGACGAGTTCTCGCGGCAGGGAATGATCGAGCCCGTGGACGTGGCTGTCGGGAAGAACGGAAAGATATATATCGGCAGCGTCGAATATGAGGACGGCGAGCCGGTGAGCTCAAATCCCGTGGAAATGACATCCTCCGGCGCAAGCACGGACGGTATCGACGCCTGTAAGATCATCTCCGCCGGCTATGCATGCCACATCAGCCCGCTTCACGGCGCCTATATCAAGCCGGTATATGAGCGGACCGACGGCATCTCGTCGCCGATAGTGAACATTAAGGATGGCACAAGGGTGGGCTTCAGATATCTTCAGTTCGGCGCGTTCTCACCCAAAAGCGTAACGATTTGGGCCAAAGTCAGCGGTCCCATGACGGTTCGCGTCCGCGTTGACGACTGCCTCGGTGAAATCGCGGCGGAATTGCCCCTTGAGACAGGGAAAAACGAATTCAGCGCGCGGCTTGGTATGGAGCTCCGCGGAAAGCGCGCGGTATACTTTGAATTTTGCGGAGACTGCTCGGCGGAGTTCGATCGGTTTACATTTGATATGTGACCTTCTGACGCTGACCATTGCACGGCTTTTGTATGTGACATCGGCAGATACCTTCACGACGGCGAAAACGCGGCAACGGAGAGACTGCATTTTTCCGAAACGTCCTTTTCTACCTATTCCCCAAAAGGAATTTGAGAAAAAAGGATATTTCAAGCGAAAAGCAGTTGCCTTTTCCACAAACTTGTGCCTATAATGAAAGTTATAAAAAGAAAACGTTTAAGGTGGTGGGGCACATGGAAGGCGAGTTCCTTCGATATAGCGAACCGGCGTCAGACTGGAACGGCGCTCTCCCGCTGGGCAGCGGGACACTTGGCATGATGGTCTTCGGCGGTACCGCCAAAGAGGAGCTGCAGCTGAACGAGGAGACTCTCTGGAGCGGCCATCCCGCCGATTGGGACGCGCCTGAGTGCCTGGAAGCCCTGCCGGAGATGCGAGGGCTGCTCTTCGAAAGAAAGCTCCGTCAGGCGGAAGCCCTGTGTAAAGAGAAGCTTGTGTGCAGAGGGCAGGGCAGCGACGACCCATATTACGGGAGCTTTCAGACTGCGGGCTCGCTCATTATTGAGTCTCCGGTGGAGGATAGCTCCGGCTATGAGCGCGCCCTTGACATCAGCCACGGAGTTGCACAGACCGTATTTGGCAATGTTCGGCGTGTTCATACAGTGTCCCACCGCTATCAGGTGACGGCAAGCCAAATCACCGGCTCCGGGAATATGCGCCTGACCTTTGAACGGGATAACTGTGCCGCCGCATACGGAAACGACGAAATCGTCATAACCGGCCAAAATCCCGGTCCCGGCGCGATGGGCTTTTGCACCGTCGTTTGCGTGGAGACGGACGGAAAAATCGCGGTGTCGGAGAGAGCCCTCTGTATAAGCGGAGCGGGCACGGTCACGATCTGGGCCTGCACCGCCACCACGTACCAAACCGGTGACGACCCGGAGGACGTATGCCGCCGACGTATCGGGACGGCGCGAAGGGCCGGCTTTGACGCCGTCCTCGCCGACGAGGCAGCCTTTATTTCGGAGGCCATGGGCCGGTGCGACCTTGAGCTGCCTGGGGACCACATGCTCTCCGACCTTCCTACGGACCGGCGCCTTGAGCGGGTGCGGGCGGGCGAAACGGATACTGGACTTTGCAAGCTCTGGTTCGATTTTGGAAAATATCTGTTTATTTGCTCTGCCCCCGGCAGGCTTCCCGCAAATCTTCAGGGGGTGTGGTCCAAGGACATGTGGACGCCCTGGACCGGGGACTACCACATCAACATCAATCTGCAAATGAACTACTGGCCCATGGAGGCTTTGGGATTGTCGGATCTTGGCAAAAACCTGTGGGAATATTTCCGCTTTCTCTCAAAGCACGGGGAAAACACCGCCCGTGTCATGTACGGCTGTCGCGGGTGGGTGGCCCACACACTCTCAAACCCCTGGGGCTTCACCGCACCGGGGCAGGACCCGGACTGGGGCGCGTTTCTGTGCGGAGGGGCATGGTGCTGCCGCCATATCTGGGAGCACTGGCTCTACACCGGAGACATGGACTTTTTGAGGGGCAATTGGCACGTCCTACGCGGAGCAGCACTGTTTTTTACGGACTTTTTAGTGGAGGACCCGAAAACCGGTTATCTGGTCACGGCGCCGTCCAATTCTCCGGAAAACAGTTATCTGGCCCCCGAGGACGGTGGAAAAATCGCCGTTACTTTGGGGCCGACCATGGATACACAAATCGTGCGGGAGCTTTTTACCTGCACCCTCGAGTGCGCGAAGATTCTGGGTGAGCAGGACGACTTGACGGACGCAATAGAAAGGCTGCTTCCCCTTCTGCCGCCCACCTGCGTAAGCTCAAAGGGAACTATTCGGGAATGGATCGAGGACTATGAGGAGTGGGAGCCTGGACATCGCCACATCTCCCAGCTTTACGGACTCTATCCTGGAACTGAGATCGACCCGGACGGTGAACCGGAGCTTGCGGAGGCGGCGCGGAGGACGCTGGAACGCCGCCTCTCCCACGGCGGCGGGCACACGGGGTGGAGCCGTGCGTGGATCATCAATTTTTACGCCAGACTCCGGGACGGCGCCCGGGCGGAGTACCACCTGTATGAGCTCTTGCGAAAGAGCACCCTGCCCAACCTTTTTGACACCCACCCTCCCTTCCAGATAGACGGAAACTTTGGCGGTACGGCGGGAATCCTCGAATGTCTCGTACAGAGCCATCTAGGGGTCATCCGCATCCTTCCCGCTCTTCCACCAAGCTGGAAGGACGGCAAGCTCACCGGTGTCCGCGTCCGGGGCGGACTGACGGTCTCCTTCGCGTGGAGAAACGGTACGGTCACGAAGCTTTCTGCCGTTTCCCCGGATGACAGGGATGCGGTTCTGGAGTACAACGGCGAAACGCGCACCGTCCGCCTGCGGGCCGGGGATAACACGTTGGAGGATAAAGATAAAAATGTTTAAGAAGCTGACCGTGGAGCCTGAGAAAACGGAGGATGCTCCCATCCCCCCCGGTACTCCTATTCCACAGCAAAAACGACCCGGTGGTGAGCGCGGAGAACAGCACTCTCGTGTGCCGCAGGTTCACCGCCGCCGGCAAGAGGGCGGATTATTATGAGATTGAGGGCACATCCCACGGCGGCCCCGCGTTTTTCAGCGAACGGATTCTAGATATCCTTTCAGACTTCTGCCAAAGAGCGTAACATGACAAAAGAGGTGTACATATGAAATTCGGCCATTTTGACGATGAAAAAAGAGAGTATGTTATCGACACCCCCGAGACGCCACTGCCATGGATAAACTACCTGGGGAGCGAGGAGTTTTTCGGCCTCATCTCCAACACCATGGGCGGGTATTGCTTCTACCGGGACGCGAAATTACAGCGACTTTTGCGCTATCGCTACAACGACGTTCCCGGCGACACCGGAGGGCGGTTCTACTACATAAAGGAGCGGGGCAAGCCCGCGTGGAATCCGGGTTTTCTCCCTACCCGCACGCCGCTTGACAGCTACAAGTGCCGCGTTGGAATGGGCTACAGCGTTTTTGAAGCCTCAAAGGACGGACTTTCCGCCTGTGTCACGGCCTTTGTGCCGTTGGGGGAAAACTGTGAGCTTCACGACGTTGTACTGTCAAACACCACCCGTAAGAAAAAGTCGGTACAGCTCTACGGCTGTGTGGAGTGGTGCCTTTGGAACGCGGTGGACGATGCTCAGAACTACCAGCGCAATCTGAACATCGCCGAGAGCGAGGTGGAACCGGGCGTCATATATCACAAGACAGAATACCGGGAGCGGCGGGACCACTATGCATTTTACGGCGTCAACGTCCCCACCTCGGGCTGGGACACGGACAGGAACACCTTCCTTGGACATATGGGCAGCTGGGCTGACCCGAAGATGGTTCACGAGGAGACAAGCGGACAGTCCCGCAGAGTTGGCTGGTATCCCATAGGCTGCCATCGCATAGATGCTGAGCTGGCTCCCGGCGAGAGCTTCCGAGCAGTATTCGTTGTGGGATATGGCAAGAACCCCAAAGATGAAAAATTTGTTGCTCCCGGCGTTATCCGCAAGGACACGGCAAGGCAGGTCCTTGCCAAGTTTTCCACCGGCGAGGCGGTAGATGCCGCCTTCCGCGCGCTTGCCGATTACTGGGCCGGCCTTCTCTCAAAATTTACGCTCAAATCGGACGAGCCGCGCCTTGACCGCATGGTGAATATCTGGCACCAGTATCAGTGCATGGTGACCTTCAACATGAGCCGATCTGCCTCCTACTACGAGACCGGCACGGGCCGGGGCATGGGCTTCCGGGACTCCTGCCAGGACCTTTTGGGCTTTGTCCACATCGTCCCGGACCGGGCGCGGGAGCGGATCATCGATCTTGCCTCCGTTCAGCTTGAAAACGGCGGGGCCTTCCACCAGTACCAGCCGCTCACAAAGCGCGGCAACAACGACGCAGGGTCCGGCTTTAACGACGACCAGCTGTGGCTGGTGGGCGCGGTGTGCGCGTATGTTAAGGAGACGGGGGACTTTACCATTCTTGACCACCCCACGCCCTTCAACAGCACCCCCGGCACCGAGGCACCCCTCATTGAGCATCTGCGCCGCTCCGTCCGATATACAATGAATAATCTTGGACCTCACGGTCTTCCGCTCATCGGCAGGGCGGACTGGAACGACTGCCTCAACCTCAACTGCTTCTCCGACGAGCCGGGCGAGAGCTTCCAGACCACAGGCCCCTCCGAGGGCCCCGTGGCGGAGTCGGTGTTCATCGCCGCCATGTTCGTGAAATACGGCGGCGAGTATGCCGCCCTGTGCCGCCGGGTGGGGCTGGTAGAGGAAGCTGAGAAAATCGAAAAGGCCGTGAAGGCCATGGAGAAGGCCATCCTGACGGACGGCTGGGACGGAGATTGGTTCCTCCGGGCCTATGACTCCTTCGGCAACAAGGTGGGCAGTCGCGAGTGTGAGGAGGGGCAAATCTACATCGAGCCACAGGGCTTCTGCGCCCTGGCGGGCATCGGCAAGGAGTCCGGCCACATGGAGAAGGCCCTCAACTCCACCCGGGAGCGGCTTTTGGGGAAATACGGCGTGGAGCTCCTGACCCCCTGTTACACCCACTATCACCTGGAGCTTGGAGAGATATCCTCTTACCCGCCGGGCTTTAAAGAGAACGGCTCCGTCTTCTGCCACAACAACCCATGGATAGTTTGCGGCGAGGCGGTGCTTGGAAGGGGAGAGGAGGCGTTCGACGTGTACCGCCGCATCTGTCCGGCATACCTGGAGGACGAGAGCGAGATCCACGAGACCGAGCCCTACGTCTACTCCCAGACCGTCACTGGCCGCGCCTCCGGGGACCCTGGCCACGCCAAGAACAGCTGGCTAACCGGTACCGCCTCCTGGACCTTTGTCTCCATCAGTCAGGCGATCCTCGGTATCCAACCGGACTATGACGGTCTCCGCGTTGTCCCATGTGTACCCGCGTTCCTCAACGACTTCACCGTGACCCGCGTTTTCCGCGGCGCCACCTATGTCGTCCATGTAAAACGTACCGGCATACGCTCCATGACGGCGGACGGGAAAAATACAGACGGTGACACACTCCCGCTGTTTCCCGCCGGCAGTCGCGTGCCTGTGGAGGTCACAGTCTGACCCCTTAAATCCCACGGCTTTTGTTATTATTCCAATTGAGCTGTGTGAAGATGTATGATATAAAGGGTGAGAATCACACCTAATACATCATAGCTGACGGCTCATTTGCGGAAATAGCGAGTTATGAGGAAAGGAGCATAAAAATGGCGAAAGGAGGGACTATGGCTTACGAACTGAATGGCAGAGGTTATGCAACTGTCGGAGATTATCTCCTGCCGAATATCGCGTATGAATGTGATGAAACCTTGCATTTAGGTCGCTACTCTCGGCTTCGTCAGAAATTTCTGAAAGAAAATCACGGCGGCGTATATAGCGAGATGTTGCTCAGCGGTTCTCTTTGGGAACATCTCGCAGAGGTTGAGGGTTCTTGCCAAACACGTCTGGAGCGAATAGTTTCGTCGCTCGCCGAAAGCGAGAGCGTGACAGAATCGCTAAAGGAATCAGACCAGCTTGAATGGGTTCTCAAAATGAACAATATTCGCAGCCGAGCCGAAGAAATCGTTTTGGCAGAGCTAATTTATACACTTTAAAAACTGCCCTCAGGCATAGGCTTGAGGGCGGCTTTTTATTTATCCTTGTTTCTCGATTTGTAAACATTAAACCTATTTTTGCACTCCGCGCTGCAAAAGAGATTGTCGGGACGCTTTGCTTCAAAGACCTTGTTACAGTGCTTGCAAAGCCTAAGCGGGTTTTTCTCATCGGTAAGCATCGTGCTGAACATCATTTGGATCATAAGCAGTAGAGAATGGAAATCCCAGACGACCGTCGGCTTATCGCGCAGCTCAATGTGGTATGTTGGAGCATTGCCGTCGAATGCGGCCATCGCCTGCCGAAAAAGCTCCTTTGTTTCCTTGTCGTCGTTTCCCTCATAATAAAGCAGACTTGTCGAGAAAACGAAAATCCAGTCGGTGAACTGCTGCTTAAGCCAGTCGAAACGCTCGGCATACCCCCGCTGAAACGACATATTCATAGCGGTCGGTTTGCCGCTCATCGCCATAGCAAGCGCAATCATCGTGCGGTCGTTTTCAATATTCCAAACGGATTCCACCCCGCGCTTCGTGACGTCAGGTTTTTCCGTCGGGAAAAACAGCGCGAGATAATCTTCGGTCGCCATTGTTTCAGCCTTTATAAACCTGTTTTTCGGCAGGTAAACGTATTCATAATCCATAAAATTTGCAGTGGTCGGAAGCGCAGTCATCAAACCGAGCATACCGTAATTATTGGCAAATTCAAGGATAGCCTCCCGAATTTCGCTGTCGGGTCTTTTGCTCATACAAAGCCGCCCGATGTTCAGCGCGTCAATAACAGCCTGCTTGCCGCTTTTGAGGGGGTCATATATTTCGGGCTTCGCGTTTTCGGCGGGCGTTAAGTACAGTTTGCCGTCAACTTCACGCCAGTCATACTCGCTGTATCTCACCCAGCTTGTACCCGAATGTTCAAAAAATGTATTCATATCTGCACCTGTCAATCTGTAATCTGCTATTTTAATATCATATTACAAGTATATACTGCTTTTAATCAGCTGTCAAGACTTTTTGCGACTTCTTCTATAAACTTTCTTTCCTCTGAAGTCATAGGCAAGCCTTTTTCCTCTCGGCGTTTAAGCTTCGGGAGGATATTTTTATGTATCTTTTTAAGAACCGTTTTCATTACTTTTCGGATATTTCTGTCGGTCTGCCCTCGGATTTTGGCTATCTTTGCAGAACTGTAAAGCCTGACCGCGCTGTAAAACAGCAGTTCCTTGTGATTCTCGTTCAGATCGAAAAGCGTTTTACAAAGATAGTCCTCCGACGCAAGCTCGTGAATTTCATACGGGCAGTTAAAGATAACGTCAAGAAAATCTCCCTCGCGGATCTGCCTTGCAAAGACGCTGTTCAGACTGTCTGGAAAATATCTGCCGATGTCCGAAGCACCATGCGTCGTCGCAAGCTCCATATCCCTCGCCCAGCCGCGAGCGGCAGGGCTCACTCATTCCGCTGCTCCTCCTTCCCCCAAAAATGCGGGCATTTTTGGGGACCCCATATACTTCACGCCGTTCACTTTTCAACTTTCTTTTCTGCGGAGGGGCGTTATTCTCAGCCTGCGGATTCTCGTCCTTTTCAAGCTGTATCTCAAAATCGTTTTCCTGTTCTAATAGCAATTCACGGTCAAATGCTTCCTCGGAGTTGAGCAGCTCAATATCTTCAATATTATCCACCGACTCCACCTCCGAAAAAATTTTTTCAAAAACAGTTCCGCTTTTATGCCGTTATTTCTCCTATTAGTGAGAGGGTAATCTGTTTTAGATTATTCAGATTACTCTCAATCTGATGAAAGGAGGGATACCGTGAACAAATACAGTCGTGAACTCACTTCAAAGGAAAAGAGAAAAATCAAAAATCTCGTTTCCAATGAGTGCGCTAACTATGACCCCGAATACGGCTGCCTGCCGCTTGACGCAGACTGCTATATGTGCTGCATAGGGTTTACCGGCAACAAGCTCTGCAAGTATTTTGAAAGCTCAGTGCTGCCGTCAAGTCCCGAACTGACTGCACTTTTCAAACGTCTGCCCACTAAAATCTGCAAGCAGTGCGGTAAAAAGTTTCCGCAGGACGGCAAGAGGATCTACTGCTCCGATGAGTGTGCAAAGGCTGCGCGCAGGGAACAGACGGCAAACAGGGTCAGAAAGCACAGGCAAAAGAAAACGGATATGTAACCGTTTGCGTCTTGTAAAGCCGCTTGCTATGCGGTTTTGCGGGCGCAGTTTTTTGTTTTCGGTATAACTGTGCCGAAAATAATGCAAAACGGTTACAAAGAAAAGAACTCACAAGGCAATTTTACTGCATTTGACAGGAAAAGTCAAGAAACGGAGGATCATTTGAACGAAAACAATCAGCAATTTTTTGTCAAAAGAATAGGCAGAACGAATTTTAAGGTGAACGTCTTTTTCAGCGAAACCGAAAGCGAAACGCTGGAGGATAAAATTTTAAGAATAATTCGCAGAGAAACACTTGAAAACGGCGCAGAATGTGGTATAATAAATTTACCGCAAATGAGCCGTTCAGCCTGAAAGGAGTTCAATTATGAACATCAGGCAAACGGAAAATAAGATTACAGCTCTTTATGAGCGACTTTCGCGCGATGATGATCTTGCCGGCGACAGCAATTCGATCATCAACCAAAAGAAATACCTTGAGGGGTATGCCGCCCAGCAGGGCTATGAAAATGTCGTCCATTACACCGACGACGGCTACTCTGGCGGCAACTTCGAGCGACCCGCTTGGAAGCAGCTTGTTTCGGACATCGAAGCGGGCAAAGTGGCGCACGTCCTTGTAAAAGATATGTCCAGAATCGGCAGGGACTATTTGCAGACAGGCTTTTACACCGAGGTTTTATTCAGACAGTATGACGTTCATTTCGTCGCCGTCGGAAACAATGTTGACAGCAACGACCAGAACAGCAACGAGTTCGCGCCGTTTCTGAACATTATGAACGAGTGGTATCTGCGTGATTGCAGCCGCAAGCAATGCGCGGCATATCAGGCTCGCGGAAGGTCGGGAAAACCTACAACAAATCACGCCATATACGGCTACAAAAAAGACCCGAATGATAAGCACCACTGGCTTATTGATGAGGAGGCAGCGGCAGTCGTCAGAAGAATCTATGATTTGAGCGTAAGCGGCAAAGGTCCATGTCAGATTGCAGATATTTTGCGAAACGAAAAAGTTGAAAGACCGTCATACTATCTCGCAAAACGGGGTTGCGGTCTTGCAAAAAACTGCGCCGATATGACAAGACCTTACGACTGGTGCTCGTCCACGGTTTCGTATATAATCGAAAAGCCGGAGTACTTGGGGCATACCGTTAATTTCCGCACTTATAAGGAATCCTACAAAGATAAAAAAGTTATCTTCAGAAAACCCGAGGAATGGACTGTATTTGAAAACACCCACGAAGCCATCGTTGACCCCGAAACTTGGCGGCTCGCTCAAAGGGTCAGACAGACTGTAAAAAGAACCGATTCGACCGGAATCGCCAATCCGTTTACGGGATTGGTGTACTGCTCCGACTGTGGGCAGAAAATGTATAATCACAAAAGGAAAGCGTTTTCGGAAAAAGAGGGCCTTTCTAAGGACCCGGTTACAGGACTTTATCCTTATGACTGCTACGAGTGCTCCACTTATGCTCACGCCCGATCGCGCAGCGATATGGACTGTCAGTGCCATCACATCAGCACAAAGAATCTGATGACCGTTGTCGGCGAAACGATCAGGTTGGTCAGCAAATATGCAATCGACAATGAAGAAGATTTTATACGGAAAATCCGCGCTGCGTCGGAAATTCAGAAAGCCGATGAAGCAAAGGCTCTCAAAAAGCGAATACAGAAGAACACAAAGCGAATCGGTGAGCTTGACGTGCTTATAAAAAAGCTGTATGAATCAT
This sequence comes from uncultured Oscillospiraceae bacterium, assembly GCA_947588955.1. Classification (GTDB taxonomy): domain Bacteria; phylum Bacillota; class Clostridia; order Oscillospirales; family Oscillospiraceae; genus RUG626. The sequence continues at coordinate 210,090 of CANPYX010000001.1, read as the reverse complement.
ACGCGACCGGAAAAATGCCGGAGGAAAGATATGTGATGCTTTCCGAAGAATATGAAACCGAGCAGCGCAATCTGAAAGACGGAGTGCTGTCCGATCAAGTTCGCATAAGTGAATACGAGGACGATTCCGAGAATGCCGCAAAGTTCCTTGAGCTTGCAAGAAAATACCTTGATTTTACCGTACTAACACCACAGATGATTTATGAGTTTGTGGATAAAATTGTAGTACATTCTCCGGTAAAGATTGACGGCGAGCGCGAACAGCAGGTTGACATTTATCTGAAATTCATCGGGAAATTCGACCCGCCTATGCCGGAGCTCACCGAGGAAGAAATCAGGCAGCAGGAAAGAGCAAAAAAGCGAAGAGCTTATTACCGCGAACGCGGAAGGCGATGGAGAGCAAAAGAAAAAGAAAAGCGTCTGCAAGAGCAGGAAAGTGAATAATAAATCAGGAGGCTTGCCGAGCGCAGGCCTCCTTTTTTATTTTGAGGAGAATGAATTATGCCAAATGAAAAACTTGAAAAAATAGCAAAAGAGGAATACGTCTTGGAGAAGAAACTGACCGCCGCTCAACACAAAGAAAAGCGGCTGAAAAAAGAGTTGAAGCTGCTGACCCGAAACGAGAGAACGCACCGCCTTTGCACGCGAGCAGGTATGTTGGAAACCTTTTTGCGAGAACCGACGCTTCTAACAGATGATGACGTTATGGAGCTTCTGACGTTTATTTTCAACAAGGAAAGCGTTCAGAACAAGCTGAACGCGATGACTAAAATACGGCAGGAAGAATGGGCGGCAGACGCCGCCGAAAACACTTGACGTAAGACAAGTGCGCAATTATACACCGCACGTCGTCGCACGCTCCATATCCCTCGTCCTGCTGCGAGCAACAGGACTCACTCATTTTGCTGCTCCTCCTCTTCCCCAAAAATGTGCGCATTTTTGGGATCCCTTTCGGTGCATTGCGTCCTGCTGGAAGCCTCTTGCAGGAAGCCGATGATTTCCGCAAAATATATTACTTTAATCATCCAAGGGTAATTCCCTTGCGTTGACGTTTGTCAACTATCCCTTTTAGTTTTGCTTTAAATATATATCCCCCGGTATATTTTTGAAAAATGCCTTTACTTTTTCTATGAAATAGGGTATAATATTTTATATAAAATCAGTTTAATTTATGGCGAACAGGGCGGTAAAAATGAGTAATGTCACTGAGATTATAAACAGATGCCTTTCCTTTGAAGATGAGCAGGAATGGTTTGATTTGAAAGACAGTTGGTACGAGCTTGATGAGATCGGGCAGTATATTTCTGCGCTTTCTAATGCCGCAGCAATGTGCGGGGAGCCTTACGGCTATCTCATATGGGGGTTCAATAATGAAACTCACCAATATACAAATACCACATTGCGATATAAGCGGGACGTAAACGGTGAGCCGCTTGAGCATTATTTGGCGAGGAATGTATCTCCGTCTGTATACTTCTCATTTGATGAAGAAATAATCGACGGCAAAAGAGTTGTTGTTTTGAGCATTCCTGCCGCCCGCATTGTGCCTACGGAATTCAAAGGGATCCGCTATATTCGTGTTGGTTCAAGCAAAGAAAATATCAGAAAATATCCCGAAAGAGAAGCTGCGCTATTCAGAATTCTCAACTATGGGCAGCCATCTCTTTTGAACACCGAAGCGAGATTTGACGACCTTTCGTTTGACCAACTCTTTCTTTATTTTGACATGAAAGGGATAAAGCTCAACAAAAAGACTTTTAAGAAAAATCTTGAGCTTTTGACTGCTGACGGAAAGTATAATTTACTTGCGCAGCTTTTATCTGATAATCCGCGGATACCTATTCGCTTTGCGCTCTTTGCAGGGACTGATAAAACGTCAACGATGTATGCGGTCAGAGAGTTTGGAGATATGTGCTTATTGCTTGCACTTGATAAGGTTATAGATTACGGAGATACCTTGAATGTTCCACAGGCTGACGAGCGCAACCGCAAGGTGGAACGCAAGGAAGTAATGCTTTTTAATTCTCAGGCATTCCGAGAAGCGGTTATAAATGCTTTTCAGCATAATTCTTGGATAAGCGGCACTGCCCCGATGTTTACGGCTTATAAAGATCGGATAGAGATAACGTCTATCGGAACCTTGCCGCCGCATCAGACAAAAGAGGGATTTTATGCAGGGATTTCTATCCCTGTTAATGCTAAGCTCACCGAGATTTTTGTTCAGCTTCATATCAGCGAAAAGTCAGGACGCGGTGTGCCGAGAATCGTGGGCGAGTACGGCGAAAAAGCGTTCAAGTTTTCCAATAACGCCATAACGGTAACGATTCCGTTCAACCGCATTGACTTGGGGGGTACCCCCCAAGTCACCCCCCAAGATACCCCCCAAGACGTCCAAGTGATTAAAGGAGGAACGACAGATAATAAGATAGTTGAGTTTTGCACGGAGGCAAGAAGTATTCAGGAAATACTTGAGCATCTCGGCTTGAAAGACCGAAAAAGCCTCATGAAGCATATCAACCGATTATTAGAGCAAGGGCGTATCGCAAGGACGCTTCCCGACAAGCCTACAAGCAGGGCGCAAAAGTATGTTACAATTAAATAGAATCACTTAGATTTGTTCTAAATAATCAATTTGCCCTACAAATTTAATATTCACCACCGAGCAGATAGTCATCAGATTATCTGCTCTTTTTATTTATCCACAACCAGAAAGGAGCCTTTGAAAATGCCCAATCCTCACTTTAACGTCTCAATCACCCAGCGCAGCCGAGGACAGTCAGCCATTGCAGGTGCTGCCTACCAAAGCGGCGACAAACTGTTTTCAGAATACGACCAAAAATACAAAGACTACTTGCGAAAGCGGGGCATAGTCTACACGGAAATAATGCTGCCTTCAAACGCCCCTCCCGAATTTGCCGACCGGGAAACGCTTTGGAACGCCGCCGAGGGAATTGAAAAGCAATGGAACTCACAGCTTGCCCGCCGGCTTGTTCTCGCACTACCGAGGGAAGTTCCTACTGAACAGTATCCGCGAATGGTCAGAGACTATTGCACCGAGTTTTTTGTATCCAAAGGAATGTGCTGCGACTTCGCCATTCACGACCCCGACCCGCCGGGGCACAATCCCCACTGTCACATTATGCTGACTATGCGGGCTTTGGACGAAAACGGAAAGTGGCTGCCAAAGAGCCGCAAGGTTTACGACCTTGACGAGAACGGTAAACGAATACGACTTCCCTCGGGTAATTGGAAATGCCATAAGGAAAGCACCGTTGACTGGAATGAACAGACCTACTGCGAGCAGTGGCGGCACGGGTGGGAAGTCATTCAGAACCGCTACCTCGAAATGGCAGAGCGTTCCGAAAGAGTTGATTTACGGTCATACGAAAGACAAGGACTTGATATTGTTCCCACTGTCCATATGGGACCTGCCGTCATGCAAATGGAGCGTCGGGGAATCGCCACCAACATCGGGAATCTGAACCGTGATATAAAATCCGCGAACAGGCTTTTGAGAACTGTACGCAAAACAATTCGTGACTTGATTGACTGGATTGCGGAGGTCCGCAAGTCAAATAAGTCTGAGGAAATATCTTCACAGTTTCTTACCGATTTGCTCAACAAATACCTTTCTTTACGGTCAAACGAGCGCGGAAATTGGTCGAGTTACGGCAAGCAGAAAGGTGCGACGGACGACTTGAAAGCAGTATCTCAGGCTATGATTTATCTGGATTCCAAGGGACTTGTCACGCTTGAAGATTTGGATAACGCCTTGCATGGCTTGAATGAAAAGGCAAAACCTATCAGCGCAGAGATGAAGAAAGCCGAGCAGCGTATGCAGGTTATCTCCGGGATTCAAAAAGCCGTGTCAGACTGCAACAAGACTAAGACAACTCACGACAAATATCTTAAAATCGGGTGGAAAACTCGGCAGGCAGCATTTGCAGAATCCAACAAGGACGAATTGGACAAGTTTAATAAGGCGTATCGCTATCTCAAAAAGCAAGGTGTGGATTTGAACGTGAATCTTGACGCTTTGCAAGCGGAATATGACAACTTGAAATCTTCCCACGCTGAGCTTTCCCGTCAGCTTTCTACCGTCAATGAGGAGCTAAAGCCAATGAAAGATATACGCCGTTGGGTGGGTAAAGTCATTTCGCCGGAGCAGTCGGAGGTTGAGAGCAAGCCGAAACCGAAGCAATCTATTGCAGAAAAGATGCGATACTATCAGGAAAAAGAAAAGGGGGAAACGCAGGGGAAAGCAAAAGAGATGGAACAAGAGGCGTTGTAATTGAGCATCAACGAAGTTTTACTGTTGCAATATGTGTCGGAAATCGGGAATAATTTGCGCTGTGAAGTGCTTTGAGGGGCAAAGGCAGGGAAATTAACTTTCTGCCTTAAAATTGGTTTTATGCAGCGAAAAGTGCCGAAAATAAGCACATAAATTAAGCCCAGTCGATTCCTTAGCGGTATCGGCTGGGCTTTTATGTTTTTAAGGCAAAACTCACCAAGACCGTTTTAAGTAAAATCATCATTTTAAAAATAATGGTTGTTATAAACTTAAGAGCCGCACGGGCGCGATGCCTGTGCGGCTCTTGGAGGGTTGACCCCTTGCGGTATATAACGGCAGATAAGACCGCGGAAAAGGGTACACCCTTTACGGTAAGAGACAAAGATGAGAAAGCTGTCACACCCCTTGCGGTAATGGCTGATGGTGAAGAGTTATTGTACCTCCTTTGCGGTACATTCTAAAGGACATTTGCTGTCCCGCCCCTTGCGCTTATGTGCGACCACAAAAAGAAAGGAGACTGTTTTTATGTCAACTGTTCGCGAAGAACAATGCATTCAATGCGGTGCGACGTTTCAAGTTTCGCTGGAGGAGTTTATCTACAAGCTCGACCACGGAATGAAGCTGCCGAAGCGATGCAAAGACTGCCGCAGAAAAAACAGGGAAACGCCGGATCCCTACCTTGGAATTCGTCAAGTCATGCGTCAGTACCCGTCTACAAAAGGACCCCGTCATCACGTTCATGGCGGGGTTCTTTAATTTTGAAAGGAGAATCATTACGGACAAATCTGAAAACTTCGACAGCAACTGGAATTCGGATGCATTGCCTGATCTTTTTGAGTCTTTGTCACAACCGAAAGTAAAGCTGCTGAATCCCAAAAGGTATAAGGAAATGGCGCAGTCTTTCCGCAATCTTCGGGAGCTTTTATCCGACGATGTTGCCGAAGAAGATATACAGTTAAGTATTGAACAGGACTTTAATATGGGTTATATCTCGGCTAGGCTTTCGGAGCTGAGCGTAATGTGTCCGCAAAGATTTTCGGATATCATAAGCGACGCAGGCAATTTTGAAATTTACCCGCTTGCAGATGGAAATATTCGGCTGGACATAACCTTTCAAAATGTTCTGATAGAGGTGTAATAAGGAAGGAAAACCGTTTTCTTTTCTCAAAAGACCTTTTGTGGGTACAAGTATTCGGACGCGTAATCAACCTGTGCGCTCTTTCAGTCCGTATTCTTGGACTTGTCTTGCCAACAATTCGCTTGACAACTCCCGAATTATATGTTATAATGCAATCACCATAAAGAGTGACGCGAGGGACAGACCCTATGACCGTCCGGCAACCTGCAATGTAAGGTGCCAAAGTCTGATCGATGGGTAAACAAGACTTTCAGCCCATCGGACGATGGGCTTTTTTCGTGCCTCTTTCTGGAATAAATTTTTCGGAGGACGAAAGTATGTTATCAAACAAACTCAAAAGGGAAGACAAAATTTATTCCGTCTGCAAAAAGAGTGGAAACATCAGTGCCGGTCAGACATTCAAGGGCATTCGGCTTGCAGATGAGGACGGTATGGAGGATTTGCGGGACTGCGGTCTCACGCACACAAATACCGTCTGCTGCGGCAAGATTAGCAGAGATGAGCTCCTGTTCAGAACGGAGGACGGCAGATATTACTTCTCCGTTTGCGACGGCTGGGGCGAGGAGAACGGTGTTCTTTACGGGATAGAGCTGGGCATCTTCTATGACTTCGGTCACCCGACCTCGGTGGAAAATATACCGACCGAGTGCAGGACTGCGCTCGAATCTTGCACATACAACTCTTGGGCAGGGGCTATGGCTGCTCACGCCAAGAAAGAGGAGCTTGGAGCCATTGAACGGGTCATGCGGAAGTACGCGAAATGAAAACCCTGCTCCACATTCCGCACGCCTCGATGACCGTTCCCGACAGCTTCTATGACGGTCTGCTCATTCCGAGAGAGGAGTTCAGAAGATATAACCTGAAGATGAGCGATGTCGGCGTTGACGAGCTGTTCAGAGATGTCAGGGGCGAGAGGGTCAGGTCGTGCTATTCAAGGCTTTTCTGCGATGTTGAGCGGTTCCGCGACGACGAAAAGGAAACGATGTCCCGTTTCGGCGAGGGCGTTGTATATACGAAATTATACGACGGCAGGAATTTTCACGCCCACGGCGACAGCTATAAAAGCTCGGTTCTTGAATACTATGACAGGTATCACGCTGAGCTTGACAGAGTGACCGAATATCTTCTGCAAAAGGACGGCGAGCTTCTTATACTTGACTGCCACAGCTTTTCAGATGAAATGGCGTCATACTTCTTCAAGCCGCCTTTTCCCGACGTCTGCATAGGCGTTGAAAAGGATTATTATGACCGCGGCATTATTGACGGCATCGTGTCGGAAGTCCTAAAAAGAGGATATTCCTGCATGATAAACCACCCGTACAGCGGCAGTCTCGTCCCCAACACGGTCATGTCGGGCAGAACTGCCGGCAGGGTCGTGTCGGTTATGATTGAAGTGAATAAGAGAATTTATCTGTAAATTGCAAAAACCGCCCTATCAGTCCGTACTTTTGGACAGATAGGGTGGTATAATGATGGCGTAAGGTATCAGACAGGCGTATGCGAAAGGAGCAGATTATGTTCGGATTTCTTGACTGGCTGTTTTTCTCAAAGATTTATGACGAAGAGATGAAAGAGGACGACTGGCGCATCACTGCTTTTGAGGGCGATGAATACGGCATATCTCCCTATGAATATGACACCGAGGAAGAATACCGCAACGCCGTTCTGGACGCACAGATTGCGGCGCTCTCAAAGCCTTCCAAAACGCCTCCTAAAAAGGATTACAATTGGCGGCTCACCTGCGAAATCGACTATGAAAGCGACGTCATGCCGTACGACTACGAAACCGAGGAAGAATACTTGAAAGCGCTTGAGGAGTGGCACGAAGACTGGCGGGAGCGTGTAGACGAGGAATCCTTCGACTTGTTAGACCCTTATATGTATGGGACGGAGGAAGAGTACAAAAACGATTTGGATAAGATCCGTTACGGCTGGCGTGAGGAAATACTTCTGGAATTGGCAAGGCGCGGATACCCCGAAATCTACCTCAATCCCTACGAATATGAAACGCTCGACGAATATCTCGACGAGCTGGAAGAAGTCATTGACGATCTGGTACAGCAGACCGAGGAAGAAGAAAGAGCTTGTGATGAGGGGGATTGAAGGACGGCACCGGCAAGACAGAGCTGCAGACAAATGGTGAATGTTAATAAAATATTTGAGAATATATTGTCAGAATGTCAATAGACTTTAGTGTCATAAAATGATATAATTATTATAATTGTATGCTATAATAGGGTATTATGCAGAAAATTGAGAGGAAACAAAAATGGGAGTGCTTAAAGAAAACAAACCTACTGCTGATATATTGATGACATCCATGAGGGCAATGGGGTATTCTTTTGAAAGCGCTGTAGCAGATATTATTGATAACAGCATCAGCGCTCACGCCAATGAAATAGTTATTCGTTTCCCCGAAAATCCTTCGGAACGGTTTGTTGCCATATGCGATAACGGCGACGGAATGACTCAGCATGAGCTTTTTGATGCCATGAAATATGGAAGTGAAGGAAAACGTGGCGGAAGATCCGAAGACGATCTCGGAAGATTCGGTCTCGGTCTCAAGGCAGCCTCTTTATCCCAATGTCGTAAGCTGACGGTTGTCAGTAAAAAGAATGGCGTATATTCTGCATATATCTGGGATCTTGATATAATTATTGAAAAGAAGGATTGGTTTGTTGTTGAATGTTCAGATGACCAGATAAGGGATATACATTGTTCAGATTTTCTTGACGAGTATCCAAGCGGCACGGTCGTTATATGGGAAAATTTTGATTTTATTGAAAAGTCCTCCGGAGATCTTTATGCGGTTCTGAATGAAAAGATGTCAGTCACAGCGGATTATCTTTCCCTGATATTTCACAGATTTCTTAACCGAACGGACAAATCAAGCGTAAATATAATGATAAATAACTATCAGCTCAAGGGACTTGATCCATTCCTTGAAAGTCATAATAAAACAAATATACGGAGAAAAATATCAATTCCCATAGCAGATAACGAGGGTAAAGAGCACATGGTTACAGTGCAGCCTTATATACTTCCTTTTCAGAAGGATCTGTCAGCTTCGGACAAGAAAATTTCCGGCGGAATAGAAAACTATCGTTCTGCTCAGGGCTTTTATATTTACAGAAATGAGCGTCTTATCGTCTGGGGAAAATGGTTCAACAGACCTCGTGATGAGCTCACAAAGTATGCAAGGATAAAAGTTGACATTCCGAACGCTCTTGATGATATATGGGGGATAGATATCAAGAAGCAAAGTGCCACAATACCTGCATCTGTCAGAAAAAGGCTCAACAAAGCTGTTGATGAGGTTATGGACATCTCCGTCAGAAAGCAATCATACAGAGGAAGAACCGATAATCCGGATGATTCTGTAGAGTACATATGGGAAAGAATAAGCCAACGTCAGGGTATGTACACATACCGTATAAACCGTTCTTCTTCGGTTTTCAGGCTTATCGAAGATGAAATCAGCGATACGGCACGTGCACATCTGGAGATGATTCTTGAAGAAATAGAGAACAATGTGCCTTACCAGCAGATATATATTGACAAATCCCAGAATGTAATTGACGAGAATCAGGACGATGGAAGAATAGCAGATCTTGAAGAAAAAGCCGAGGCTATGATATCCATTATGCTGAAATCAGGTAGTATCAGCAGAGAAGAAGCGGTTGCGAAATTACTTACGGTCGAGCCGTTCTGCAACTATCCGGATCTCAGAGAAAGACTTATAGGAGGCGGTACTCATGGCGGCGTCTGAAAATGTGACTTATATCTGTAGTATGGCAGTCAGTCTCCTGCAGGCAAACGGAGTGAATGATAATCTTACTGAAGAGGTAATTACAGAGACTATTGAGAAATGCGTTTCTCTTCTGAACAATGGATGCACTGATGAAGAAAAAGAAGAGTGCCGAAAGGACCTGATGTACAGGTATAAGGTCAGTGTGAGACCCGGAAGCAAAATACTTGATGACTATGATCAGCCGAACTGGTATACCGAAAGGAAAAATGACGGTACGATAAAACAGCGATTTTGGAACAGATACAAAAACTATCTTGTTAATCAGAAGAATTTCAGTCCCAATGTTGTCAGTAAGCTTGGGAACGAAACGCTTGATCGGGATCTGATGAATTATCTTCTTGATCCCACTATCAGAACAGATACTCCGATTATCAGGAGAGGACTTGTGATAGGAGATGTACAATCCGGAAAAACCTCTACATATATAGGTCTGATATGCAAGGCAGCAGATGCCGGATTCCGTGTATTCATACTCCTTACAGGAACAACTGAATCATTGCGTCGGCAGACCCAGGAAAGGGTTGAAGAAGGGTTTATCGGCATAGATCTTTCAGACAAGCAGAACATGAAGAGAGTCGGCGTAGGATGCGATAATAAGGACATATATGCAACTTCGCTTACTTCAAGAGCATCAGATTTTACAGGAAATTCAAGCAATATTGCAATGGCACTGAATAATCGCGATGCTGTAGTCTTCGTTATAAAAAAACAGAAAGACGTGCTTGATAAGCTGACAAAATGGCTGACGTCCATAAATGTTGATCCACTGACCAAAAAAATCAATCTCCCTATGCTGATGATTGATGACGAGGCAGACAACGCCTCAATAAATACAGGCAAATCCAGGGAAGATCCCACTACAATAAATAAGCTGATCCGAAAACTTGCAAATGTTTTCATGCTTTCGACATATGTCGGCTTTACTGCAACACCGTTTGCAAATGTGTTCATTGATCCTGAAACTACGGAAGAGATGGAAAATCAGGATCTGTTTCCCGAAAACTTCATCGTTTCCTTGCCTACGCCCTCTGATTATATAGGGGCTGAAAAGATTTTTGCACATAACGGAGAGCACCACTCTCAGCTTGTATACATCAAGGATGCCGGTATAGAAGAAAACGATGGGTGCTCGTTCTATTTTAAGCATAAAAAAGAATGGGAAGGAGAACTTCCTGCCAGCCTTACCGACGCTGTTTATGCTTTTTATATTGTCAATGCAATACGGGATCTCAGGGGTAATAAGAGAACACACAGATCCATGCTTGTCAATATGTCGCGATTTGTTAAAGTCCAGAAGTATATCAGTAAAGAAATCGAAGAAATCCATGCGGAAGCCTGCAGGGAAATCAAGTTCAATCTCAGTCATAATCTTGATAAAGTCTTGGAAAACCCTGTACTGAAGAAAATCCATGCTGTATGGGAAAACTATTTTGCTGATACAGAGAAAATATATAGCTGGGATAATATTGTGGATACGCTGTACCAGTCTATAGAAGATATAGTGATAAAAGTTGTCAACAGCTCAAAAGGCTCAGACAAGCTTATCTATCCGGAAAACGAGAGCGTAAGAGTAATTGCTATAGGCGGTCTTGCCTTATCAAGGGGACTTACGCTTGAAGGACTTATTATAAGCTATTTTTACAGAAATACCTGCACTTATGATGTGCTTATGCAAATGGGAAGATGGTTCGGATACCGTCGCGGATATGAAGATCTGTTCCGAATCTGGATTAACAAGGCGTCTGCTGACTGGTATGCTGAAATATCTGAGGCTACAGAACTGTTGAAATCTGACATGCAGGATATGAATGATCTGAAATTGAGTCCGCGTGATTTCGGAATAAGAGTAAAAAGCGATGCGGACGATCTTCAGATAACAGCATATAACAAAATGAGGAACAGTAAGCCGGAAACGTTGCGCATCAGCTTTTTCGGGAGTATCTTTGAGACTCCGTATCTTGTCTTTGACACCGATCTTCTGAAAAAGAATTTTGCTCTTACAAAAGCCTTTATTGAAAGCTTTGCTCGCGATGGGAAATCGCTGGAGAGGCAGAATACATCAAGGGGCACAGGTCGGTATATGATTACTGACGTTCCGAAAGAAAGAATAGTTTCTTATCTGAACAGTCTTAGTTTATCTCCTGATAATTCGCAATTCAAGGTGCAGCAGATCAACAGTTTTCTCTTATCTTGCAGTGACCCGTCGATTGATTTATTCGATATCGCCTTTGTCGAAGGTAATGGAGATGAAGACAGAGCGGTAGAGATTTCTTCCAGAAAAATCCGCACAATAGTCAGAGGAAACTGCTCGGTTTCAGATAATCGGCTTAATATCGGCCAGCGCGGTAAGCTCGGAGGACCAAATGACGGACTTGCCGGAATTGTTGACGGAAGCTCAATGTCTGCGGAAGAAAAGATTGAGCATGCTAAAAAATGTTTCAGGGAGTATTATGAAAGCGTTAAGCATAAGAAATTCAGCAGCACCACTTCATATCCGGTAAGCACATGGTTCAGATATATTAAAGAACGCAAACCGCTTCTCATTATCTATCTGATAACCGTTGAGGGCAATGGTGAAAATGAAAATCAAAAGGCAACATTTGACAAATTCAGGAAAGAAATGAATGGAATACCCTGTGTGGGTCTTGCAATCGGCTTCCCGGAAAATGATGCCGAAAGTCTGAACGAAGCTTATCAATTCCGTGCGAATAAGGTTTACAACTGGTTTGAACGCGACAGGATGATTTCAGAAGCGGAGGAAGAGTGATGCCGGGAATAAGGGAAAGGTTTGAAACATTCAGTGCTCCGGGATTCTACTCACGTGTGGATCCTGTCAGTGTGCATGAGTTGTACATAGGACTTGACGATGAGGGCAGAAGGTGCATTGAACTCCGAGCAAGTTTCAGACCCGTCAAGGTGAGCGGAACATCCGCCATAGAGGTGAATCAATACAGTGGCTCCGGGCGTAAGACCCTGCGCTTTTCTCTGACGGATGAAGAAATGAGGGGGATGTTCTGTGCCTTTTGCGAGGATCTCGCAGAGCATCTGCAGCGGCTTCCGGATGAAACGGCAGGATATAACGCAATCCTTGTGAGATTTTATCAGTGGAAGAAAATGTTTGTTCCTGCCAGAAAGCTTTATCTGACGGAGCCTCAGATTATGGGGTTGATCGGTGAACTTCTGTTTCTGAAAAATGTACTTTTTTCAAGAATCGGTATCCATGATGCAATAAAAAGCTGGAGTGGGCAGGAACTGACTCACAAGGACTTTTCGTATGGGAACACATGGACGGAAGTCAAGGCGATAAGTAAGAACGCCCAGTCAGTGAGAATTTCATCTCTTGAACAGCTTGAGAGCGAACACGAAGGTGAACTTGTTGTATATGCACTTGAAAAAATGAGTGCGGAGTATAATGGTATTAAGCTTAATACTCTTTTTCTTGACATATGCTCAATGATAAATAATCAGGAGGATCGGGATCTGTTTGTAGCGGAAACTGCCTTGCAAGGATATGAATGTCGTGATTACTATGATGATTTCGTATACGAGATGGCATATTGTAAGAGCTATACAGTCAGCGACTCTTTTCCCAGACTCACAAAAGAAAATGTTCCGCAGGATGTTGTGCGTGCGTCATATGAGCTTAATCTTGGCTCAATAATAAAGTTTGAAAAAACAGATTAGAGTGAAAGAATGTGAACAGCTATGGATTATCAGGAGTATAAGGACGAATTTCTTGATTCGCTTAGGACTGAATCCGCCATCAGCGGCACCGATACCGAGGATGAATTTCTGCATCATGTGCTGGATCTGCTCGTAGATTTCAACGAAATTGATTCGCCGGTTCTTACCGGAATGGGCGAGAAAAAAGCCGGAAGCAGACTTATGCGCGTTGACGGATATTCTTTTGATGAAACTGAGCGTAGCCTTATATTATTCATAAGTGATTTTCAGGATCTCAGGGAACCGGATAAGCTCACAAGATCACGTGTAGACGAGCTTTACTGGAGAATGTTTTATTTTCTTGATGAAGTATGCAATGGAAATATGAAGTCATATTTTGACGATTCAGATGATCTGCTCAGAATAGCGGCTCTTCTCCGTAAACGGGTCACGGCTGAAAAAGATGACCCTGATATTGTACTGAAGATAAAATTCTGGATTTTCACAAACAAGGAACTTGATACAAGACTTTTATCTGCAAATCTGCTGGAAACTACCGTAAGGAGTACAAGGGGAAGAAAAAAGAAAACCACTACCACCAAAAGGATAAAACTGGAAGAATATAAAGGAAAGCCTCTTGAAATGGCGTTGTGGTATCCCGAGAGATTTTTCGAGATGGAGAACAGCAACAGAAACGAACCGGTAGTAATTGATGTACCGAACGATTATAACTATGCGGGGATACCGTGCATCAAGGGAGACATCGGTGATAATACCGGATATGAAGCATATATCGCAATTATTCCCGGAAAGCTGCTTGCCGACATTTATCTTGAGCACGGCAGTCGCGTGTTGGAAGGAAATGTCAGAGCTTTTCTCGGAACGGGCGGAAATAAAAGTGTCAACAGTGGTATCCGTCGTACAATCAATACCGAAGCGACAAAGTTCTTTACGTATAATAACGGAATCGCAACAACCGCCTCCGATGTTGAAACAGATGTGATTGACGGAAAATTATACATAACAAAAATTGTCGATTTTCAGATAATTAACGGTGGGCAGACCACTGCTACACTTGCCGAAGCTGTTCTTAAGAAAACAAATATCGGGCTGGAGGGTATCTTTGTCCCCATGAAGCTTACAGTAATTGAGGACAGAGAAACCGAAAACGAAAACGGCATAAGTGATTATGATGCAATGGTTCAGTCCATCGCCAAATATGCAAACAGTCAGAACAGAGTCACTGCAGCTGACCTGTTTTCAAATGATCCTTTCCATGTCCGCATGGAGATTATGTCAAAGAAGATTTTCGCTCCCCCGGTAAGGTATCCGGTGCCCACAGGATGGTACTATGAAAGGGCACGAAAGAAGTATAATCAGGAGCAGGTAAAGCTCAGCAAGGATGAACAGAAACGCTTTCAGGCTAAATTTCCGAAATCTCAGGTCATTACGAAAGAACAGCTTGCCATGTATCATACTGCTGTATTCTCAGTGCGACCTGATATAGTTTCAAGAGGAAAGAACTGGGCAATGAAGAAGTTCGGTGAGGAAATAGGCGAATTATACCGAAAGGACAAGAATTCTGTCAATCCGTTCTACTTCAGAAAGTGTGTATGCGCTGCCATAATATACAGAACTGTGGATAACTATCTCGAAACACACAAGGATTCTGCAAACAGGCCCACCGGATTCTGGTACAAGACAGGCGGATACAAGCTCAATATCGTTCCATATACCATTGCTAAGATACTGTCCTCAATTCCTCAGGGATTTACTGTCAATTGGGAGATGATATGGAGCAAGCAGTCTCTTTCGCCTGCTTTTATGAATGAAATTGAGATTGTCACCAAGATGACAAATGATTTCATATGTGAGAGCAGTGGAGTCATCGTTACTGAATACTGTAAGAAGCAATCCACGTGGGAAGACTATAAGGCAAATGTTACATATGAGCTGTCTTCGGATTTTCTGAGTGAGTTGGTAAGCATTGACTCCGTGAATGAGCAGGAACATTACGCTCGTTCAGATACAAAGGAAGAGAATAATCTTCAGAGTATACTTGACATCATAAACCGTGGGGCAGATTACTGGCTGAGTCTGATAAAAATCGCACGCGACAATCATTTCAGCGTTTCTTATCAGGATACTACTGCAATACAGCAGCTTGCTGATATGGCTTCATCCGGTAAAGTTCCCATAACGTCAGCAGGTAAGGTTCCGTCGAAAGTTACCAAGGCTGTTCAGACTGCGCTGGCTCTTGAGGATAAATTAGTGACAGAAGGACTATTGAAAGTAAAATGAATCATACCTATAATCTTGTTGAGTTTTTCAGCGGCATCGGAAGTCAGGCGCGAGCCCTTGAAAACCTTGGCATCAGAATAAACACTCTCGGAACTTGCGAATGGGATATACATGCCTTTGTGGCTTACGATGCCATACATAACTCCCCGGAAGTTGATGAGGATGTCAGATTGATGGAAAAAGAAGAGCTTCTTGATTTCCTTTCAAACTACACACTCAGCAATGACGGCAAGGAAGCAATGGATTTCAGTCTTCTGAAAACCTATTCTGCTGAGGCACTGAGGTATATTTACTCAGGAATTGTCCGCAGTAATAATTACGTTGATATAAGTTCTCTGAATGGCAACGCAATGCCGGCAGATATTGACATTCTTACGTATTCCTTTCCGTGTCAGGATCTTTCAAATGTCGGAGCCTTTCATGGCTACAATAAGGGCATAGACAAAGGCTCAGGCAGCCGATCGAGTTTGTTGTGGCAGGTGGGACGCATTCTCGGCGAAATGAAGGACAGCAATATATCACTTCCAAGATATCTTCTTATGGAGAATGTCCCGTCTCTTCTGTCCGAACGTCACAAAAAGAACTTTGACACGTGGATAAACGATCTCAGCAATCTCGGATATATCAGCAAGTATTTTCAGCTGAATGCAGCAGATTTTGGTCTGCCTCAGAACAGACCGCGCCTTCTTATGCTGAGCGTTTGGTGTGGTGATGATGAAAAAATGTCCGAGCTTGTCACTACATATTTCAAATCAGTCGATGAAGCCAGTATTATAAAAAAATACAGGTTTTCAGATCATTTCAAAAGAAAAAGGGTCAAAGATTTACTCCGGATTGATTACAGCAAGCCGTCATTATTTAACGAGGCATGTGAATGCACTCCTAATGATACACCTTCCAGACAGAAAATCTGGGAAGAAAACCCTAAAATAATACTTGAGGGTGGTGCCCTGAACGAGGAGATAAAAGTAATCCGTACAATTACAACAAAGCAGGATCGTAATCCCAACTCCGGCAATCTTTGGTTTGATAGTGGGCAGGAAGGCAAAAGCTGTTTCAGATACCTCACTCCGAGAGAATGCATGTTGTTTATGGGCTTCCGTGACGGAGATTACAGAAATATAAAGAAACGCAATGTCGAATACCATAAAGGAAGCTGGTTTTTCCCAAGAGATAAAATAATCCGTATGGCAGGAAACAGCATACCTGTCAAGTTGCTTGAGGGAATGTTTTTGCTGCTGAAAAACATTGATGAGTATATAACACTTAACAAAGATGGACATACATGATAAAAAAACAAGAAGCTATAATATGTCACGCATCAAAGGCAAGGAAACAAAGCCTGAAGTAGTTGTTCGCAAGTATCTATTTTCCGAGGGATTCCGGTATCGGAAAAATGTGAAAGACCTCCCCGGAACTCCGGACATTGTTCTCCCGAGATATAAAACGGTGATTTTTGTCAACGGATGTTTCTGGCACGGCCACAAGGGTTGCAGACATTTTGTTGTTCCTGATACAAACAGAGAGTTCTGGATCGGAAAAATAGAGGCAAACATACAGCGCGATGCCAGAAAATCAGCCGAACTTGAAAAGCTCGGTTGGAGAGTTATTGTAATATGGGAATGTGAACTGAACCCGAAAGTCAGGGATATGACGCTGCTGAGATTGAAGGAAAACATCATTAATCAGAATAAGGGTGATAATAAATGCTGACTAAAACCAAGACAATAAAGATGCTTTTGTATGATGGTTCTCTGAATGGGGTTACCAACATATCAGACTCAGCGTGGGAAAGCGGTAAAATGTTCTCTGCTCCGCGTGAGTCGATTGAGAGTCTCGTTTCCAAAGCCGATTGCAGAAAGTATGGTGTTTATCTGTTGCTGTCTGACCAGCAGGTATATGTAGGTCAGGCAATAGATCTTGAACGGCGCACAAAACAGCATTTATCAGATAAGGACTGGTGGACGCAGGTCATTCTGATGACCACAAAAGATGACAGTTTCAATTCTTCAGATATTGATTACCTTGAAGCTCGTCTTATTGACCTCGCCACAAAAGCAGGAACATCCGATCGTGATAACAAAAAGATGGGCAATCGGAAAAAAGTTGACGAATTCAGGCAGGCGGAATTGGAACAGTATTTGGATGAGGCGCTGTTTCTTCTGGAGCTTATAGGAATCCGAGTATTCAAAAAAGAAAACAGAAAGTTGCAAAAGAAATCAGGACAAAGCATAGATTTATGCAAAGAACCGGATATTCCGGAACCTCATCCGGTCTTGCCGGAGCTTCCTGACGGAAGTATGAAAATAGGCGCATTTGTATATGCTGCAATGAAAAATCTGGAAAACGCAGGCTATGTATTTTCTGATACGCAAATAAACGAAATGTGTACAGAAGAATGGTCGAAAAATACATTTCACACGACAAAGCCATTCATGAAACGGTTTGTTTCAGGCATAACCAGTGCCAAAGATAAAAACGGGTATATGCGATTCAAAGCCGAGCCGTATACATATGGAGAGGCAAAGGTACTCATTTCAAAGGAATGGTACGAACGGCAGAGAAAATATTTTATAAAATGGTATAACTCATTGAAATAGCGGCTTGGATTTTTAGCGTAATTCTGACAATCTGAAACCATAGCCACATTTCGCTTGATCGTTTCAACGTTCTTGAACAACTTTTGATTCTGCCATACTGGACATAAATCCTATTCTACTGTTACACTGTTCCTTATCTGCAAAATTACCTGTTACACTGTGCTCACCAAATAATCTTAAAATAGCTAACATGAGTTATATGATTCAATATAAATAACAATTAAAAAGCATCTGAATGCATGAAAGTTCAGATGCTTTTTAAAATGTGGATTCTACCCCTTGACAAAAGCAGTCTGACCTTCAATGTAGCAAAAATCCTTCCGCACCGTACCAGGTGGGGAAGGATTTTTAGGTGATGTCGATGGCGGTGCGTTTTTTGAGAACATTCTTTTCCGTTTTTCCAATAATAAATTTTCTGTTGAATCATCAGAACGGTCGCAAAAATAATACGGTTGAACTTGTATTTTGTTATGGCGTTGAGTATAATGGTTTTAAAATGTAATTGGAGGGAACCTATGAAACCGGTTTTTTTGACAGCAGTTTTGATTCATAAAGTTCGCCATTTAAATAACATTCGTATTGCGCTTTCCTCAGATGAGAGAAAACATCTGATATTTACCGGCAAAAATGGCAGCGGTAAAACTAGCGTGTTGGACGCGCTTGCTGAACATTTGAAATTTGTGGTTTCAAGCGATTTTTGCACAGAATTTGAATGCGAAAAAAATATTAAACTATTCCAGAATGAACTAACAAAACTCAGTGACAGTGATAAAGACGCACATAGAGTGCATAGTTTTAAGGAAACTTTGAAATTATATGAAAAGGATCTTCAACGCTGGACACAAGGTGCCGTGACTGAATGTACTTCTTTTGCCGCCTTGCGGGAGCAGTATGAGGACGGGCACTTTGTTTTGGCTTACTATGGTGACAAGCGAAAAATCCAAGTCAACATCTCCAAAAACATTGAGAAGGTGGATTTAAAGCCGGTCTATGCCATCAGCGACAGTCCAAGCGCAGATTTGGTAAAATATATGGTCAACCTAAAGGCTACCCATGCCTTCACAAGCGATAATATGCGCAAACAGGAAATTGATTCGTGGTTCAAACGCTTTGAGACAGTTCTCCGCCGGATTTACGATGAAGAGTCTTTAAAGTTGTTATTTGACCCGGAGACTTTTAAGTTTGCCATTCATATTGACGGCAGAGAACCGTTTGATTTCAATACTATGTCCATGGGATACGCGGCAGTCTTTGATATTATCGGTGACCTAATGATGCGAATGGAGGCCCAGACAACTCATGAATACAATTTGAGTGGTATCGTCCTGATTGATGAAATAGAAACGCACCTTCATGTTGAGCTGCAAAAGAATATCGTTCCTATTTTGACAGGTCTCTTTCCAAATCTGCAATTTATTCTTACAACACACTCTCCGTTTGTTTTAAGCTCTGCGGAAAATGCTGTGATTTATGATTTGGAAACTCGAACGCTTGTTGAAGACGGGCTGGCAATGCTGCCTTATGAGGGCATTGTAGAGGGATACTTTGGTGCGGACCGCCTCTCCCGTGAGCTTCGGGGGAAATTTGACCGATACAAACAGCTTGCCCAAAAGCCGGAACTGTCTAATGAGGAGTACGCTGAGATTTCTGAATTAGAGCAGTATTTGGAAGAGATACCGGACTACCTCGCGATTGATATCTCGGCGGAATATCACCGCTTAAAACAGGAGTTGGATCATAAGGAGCAGGCCAATGGTTAAAGTCGAACGAACGCCAACTCCGCCCCCATCTCTTGCGGTCGAGAAATCAAAGGCAAATGGGAGCTACAATTTGCCGGATGTAGTTGAGGCGTTGAAAAGGGATTTCCATGAAAAATGCTATCTGTGTGAAAATAACGCACTACAAGCCCCGGAGGTGGAACACCTGAATCCCCATGGCGGGGATCCTGATAGAAAGTTTGACTGGAATAATCTTTTCCTCAGCTGTTCGCACTGCAATTCCGTTAAGAATCAAGCGAAGTATCATGATAAAATTCTTGACTGCTGCAACATTGACCCGGAGGCGGTTTTAAACCAGCAGATAGTGAATAATCACGTGTCGGTTACCCCTTTAAACAGCGAAGAAAAAAGTCTCATGACTGCAGAATTAATCACGGAGTGCTTTGAAAAGCGAAATACCGGGATTCGGACCTATGAGTGCCAAACGCTCATGAACGAATTGAACACAACCATGAACACACTATATAAGACATTGGAGCAGTATGAGAAAAGGCGACTTCCGCGCTATTTTAAAGCTCTTCGAGGGATGTTAAGCCGTACATACAAGTTTTCCGGTTTTACCCGTACTTATATACGAAGCCATTTGGCTGAATATCCCTATTTGGCTGAGTATGTAGAAATATAACTATAAATACTTGTGGATAATATTAAAAACGGGCTTTGTCACATAATGGCAAAGCCCGTTTTTTGCGCAAATAATTGCCTTCCGGGAAAAGCGGGATTCTTCCGTAAGTATCCTGCAAACACTACAAAGTAATTACTCAACGCTCTCCATTGCCCCGAATGTTGTTTAACACGCTCCGCCGATGATAAAATACCAAAATGTTTTACCAGCCGCTCATGGGATATAATAAGTCAAAAACAACAAAGGAGCGAGAGCGGAATGGAAAAGGAACTTATGGGGTTTGAGGCGGAGCTGAGGGGGAAGGAGAGGTCTCAGGGGACACGGGAGCAGTACCTTCGTGCCGTCGCGAGGTTTTTGACGGATATAGGGGACGCGCCCTTGACACATGAGGCTGCGGCGGAGTGGCGCGACGGGCTGCTGCGTGAAGGGTACGC
Source organism: uncultured Oscillospiraceae bacterium (assembly GCA_947588955.1). Lineage (GTDB taxonomy): Bacteria > Bacillota > Clostridia > Oscillospirales > Oscillospiraceae > RUG626. The sequence goes on along the minus strand of CANPYX010000001.1, from coordinate 189,450 downwards.
CGCGGCAACCGTCAACGCTATGGTCGCGGCGGTGAACGCCTATTTTGACTATATCCACCGCCCCGAACTGCGTGTAAAGGCTATTCGCGTCCAGCGCAGCGCCTTCCGTGAGCAGGCGAGGGAGCTTACCCGCGAGGAGTACGAGCGCCTCCTGGACGCCGCCTCCGAGCGCCTGAGACTAATCATGGAGACGATATGCTCCACAGGAATTCGCGTCTCGGAGCTCAGATATATAACCGTAGAAACCGCGAGAGCAGGGGAGGCGCGCATAAGTCTGAAAGGGAAGCTCAGAACAATACTCATGCCTTGCAAGCTCTGCCGGAAGCTCTTGAAGTACGCCAAAAAGCAAAACACCGCGTCCGGCGAGATATTCCTCACCGGACGCGGCAAACCCCTGACTCGCCGCCAAATCTGGGCGGAGATGAAAGCTTTAGCCAAAAAAACAGGCGTGGAGGCGACGAAAATCTTCCCCCACAACCTGAGACATTTATTCGCTCGGACCTTTTACCGCGTCAGCCGCGACATCGTAAAGCTTGCCGATGTCCTTGGACACAGCTCCGTTGAGACCACCCGAATTTACCTCATCACTACCGGCGCCGAACACCGCCGCGCGCTGGACAAGATGAAGCTCGTTATATAATCACAAAATAATCATTTTGCCTCTACATAAGGGCGCACAACGGATTCCGACTGTGCTCAGTATAGCATTATCCGTCAAAAATATCAAGGGGTTTACATCGGCAAAACTACATTTTTTTGAAAAAATTTTTTGAACGAATGAAATTACGGGGTAACGGAGCCGCAAATCGAGGGCAAAATGATTATTTTGTCCCAAACAGCCCTTTCCCCTTGGATTTGCCTGACAAGAAATAGGGAGACCCTGGGAGAAGGGGCTGTTGGATTCGGCCTCTTCACCTCATTATAAGCGCGCCGATTCGGGCGGGACCACGACCCCGTCCGATCGGCTGCGCCTTATGGGGAAGGACAAAGCGGAAATCCGGCAAAAAATAATTTATTTGAGGTGATCACATGAAGAAGACAAAACTAATTGCGGTCGTACTGAGCCTTTGCATGCTGCTGGCTCTGGTACCGGTCGCGGCGCTGGCGGCTGAATTCACCGACATTGATGAGGCAACCAACGAAAACTATGCCGACGCCATCGACAGATGGTCCGGCGAGGGTGTCATCAGCGGAGTTGGCAATGACACCTTTGACCCCAAGGGCACCATGACGAGGGTCCAGGGCTTTGGCATAATCGCCAACCTCCTGAACCTGACGGAGAAGGCTGACCTGAGCGAATACACCGACGTTCCCACCGATGGCTGGAAGGCCGACTATCTTGCCAAAGTCGTGGCGGCAGGAATCGTGACAGGTTATCCCGACAAGACCCTTCGTCCAGAGGGCGAGCTGACCCGCGAGCAGATGTTCGTGACCATCGCCAAGACCCTCGGCGTGCAGCCCGTTGAGACTGACGATGAGGAGTTTGAGGACATCGGCGAAGCCGCGGATTATGCCGCTCCGTACATAAACGCCCTCCACAAGATGGGCGCGGTGAACGGCAGCAACGGAAATGTCAATCCGCTTGACATACTGAACCGTGAGAGCGCGGCACTCCTGCTTGACAACCTCATCGGCGGCTATGCCAACACCGAGGGCGAGACCGTTGAGATCGAGAAGGGCAAGATCACCCTTGTCGTCGCCGACAACGTCGCCGTCAAGGGCGAGGTCACCGAGGAAGACATGCCCATCGTTGTCGCTGGACAGGCCGGCACCGTTGACATGAAGGAAGTCACCGGCGACGTGGCCCCCACCGTCAACGTGACCGTCAGCGACGTCACCATCAACGACGCCCCCGTTGGCACGACAGTCTCCGCAACCGAGACCGTTGAGAACGTCACTGTTGGCGACCAGACCGTCGCCGCCGGCGAGGAAGTCGTCGTCCCCGAACCGGAACCCGAACCCACACCGGTGCCGGTGATTCCTTACAATCCTAATCCTATCACCGAAAATACCATCAACGACATCATCGAGACGGGCCGGCAGACTGTCAACGGAGTGATGAAAAACAACGGCGTTCCTTATGCCGAGATCCCCGAGATCACCGGTTCCGGAAGCAACCGTGCGGTCACTGTCAATATCTATGACGGCTCGACCAACGTATTGACGGTTTACAGTCATATTGTTGACAAATTGGTTGAGGCTCTGAATGCTCATTCCAGCGAGGTTACCTCCATTACCGCTAAAACCGCGATTGAGGGCGCCCAAAAAGATGGTGTTGATGGGGTTGCATATAAGAATACCCTTAAGCTTACTGGGCAACAAATCAACCAGGGCGATGTCATCCTGTTCGTTAAGGCTCTCGTTGGTACGGAATATCATCGGGGAACGGAAATCAAAGGTCTTGCCGATAAGTGGTTTGAGGTTGAGATTTCCGACGCCGGCAAGGACGATGTGACCACCACCGTTACATATAAGGTCACCTTCAAGATGGCGAGCCTTCTTGATAAAGTTATCGACGAGGAGATCACCGCCACCATCAATCCACAGATGAGCGCATACGCGACTGCTGAGTGGGACGGCCCGAACCACACCCTGAATGTCGTCATCAAGCATGATGCCACAACACAAGTTGGCCAGGTCTACACCGACATTGAGGAATTTCTCTGCACCGCCTTTAACAAGGCCCGCACTACGCTGACCTCCGTTGTGGATAATTTGAACCCGAGCGGCGGTGAAGGTCAGGCCAAGCTGCCGGATCTGAACAGTGACCTGACCGGCACTGATCTTAAGACGTTTGTCTCAAAGTGCAAGGTCAAGAAGGACAACGACACTCAGACCGTAAAGGACCTTCTCGTAACTTCTCAAGGACTGATCACCAAACTGGATGGCTATCACTTTGAGATTTTGGTGACCGCCAAGGGCGACAGCTCTTCCCAAGTCTACAAGATCGTTTTCAAACTCGATAATGCCTGACGCAGTGCAAACCTAACACAATAACACCTACGCCCGGGGGGTAGGGCCTTTCGGCCTTGCCCCCCGACATCCATATAGGAGGAACTTATGACGTTACATTGTAAAAGAACCGCCGCGGTGCTCCTGGCGCTGGTGATGATGCTGGCATTTGTGCAGAGCGTGGCGCTGGCGTCAGTTGGTCCTGACGAAGAAATTGATATGATTACCAATATTCTCCTTGAGGGCTGCGCTGAGGTAAACGAAAAAATCGGTGAGTATGCGACCCTTTCACTTGTAGACCAAGAATATGATACATGGGATATTCTGGTAAGTATTGAGCAGACCGGCAAACCGGGCCGCGATGTTTACTATGACATCATTCAGACCCTTATTGATAGGCTCAACGCTCATAGCGGAGAACTTATGAGCATCGCGCCGAGAAATGACCCGACTGCAGCCATTACGCTCAACGGTTCTGAGGTAAGCGGAATACAAATCGTTGACTTTGTGAATGCCCTGGGCTTGAAAAACGCAGAAGGCAACCCGTTTACACCCGATACACCGATTGGCGATCTGGTTGGGCAACGCTTCATAGCTGTAATTAACGCCAGAAGCGGCGCGGAGTATTACTGGGTCGTTCGCTTCGTTGGAGCGGAGGCTTGATAACATCAATTTTGAGGTGATTTGGAAATACAACCGAATCACCTCGGCTTTTAAAAGGAGACAACAATGAACAAGTTGAAAAGATTTTTAGCGATTCTGCTTGTGGTTTTTATGCTGACGGCTGCCTTGCCTGTTGAAACATTCGCGGCGGCTGCCGCGCAGGATAAGCTTCAAGAGGACGGCCTTATTACAGATGTGCCGGAGGGCATGACTGTAACGTCAACGAATGGCAAGAATGACAAAAACACATGGACAAAAGCCGAGGACGTTACCCATGATGATCATGCTGTCTATATGGGCAAAAAAGGCGCGAAATTAAGCATTACAACAAATCAGAAATGTTATGTGGTTTTTGACTATACCCTGATAGACAGCGCGCCTGTCACAGCGAAAACTTTCGTCTATGGCCCAACGAATGGTAGTACATATGCCACTGTTAGTGACTTATATTTGAGAATTATACCTATTGACTCCGCCGATACCAGTTCCACTACTTGGCATACTGGCGTTGTTGATTGCACTAATGAAACTTATAAGACCGCCCAATTTGAAATAAAAAACAGTGACACTACGACCGTATATATCAGCAACATCAGAATTTATGGCGAAAATAATCTGCCGGATACGTGCAAGGCCCATGTGACCTTCACATTTAATAAAGAACATGGGACGCTCAGCGGTTATATATACAGAAATGGCAGTTCATTAGCCGGGAAAATAGTTAACTTTGACAATGAGATGCAAACGACATTCGACGTCCCGATTGATTCTGTTATAAATAACGCCAAATTTATCCCAACGGATGGTGTTAGCTTTGAGGGATTTAAAATAACAGACCCCAATAGCATAGTAACCGACGTTGAAGCAATAAACAGCAGTACTAAGAGCTATTTTTATTTTACTGACACCGGTAACTACACCATAGAAGTTATAACCAGCAAATCGGCGGACACCGCAGAGTTGAAGGTGCTCGGCAAGGACGGAAATGAAATTGCGTCCAAGGGCAAGACCGACTACGGCGACCTTTACGTCCAGAAAACCGAAGATACAGAGTGGAAGATACAACTCACAAAAGGTGACGCGGCGTATAACAGCGTGACCGTGACCGACAACGGTTCTGCTGTCGCTCTGACACCCGGCGAGGGCGACGTCTCGTATTATGTGCCGCCTACGGATGGGGAAGTTCACGAAATCAAAATCGTCTATTCTCAGACCGACTGCGCCGACACCACGCAGAATGTCGTCCTCTGGAACACCCTTGATTTCAAGGATGCATTCGGCGACAACAACGGACTACAGGACGACTTCTGGGCGGGAGCTCCCGACGCGCTTTCAAAGTGGACCGCTGTGGACGAGAAAAACGGAAAGAGCGGTGGCACGAAATACAATTTAATGTACGATCCCAACCCGCCTATGGGGAAGGACGAGAACCATCAAATCATATTCTCAAGCAGGCGTAGTTCGTACAGCGACATGTATAACTATGAGAATGTGTTTACCTTTGACAAGGCCGGACTCTTCTCCTTTGATTACGCCATCGCTAACGAGAAGAACAAGGATAATCAGTACGACGATTCAAGGTATACATTTTACGCATTTTACACACCGAAAACCGGCAAGGGCAACAATATTGTAAATATTACATCCGGTATTTCCGGATGGCAGCATGTTCAGGCTGAAGTTGAAGCGGGCTCAACGATAAAGATTTCGTTTCTTGACGAAGCTCAAGTTGGCACATGGCTCGGCATTTCCAATATCAGCTTCCTCTCCGACAAGGTTATGTTGACCGTGGATAAAGAGGGATCGGGAACGGTCACAGGCGACGGCGAACATTACAAGGGCCAGACCGTGACGCTTGAGGCCACACCGAGCGACAACTATGCTTTCGTCGGCTGGTATGAGGGCGAACGGCTCCTCAGCACCGAGTCCGTCCTGCCCTATACACTCAAGGACGCGGTGACGCTGAAAGCAAAGTTTGTCCCAGTCCAGGATAAGGTGGCCCAGATCGGCGCGAATTTCTACGATACACTTGACGCGGCTTTTGAAGCCGCACAGACGATGGAGGGCAACACCGTCGTCCGGCTTCTGGGCACCAATTACACGTTGCAAAGCAATTTCACCGTTCCCGCGGATGAGACGCTTCTGCTGCCCTGCTCGATTGGCGACTCCGGCTATGACCCCACAACCGGCTTCAACCCCGACGCCAAAGAGGTTGGTTCGAAAAGAACCGGCATGGTTGGCGAGAAGTATTTCACCTTCACCATTCCCAGCGGCGTCACCCTGACCGTTGAGGGCACGGTGCTGGTGAACGCCGTCACCGGCCGCCCGCAGGCGGGACATCTGGACATGGACGTGAACGGCGATTATGCCCAGATCGACCTTGCGGGCAATATCCTTGTCAAGAGCGGCGGCGTGCTCGACGTGTGCGGCTACGTCAAGGCCGCTACATCCGGTGATTGTACCATCACCGCCGAGCCGGGCGGCGAGGTGCGCGACCTGTACATCGTTCGCAACTGGCGCGGCGGCTCGCAGGCGTTTGCGATGTTCCCCACCGTCTACCCCATGAATCAGGTGGACATGCACAACATCGAGGTCAAGACGGTCATTGAGGCCGGGGCCAAGTTCGTCGGCACTGTGAAGATGTACGCCTCCGGCAGCTACTACTACACCCGCTTCCCTCAGGTGGACCAGGAAAACGGCCTCATCCAGCAGGATACCGGCACCGTGACCCGGACCTATGACACCGTATCCGGGCGTGAGACGTGGGTCCTGGACGGCACGGGCGAGATCAGCTCCAGTATCCTGACCATTGTGGGCATGCCCCTCTCCACCGGCACCTTCCTCTATCCCATCGACGGCGACATGGACTTTGTGGTGAAGGGCGACTGGAGCGTGGTGGAGCGGCTCAAGTTCATGCCCGGCGTGACGGTGAAGTTCGAGAGCGGCACCCTGACGCTGGAGGAAACGACGGTCCGCGAGCCGAGAGGCAACGAGATCGTTTTCTACCCGAACTTCCAGCCGACAGACCCGGTGAATACGGATAACACTCAGTACCCAAGCAGCCGCGGTCCCGCGCAGCTGACTATCTACGGCGACACCACCACCAATGTCAACTGCGCTTTCGGCGGCGAGGTCGTCGTTGATGAGGAAGCAACCGCCGCAAATCCAGCCGTTATCAAGTTCATGGCGGGCAAGGACGTTAAGGTTACCTCCAAGGAGGCCAACTATTACTACAATGACTCCAAGAACGGCGGGCAGACGATGAGAGACCTCACTTTCACCGCCACGCTGGGCGGCTATCAGGTACAGTCCGGCGAGACCTACACCTGCTACTACGAGGGCGACACGCTCATCATCGAGCTTGCCGGCGAGAGCAAAACGCAGGAGGAGACCTACGACAAGACCACCAAGAAGTGGAGCGGCGCCGACAGCGGAACAGTGGAGTACAAGATCGGCGATGATTGGAGCAGCCAACCTCCCGTCAACGCCGGAACCTACCCCGTCCGCCAGGTGGAAAAAACCGAAAGCAACTACAAGCTCGTCAAGTCCCTCGGCACCCTGACCGTGAAGCCCATCGTTGCCGAATTTGCGCTCAATGAAAGCGGCTTTACCTATGACCAAAGCGAGCATACCGTCACCGCGAAGGTCACCAACGCCAAAGACGGCGACGTACTTACCGTGACGCTTGACGGCGACGTCACCAAAACCGACGGCGGCAGCTACACCGCTACCGTCACCGGCATTGATGGCGCTGCCAAGGACAACTACACCATCGAGGGCTCCCAAACCTTGAGCCTCTCCTGGAGCATCGCTCCGAAGCAGGAGGCCACGCCCACGGGCCTCAACTATGAGTACGAGGGCAATGTCACCGGTCTCAGCGCGGGGGAGAAGTACAAGATTGACGGCGCGGAGGTCACCGCGGACGAGGACGGAAAAACTCCCATTCAGGACAATTGGTACGGAAAGACGGTCGACGTTGTGAAGGCCGGCGACGGTCAAAACACCGCCGACAGCGTCGCGGCTCAGCTTCAAATCCCCACCCGTCCGGAGGCGCCCACCGTCGATCATACCGACGCCACCGGCTCCTCCGCCTCCAACGGCACCATCACCGTCCACGTGGAGGAGGGCAAGAGCTATGAATACCACGACAAAAACAGCGATGAGTGGGAGACGGTTCCCGAAGACGGCGTGATCTCTGAACTTCCCGCCGGTACATACGAGGTCCGCGTGAAGCAGGGCGCGAGCAACTTCGCCGGCGAGCCCTACACCGTCCGCGTGACTTATCCTACACCTATCCCCAGCAGCACCACCGAGACCACGACCAACCCCGACGGCTCCACCACCACGACCACCACCAAGTCTGACGGCACCAAGACCGAGACCACAACCCAGACCGACGGGACCGTCACCGAGAAGATCACGGAGAAGGACGGGACCTCTGTCGAGACCACCACAACCCCCGAAGGAGTGGTCGGAACTACCGGTAAAGATGCCTCTGGAAACGTTACCAATGCCGAGGTAACGGTGCCTCAAGGGGGGTCAGAAGGGGTAGTAAAGGCCCCTGTGGAGGTGCCTTCCGCGGGGTCAACGAAGGACGCTCCGCAGATAAATGTCCACGTTCAGGGTGAAAAATCCGTCAAAATGGAAGTGCCCGTAACCGACTTCGGACCCGGCACCGTTGCGGTGCTGGTGCACCCCGACGGGACGGAGGAAGTGGTCCGCGATTGCGTCGTCGGCGAGGACGGAGTTATCCTGAATGTGGAAGGCGACGTGACGCTGAAGATCGTGGAAAACTCCGCGGAATTCAAGGACATTGAGCGAGTGGAGAGCTGGGCGGGAGACGCCATCGAGTTCACCTCCGCGCGTGAGCTGTTCTCAGGTACAGGAAACAATAACTTCCAGCCGGACGGCAAGATGTCCCGTGGCGCGCTTGTGACGCTGCTCTACCGCTTGAGCTATGAGCCCGACGCTCCGGCGCTGAAATTTGGTGATGTTGACGAAAGCAGCATATACGCCGACGCCGTCGCCTGGGCGGATTCAAATTCCATAGTAAATGGCTACGGAAACGGCACATTTATGCCGGATAACGTCATAACTCGTGAGCAATTGGTTACCTTAATATACCAGTACGCCCAATTCAAGGGTGTTGTGAAGCCGAATACCGGCAACATCAACACATTCACCGACGCGGACAAGGTGAGCAATTACGCGAAAGAGGCGATGGCGTGGGCGATCGGCGCCGGGATCGTCTCAGGACAAGGCAACAACACCCTGAACCCCACCGGCAGCACCACCCGTGCACAAACCGCCGTAATCCTAATGAAGCTCTGCGACTACATGGCGAAATAAAAAGGTAACAAACAGAATATCCAGAACATCAAAAACGGGCTTTGCCACGCAATGACAAAGCCCGTTTCAGAGTGTAGACAAACACCGTCCCTCGGCTTGGGGCGGTGTTTGTCTACAGATTTACCTGACCGCTATTTTATCTCCACAAATCCCACGATCAGATCCACAGCCTCGGCGGTGATGTCATCCGGGGCTTTCTCCTCGAAGGAGGCGTTGCGGCTTGTAAGGTCCAGCATCCGCGCCTGGTCGCAGAGGATAACGCCATCTGTTTTGGTGCGGTCGTCCAGGCGGGCATGAAACGGGTGCGCCTTGTCCATGTGAGTGATAGGACACACCATAGTGAGACTGCTCACGCGGTTAAATAAGTTGTTGCTTACCACCAGCGCCGGACGCCGCCCGCACTGTTCGTGGCTGGATTGAGGGGCGAAATCAAGATAGACGATGTCCCCATGCTCGAAAATACTCACCATGCCTCAGTGCCCTCCGATTTGCCCCAGTCGACCTCCGGCTCCGTGTCAATGCGGCCAAGTTCCTCCACGTCCTTACCATAGAACGCTGTCAGTCGCTCCTCCAGGGTGCGGTGCTGCCGTGGGGCAGCGGCCTTGATTTGCAGGCAGTTACCGACCTGGACGATCTCCACGCGGTCATTCTCCCGAAGGCCTACGGACTCAAGGACTGTCTTGGGAATCCGCAACCCCTGACTGTTGCCCCATTTTTGAATCGTAGCATAAGGTTACACAATTATGTGAAAAGAAAATCCATGTCACCAAAAATGCTGGCATGGAAATAACTTATAGCAATAATTGCGCTCCTTATGTCAGGATATTATGAAACATTAAAATTCATAATAAAGGTTCTGAAATTCTCAACGATATGTACAAAACGGATATGGAAGACGATTTTTGAACGTAAGTCCAGAAAGTTTTTTCGAAAAAACGTACAAGAATCGTTCAACTTTCCACGATTTGACCCTGAGAAGTTACAAATAATACCAAAGCCGAGCTGAGTCACGAGGTGACAAAGCCCGGCTTTTGTGCTGATTATAGCTTGTTTTTTGAATATAATTGCGGTTTTTAGTAACAATAAGTTACTTATTGAGCGCCTGGTCCACAGCCACCGCCACGGCGACAGTCGCGCCGACCATGGGGTTGTTGCCCATGCCCAAGAAGCCCATCATCTCCACGTGCGCGGGTACGGAGGAGGAGCCGGCAAACTGGGCGTCACTGTGCATACGTCCCATGGTGTCGGTCATGCCGTAGCTGGCGGGGCCGGCTGCCATGTTGTCCGGGTGGAGCGTGCGGCCCGTGCCGCCGCCGGAGGCCACGGAGAAGTATTTCTTGCCCTGCTCCACGCTCTCCTTCTTGTAGGTGCCCGCCACGGGGTGCTGGAAGCGTGTGGGGTTGGTGGAGTTGCCGGTGATGGAAACGTCCACGCCCTCATGGTGCATGATGGCGACGCCCTCGCGCACATCGTCCGCGCCGTAGCAGCGAACAGCCGCGCGCTCGCCCTTGGAGTAGGGAATCTCCCGGACAATCTTCAGCTCGCCGGTGTAATAGTCAAACTGCGTCTGGACATAGGTGAAGCCGTTGATACGGGATATGATCTGCGCGGCGTCCTTGCCAAGACCGTTGAGTATGACGCGCAGGGGAGTCTTGCGCGCCTTGTTGGCGTTGCGGGCGATACCGATGGCGCCCTCGGCGGCGGCAAAGGACTCGTGGCCCGCCAAAAACGCGAAGCACTTCGTGTCGTCACGGAGGAGCATGGCGCCCAGGTTGCCGTGACCCAGACCGACCTTCCGGTCGTCCGCCACGGAGCCCTTGATGCAGAAGCTCTGGAGCCCGATCCCGATGACCTCTGCGGCTTCGGCGGCTGACTTGACGCCCCGCTTTATGGCGATAGCCGCGCCCACGGTGTAGGCCCAGCAGGCGTTCTCAAAGCAGATGGGCTGGATCCCGCGGACAATGCCGTAAGCGTCCACGCCGGCGTCGTCGCAGATCTTCTTCGCCTCCTCGAGGGACGCGATACCGTTCTCGTTGAGGACGGCATTGACGTTGTCTATTCTTCTTTCATAGCTTTCAAAAAGAGCCATTGTTTCGTCCTCCTTCTCTTATTCGTGGCGCGGGTCGATGTACTTGGCGGCGTCGGCGAAGCGCCCGTAGGTGCCGGTGGCGGCCTTCATGGCCTCGTTGGCGTCGGTGCCCTTCTTGATTGCCTCCATCATCTTGCCGATATGTACAAACTCGTAGCCGATGATCTGGTTCTCCTCGTCCAGGGCAAGCCGCGTGATGTAGCCCTCGGTGAGCTCCAGATAGCGGGGCCCCTTGGCTTTGGTGGCGAAGATGGTGCCCACCTGCCCGCGCAGACCCTTGCCCAGGTCCTCCAGAGAAGCGCCGATGACAAGCCCGCCCTCGGAGAAAGCGGACTGGCTGCGCCCGTAGACGATCTGGAGGAACAGCTCCCGCATGGCGGTGTTGATTGCGTCGCACACAAGGTCCGTGTTCAGCGCCTCAAGGATGGTCTTGCCGATGAGGATCTCGCCCGCCATGGCTGCGGAGTGGGTCATGCCAGTGCAGCCGATGGTCTCCACCAGCGCCTCCTCGATGACGCCCTCCTTGATGTTAAGGGTGAGCTTGCAGGCGCCCTGCTGAGGCGCGCACCAGCCAATGCCGTGGGTAAAGCCGGAGATGTCCTTTATCTCCTTGGCCTGGACCCATTTACCCTCCTCGGGAATGGGTGCCGGGCCGTGATACGCGCCCTTGGCAACGGGACACATTTTTTCAACTTCTGCGGAATAGATCATGTTGAACTCCCTTCTTTATATGTTGATTAGGCGGTCACCCGCCATTAAGAGGTAGCTTCATAAATTATATCAGCAGATTCCCCGCCTGTCAATAAATTAAATGCGCTCCATTTTCAAAAAAGCATAGTCAATTTTGAAAACGTACAAGCGCTTTTTCCCGACACGCGCGCCGCCAGAAAATGTTATATTTTAATTCCTTTTCTTACATGAGCTCCTTCACCCTCCGCGCAAGGTATAGCGGAATGTTGGTGATGCCTCCGTCCTTGCGGTAGCCGCGTTTGGAGAACCGAACCGCGTGTTCGGGTTGGCGGTCAAAGATGAATCTTTTGAAGGACGGCGCTGATTTGTCCTCTCCCGCTTTTACCTCAACGGGGACGATCTCCGTCCCCACCTGAAGAACAAAATCCAGCTCGCTGTTCTTGTCGGAGTAGTACCGGGGCTCCACATCAAACTGTCCGCGAAGCTGCTGAAGGACGTAATTCTCCGTCAGCTGGCCCTTGAATTGGTAGTCGCTTTTGAGCAGGATCGCGCCGTTGTCGATGCCCGCCATGTGCTTGAGAAGGCCGGTGTCAAAGAGGAAAAGCTTAAACTGATCAAGCTTGTCAAAGGCGGTCAGGGGATGTTCCATTTTGGAGACGTTGTAGACCCTGTTCAACATCCCCGCCGAGACGAGCCACTCGATGGCCTCCTCAAAATCCCGGGCCCTGCCGCCCTCGCGGACAGCGCCGTACATGAACTTCTCGTTGGGCTTGGCAAGCTGCGCCACGATACTGCGAAAGACCATCAAGATCCGCCCGCTGTTCACCTTGCCGTTGTGCTTGGAAAAGTCATTCTCGTAAATTTCTACAAGCTCCCGCTGGATCCGGGAGACTCTGGCAGGGTCCCGGTATTTCACCCAGGAGGCCACGCACTCCGGCATCCCGCCAATGATGAGATAGCTGTTGTAAGCCTCAAGCAGCCGGTTATGAAAGATGTCCTCGATGAGCTGCCCCTTTTGTATGCTCCCGTAGTAGGCGTAGAGAGCCGGGTCCACCGCCTCCAGGAACTCGTCAAAGGTCAGCGGGTACAGGTCGAGAAGGTTGACCATCCCCACCGGATAGGACTTCGGCTCCGCCAAAAGCGTACCCAGCAGACTTCCCGCGGCGATAACGTGGTACTCATTGGCATTCTCTCGGAAATATTTAAGCGTATTGAGCGCTTCCGGGCACTCCTGGACCTCGTCAAAGATAACAAGCGTCTCCTCCGGGAGGATCTTCACGCCCGCGATCATGGACAGAAGTTCAACAATCCGCCGCGGGTCCTTGTTGGCACTAAAGACGGATCTCAGCGCATCCTCCTCGTCGAAGTTGAAATAGACAAAGCTTTTATAGCGGCTTTTCCCGAATTCCTTCATGAGCCAGGTCTTTCCCACCTGCCGCGCCCCCCGCAGAACCAGGGGCTTTCGATCCGCGTCGCTCTTCCATCTCTCCAGCTCAACCATGGCGTTTCTCCTCACAGTCCCGCCTCCTTCCTGTGATATACCTTATTGTAACACGTTTTTCTCAAGCTTACAACACAAAAATAACACATTTTTCTGACAATAAAAACGAAATTTTTCACATTCTTCTCAAAGCATTGCGCCCCCAATAAATCATTTTTCCGGCGGCATGTACGTCGGAAAAATCACCTTATGTCGCGCAAGTGTGTGACCCTTCGGGTCACGCGCGCCGCGCGACAGCAGGAAATGGATTCTGAAATGTCCGTAGACATTTCAGAATCCATTTCCGCACGCTTCTCATAAACCAAAAATGGCAACGCCATTTTTGGCTTATGAGAATTTAATGTCTATATCCCCCGAAAGCGTCTTGACCCTCACGTTGTTCTCCCCAAAGCTTGCCTCACCGTCCACCGACACGTCCCCCGTGTTGGTCCGCGTCACAACGGTGTATAGCTCCGCGCCTCCCGAAAGCTCCAGCGTCACGTCCCCGCTCACCGAGTCCGCCGACACCGCGCGGCAGGGGGAGGTGAGGGAAGCGTAGATGTCCCCGCTGACGCTTGTGAGTGACAGCTTCCCCGCCGCCCGTGTCTCCTCCAGCGTAATATCCCCGCTGGCTGTCCTGACGGCAAGGCTCCCGCAGCTCACACTGTCCGTGTCCACGTCCCCGGAGGCCGTCCCGACGGTGAGCTCCGGCGTCTCCGCGTTTTTGATGTCAATGTCCCCCGACGCCGTGAGCAGGCTCATCTTCACCTCAGCGGCGGTGTCCCTGAGCTCCACGTCCCCGCTTGCAAGCTTCACCGAAAGGCTCTTTACCCTCGCACCCTCGGCGTGTACGTCCCCGGAGGCGGCGTTTACGCTCACCGATACCGCCTTGTCCTCCGGCGCCAGCACCCGCAGCTCCATGACCTCGCTGAACAGCCCGTTCAAATTTATCTTGGGCAGCTTGAACTTCATCCCGAAAAACTCGATGTCCGATTTCTCCCCGGCGTCGGCGTTCTGAACGCGCCTCACCGTCACCGTGGGGCCCTCGCTTATCTCATACCTCCACGCCTCGCTGACGGTGTACTCAAAATGCACCAGCCCGTCGGGCGACGGCGCTATGTACACGTCCCCGGAGGAGTCGAAAATCTCAAATTTATCGCAGACCGACGGGTCAAACTGCCGCGTCACCCGCCCCGGCTCCTCGCGCTTGGAGGCGCCGGCAGGGGAGGACCCCTGTTCCCAAGTCCCTTTGACCTCCCTGATTATGTCGTCGATGGACCCAACGGCGTCCACCGCCTCCTCCTCGCTCATTCCGTCCTCCATCCTGTCCTCGATCGCCTGGTCGTAGAAGGACACCACCTTCATTATCTCCTCCGGGTCCGTATGGAACCTCAGCCCCCGGCAGAGCTCGTCAAGAAATTCAGCCTTTTTCACTTTGGTTTTCCCCCTTAATAAAATTGTAGGCGCGCGTCACGTCCTCCCATTCCAGAAGGAAGGAGCTTATCCGCTCCCGCCCCGCGCCGGTGATGGTGTAATACTTCCTGAGCCTCCCGTTGTACTCCCGGCTCTCCGCCGTCAGCGCCCCGGAGCCCTCCAGCCGCTTTAAAATAGGGTAGAGCGTAGATTCGCTCATCTGCACATAGGGCGAAATGTCCTTGATTATCCGATACCCGTAGGATTCCCCTCCGCAAAGCGCCTTCAGCACGCACACCTCAAGTATCCCACGCCTCAGTTGGGCATCCATCCCAACACCTCCTTTCACACAATACTATACTGCACATAGTATACTGTGTCAAGTGGTATTTTGAAAAAATATTAAATTATTGAAACTGTTGAATATTGTATTGCAATCAGCAACACAATACATTATAATATCCTCATAAGAAAGGTGAGGTGCATAATATGTCAACAAAAAGCGCAAATGTAACAGCCCGCGTCCAACCTGAGATCAAGCGGCAGGCGGAGGCGGTTTTGGAGAGGCTCGGTCTGCCTGTCTCGGTCCTCATCGACACCCTGTACAGACAAATCATCATGACCGGCGGCGTCCCGTATCCTCTCTCCGTCCCCAAGCTGCCCACAAGGGACACCATGACCCCCGAAGAGTTTGACGCGATAATGGAAAACGGCATAGCCCAGTCCACCGCCGCCGACGGCCTCCCCTCCACCGAAGCCTTCTCCAAAATCCGCGAGGTTATCTGACCATGGGGTATGAGGTAAAGCTTACAACACAGGCAATTGAACAGATCAAAGAAACGGTACAGTATATCTCCAAAACCCTTTTGGAGCCGGAAACCGCGCGAAAATGGGCGGATACGCTGCAAATCGAAATTGAAAAGCTGGACTTTATGCCGTATAGGTATCCCCTTACAGAGGAAGAGCCGTGGCGCGCTAAAGGAATACATAAGATGTCCGTGAAGAACTTCCTTGTCTACTATCTGGTTGACGAGGTAAAGAAAATCGTATGGATCACGGCAGTGTTATACGGTCGGAGAGACCAAATCGCGGCATTGTCCCTCCAACCGCAGAATGATACAGAGCAATAAACATATTTATTGTCCCAAAAGGACTGAGCCCTTTTGGGACAATATGGTGAACGTGCGGTTATTTTTCAGACGCGCATGTCGCCGGAAAAATATTAAAATGCGGATTGCGCCTTTGACCAAACCCGACTTCCCAATCTCACGTCGAATTAGCGTCGCAAACGTCGAACCTTTTTGATTTCCTTCTGGAACGGTGTGAGCTGTTCTAACTCTATATATTATAGTACGGGAGCAAGCCCATGACGGCTCGCTCCCGTTTCTTATACAAAAATAACAGTTGGCTTATCTTACGACAAACCAACTGTTAAGGGGAAAGAATTACGAAAAATCTATGCTCAATTAAGTATAGAGTTATATGTCCACCAATCAGTTATATATGTCGTTTTTTTCCTTATCAGTCTATTAACCGCCTATCCACTCCCATCTTTCATTAGACTGGTTCCATTCCCACATACCGTCTGGAGTTATTTCACCGTCGTATGCTCCCTTCTTGTCTCTTCCTGGGAAAGATAATTCTTCTATTTTCACCCAATCTTGATGTGAGTGCATTTCAGTTCTTAACTCATTGAATGTAAATTCAGATACCTCACTTTTAAACCATGATGCACTACCCTCTGATGTAACAGATGTTTTACCAGTCTGTGGAATATACCTCTCTGTACCACTCCATATATCTACGCCTTGTAAAAGCCCAAGATGTTCTCCTTTTCCATCACAAGTAGCATCAATTCTTATGGGCTTACCATCTGACTTACGAATAACCGTATCTCCGGCTATTGGTATTGGATGCCTTTCACCCTCTACCCAAGTTACAGGCTCACGGTCCAAATCAGCCCTATAGTTGTTGTAATACTGATAATTTGTATCTATCGGTTCTGTTGCAACAGGTGTGCGCTTTTCAGGGAATAAGAGCATATACAGCACAGTCGCCCCCTGAGCCCTTGTCATGGTGTTTTTTGCCGAAAAGTGATGCTCCGCTGTCGTACCTGTTATGATACCGAGGAGCATAGCCTGTTTTACATACCATCTGTAATAGCTGTCAATTTCAAAATTGTCCGGAATCTCCAAACGCCCAACAAGCTTGGAGGCTTTTTCTCCGTTCATAAGCGCCATATTCACAACTATATAAGCCATTTCCTCACGGGTGCAAGGCGCGTCATATCCGCCCTCTGTGAAATCATAGTCGTGTATAATTCCGGCTTCCAGGGCCTTGTCGATGTAATTTGAATACCATTTTACACCGCCCATTTTGACCTCAGGATATAAATAAATGACGCAGACGGAGATAAATTGCGCCCTTGACATCTCGATATCCGGGCTGAATGTGCCGACTCCGTCAACCGGCGTAGATGTGCCTTTAAACAGACCCATTTCCGTCATCTTCATAATGCCGTCATAATACCACTTGTCGGGGGACAGGTCCGAAAATGTAACCGTCTCCTCAGCGGCAAGACTGGGAACGGAAACGGCAGGAACAGCCGCGGAGAGAATCGCCGCCGCCGCAACCGCCGCGCAAACAGCCCCGCGACGGTTCATCATTTTCCTGAAAATATTCATACTCATTCCTCCTATTAAGCTGACGCAGGATCAGCTTAAATATACAGCATTTTCTCCCATTTGACAAGCGCCGGAGATGAAAAATGTGTTTTTTATCCCATCTCCCTATTCCCAAACCCCTTTGTTTGTGGTATAATACCCTTTAATTCGTTAATTTCTCAACCGTTATGGAGGTACGACCATGAATGAGATATTAAAGCTCTTGGAGGAGGACAGCCGGTACACTGTCTCGCAGATAGCGGCGATGACGGGGAAGGACGAGCAGTATGTGCGCGACACCGTCAGGCGTTGCGAGGAGGAGCACATAATAAACGGCTACACCACCCTCGTGGACTGGGACAGGACCAGCGAGGAGAGCGTCACGGCGTTTATCGAGGTTAAGATCACCCCCCAGCGCGACGACGGCTATGACCGCATCGCCCGCAGGATATACCAATATGAGGAGGTGGAGAGCCTCTATCTCATGTCCGGCAGCTTTGACTTCTCCGTCATCGTCACCGGCAAATCCCTCAAAGAGGTCTCCCGCTTCGTCTCGGAAAAGCTCGCCCCCATCGAGGGCGTGACAAGCACCGCCACCCACTTCATAATGAAGCGGTACAAGGATAAGCACAGGGCTTTCTTGGTGGAGCCTGAGCAGGAGGAGCGGTCGCTGTTCGTATGATGGATTACGATTCCCTGATGTCCGAAAACGTCCGCGCCCTCCAGCCCTCCGGCATACGCAAGTTTTTCGACATCCTTGACACAATGAAGGGCGCCATATCCCTGGGGATAGGGGAGCCCGACTTCACCACCCCCTGGCACATACGCGAGGCGGGCGTCTACTCCCTGGAGCAGGGCTTCACCAAGTACACCTCCAACGCCGGACTAACCCGCCTTCGCTCCGCCATATCCCAATATCTCAAACGCCGCTTCTCCATAAGCTACGACCCCTCAAACGAGATATTCGTCACCGTCGGCGGCTCCGAGGCGATAGACCTGTGCGTCAGGGCAATGATTAACCCCGGCGACGAGGTGATAATCCCCGTGCCCAGCTTCGTCTGTTACGGACCGCTGGTGACCATGGCGCACGGCGTCCCCGTCTACGTGGAGACAAAGGCGGAAAACGAGTTCAGGCTCACCCCCGATGAGCTTCGCGCCGCCGTCACCCCCCGCACAAAGCTCCTGGTCCTCCCGTACCCCAACAACCCCACCGGCGGGATAATGGAGCTTGAGGACCTCCGGGCGATAGCGGAGGTACTGCGGGACACAAATATAATGGTCCTCTCCGACGAGATCTACGCCGAGCTCACCTACGGCCAGCACCACGTCTCTCCCTGCAATATACCTGAGCTCTACGAGCGCACGCTTCTGGTCAACGGCTTTTCCAAAGCGTACGCCATGACCGGCTGGCGGCTGGGCTACGTCTGCGGTCCCGCGCCCATTTTGAAGCAGATGTTGAAGATCCACCAGTACGGCATAATGTCCGCCCCCACCACCAGCCAGTACGCCGCGGTGGAGGCGCTGAACAACGGCGACGGCGACATCGAACTAATGCGCGAAAGCTACGACAAGCGCCGGAAGCTCCTTCTCACCGGCCTCAGAAGGCTTGGCATCGAGTGCTTTGAGCCGCGGGGAGCGTTTTACATGTTCCCGAAAATAGGCGGCTTCGGGCTTTCCTCCGACGAGTTCTGCACCCGCTTTTTGCGGGAGGAGCAGGTGGCGATAATCCCCGGCACGGCGTTCGGCGCCGGGGGAGAGGGATTTTCCCGCATCTGCTATGCCTCCTCCGTGGAGAACATCGAAACGGCCCTTTCGCGCCTTGAGGCGTTCCTTGAAAGGCTGAAAAATCAATGACGCGGCAAACAACGCAGCGTGCTTTTGCCAAGCTCAACCTCTCCCTGGACGTTCTCGCCCGCCGGCCCGACGGCTACCACGATTTGCGATCCGTCATGCAGTCCGTGGACCTGTGCGATGAGGTTGACATAACTATTACGGACACTCCAAAAATCCGAGTGAGGACCGACCGCCCGGACCTGCCCACGGACTGCGAAAACCTTGCGGGCAAGGCGGCAAAGCTTTTCCTTGAGCGCACGGGACTGTCAGGCGAGCTGGGAGCGGAGATTTACATAACAAAGCGCATCCCAGACAGGGCAGGCCTTGCCGGAGGAAGCTCCGACGCCGCCTCCGTTCTGCGCGCCATGGACGCGCTTCTAAATACGAATCTTACGGACAGAGAGCTTTACGACATGTGCCTCTCCCTGGGCTCCGACGTGCCGTTTTGTCTCTACGGCGGCACGGCGCTGGCCGAGGGCAGGGGAGAGGTTTTGACGGACCTGCCGCCATTTCCCGACTGCGGCATGCTCATAGTCAAGCCGGACTTCTCCGTTTCAACTCCGGTGCTGTTCACCGAATTGGACAAAAGGGGATTCGTCAATTCGACCAACACCGACGCCCTTCTGAACGCCCTGCTTTCAGACCACGTCAAAAGGGGGTCCGAATGGGTCCTCGGACCCCTTGGAAACGTTTTCAAAGAGGCTCTACCACCCCTCCAAAGGGGGGTCGTGGAGGGGGTCGAAAGTGCCCTCCTGAACTCCGGCGCCGCTTTCGTCACAATGACGGGAACCGGCTCCGCCGTCTTCGGAGTTTTCCCCACCCTCGCCGACGCCCGCGAGACGGACCTCACATCTTTTGGCACGACCTTCGCGGTTTGTCCCGTAAAAAAGCTTCAAAGGTAAGTATAACTTAAATTAAATCGGGCAATGATAGTGTCACGCGCTGTCATTGCCCGATTTTTTATTATCATGAGGTACTTATGAAGCTCAAAAGGTTTGAAATTGCATTAATTTTTGCCGTTTTAGCCGTGCTTTTGTGCGGTTTTGGTGTAAATCATGAGGCGAAAGCCCTCTCCGCCAAGCTTGTGCGGCTCCATGTGGTGGCAAATTCCGATTCCGACGCCGACCAGGAGGTTAAGCTGCGGGTGCGGGACGCGGTTTTGGAGGAGCTGGAGCCGCTTCTTTCAGGCGTCACGGACGCTGAAAGGGCGCGGGAGATAATAGGTGAGAACACCGGGAAAATAACCTCTGCCGCCGAGAAAACCCTTGTCTCGCAAGGCTTTTCCTACAATGTGGAGACGACGCTGTGCCGCGAGAGCTTCCCCACCACCGAGTACGGCACCTTCTCCCTCCCGGCGGGGGAATACCTCTCCCTGCGGGTGAAAATCGGCTCCGCCCAGGGCCACAACTGGTGGTGTGTCGTCTTCCCGCCCATCTGCGGCAGCGGGGAGCTGGACGGCTCCACCGCCGCAGCCATCGGACTTTCCGAGGACGATTTAAAGCTCATAACCGCCGACTCCGGCGGCTATGTGATAAGGTTCAAACTTATGGAAATTATCGCCAATATAAGCAGCTTCCTCCGCGGAAAATAGACCCTGTACTTCGCAATTTTTGCAAAGTTACGTTAAAATACATTGCAAATCTTGCGGAAAACTTAGAATTACTAAAATAATGCTTGACAAATACTTAGCCCGGTGGTATAATGCCAACGTAAAACGAAATCAGACCATTCCAGTAAGTTCGCGAATGAGCCAGATGACCCTGGAGGCGTTGGCGCGGACCTGCTCGCGGGAGACGGCGCCGGAGGCTATGGCCTTCAAAAGCGCGTCGTAGTCCGATTGGCACCCCGGCATAAACAGGTCCCCTCCCGCGGCGGCGACGTTGGGGGAGAGGGCGCAGGGGTGCTTTGTTCCCATGCTCTCCTGACCCTCCATGACCCAGTCGGTCATGACCACGCCCTCAAAGCCGAACTCACAGCGGAGTATGTCCTCGATGAGCTCCCGGCTCTCCGAGGTGTGGACGCCGTTTAAGAGGTTGTAGGAGGTCATTATCGTCTTGGGACGCGCCTCGCGGACGCATATCCCGAAGCCGCGAAGGTACATCTCCCTAAGGGCGCGCTCACTTATGAGGCTGTTGGAGAAGTAGCGGTTCGTCTCCTGATTGTTGGCGGCGAAGTGCTTCACCGTGACGGCGCGTCCGGCGTGCTTCTGTACGCCGCGGGTGATTGCGGCGGCGGCGCGGCCTGTCAAAAGCGGGTCCTCGGAGAAATACTCAAAGTTCCTGCCGCAGCGGATGTCCCGGTGCAGGTTGAGGGCGGGGGCGAGCCACAGGTGGACGCCGAAGCGTTCCATCTCGTCTCCCACCAAATCGCCGCAGGCCTCCAAAAGCTCTTTGTCCCAGCTCTGGGCGAGGGCGGAGCCGATGGGTATCGACACGGCGTACTGCTCCCGGATGACCGCGCCCTTAGGCGGCCTTTTGCTCATAAGGCGAATTGCCAGCCTGCCCACGGGCGGTATGTAATCGAGGAAGCTTGCGGGCATACCGGCGCCCACGCCGTAGGCGGTTTTGCCGTCGCGGTAGAATTTCGGCGTCAGCCTCAGGCCCGCCGGCCCGTCTGCCATTACGAGAGAGGGGATACCCCGAAGCTTTGAGGTGGTTTCGCCCGCCGCGCCCGCGACGGTTGAGCCCTGACAGCCTATGACGCTTTTAAGCCCGCCGTCCGGGTCAAAGGAGCCTATTCCCATATACGCCAACGCCTCGTCGGAAAGCTCCTCGGCTGAGGGGTCGGAGGTGAGGTGGGGCAAATATTCAACTGACTTTTGCGGGATACTGTCGGCGTCAAGACGTATGACGGGGAGGTTCGCGGGGATCTCCGGCTTTTTCGGCGACTCCGGCTTCCAGTCCTCAAAATCCGCGCCGGAGCAGCATTTTTTCGCCTTGAGGACCGTGACCTCCCGGTCGAGCCCCAGCACGACGGCGGGGGAGGTGTCAGCCGAGCTCGTGCCGGCGCGGACGACGTACATACCGGGCTCAAGGACCCAAGCGGAAAGGCGCTCGTCGTAGGACGCAAGCTCCGACACGGAGAAGGAGGCGCTGAGGAGCCGGCTCTCGCCGGGCGCCAAAAGGCGCGTCTTTTCCCAGGCGGCAAGTGCCTTTACGGGCTGGTCGAGCCGCCCCTCCGGGACGGAGACGTAGACCTGAAGGACCTCCTTTCCGGGGCGGGAGCCGGTGTTTTCCACCGTCGCAGAGACGGTGACCTTTTCGCCCTCCACATCGACGGTCGTATCGCTCAGCTTGAAGCTTGTGTAGGAGAGTCCGAAGCCGAAGGGGAAGAGGGGCTTTTTGCCCACAGATTCAAAATAGCGGTAGCCCACGTAAATGCCCTCGCGGTAGCGGGTGTCGTCAACGCCGCCGAAATCGCCCTCCTTGCAGTAGTCCTCCCAGGCTGCCCAGGTGCCGGCGAGCTTGCCGGAGGGGGCGGCCTTGCCAAGAACTATGTCGGCAAGGACCTCGCCGGTGACGGAGCCCAGCTGGGAGAGGAGCAGGATATTTTTTACATTCGGGACCGGCGACAAATCCACGGGGCCGCCCACGTTGAGGACCAGGAGGAAGCGCCTGTACTTATTTTGAAGGAGGTTTATGTCCCGCGCCTCGGTGCGGGTGAGGAGTATGTCGCCGGGGACGGGGCGGCGGTCGGAGCCCTCGCCGGAGATGCGGGAGAGCACGTATATCGCCGTGTCTCCGGCGCCGGTGAGGGGTATGGAATACTCAGGCTCCGGCATGACGGCGCCCATGGCGTAGGAGATTGGGTTGATCCCCACCTTTTTTGCCTCCGCTTTAAGATCGGAGATGAATTTTTTTCTGGCGGCGGCGTATGCCTTGTCGTAGTCGGCGAGCCAGCTCTTGGTGGTGACGTGGAAGCCCGCGCCCTCCAGACCGCGCTCCACGGTTACGTTGAAGCGGGTGTTGACCTCGCCGGAGCCGGTGCCCCCTGGGACCGTTCGGCGCGCGCCGCTGCCGTACAGGGCGACGTCACAGGGCGCGTCCAGCGGAAATGTTCCGTCCGAGCGCAAAAGCACGGTGCAGTCCGCCCCCAGCGCCCTCACGGTGTTTCGGTGTGTACGTTCAAATTCTTCCATATTTATCCTCCTTCCGGCGCTTTGATTTGATATAAATTTCACCTCTAATTATTGACGTGGACCATCATAGCTCCATCCAAATCCGTCATAATAAGTAAACCATATATTATAAACTTCGCCATCATAACCAATTTTATGACCCTCTCTACTTGGATGGGCTTGCTCTCTAATAGTATTCCATTCCATACCCGTATGAGTTTCGCCGCGGTCATCCATGAGGATTGGGGAACCGTCAGTCCAATCAGCACCTACGCCTAACTCTACACCTGTATTTGGAAAATAAACGCCGGTCCAAATATCTACGCCCTGACTTGCGCCAAGAATACCCCATTTCTTCTCAAGGACTACTCTTGTGCCGTCGGCTTTAATTACAACGTCTCCCTCTTTGCACTGCGCGTGCCTTGAACCCTCTAAAAATTCCTGATGCCCGTCTACGATTGTTGCCTCAACGAAATCAAAATTCGGAGTTGAACGCTCTGACTTTTCCATCATCTTATAAAGGACGAGGGCGGCTTGACCTCTATCCAATGTCCCATTGGGGTTAAATGTTCCCGCTGAGTCCACGCCGGTCAATATACCCATTGAATAGGCGCTCTTTACGGAGTACATATAAGCTGAATCTATGCTTTTCCAGTCGGGTATTTGGGACATGCTTATCAGGGTGTCCGCAATTTCGCCCGTTGCGTTCTTTAGCGCGTTTACAATTATCATGCTCATTTCCTGCCGTGTGCAGCCCTGCTTCAACGCCTCGCTGTCACTTCGTATATATTGTCCGGGTACTATACCATTTTTAAGGGCGACGGTGTAATAGTTGGCATACCACGCGGCTCCCGGAACCTTTGGGAGGGCGTCTACATCAGAACCGAAATAAATCTTTGTGACAACGGATAAAAACTCCGCTCTTGACATCGTCTTTTTTGGGCTGTACGTTCCGACGCCGTTGACGGGCGTAGTCGTACCGTGCAAAATGCCCTTTGCGGTCATGTACATGACCGCCTCGTAATAATAATCGTCCTCAGAAACGTCGGAGAAGACAAGGGCGCTTTCTCCGGAATCCGCGCTTCCGGCATACGCCGTGCCGAGTATTGAGGACAAAACCAGAGCGATTGCGAGGATTTTTACAAGTATGGCTTTAAATTTCATTGCCGGTTCCTCCATATATATTGAGTCAAGAACAGGATACTACATTTTTCATTTAATGGCAAGTGGCATTTGTGATGTCGTTTTTATTTTTCAATAAGTATTGACAAAATGTCTCAAAAAAGGGATACTAATG
Organism: uncultured Oscillospiraceae bacterium; assembly: GCA_947588955.1. Lineage (GTDB taxonomy): Bacteria > Bacillota > Clostridia > Oscillospirales > Oscillospiraceae > RUG626. Next base: position 164,904 of record CANPYX010000001.1, on the reverse strand, counting down.
TCATTGAAGTTTAAAGATGGGGAGAGTGGTTTTTGTGGTTGATGTGGCGGTTGTTGGGTGTGGGGTTATTGGAGCGGCGGCGGCTATGGAGCTGGCGCGGTACGAGGTGAGCGTGGCGGTGCTGGAGAGGGAGAACGACGTGGCTGTGGGGACGACTAAGGCTAACTCCGCCATACTTCACGCGGGGTACGACCCGAAGCCGGGGACGCTCATGGCGCGGCTCAATGTGCGCGGGGCGGCGCTTGCAAAGGAATACTGCGAGAAGCTGGACGTGCCCTATAAGCAGTGCGGCTCGCTGGTGGTCGCCTTTTCCGAAAAGGACGAGGAGACGCTGAGGGAGCTTTACGGCAGGGGCGTAAAAAACGGAGTTGAGGGGCTTGAGATAATATCCGGCGACGAGGCGAGAAGGCGCGAGCCGGAGCTTGCGGGGACGGTGAGGGCAGCGCTTTGGGCGCCCTCCGCCGCCATTGTTTCGCCCTGGGAGATGTGCCTTGCCTTTGCCGAGACCGCCGTGAAAAACGGCGCGGAGCTGAGGCTCAACACCGCCGTCACGGGGCTTTCTAGGGGCGACGGCTTCTGGACTGTCCACACGGACAAAGGGGACATCGAAGCGAGGTACGTCATAAACGCCGCGGGGGTGGACTCGGACACCGTCCACGACATGGCGGCGCCACACAGCTTTGAGGTCAAGCCCAGCCGGGGGGAATATTACCTCCTTGACAAGTCGGAGGGGACGCGGGTAAATTCCGTCATCTTCCAGTGCCCCTCGGAAAAGGGGAAGGGCGTGCTGGTGTCGCCCACGGTGCACGGGAACCTGATCGTGGGGCCAAACGCCGAGGGGTCGGACAGGCACGACCTCGCGACTACGGCGGGGGGACTTGAGTTTGTGAAGGAGACGGCGAAGCTCTCGGTGCCGGGGGTGGATTTTTCAAAATCCATAAGGAATTTCGCGGGAGTTCGCGCCAACACGGGCTTTGACGATTTCAGGATAGGCTTTGCCGCTCCCGGATTTTTGGACCTTGCGGGGATATGCTCGCCGGGGCTCACCTCCGCGCCGGCGATCGCGGAGTACGCGGCGGAGCTACTGAGGGGCGCGGGGCTGGAGCTTCGGAGGAAGGACGAATTTGTTTTTTTCCGCAGGCGTCTGCGCTTTAAAGAGCTCAGTCAGGAGGAGCGGGAGGACCTTGTAGCCATGTACCCGGAGTATGGGCGGGTGATATGTCGCTGTGAGACTGTGACGGAGGGGGAGATACTCGCCTGTCTGCGTACGCCCATACCGCCGGTGTCCGTGGACGGGGTGAAGCGGCGGGTAAACGCCGGAATGGGCAGGTGCCAGGGGGGATTTTGCGCCCCCAGGGTGGTGGAGATACTCTCCCGCGAGCTGGGGATAACGCCGGGAGAGGTGGTCCAGGACAGAGCGGGAATGAGGTTTCTTTTTAACGAGACGAAGGGGGGCGGAGAGAATGTATGACCTTATAGTTGTGGGCGGAGGTCCGGCGGGAATGGCGGCGGCGTGCGCGGCCTGGGACGCGGGGCTTAGGAATATTCTTATAGTCGAGCGGGACAGGGAGCTTGGGGGGATACTCAACCAGTGTATCCACAACGGGTTTGGGCTCACCTACTTCAAGGAGGAGCTGACGGGTCCCGAATACGCCCACAGGTTCGCGGAGCTGCTGTCCGAAACGGGGGTGGAGGTGAGGACCGACACCATGGTTTTGGACGTGACCCCGAACAGGAGGGTACACATGACGGGACCAAAAACGGGGTACAGGATAGAGGAGGCCCGGTCGGTGATACTCTCCATGGGCTGCCGGGAGAGGACGCGTGGGGCGATCGCCATACCGGGGACGCGCCCCGCCGGGATATACACCGCGGGAGCGGCGCAGAGGTATGTGAACGTGGAGGGCTGGATGCCCGGCAAGCGCGTGGTCATACTGGGCTCCGGGGACATAGGGCTCATCATGGCGCGGAGAATGACCCTGGAGGGGGCGAAGGTGCTGGCGTGCGTGGAGGTCATGCCCTATTCGGGAGGGCTGACAAGGAACATTGTGCAGTGCCTTGAGGACTTTGACATACCGCTTTACCTCTCGCACACCGTCACGGACATAAGAGGACGCGACAGGGTGGAGCAGGTGGTTGTCAGCGAGGTGGACGCGCGGCGCAACCCCATACCGGGGACCGAGATGGTTTTTGACTGCGACACGCTTTTGCTGTCCGTGGGGCTAATTCCCGAAAACGAGCTCACGGAGCGGGCGGGGATAGAGATGGACCCCAGGACCAAGGGCGCGGCGGTTTATGAGAATATGGAGACGAGCGTACCCGGTGTTTTCGCCTGCGGGAACGTGGCGCACGTACATGATCTGGTGGATTTTGTGACGAAGGAGAGCCAAAGGGCGGGAACCGCGGCGGCAAAATACGTGCTGGAGGGTCCCGCCGAGGGTAAGGGAGTACCGATTAAAAACGGGGACGGGGTGAGCTACACCGTGCCGCAGAGGGTGAGGCTCCAAAACGCCGGGGACGCGTTCAGCGTGTTCTTCCGGGTGAACAGGATATTCGGAAAGGCGGAGATAGTGGTTGAAGCCGGCGGGCGGGAGGTCTGCCGCTTCAAGCGCGACAGGCTCTCGCCGGGGGAGATGGAGAACATATCGGTGCCGGTGAAGCTCCTTGGCGGCGAGCCGGAGGAGATAAGGGTATTTGTGAGGGAGGCGTGAGTATGCGGGAGCTTATTTGTATCGTGTGCCCCAGAGGGTGCCGGTTGAAGGTTGACGACGGGCTCAACGTGACGGGGAACTTCTGCCCGAGGGGGGCGGAGTACGCAAAGGCGGAGCTTACGCACCCCACAAGGACCGTGACATCCACCGTCAGGGTGGAGGGCGCGGAGATCCCGCGCTGTCCCGTGAAGACGGCGGCGCCCGTTCCAAAGGAGAGTATACGCGATGTCATGGCGGCGCTGGACGGGGTGACGCTGCGCGCGCCCGTGAGGGTCGGCGACACCGTGATCGACGACGTGTGCGGGACGGGTGTTAAGGTGGTGGCGACACGAAGGCTTTAAATTTTAGAAAAAGGCTTTGCCTTTTTCTAAAATTTAAGGGGGACGTGCGGAAAAATTTCCGGAAATGTCTGCGGACATTTCCGGAAATTTTTTCTGCTGTCGCGCGGCGCGCGCCGCCGGAGGCGGCACACTTGCGCGACAAAAGGTGATTTTTCCGACGTACATGCCGTCGGAAAAATGATTTAAGTTGGAGAGTGGGTGGTTGATGTGGGGGTGGGAGTGTGGTAGAATGGGGGTATGTTTTTTGAAGGGAGAGGTGGAAGGTGAGGAGAGTTGAGGGATTGATGAGGGAGCTTCGGGAGATTCGGGCGGGGAATTTTTTGGCGCTGACTGTCGCGGGGACGGTGAACGCGTTTGGGGTGTCGATGTTCCTGTATCCGGTGAAGCTGTATGACAGCGGGATCTCGGGGCTTTCCATGCTGCTGGACCAGGTGACGCCGGAGTGGTTGTCGCTGTCGGTGTTTTTGCTGGTGCTGAATCTGCCGGTGTTTATTTTCGGGCTGAGGAGGCAGGGGGCCGCGTTTACGGTGTACTCGCTGTACGCGATAGCGGTCTATTCGCTGGTCTCGTACCTCATAATGTACGTTTTGCCGGTGGACGTGGACTTTGTGTCGCCGCTGGCGGGGACGGATCTTTTGCTGTGCGCGGTGTTCGGCGGGGTGATCTCGGGGATCGGCAGCGGGCTGACCATACGCTTCGGCGGGGCGATAGACGGGATAGATGTGCTGTCGGTGATATTTGCCGGAAGGATAGGCGTGTCCATCGGGACGTTTGTTATGGCCTTCAACACGGTGCTATACATAGTCTGCGGGACGGTGATACACAGCTGGATACTGCCGCTTTACTCCATCGTCACGTATTTTGTGGGGTCAAAGACCGTGGATTTTCTGGTGGAGGGGTTCGACAGGTCCATGTGCGCCATGATCGTTACAAACAAGTCAAAGCAGATATGCGCGGCGCTGAATGAGCAGTTCAAGGCGGGGGGCACCATCGTCAACGCAACCGGGGGTTACTCAAAGGACGAGAAGCAGATAATCTATTTTATTGTGAACCATTTTCAGATTAACAAGCTGAAGAAGCTGGTGACGGACATAGACAGAAACGCCTTTATCTCCCTGCAGAACGTGGCGGGGATCGTGAGAAAGGGAAGGGAGTGAGCGCGGCGTTATGGAAGGAAAGAAGACGGCGGGAGCGATGAGGGAAAGGATCGTTGAATACGCGGGGAGAAGGTATGGGGCGAGGGCGGAGTATCTTTGGGAGAGGTATCCCAATTACGCGGTGCTGAGGCACGGGGACAACGGGAAGTGGTTCGCGCTCTTTATGGATGTTCCGGGGTCGAAGCTGGGGCTTGAAAATGGGGAGAGCGTGGAGATTTTGAACGTGAAGATGGGGGACCCGCTGCTGGCGGACCTGCTCACGCGGGAGGAGGGCTTTTTCAGGGGCTATCACATAAGCAGGGGGAACTGGGTTTCGATTCTGCTGGACGGGACGGTGGGGTTTGAGGAGATCTGCAGGTGGCTGGAGGAGAGTTATTTTGCCACGGCGTCGGCTCAGACGAGGCAGGCTCTCAGGGCGCCGAAGGAGTGGCTGGTCCCGGCGAATCCCAAATATTACGACGCGCAAAGGGCGTTTGAGGAGTCGAAGGAGATAAACTGGAAGCAGGGGAAGGGGATAAAGACCGGGGACACGGTCTTTCTCTATGTGGCCGCGCCGGTCTCGGCGATACTATATAAATGCAGGGTGACGAGGACGGATATACCTTATAAATTCGACAACGGCGAGGTGAGGATGTCCGCGGTTATGAGGATAAGGCTTGTGAAGCGATATAAGCCGGACAGGTTCACGTTTGAGATTTTGGGGAAGGAGTATGGGATATACGCGGTGAGGGGGCCGAGAGGGGTGCCGGAGGCGCTGAGGGAGGCGCTGGGGTGATATAAACGGAAGGGCGTGTGGGTGTGAAGACGGTACTGGTTATCGACGACGATATACATATCGGAAATTTGCTTGAGGAGGCGCTGAGAGGGGAGGGGTACGGCGTTTTCCGCGCCTATTCGGGCACGGAGGCGCTTTTGCTGCTCTCCAAGACGGCGCCGGACCTTATTTTGCTGGATCTGATGCTTCCGGGGCTGTCCGGGGAGGAGATACTGCCAAGGATAAACGGGGTCCCGGTCATTGTGGTGAGCGCGAAGGCGGATGTGGACGACAAGGTAAAGCTCCTTCTGGGCGGGGCGGCGGACTATGTTACAAAGCCGTTTCAGGTAAGGGAGCTTTTGGCGAGGATCTCGGCGCGGTTGAGGGAGAACGGCTCTGCGGCGTCCTCGCGGCTTCAATATGACGGCCTGATTTTGGACACGGATACACATGGGGTGACGGCGAACGGAACCCAGGTGAGGCTGACAAGGACGGAATACGCCATTTTGAAGCTTCTCATCGGAAACCCCGGGCAGGTCATCTCAAAGTCACGGCTTTTGGAGGACATAAGCGACGACACGCCGGACTGCACGGAGAGCTCGCTGAAGATACATGTTAGCAATCTGAGGAGGAAGCTTCGCGAGGCGAGTGGGAAGGACTATATAGAGGCGGTTTGGGGGATAGGGTTTAAACTGCGCTGAGGGACGATCTTTACGATTTCTTTACCGGCTCCTTTACCGTTTTCTTTACCGATCCGTGATATGATGTCATGCCAAAAGCTTTGCAAAAATCAAAATACTGTTTGCAAAAAATTTAGCTTATCCTTGCGGATTAGCTGAATTTTTATATAAATAAGCAAAATAATTTGCGGATTTCGATTGATTTTTTAGCTTAATTATGATATTGTTAGTTCATCAAGGAGTGATTTTGAATGCTGCAAAGAGAATTGGTGGAATTGGCTGAAAAAATTCGGACCCGGAAGGCTGAAATGCAGACTGTGGAGGTAAAGTCCGCCCATCGGGGGTGCCCGGAGAGGCTGCGTGATACACTCTCCAGCTTTTCAAACCAGGATTCAGGCGGGGTCATCGTATTCGGTCTTGATGAGAGCTCCGATTTTACCCCTGTCGGGGTCTACAACGCTCAAGACCTGCAAAAGCATGTGACGGAGCAATGCAATCAAATGGTGCCGCCCGTCCGCGCTGTGTTCACGTTGGCGGAATATGAGGAAATATTGCTGTGCTCCGCCGAAATACCTGCGGTAGATCCCACGGAGCGCCCTTGCTATTATTCCGGTGCGGGCAGGCTGCAGGGCTCGTATGTGCGCGTTGGAGAGACCGACCTCCATATGACGGACTACGAGATCTACTGCTATGAAGCCTTTCGCCGCCATATCCGCGATGATGAGAGGCCGGTGGAGCGCGCCGGAGAGACAGCACTTGACTGGGACGTGGTCGATGAATACATCCGCAACCGTCAAAAGGACCGCCCGGGCTTCAGTAAGCTGACCTCAGAGCAGACCCGCGATATGCTCGCCATCACAAGAGACGGACACCCGACAGTTGCCGCGCTCATGAATATGGGCGTCTACCCCCAGGGCTTTTTCCCACAGTGGGGCATTACCGCCATTGTGGTTCCCGGCAGGGAGATCGGCGATGTGGCTGAAGACCACGCCCGTTTTCTGGACAACAAGCGAATTGAGGGTACAATCTACGCCATGGCGAATGAAGCGCAGCAGTTTTGCCTCAGGAATATGAAGGTCCGCACCATCATTGATCCGGCAACGGGAAAACGGACGGATCGGACGGAGTATCCGCCGGATGCTGTCCGCGAGGCTATTTTAAACGCCCTCATCCATCGGGACTACAGCTTTTACACGGAGGGGACCCCTGTGCAGATCAATTTCTTTTCGGACCGCTTGGAGATTCACAGTCCCGGCAGTCTTTACGGACGCATGACGGTGGAGCAGCTGGGATACGCCAAGATGGATCTGCGAAACCCCTCTTTGGCAGTGATGGCGGAGGTGCTGACGGGCGCTGAGAACCGTTATTCCGGCATTCCCACAATGCGGCGGGAGATGACGGCCTACGGTTTGCCCGCCCCGGTTTTTGAAAACCGCAGGAATGAGTTCATCGTGACCTTCTATAACACGCCAACTCAGGCGTGTCCCGCTTTGCAAGCCGCCGTGAACGGGGACCGGGACCTTCTGGAGTTTTGCAGGACGCCGCGGACTCGCCAGGAAATTGCCGATTACCTGGGCAAGAAGACGGTCTTCTATGTCATGCAGCACTATATCCAGCCCCTACTGTCCGCCGGAGCCTTGACCATGACCATCCCTGAGCACCCCAGCAGCAGAAAACAGAGATTTTATACGGTGGAGTGAGCAAAGGACTCAAAGACGCGCACGGAAGCTGACGTGATGTCGCAAGCGTCGACCCGCCCCGAAACAGAACCTCTGAGGGTCAACACATTGGCCTTTAAGGGGTTCTGTTTTTATGTGTTGACGCTTATTCGGAGCGATGTTATGGCAATATGTACCGTACTTCGCCGCTGTTTCTGTGAAATTTTCTACTATCTTTCTGTTGCTTGGAACGGCGTGGGCGGCTGTCTGTATCAGTGTTGTTTGTGTGCTTCTTTACCGTACATGAGCATTTCCGCCGGGAACGGCGCAAAAGGGTCGAGGCGGGGAAAAACAGCAAGAAACGCTCAATTTTGGAGCAAGAAAAACAGTTGAAATATCCTGTCGCGTTTGGTAGAATACGGTTCAATGCTATGCGCGGGAGGGGTTGGAGACGGAGACGGTCGGGAGGAAATATACGCTGTTTACGGCGAAGCAGCTTTTGTGGCTTGTGGCGCCCATCGTTATCGAGCAGATATTTTCCACGTCGCTGGGGTTTTTTGACTCGCTGATGGTCTCGAATATGAACGCGACACAGGCGGTGAGGAGCAACGCCAGCAACGCCATTGGGAATGTGGATTACATAAACAACCTTATCATACAGCTCTTTTCGGCGTTTGCCACGGGGGGAGCGATCGTGACCTCGCAGGCTCTGGGAGCCGGGGACAGGGAGCGGGCGAACAGGGTGGCAAAGCAGCTGCTGATGCTGGTTATATGCGTCTCGCTGGCGGTGGGGGGCGTGTGCCTTGCGCTGAATAAGCCGATACTGAGGCTCTTTTACGGCAACGTGGACGACTCGACCTTCTCCTATCAGAGGACGTATTTTTACGTTACCGCCGCGTCGTTCCCATTTATCGGGCTGTTCAACGCCTGCGCGGCGCTTCTGAGGGCGCAGAGAAAGAGTTTTTCCACCATGGCAAGCGCGGCGATAAGCTGCGTTGTGAACGTGGGATTGAACGCCGTTTTTCTGTTCGCGCTGGGGATGGGCGTTTTGGGAGCGGGGCTCGCAACGCTTTTTTGCAGGGCGATACCGGCGGTGTTCATGCTGGCGCTTCTGGGCGGAAGGGACAACGCCGTGCGCGTGAGGCTGTTGGAGAGGTTCCGCTTTGACAAGGCGATGATAAGGAGCATTTTGAGGCTGGCTGTGCCGAGCGGGGTGGAGACGGCGCTTTTCCAGCTGGGGAAGCTGATGACAAACACATTTGTCAACGCCGGAGTTTACGCCACGGGAGCCAAGAGCATCACGGGCGTTGACGAGGCGGGGGAGCTAATACACATCAACATCCAGGCGAACGGGAACGCCATAGCCAATCAGATAAACAACTTTGCCTCGGTGGTGGGCAGCGGCATCGGGACCTCGAGCCTTACGGTAATTGGGCAGTCGGTGGGCGCGGGGGACCCGGACCAGGTAAAATATTACATGAAGCGGATGTTCGTCATATCGTATATCGCCAACGGGATATGCGTGGGTACGATATTGGCGCTTATGCCGCTTTTGACGCAACTTTACGGCTACGCGGAGGAGGCGAAGGCGATAGGGAGGCAGTGCCTCTGGTTTTGCCTGATATTCCAGTTTTTCCTCTACCCGCTGTCCTTTACGGCGCCGTCCATACTGAAGGCGACGAGCGACGTGAAATACGTTATGGTCTGCGCGGTGGTGTCCATGTTCACCATGCGCGTGAGCCTGGCGTTTCTGCTCACTACGGACAGGATCCCGGGGATGCCGGAGCTGGGCGCCATGGGATACTGGATAGGAATGTGCTCCGACTGGGTGCTGAGATCGGTGCTCTTTTCCACGCGCCTTTTGTCCGGCAGGTGGAGGAAGGCGTCGGGGCTGATACGTGAACAGGCGGGGGACGCCGCAGGATAAGTTAAGATTATGCACATAGAAATACCCGACCGTAAAAGGTCGGGTTATTTTTTTGTGCTGACGGGGGAGTGACTGGGGTTTGCGGTGGTAAATTTTGCAATATCGGAAATGTCCATCATAATCTCAAAAAAATGTATTGTATTGACCTACAATTTCTCCCATAATTATATAAAATGTTACAGAATATTTATTTGCCGAGGCGTTTTGTTGTAACATTTGGTCAATATTTGGCGGCGTTATGTTATAAAGGAGTGAAAAAAAGCATGAGTAGTTGGAAAAAATGTCTATTTAGCTTTTCGCTGGCGGCGGCACTGTTGATAGGCTTGTGCTCGCCGGCAGTCAGCGTCGCCCGCGCGGCCTATGTCAAGGGGGAGCTTTCGTCGGCAGAGAGCGGGCCGGGAAGGCAGGCGGCGGATCCTTCGGAAATCAATATGCCCTTGTGCGGCGTTCAGCCGTATGCACAGGGCGGAGCGCTTTCCATGGTCGAGGACCCGTCTTACGAGGGGAGCGGCAGTCTGAAGGCGACGGGGCGCGCGCAGCCATGGGAGGGCGCGGCGTGGAATATACCCGCCGGGTCGCTGGGGGAGCTTGCGGAGAAGCGGCTGTGGACGTTTTCGATGCAGGCGCAGTCCATGGACACGTCAATGGACCTCACGTATAATTTTGAATTCTGGTACTCCGGCAGGGAAGAGAAAAATTATAAGAGTGTTACCGCGCAAATCGGGAACGGCGGATGGACGAGGCTTGCGGGGACCTTTGAGGTGCCGCAGGATTGGTTTGTTAACCTGGACCACATAGTGATCTATCCTCAGAGCCGGGAGGGGCAGTTGAGCGATTACTGCCTGGCGGAGGTGTCGCTTGTGGGCGTGACGGTGGACGATATGTCCCTGTGCGGCGCAGCGCCCTACGCCCAGGGAGGAGCGGTTACGCTGTCGGCGGTAAACGAGCCGGTATATGAAGGGAACAGCAGTCTGAGGGTGTCCGGCCGCGCGCAGACATGGGAGGGCGCGGCGTGGAGCATTCCCGCCGGGTCGCTGGGGGAGCTTGTAGAAAACCGCTTGTGGACGTTTTCGATGCAGGCGAGGTCGGCGGACGGGGAGATGGATCTCACCTATAATCTTGAATTCTGGTACTCCGGCAACGGTGAGAAAAAATATAAGAGCGTTAACGCGCATATCGGGAACAGCGGCTGGACGCTTTTGAGCGGGGACTTTGAGATGACTGATGAGTATCTCTCAAATCTCACTCACATTGTGATTTATCCCGTGACGGGAGACGGACAATTCGGCGACTATTACCTTGACGCGGTGTCGCTGGACGGGATACCCATCGGCGATATGTCGATTTGCGGGGTCAAGCCCTACGCCCAGGGAGACGGGGCGACAATACCCGCCGTGGCGGAGCCGCTTTTTGAGGGAAAGTCAAGTATGAGGGCGACGGGCCGTCAGAACGTCTGGGAGGGCGCGGCGTGGAATATTCCTGCCGGGTCGCTGGGAGAGCTCACAGGGAATCGGGTGTGGACGCTTTCCATGCGGGCGCAGTCGGCGGACGCGGCGATGGACCTCACGTATAATCTTCAGTTTTGGTATTCCGGCAGCTCGATAGACGACTGCAAATACCAAAGCGCTGCCGGACAAATCGGGAACGGCGATTGGACGCTTTTGACCGGGACCTTTGAGATACCTGAGGAGTGGTTTTCGGATCTGGACCACATCGTTATTTATCCCACCACAGGCGAAGGGCAGCTGGGGGATTATTACATCGGGAGCGTATCGCTCACAGGCGTGCAGATGGGAGATGTGACGCTGTGCGGAGAGAAGCCCTACGCACAGGGGACCGGGGCGACGCTGAACGCGGCGGCGGAGCCGCTTTATGAGGGAAAGGCAAGCGTGAGGGCGGCGGGCCGCCAGGAGACATTTGGGGGCGCGGCGTGGAGCATATCCGCCGGGTCGCTGGGGGAGCTTGCGGAGAAGCGTCTGTGGACGTTTTCGATGCAGGCGCAGTCCATGGACACGTCAATGGACCTCACCTATAATTTTGAATTCTGGTATTCCGGCAGGGATGAGAAAAACTATAAGAGTGTGACAGGACAAATCGGGAACGGCGGCTGGACGCGGCTCGCGGGGTCCTTTGAGATACCTGAGGAGTGGTTTTCAAGTCTGGACCACATTGTTATTTACCCCACCACCGGCGACGGACAGCTGGGAGATTACTATGTCGGCGCGGTGGAGCTCACCGGCGCGGCTATGCCTGAGGGGGACGCTGTGTCGCCCTGCGGCGCCGGGATATATTCACAGGGCGCCGGTGTGACGCTCTCTTTGTCAGATGAGCCGTCCTATGATGGAGGCAGCTGTATAAAGGTGACGGGCCGTCAGAACGTCTGGGAGGGGGCGGCGTGGAGCATTCCCGCCTCGGCGCTCGGCGAGCTTACAGAGAACAGGCTGTGGACGATCTCCGTCGACGCCCGGGCGGACGCGGAGGCGATGGAGCTCACATATAACCTTGAATTCTGGTATCTCACCCGCAGCGGCAATAATTATCAGCGCGCAACGGCTCAAATCGGCAACAGCGAGTGGACTGCCCTTACGGGGACGTTTGAAATAGCCGAGGAATGGCTGAGCGGTCTTGACCGCATAGTTATATATCCCACCACGGGAGACGGACAGCTGGGAGACTATTACCTGGGGGCGGTGAGACTCACAGGCGAGCCGGTCCCGGAGCGTCAAGACCCGCCCGTGTTTACGGATCATAATGTACAGCCGGCGGTAAATATGCCGCTTTGCGGGATCAAGCCATACGCCCAGGGTGAGAGGGTGTCGCTGTCCTCAGATAGAAATATGGCATATGGGGATAATGCCGGCATGAAGGTCGCGGGGCGCCGGAATGCTTGGGAGGGCGCGGCGTGGAGCATACCCGCCTCCTCATTGGGGGAGCTTGCTGAAAAACGGTTGTGGGTGCTCTCCATGCAGGCGCGGGGCGACGAGGCGATGGAGCTTTCGTATAATCTGGAGTTCTGGTATTCCGACAACGTGGCGGATTGCAAATATCAGAGTACGACGGCGCAGATCGGGACCGACGGGTGGACGCACTTGGTTGGCACGTTCAATATACCGGAGGAGTGGCTTGAAAATCTTGTCCGTGTGGTGATTTATCCCATGACGGGGGAGGGACAGCTGGGTAATTATTACCTGGCGGAGGTGTCGCTCACAGGGACTGAAGCGCCGGAGTATGTTAAGGAGCTGGAGATATTGGGCGCTGAGCCCTATGCCCAGGGCGAGGGAGTGACGCTGTCCGACGCGGAGGACGCCGGTCTTGAGGGACAGTGCGTGAAGGTCGCGGGGCGCCAAAACATATGGGAAGGCGCGGCGTGGAATATTCCCGCCTCCTCGCTGGGGGAGCTTGCTGAAAAACGGTTGTGGATGCTCTCCATGCAGGCGCGGGGCGACGAGGCGATGGAGCTTTCGTATAATCTGGAGTTCTGGTATTCCGACAACGTTGCGGATTGCAAGTATCAGAGTACGACGGCGCAGATCGGGTCCGACGGGTGGACGCGTTTGGTTGGCACGTTCAATATACCGGAGGAGTGGCTTGTAAATCTTGTCCGTGTGGTGATTTACCCCCTGACGGGGGAGGGACAACTGGGTAATTACTATCTGGCGGAGGTGTCGCTCACAGGAACCGAAGCGCCGGAGTATGTTAAGGAGCTGGAGATATTGGGCGCTGAGCCCTATGCCCAGGGCGAGGGCGTGACGCTGTCCGACGCGGAGGACGCCGGCTTTGAGGGACAGTGCGTGAAGGTCGCGGGGCGCCAAAACATATGGGAAGGCGCGGCGTGGAGCATACCCGCTTCCTCGCTGGGGGAGCTTGTTGAAAAACGGTTGTTGGTGCTCTCAATGCAGGCGCGGAGCGACGAGGCGATGGAGCTTTCGTATAATCTGGAATTCTGGTATTCGGATAACGTGGCGGATTGCAAGTATCAGAGTACGACGGCGCAGATAGGGCCCGATGGGTGGACGCATTTGGTTGGCACGTTCAATATACCGGAGGAGTGGCTTGAAAATCTTGATCATGTGGTGATTTACCCCATGACGGGGGATGGACAGCTGGGTAATTATTACTTGGCGGAGGTGTCGCTCACAGGCGAGCCCGCGCCAAAGGAGAGTGACGGCGGCGGGAGCAAGCCGTCCGCTGGAAAAACGGTAAGTATGCCTCTTTGCGGCGTCCAGCCATATGCCCAGGGCGACAGCGTGCAGCTTTCGGCGGCGGCAGATCCCGAATATAAGGGCGGGAAGAGCCTGAAGGTCTCCGGACGCCGGAACGTCTGGGAGGGCGCGGCATGGAGTATCCCCGCCGCTTCGCTGGGGACACTTGCGAAGGATCTTCAGTGGACGCTTTCCGTTGAAGCCCGGTCGGAGGATGAGACGGACCTCACCTACAATCTGGAGTTCTGGTATTCGGAGGACGTCGCCGACTGCAAATATCTGAGCGCCTCTGCGAGGATAGGAGGCGGCAGCTGGACGACGGTCCTGGGGGTGTTTGAGATCCCCGGGGCGTGGCTTGAAGGGCTTGAACGCGTGGTGGTTTACCCCACCACGGGGGAGGGACAGCTGGGCGATTATTATATCGGCGCGGCGTCGCTTACGGGCGAGCCGGCGCGGGAGCGCGACGATATGACCGTGGGCGGGGAGAGCTATTTTGTCCACGGCGACGGAGTGCTCACCAGGGACTACGACGTAAAATATCAGGGACTTGACAGCATTCGTGTTTCCAACCGCACCTTGGCGTATTCCGGAGCGGGGTGGGATGTGACGGAGCTCCTGCGGAATGGAGGCTGGGGCAATTATTTCTTCCACGCGTATGCCCGGGCAAAGGACGAGCCCATGATGCTCCATTACTGCGTATATCTGCGGTTTGAGGACGGCACTGAGGACTGGCTCCAGCCGCCGGCGATGTATTATATCACTCCGGACGAGTGGCGCCCGGTGAATACGGACTACGCGGGCGGCGACGCGCTGTTGAGGAGCGTAAAGGGAATGACGCATGATTTCTCAAAGCTCGAGCAGGCAACGCTTTACCCGTGCACAAAGGAAAACGAGCTTGGGGACTATTATCTTGACGATGTAAGCCTGAGAAGGGGACCGGACGAATATGAGGCTCCCACGTTCCAATTTGACAGCTTTCCGCTGGACGGAGATTTTGAGGAGCCCCTGGACGCGGGAGCGCCCGGACACCTTTTCACGCACGGCGAGGGAGCGAGGCTTGAGCGCACGGAGGAGGACAGCTACTCCGGCAGCTTCAGCCTGAAGGTGAGCGATCAGCAGAGCAGCTACAGCGGCGCGGGTTGGGTGGTTACAGACTATCTGAAGCAGGTAGGCTGGGGAGACTGGTATTTTACCTGCTTCGCGAAATCCGAGGGAGGAGAGGTGCTTTTCCTTCAGTACAGCATCTATTTGCAATTTGACGACGGAACGGAAAAATGGCTCAGCTGCGGGCTGAACTCGGCGCTGAGCAGCCGGGGCTGGCTGCAGGTCAACACGGACACAGCGGGGAATCCCGCCGTGCTCCGCCCGACAGACGGCAGCGGGGTCATGGATTTTGAACATCTTACCTACGCGGTCCTGTATCCGAACCTTGACAGCGGAATGGGAACGTATTACATCGACGGCGTCAGGCTCTGGTGCGAGAAGGCGACGGAACCGGAGCCGGAGGACATACCTCCCTCCATCGCGCCGCCGCCGGCGCAGGACAACACAGATACTGTACCGGAGGAGCATAGGTCATCAGGCGTGTGGATCTGGGCGGCCGGCGCCGCCGCCGCGGCTGTCGCGGCGGGAGGTGTTGGAATCGCCGTATGGCGCGGTAAGCGCAGGGGAGGCAAAGGAGGAAATTGAGCTTGGCAAAGCAAAGGAAAAATACCCATTTGAGCGGAAGGGCGCGAAGAGAGAACCTCGCCGGCTATCTCTTCGCCGGTCCCGCCCTGCTGGGACTGCTTCTGTTCGCACTGCTGCCGATACTTGTAAGCCTTGCGGCGAGCCTGACGGATTGGAACATGCTGACCGACTGGACGTTTGTGGGGCTTGGAAATTACCGGTCGCTTCTGACGGAGGATTACTACTTCTGGGGCTCGGTGAAGGCGACGCTTTATTATGCCGTTTTGTCGGTGATCTCCTCCAATCTGGTCGCCCTCACGGTGGCGCTTCTGCTGAACACCGACACAAGGCTCCAGGGGATATTCCGCACTATATATTATCTGCCCACCATCGTTCCGGCGGTCGCCCAGGCGCTGTTATGGGGCTGGCTGTTCAATGTGGATTACGGCCTGTTCAACAACATTTTGTCCGCCCTGGGGCTTCCGCCCTGCGACTGGCTGGCGGGTGAATCCACCGTTATCCCGTCCCTGGTCCTCATGTCTGTCTGGTCATGCGGCGGCTCGATAGTGATCTACCTGTCGGGGCTCCAGTCGGTCCCGCCGGAGCTTTTGGAGGCCGTGGCTATCGACGGCGGCGGAGCCTGGGCGCGGTTCAGGACGGTAACGCTGCCGTATCTTTCGCCGGTGCTGTTTTTCAACGTGCTGATGAGCATGATCGGCTCCCTTCAGGTATTTACACAGGCTATGATGATGACCGGCGGCGGACCCAACGGAAAGAGCCTGTTCTTCTCCTATTACCTGTATCTGAAGGCGTTTACGGACAATCAGATGGGGTACGCCTGCGCCATGGCGTGGATGCTTTTCCTGCTGATAGTCGTGCTGTCCGCGCTGTTTTTCAGGGTGTTCAAGAGCCGGGTGTTCTACGAGTCGGGGCAAAGCTGAGGTGAAACAAAATGAAACAAGTCAGTAAAAATGACCGTCGGATCCGGCGGATATGCACGGCGATTCTTGTGCTGGGAAGCGCAGTGTGCCTGTTCCCGTTTTTCTGGCTCATCCGCACATCGCTGATGGATCTGCGGGAGATATACCGGCAGCCGCCGCTGATGTGGTCCGAGAGCCCGCACGCGGAAAATTACGGCGAAATATTTTCCGGTGAGTTTCCCTTTTTCAAATACGCGCTGAACACGATGAAGATACTTGTGCCTGTGACCGTCGGCACGGTGCTTACAAGCAGTATGGCGGCCTACGCGTTTGCCAGACTGCGATTTGCCGGGAAAAAGCTGTGGTTTACCCTGTGCCTGGCGACGATGATGCTTCCGGGGGCGGTGACGATGATCCCGGGGTTCATAATCTGGAATGAGCTCGGGCTTATCAACACATACTGGCCGTTGATAATCCCCTCGTTTTTCGGCGGCGGGGCGTTCAACATTTTCCTTTTGCGCCAGTTTATAATGGGCATCCCACGGGAGCTTGACGACGCGGCGTACATTGAGGGAGCGAGCTTTTTCTGGGTGTATTGGCGCATCATTTTGCCGCTGATCCGCCCGGCTTTAGTGGTGGTGACCGTGTTTACGGCGCTTGGCTGCTGGAATGATTTCATGGGGCCGCTGATCATGCTGTATGACCCGAACAAGTATACGCTCGCACTGGCGATGCAGCAGTTCTCCGGAAGCTATGGGAGCAACCTGGGTGTGATAATGGCGGGGGCGGTCGCCACAACGGTCCCGGCGGTGCTGCTGTTCCTTTTCTGCCAGCGGTATTTCGTCAACGGCAGGATTCTCAGCGGAATGAAATAACGGCGGCGCCGATGCGGAAACATATTTATGCCTTATCAAAGGGGGACCTGATGAAATTTAAAAAATTATGCTGTCTGCCGCTGGCTATTGCGCTGCTTTTGAGCGGGTGCGGCGCGCGGACAGGAGAAAATGAGGACGGCGACAGCGAACAGGCGGGGTATAATGCTCAAACGCCTGAGTGGGACAGCTTCTCACAGCCTTACCTTACGTTGGAGGACCCTGTGTTCGACAGGGCGGGAGCCCTGCGCGGCGCCTCCTTTGGAGGCGTCATGGGGGAGCGTATAGAGAACCTGGTAAACCGCTGGCTGTACACCGCGTATTACAGCAATTCCGGAATGATGGAGCGCTTTTATCAGCGGGACGCGGCGATACAGCACAATTTGGTGGCGTGGTACGGGGAGTTTCCGGGGAAGTACCTGATGGGGATCGCCAGGGTCTACGCGCTTTATCCCGATGAGGAGATGAAAAAAATCGGCGACAGTCTCACCGACGCGCTGTCCAAGGCGCAGGGCGGGGACGGTTACCTTGGCGTATTCTCCCGCGAGGACCGAATGCTGGGGAGCGTTTCGATGGATATCGGCGGCAGTACCATGAACACGTCAAACTGGGATATGTGGAACCATTACCACATAATCCGCGGACTGCTGGAGTGGTACGACAGGACCGGAAACGAGCTTGCCTTTGAGACGGCAAAAGGGGCGGCGCGCTATATTGCGGACTATTTTAACGACGGACACAGCCTTTCGGAGATCAGGGAGGGGGACAAGAACCTGTCCATACTGCCTGTATATCTGCGGCTCTATGAGATGACCGGCGAGCAGGGCTGGCTTGATTTCGCGAACTGCCTCCTGGCGGCGTGGCAGGGGGAAAACGGCGGTGATTTTTACCGGCGCGGTCTGGCGGGGACCCCGTATAACGGACTGAAGCAAAAGCGCTGGGAGACGATGCACGCAGTGCTGGGTCTGGCGGACGTCTACGAGCTTACGGGGGATGAGTCATATAAGGATGCCTTTTTGAACCTGTACCGGTCGCTTTGCGAATATGAACGCCACAACAGCGGCGGAATGATGAGCGGGGAGCAGGCGGTGGGTTCGCCATACCGGGAGGGCTCCGTGGAGACCTGCGCCACTGTGACATGGATGGAGCTGACGGCGAAGGCCCTGAGGCTCACCGGCAACAGCCGTCTGGCGGACGAGCTGGAGCTTTCCACGCTGAACGCGCTGTTGGGAGCTCAGGCGGCCTCGGGAAGGAACTTTACTTACAGCACCCCAGACGAGGGGGTCAGGCTTGCGTCGGCAATAGAGCTTGGCTTCCAGGCGACGGCGGGGAGCCCGGAGCTCAACTGCTGTTCCATGAGCGGTCCCAACGGCTTTGGAATGCTGTCCGAATGGGCGGCCGGCACCGACGAGCGGGGAGTTACCGTCAACTATTACGGCGAGAGCAGCTTTGCTCTGACGACTCCCTCCGGCGCAAAGCTCCTTGTTGAGGAGGAGACGGATTATCCGCGCGGCGGAGCTGTGGCCGTTAAGCTTTCCATGGAGGCGGAGGAGGAATTTACACTGCGCCTCAGGATACCTGCCTGGGCGGAGGGAAGCGCGGTCACCGTCAACGGGGAGAGCGTGGAGTGTAAGGCGGGAGAGTATTGCTCCGTCCGGCGCGTATGGAAAAACGGGGATGTTGTGCGGCTCGATATAGCCATGACGGTACACGCGTGGCAGGGTGAGGAAAACAGGGCGGGCCAGGTATCCCTATACTACGGACCGCTGCTGCTTACCTACGATGAGAGGTTCAATGGTAACCTCCCGAAGGAGGGGCTCCCGCAGCTTGAGCTCGGGACCCTGAGGCTTTCGCCCGCTCAGCCGGAGGTGGTCCCCGCGTATCCGGAGCCGGTCATATGCCTCGAGGCGGAATGTGCCGGCGGGACGCGCCTTGTGCTGTGCGATTTTGCCACTGCCGGACAAGCCGGCACGGATTACACCTCCTGGCTGCCGGCGGTCGACCCGGAGCTGCTGGAGGTCCGCACCGGCGCAGAAAGATGGCTGTCACGTTGGGATGGGGAGGTATGGAGATGAACAAAAAAGCGATCCGGGTCACGGCGTTTCTTATATGCCTGTGCCTCCTCACCGGCGGATGCGATAACGCGGCGGCGCAAAATCGGGAGGATACGTCTGATGGGGCCTATTTTGACCTGTCGGAGCTGGACTCGAAGGACAGGGAAGACGCGGCCTTAAAGGGCACACAGTACCTTGCACATTTTGGCGGATATGTGGGGGCGCGTGTTGACGCGAATCTGAAGAATTGGCTCTACGACGCCTACGAGAGCAACCCGCTTATGCTGGATTCCGTGAGGCAGAACGGTGAGACCGACATCGCCGGACAGGTGGATTTCTGGTTCGGGATGTTTACTCCGTGTCTTCTGCGGGGAGCGGCGGGCTGTTATGAAATGGAGCGCGACCCGGTCCTTTATGAAAAGATGGAGCGGATAGTGGCGGACGCTCTCGCGTGCCTTGACGAGTACGGCAGTCTTGAATATGACGCCGAGGGCGAGGAATTTCCGCTGATCAATCCGTCCTGGCTGAACGGAGCGATCGAGTGGTACATGTCCAGCTCAAGTCCGGCGGCGCTGGAGCTGAGTATACGGCTGGGGGATTATTACATCGAGCAGGCGGAGACGCGGGGAATAAACGACACAATGCCCATAGGCGGGATCGCCCAGCTGTACCTGGAGACGGGAGAGGCGCGATTCTATCAGCTGCTTGAGAAATATATCCTTGCCTGGGGCTGGACAGGCGGAGACTATAAAAACGCGGCGGAGAACGGCGTGGAATACTGCGAGACGTTGCGAAACAACTGGGAAAACGTCTTTGAGGTGGCGGCGCTGGGACCGATCGGGGAGGCGCTGGGGGACAGCGGCTACGAGGACGCGCTCCAGTATATGGTCGAGAGCATCATACTCACCGACAGGCGCAGTACGGGCGCCAATACCACCGCGGAGGGAGCCGCCGGCTCGCCTTACGAGGCGGGAAGCGCCGAGACCTGCGGAAACGTCAGCTGGGCGTATCTTTTGGCTGAGGCGGCAGGCAGGGCTAAGCGCTCTGACCTTATAGACGAGCTTGAGCTCACCTTCTGGAACGCCGTTCTGGGAGCGCAGGATATGGCGGGACGCTGGTGGACGTATGACACGCCCCAGGAGGGCTACAGGGTGGCGTCCATCCAGGAGCTGAACTGGCAGGCGGTGCAGGGCGCGCCGGAATTCAGCTGCTGTATGTCCAACGCCGCGCTTGGCATCGGCACGCTGTCCGACTGGGCGCTTACGCGCGACGATACCGGGATCTACGTCAACTATTTCGGGGAAAGCGAGATGGTTGCCGCCACCCCCGCCGGCAATCTCATCCGGCTTACGCAACGCACCGGCTATCCGGCTGACGGAACGGTACGGCTGACATTGGAGCCGGAGGAGGCGGAAGCCTTCAGCCTGAATATCCGCGTGCCGATATGGTCCGAGAACACGCAGATCTCAGTCAACGGCAAGAGGCTTGAGAAGCCGATGGCGGGAGGATACTACAAAATCACAAAGACCTGGGAGAGCGGCGACACCGTGGAGCTTTCCCTGGATATGAGCCCGCACTATTGGGCGGCTGAAAAGACCCATCTGGGGCAAATATCGGTATACCGCGGCCCGATTCTCCTGGCATTGGACAGCCGTTTTGAGCCGGAGTGGGACGGGAGGGCTCAGGCCCTGGACCTGGAGAGCTTTTCGCCTGAGCTCACGGTCAGCGAGGAGGGATACCCGTCGCCCGCCGTGCTGTTGAAGGCGCGCAACGCGGCGGGGGAGACGGTGACGCTTTGCGATTTCGCGACGGCGGGGCAGAGCGGGACGCGGTACACCACATGGTTTGATAATTCACAGCTTGATCCCCCGCGCCTGGCGCGCGGAGCGTGCTGTTGGAACCAACGATTTGATTCGGGGAAAGGAGAATAATGCCGTATGAAGAATAAATATCCAAGACGTTGGCTTGCGTGGGCCCTTTGCCTTTTGACGCTGCTGTCCCTGACAGCCTGCTCAAAGGACGGGGCAGGCTCAGGCATACAGGTGGAGCAGGGCGGAGGCGGTTCCCAGGGCGGCGAACAGTCGGGCGGCGGCGAAGACGTCACGGAGATAACGTTTTGCAACTGGGGCGATTCCGAGGAAAGGAAGATGTTTGAGGAGATATTTGCCGCCTTTGAAAAGGACAATCCTGATATAAAGGTCAACTACCTGTATATCCCCCAGGGGGAGTATATGACAAAGCTCAACTCCATGGCGGCGACGCATACGATGCCGGACATCGGGCAAATGCAGGAAATGAGCACTATGAAATGGGCAAAGAACGGAATGTACGCCGATGTGGGCGAGCTTTACGAAAGCGGTCAGATAAGCGGCCGGCTTGAGGCGGTGACCTTTGACAACACCTCAAACGGGACGGTGGGCGCCAGCTATATCGCCGAATGCTATACGCTTTTTTACGACAGGGATTACTGCGCCTCGATGGGCGTCGATGTCCCGTCGCGTGTGGAGGACGCCTGGTCGTGGGATGAATTTATAGACGCGTGTATAAGGCTGACGGTGGATGTGAACGGCAGGCATCCGGATGAGGAGGGCTTTGACCCGGACCATATCAAGGTATACGCGATATCCGATTTCCCCGCGGAGATGCTGGCGATAAACAACGGCGGCGGGATACTGAACAGTGACGCGACCGAGATTTGGATGGACAGGGAGGAGACGATAGAGGCGTATCAGATGGTCGCGGACCTTATAAACGTATATCACGTCATGCCGAATCCCGCGTCCCGCGGCGCCATAGGCGGCGGGAACAATGTCCTCCTCACGGGGAAGGTGGCAATGAGCTACGCCGGTCAGTACAATCTGCTGTGGTACAAGAAGTATATCGAAAACGGCACTCTGAACCTGGGCTTTGGAGTGGGTCCGGTGCTGAAAAACTATACGGTCCTGACCTCCGGTCCGATAATCACGGTCTTCAAGGAATCGGAGCACAAGGAGGAGGCAATGCGCCTGCTGGAGTATATGTACGATACGGACAACATCATGGGGCAGGTACAAAAGGGGCTGTGGATGCCGTCGGACATGAGCTATTACACCGACGAGGAGAAAATAGACGAGTGGCTGAGCGGCGGAGAATATTACACGGATGAATACAGGACCGCCGTGGTCGACGTCATGCGTGACTGCGCCGTGCGGGACAACATGTTTAAGCTTTACAACTACACCACGATCTACCAGGTGATCAACACTCCCTTGGACCAGGTGTGGTCGGGTAAAAAGACGGCGCGGGAGGTAATTGTTGACGAAATCATGCCAAAGCTTGAAAAGGAGATGCAGAAGGAATGGGCGGAGAGAAAGTGACGTTTGTACGGAGGGAAACGCTATGACAAATGAAAAGAAATTCCGCTTCGCTCCGCTGTCCGGGAAAAAAATCGAGCTCAAAGGGGGAACGGGGGGCCTCATTGGGAGGATCACGGATCAGTGGCTTCTTGGGATAAGGGAGAGCAACCCGGCGATATTGGAGCTTATCCGGGACTCGCGCCTTCCCATGAAGCAGCCGGTGCTGGCGTGGTCAGGGGAGTTTGCGGGAAAATACCTCACCAGCGCCGTGCAGATATACAGGCTCACAGGCGACCCCCGCCTGGGGAGCTGCATAAGGGACTTTGCAGACGAGCTCATCGGTCTTCAGCGGGAGGACGGCTACCTTGGGATCTTCCCTGAGGACTGCGAGCTCACCGGCAGGAGCGGGCCTATGAAATATGCCCTGGATCCCAATGATGTGGAGGGGCGCATCGAGACCTGGGACAGCTGGGCGCATTATCACATCATGTACGCCCTTCTCCTTTGGCACGAGACCTCCGGCTCAGAGGCCGCCCTGACGGCGGTAAGGCGCGCCGCCGAGCTGTTTATAAGCCGGTTTTACGGCGAGGGCCAGCCGCGGGTGGTGGAGACGGGTTCGGAGGAGATGAACCTCTCCGTGCTCCATGTCTTTGCCCTGCTGTACCGCAAAACAGGGGAGGCGAGGTATCTGCGCTTTGCCGAAAGGCTGATAGAGGACCTGTCAGTCAAGCCCGCGGGGGACTATCTGCGCCTTGCCCTGGCGGGAGAGGAGTTTTACAGGATGCCAAAGCCCCGCTGGGAGAGCATCCATCCGGTGGAGGGGCTTTTGGAGATGTACGCGGCGACCGGCGATGAGGAATGCCGCCAGGCGGCGGAGCGTATATGGCGGAGCATTACGGCGACGGACGTACATAACACAGGGGGCTTTTCCACCTGCGAACAGGCGGTGGGGAGCCCTTACAGGCAGGGGCCTGTGGAAACCTGCTGTGTGGTGGCGTATATGGCGCTGACAGCCGATATACTGCGCATGACCGGAGATCCCATCGCGGCGGATATTCTGGAGCTGAGCACCTTGAACAGCAGCATGGGCTCGTTTTCTCCCAGCGGGCGCTGGTCGACCTACGATACGCCCATGGAGGGGTATAAACGCGCCAACTATCATGAGATATCCTTCCAATGCCGTCCGGGAAGCCCGGAGCTCAATTGCTGCTCAGTCAACGCCCCGCGTGCCTTTGGACTTTTGGAGCAGTGGGCGTATATGGAGGAGGACGGCGCGCTGGTGGTGAATTACTATGAGCCGCAGCGCGCGGAGCTGACGCTCTCAGCCGGAAGGCTCATCCTGCGCCAGGAGACGGATTATCCATATGACGGCAGGGTCACGCTGTGCTTTGAGGAGGCGCCGGACAGGGAGCTGACGATTAAGCTGCGCGTCCCGTTCTGGTCGGAGAGGGCCGAGCTGTCGGTAAACGGCGAGCCTCCCGTGAGCTGCAAAAGCGGATACGTGGACCTTTGCCGGCGCTTCCGTCCGGGGGACACAGTGGAGCTTCGCTTTGATATGTCCCTGCGGGCCTGGGTGGGCGAGGAACGGCTTGAGGGGAAGGGGAGCCTCTATTACGGTCCCCTGGTCCTCTGCGAGGACCCGCACTATGACCGCGGGCGTGACGTGGAGGCCCTGCCGATTCTTGACGCCGGCTCACTGCGCCTTGGGAAAATCGAGAGGACGAAGCGGGCGGGGAGGACGTTTACCGTGGGCGACGGGACAAATGAACTGGTGCTTTGCGACCTGTACACCGCCGGCGCCACAGGCAGTCCGTATACCACATGGCTCCCCATGACAGGCATAAAGCCCCGCCCCTTCACGCGCGAAAATCCGTTCCGACTGCAAAGGGTGGGGCTTTCGTAAGCCTGTATTAAGAATACACCGGCACCGACGGGGGAGCCGGCTTCGGGGGGTCAAGCGCCGTCCTGACCCTGCTTGTAATAGTAGGGCGAGAGGCGCGACCACTCCAGCGGGGAAAATCCAGTTTGCTGCTTGAACTGGCGGGAGAAATAGTAATAATCCGAATATCCGCAGAGAAAGGCGATCTCCTTCAGCGACCTGGAGGTCTGACTGCGCTCGTTGATGAGCAGCTTTGCGCGGTTTATCCGCAGAGAGATGAGGTACTGGAGCGGCGTAACACCGAACTGGCTGAAGAACAGCCGGCGGAGGTGGTCGGAGGAGAAGGGCGACTGCTTTGAGGAGGCGAGCCTGTAATTCGGGTCGCGGTAATTTTGCTCGATCTCCTCCTTCAGCGCCTCCACAAATGGATTCGCGGCGGTATGCGGCAGAAGGGACCGCACGAACTGATGTATGCTCTCAAAAACAGAGGAGCACAGATAGTGGCTGTTGCCCGCCATTGACGCCGAGTAAAGGACGTGCAGGAGATTGAGAACGGGCTGTGAGGCGGCGTCGTGGAACCTGTAGAAGCTCCGCTCCTGGGAGGAGAAGAAATCCTTGAAGAATACAAAATAGTTCCCGTAGCCCAGCTCGGAGGTCTCGAAATGGGGCTCTCCGGGCCGGGTTATGAAAATGTCGCCTGGGACAAAGGGGGAGTCCTGCCCCGCGTGATGATATGACCCTGTGCCGACGCGGACATAGAACATCTCCCAGGTGGAATGAGTGTGCTCCTCCACCGCGGTCACATCGTCAGCGGTTTTTGAGATCAAAACCAAATCGTACATATCGCCGCATCCTCCCGTCGGCTATATTATATCGGAAATTTTTGAAAATGGCAAGGGCATGGTCGATGTCATAAACACATCGCGCTGATTTATTACTACCTGCATTGGCAGAGAAATGGAGAGCTTATGCTGGGAAAACATCTGCTTGGCTTATATGAGAAGGCCCTGGACCCGAAGGACACCTGGGACAGGCGGCTGGAAAAGGTGAAGTCCATGGGCTTTGATTTTATGGAGATCAGCATTGACGAGAGCGACCGGAGGCTTGAGCGGCTTTACTGGAGCCCCGGCAGAGTGGAACAGCTCCGGCGGCGCTTTTATAAAGCCGGCGTGGGGCTGCAGTCCATGTGCCTGAGCGTACACAGACGTTATCCCTTTGGAAGCGCCGACGCTATGACAAGGGAAAAGGCCCGCGAAATACTTCTCCGCGCTGTGGATTTCGCCGTGGCGATGGGTATCCGCGTTATACAGCTGGCGGGATATGATGTGTATTATGAGGCGTCCACCCCCGACTCGGTAAAGCGCTTTCGGGAGGGAATGGCATGGGCGGCAGAGGCGGCGAGCCAAAAGCAGGTAATGCTGGCCATGGAGATAATGGATACACCCTTTATGAATTCGATCTCAAAGCACCTGACATATGAAAACAGACTGCTTTCCCCATGGTACAGGGTGTATCCGGACCTGGGCAACCTGAGCGCGTGGCCTGAAAACAACGTATCCGAGGAGCTGGAAAAGGGTATCGGCAGCATCGTGGCGGTCCATCTCAAGGACACACTTGCGGTGACCGACAGCTTTGAGGGAAAATTCAAGTGCGTTCCCTTTGGCAGCGGGTGTGTGGACTTCCCCGGGTGCTTTGCGCGGCTGGAGACGCTCCGCTACCGGGGCCCATATATGATGGAGATGTGGTACGCGGAGGGAAGCGACGACGTGGGCAAGGTGACAGAGGCAAAGGCGTGGATGGAGGAACGGTTCAACGAGGGGATGAGGAGGTGCGGAGCATGAGGGCTTATCTTGGGCTGGACAACGGCGGCACCGTCACCAAGGCCGCCTTGTATGACAGCGTTGGACGGGAGATTGGAGCCGCCGTCACACCGACTGAGACGCTCACTCCCAAACCGGGCTATGCGGAGAGGGACATGGAGGAGATGTGGCAGGCAAACTGCCGCGTCATCAGGACACTCCTGGAAAAGACCGGCGTCCGCGCCGGGGATATTGCGGGCGTCGGCATTTGCGGGCATGGCAAGGGGCTGTATCTTTGGGGAAAGGACGGCCGCCCGGTCCGCGCGGGTATAGGCTCCACCGACAACCGGGCGTATCAATACCCACTGCGCTGGAGGAGCGACGGGACCGAGGAAAGGGCGTTTGCCATCTCGTGCCAGAAGGTCATGTCCTGTCAGCCTGTGGCGCTGTTGGCGTGGCTCAGGGACAACGAGCCGGAAAGCTTTCGGAACATACGCTGGATCTTTGAATGTAAGGACTATGTGCGCTTCCGAATGACCGGCGTATCACGCGCCGAGATAACGGATTATTCGGGCGCCAACCTTGTTGACCTGCATACCGGGGAATATGACCGGAGACTTCTTGAGCTTTTCGGGCTGGAGAAGCTTTACGGGGCACTGCCGCCGCTTTGCCGCTCAACGGAGATATGCGGCACTGTCACGGCGGAGGCGGCAAGGCAGTGCGGACTTATGGAGGGGACCCCTGTCATAGGCGGGATGTTCGACATTGACGCCTGCACCCTGGCGACGGGCGTAACCGACGAACGGCGCCTTTGCGTCATCGCCGGGACCTGGTCCATAAACGAATATGTCCGCCGCAAGCCTGTGACCGACGGCAGTGTAAGCATGAACAGCATCTTCTGCCTGCCGGGATATTATCTGGTGGAGGAGTCGAGCCCGACCTCCGCGGGCAATAATGAGTGGTTCGTCAAGCAGCTCCTTCCGGAGGTCACGGCGGCTGAGAGGGCGGCGGGAAGGGACTTTTACGGCATCCTCAACAGCTGGGTCGAGAGCATCCCGCCAGAGGAATTTGTGCCCGTGTTCCTGCCCTTCATTATGGCAAGCAACGTCCACCCCAACGCTGGTGCGTGCTTTGTGGGAATGAACCTTCGGCACAGCCGGCGGCATCTCCTGCGCAGCGTCTATGAGGGGATCGTATTTTGCCACAAGACGCACATTGACCGCCTTCTCCTCAGCCGTGAGGAGCCCTTCGAGAGCGTGCGGTTGGCGGGCGGCGCGGCCCGCAGCCGCGTCTGGACCGGCATATTCGCCGATACGCTCGGGCTCCCCGTGGAGACCGTCAACGCAAATGAGACCGGAACGCTGGGCTGCGCCATAGCCGCGGCTGCCGCTGTCGGGGAATATCGGGATGTGGCGGAGGCGGCGTCAAAAATGGTAAGGCTCGCGCCGCCTGTTATGCCCAACCCCGAAACGGCGGAAACCTACAAAAGGAAATACGCCCTCTATAACAGGGTGGTGGAAAGCCTTGACGGAGTATGGGATGAAATGCAGTCTCTCATCGAGGGATAGTTTTTGACAAATGGGAATATGTGAAAACGCCCTCTCGAATTCCACGGAATTCGAGAGGGCGTTTTTGGGTGTAAAGGCGTATTTACTGCTGATTGGCGGGGGTGAGGGTGGCTATGCGGATCTCGAGGGGGGAGAGGACGGGGGAGTAGGTGTATGTTCCGCCGGGGGCGGAGACATAGCGGGAGCGAAGGGCGGGGACGCAGGAGCCGGCATAGAGCCTGGCGTCCTCGGGGGAGAAGGGGAGGCCGCCGCTCCTGACCCAGATGTCAAAGGCGGAGCCGTTTTCGCAGTTGACGAACCGCTCGGTCAGGACATATTCGACCGGCTCAAGTCCGGTCAGAGGGATCTCGAGGGTGAGGCGGCGCGACATATCAAACGGGGCGTAGCGGTCCAGGTCCGTGACGCCGAGGGCGTCGCCGGAGGCGAAGGGGTCGCCGTAGTGGACGTAGTTATAGGTTATGATTTGGATCCCGCCGTGACCGCGGGTGACGAAATATCCGTCGCCGCGGGCGATGAGCTCGTCGCCCAGGCGTTTCGCGAAGTCGAAGACGAAAAATACGCTCTTTCGCACGCCGGACATGGTATAAATGCCCAGACCTCCGTGGAAGATGTTGGTGCTCTCCGGCAGGGGGTTCTCCTCCAGGAGGTCCGTGAGGCTCCAATAACCGAAGCTTTCAAGCCTGTCGTAGTTTTCCAGGAGGTTCTTCATGATGTAGCAGGATTTGAAGCAGGTGTCGGAAATAAGGTTGCGGTGGGAGAGGGTCAGGTTCCACTCCGTGAGGAGGATGGGCTTATCGCCCAGACCGAGTTCGGCGAAGAGCTCGCGGGAGGCGGTGATGAAGCCGGAAAAGTCGTCGCTCTCCCTGGGAAGGCGGGAGGCGGGAAGGTGCATGACGCGAAGGTCCGTCTTCTCGGAGGGGAGGATGTCCGCGTAGTAGTGAAGGCTTATGAAGTCCGGGTCAATGCCG
Source organism: uncultured Oscillospiraceae bacterium (assembly GCA_947588955.1). Lineage (GTDB taxonomy): Bacteria > Bacillota > Clostridia > Oscillospirales > Oscillospiraceae > RUG626. The sequence goes on along the minus strand of CANPYX010000001.1, from coordinate 136,411 downwards.
CGCTCTTTAAGGGCGCGGAAAAACGCCTTGATCCATCTGGGCTCACCCAGGTGGCGCATATATAAAAGTCCCGGCGTGCCGAAGCTTATGTCCGGGCAGACGGACTTTACCGTGCGGTAGGTGTTTTCAAAGAGGTCGATGAAGTCCTGCTGGCTTTCAAAGCCGAACATATCCGGGGGTGTGTCAGGCTCGCTCCACACGGTGAAGGGCCAGCTTGTGACCTCGCGGAGCCCGAAGCGGGAGATGAGGTGGCGGGTGAGTCGTTCGATGAGCATATTCCACTCCGCCATGTCCCGGGGCGGGGAGGTGTTGAAGGGCTTGTAAAATACGGTCTTGCCGGGGTCGGAGGCAAGGGCCGCCGGCATGAAGCTCAGCTGAATAAGGGGCCTGAGGCCTATGGAGAGGAGAAAGTCGAGCGCAGAATCTATCATCTGGAACCGGAATTGCAGCGACCCGTCGGCGGCGCGGGAGACGACCATCATGTCGTCGGCGAGGATCCCGTGGAATTTTATATACCTAAAGCCCACGGCGGACTGTATGTCACGGAGCATATTCTGTATGTCGTGGCTCAGAAGGTCGTGCGCCCTGCCCACGGTGATGATCTGGCGGAAGGTGTGGCGAAGGGGGACGCCCTCACGGGTGACGTTTACGGGGGCGACGCGGCTGAGGGCGGGGGAGGAGGCGGGACGGGGCAAGGCGAAGCTCGTGCCCTTCGCGTATTTTTCCAGGAGGGTCAGGTAATTGGAGGGCTCCAGCGACAGATAGTTGAGCCCCGCCGCCATATTGGACTCTGGCCCGCGCTTTTGCACCTGGCGGCGGTAAACGCTTGGGGTCTCGCCGTATTTTTGCTTAAAGGCGCGTATGAAGGTGTGGGGCTCGGTAAAGCCGTTGTCCACGGCGACCTGCTCCACGGTGTCGTCGGTGGAGGTGAGCTGTTCTCTGGCGTGGGAGAGCTTGACGTCGGTGTAGTATTGGGAAAACTTCACGCCGATATATTTGGCGAAGAAGCTGGAGAGGTACGGAACGCTGAGGCCCTGGGACGCGGCGAGGTCGGCGAGGGAGAAGTTTTCGGCGTAGTGCGCCTCGATGTAGTCGATGATGGCGGTGAGGCGCTGGGTGTACTTTTTCCTGTCCAGCGTCTTTCCCGTGCCGGGGGCGCGAAAGTGCTCCAGAAGCTCAGCCAAAAGCCAATAGCCCATGCCGTAGTTGCGGTAGTCCGAGGAGACGCTGCGGCGGACGTTTTCAAGGAGCATACGGGATATGCACATGCGTAGGCCGTCAAAGCGGCCTTTGTCGGGGTCGGTCGCGCTGACGCAGTCGAACTCGATGTCCTCCTCATTTCCGGAGATGCTGAACATCTCCGGCCTTATCTGCACGGCGATGAGCGTCGCGCCGCTGTCGGAGCTGAGCTCATGGATGGAGTTGGAGTTGATGAGGGTCACATCGCCCTCGCCCATCAAAAATGTGCGCTCGTCCACGGTGACGTGGGCGGAGCCCTTTATGAGGAACACCAGCTCCAGGCTCCTGTGCCAGTGACGGGAGACGGAGCCGATGGCGTGCATGAAGACGCGTATGCGCATATTGTGCGGAAATGCGATTATCTCGTGGCGTTCCTCCATCGGGATATGCCCCCTTGCGCGTTTGATGGGCTTATTCTATCACACCATGTACATTTTTTCAACTGTCAATGTACTTTTTTTAATCCGTCTGTGCAGTCTGTCAACAAATCGACGTAAGGCGCCATTAAAAACTGTTCATGAAAATAAAAATTTATGATATTGAGGCTTTTCGTGCAAAATGATAAAATTATTCTCAGCAACGGACCGGCAGTGTACAAAATAACCAAAAAATCCAAAAATCCACAGCACAATCATTTCAGCGGAGGGAGAGGTCATGAGCAAGGAAAGAATTATTGAGATCCGGCATATGTGCAAAAATTTCGGTCCAACCCGTGCCCTTCGTGATGTGGACGTGAGCTTCTACCGGGGCGAGATAAGAGGTCTCGTCGGGGAGAACGGCTCGGGAAAATCCACCATCACGTCGATACTCGCGGGGATGCAGAAGGCCACCAGCGGCGAGATGTTCTACAAGGACCAGCCCTGGGCGCCGAAGACGATGGTTGACGCCCAGCGCCACGGCATAAGCATGGTGCTTCAGGAGGCCAACACCATTCCGGGCTGCACCGTGGCGGAAAACATATTTGCCGGACGGTTCGACGAGTTTTCAAAATTCGGCGTCATCAGCATGAAGAAGGTCAACGAGGCCGCTCAGAAGCTTTTGGATTCCTTTGACATATCCCACATAAAGGCCACGGACCCAATCGACAGGTACGGCTTTGAGGACCGCAAGCTTGTGGAGATCGTCCGGTGCGTCAGCGACGAGACGGAGGTCTTTGTGGTGGACGAGACAACCACGGCGCTGTCACTGGAAGGCCGCCAGATACTCTACAAGCTTATCCACAAGCTGCGCGACAACAACAAGTCCGTCATCTTTATTTCCCACGATATGGACGAGATACTGGAGCAGTGCACCGACCTCACGGTGCTGCGCGACGGGGAGATCAAGGGCAACCTCACCCGGGAGGAGATGGACGCCCCCGACGCCGTGAAGCGCATCCGCTACCTCATGGTGGGCAGGGAGATCGGCGAGGCGTACTACCGGGACGACTACGACAGCTCGCATATGCCGGAGGTGGCGCTGGAGCTCAAGAACCTGACCTTCGGACCTATCAGGGACTTCTCCCTTACGCTACACAAGGGGGAGATCGTGGGCTTCGGCGGGCTTTCCGGGTGCGGAATGCACGAGATAGGCCGCGCCGCCTTCGGACTTGAGAAGCTCGCCTCCGGAAGCGTCGTCAGGGAGGGAAAGGAGATAAGGACCTGCCTCGAGGCGATAAACTCCGGTATCGGCTACATATCCAAAAACCGCGACACCGAGGCGCTCATACTGGCGGGGCCCATCGCGGACAACATCGTGCTCCCGTCCATACCGGCTCTCAGCCACGCCACATTCATCAATCCCGCGGACGAGAAGAAGCTCTCCGACGATGAGATCGAGGGCTTCCGCATCAAGTGCAACTCGGGTAAGCAGTGGGTGAATACCCTCTCCGGCGGCAACAAGCAGAAGGTCTCCTTCTCAAAGTGGACAGCCAAGGACTCCGACGTCATCATCATGGACTGCCCCACCCGCGGCGTGGACATCGGCGTCAAGCAGTTCATGTACAAGGTCATAGCCGACATGAAAAAGGAGGGCAAGGCCATAATCCTCATCTCCGAGGAGCTGGCGGAGCTCATCGGCATGGTGGATAAGCTCATCATTATGAAGGACTTTGAGGTTACCCGCGAGTTCATGCGTTCCCCGGACCTCAAGGAGACTGACATAATCGAGTACATGATCTAAGGAGGGAAAAGGGATGCCAGAGAAATTGAAAACCAATACCCCCGTGGAGGAAAAGGAAAAGGTAACGCCCCTTGATTTCCTCAAAAAGCACATATACGACATAACGAGCTACATGGGACTTGTACTGGTGGCGGTGCTGTTCGTCATATTCAATAACGGACCAAGGTTCATGTATAACCTGTCCTCCGTGCTCCAGTCGGCCTCCGTCTACGCGGTCATAGCTCTGGGCGCCGTGTTCGTCTACTCCATGGGCTTTATGGACGTGTCCATAGGGCAGCAGGTGGGCGTTTACGCCATACTGATGATAATCATCGGGAACAAGGTGGGCGGCGTGCCCGGGATCATCGTGGGCTTCCTTACCGTATTGGTACTCGCCCTCATATGCGGCGCGATAAACGGCGCTGTGGCGGTGTGGCTGGGGCTTCCGAGTATCGTGACCTCGCTCTTTTTGATGTTCTTCTTCACCGGCGCGCAGGTACTGCTCATGGAGAGCACGGGTCTTAACTCCATAAACCTTAATCAGGCCATCCGCCCGGAGGGGAGGAACCCGTACAGCATAATGCTGGTGATATTCGTCCTGGTTTTGACGCTCATAGCCGCGTACTTCTTCAAGTACACGAAGCTCGGCAAATATACCCGCGCCATCGGCGCAAACGAGACGACGGCGGCTCAGAGCGGCGTGAACACCATCATGTGGCGGGTCATCGCTTACATGGCGCTGGGTGTGTGCGTCGCCATCGGCTCCTTCGTCCTGCTGACCCGCACGTGCTCCGCCGGAAAGGGCTCCGGCTCAGGGTACGCCATGGACGTTATGATCTGCCTCATACTCGGCGGTATGCCCCTCTCCGGCGGCATGAAGTCCAAGGTCTCAGCCGCCCTTGTGGGACCCTTTACATATGTGCTCCTGTCCAACGACCTTACGACAATGGGCGTGGACTTGAACTGGATAAACTTCGTCAAAGCTCTTATTTTCATCGCGATCGTTCTCTTCACCTGCCGCAAGAAGGACGGAGTCCTGCCAAGGTGACCGCTTCTTCACGGCGCACAAACAAATTTTATGGAGGTATTAAAATGAAAAACGTAAAAAGGATCTTTGCCATCGTTCTGGCGCTTTCCCTCGTCCTTGCCCTCGCGGCCTGCGGCGGCGGAAACAAGGCCCCCAAGAAGGCCAAGATAGGCGTGGGCCTCTACTCCGACGCCGGCCCCGCCCCCGATTCCACCAAGGCGTATCTCGCGTCCCTCACCGAGAAGCTCAACGTTGAGTTTGTTTACACCACCCTGACCCAGACCGATGAGGCCGCCAACATCACCAAGGTCCAGGAGCTCATCGCCGCCAACTGCGACGGTATCATCATCACCATGGACATGGGCATGGAGGCCATACTCAAGGAGTGCGAGGACGCCGGCGTCTACTGCGCGGGGTATCTTTGCGACTTCGATACCAGCTACAACACCAACTATGACAAGGTGTTCAAAAATCCCTACTTCCTGGGCACCGTGGCTGACGGCGGCTGCGGCAACGAGCTCAAGCGCGGCTACGATTTCTGGGATTCCCTCATGGAGTACAACGCCGCCCATCCCGAGGACCCCGTGACCCACGTATCCTTCACAACCTTCCCCGCCTGGGCGTTCCCCTATCAGCAGCAGTACGTCCAGCAGTTCATCGAGAAGTGCGACGAGTATAACAAGACCGCCGAGACTCCCATCGTGTACGACCCGTTTGACGAGTCCACCGACGTCCTGATGTTCTCACCTGTTGACTCCACCTACTTCAGCAAGCACGCCGACATCGACGCCGTCATGTGCATCTGCGCCGGTGAGTTCGTGTACGGCACCATGGTTTCCGCAGGCGTTGACAAGACCGTCAAGCTCTTTGCCGCCGGCTACACCGAGGGCGACAACGCAAACTTCGGCTCCCGCGGCAACGGCACCTATCAGTTGGAGCTGGTCTGCGCCCCCGAGTCCATCACCTATCCTCTGGTGCTCCTCCTCAACAAGATAAACGGCGTTGAGTTCAAGGATATGCCCGCCGAGGCCGAGCGCCGCAGCTGCACCAGCTTTATCATCAACTCCGACGAGGACATGGAGCTTTTCGAGAAGAGCATTTACCTCACCAACGACCCCGCCAACGCCCTCCTCACCCCGGACGACGTCTATAACCTCACCGCCTTCGGCAACGAGGACGCCACCTACGCCGGCCTCGTGGAGATACTGAACCACATGAATATCGAGGATCTGGCGAAGTAAGGAAGAGCGATATGGGGACCGGTCCCCGGTCCCCACGATGAATAAGAGCAAAGGAGCAGACGATGAAAATTCTTAAAAAGGTATTTCTCTCCCTGCTGTTCCCGGTGCTGATGTTCACCGCGATGCTCATCATCACCGCAAGCAACCCCAAGTGCTATGTGAACGGCGATTTCATATTCCTCAAGTTTGACCTTATCCGCTATGTGGTCCTTGACGCCTGCCAGACCATCTGCGTGGCGCTGGCGATCCACCTTCAGCTGAAAAACGGGCGCTTTGACTTCTCCACCGGTGCCGCCATGATACTCTCCGCCATTTTTGCCGGAAACATAGGCAATATGACCGGCTCACCCTATATCGGGTTCCTTGTGGCGCTGGTCTCCGCCGTGGTCATCAGCTGCTTCACGGCGGTGGTATATATGAACGGGCGCCTGCCCATCATCATCTCCACCATCGGCGTGACGCTTCTTTACGAGTCCCTGACGTACCTCGTCTTTGGGGGCACGGGAATTTCGGTGTTCTATCAGGATACGCGCCTTTCCGTCTTCGGGCGGATGCCCGGGATCTTTGTCCCCGCCATTCTCGCCATGCTGGTGTTCACCTTCTACGACAAGATGACCGTGGCGGGACGCCGGGGCAAGGTACTGGCCAACAACCAGTCAGCCGGCGTGAACATAGGTATCAACGAGTACCACAACACCATCACCAGCTACGTGTTCTCCGGGCTTATAATCGGGTGCACGTCCATCATCTACTTAAGCCAGAACAGGGTCAATCCCCAGTCCGGGCTTTCCACCTCCAGCGTCATGTTCTCCTATATCGTCTCGGTGTTCATGGGCCGGTTCATTGGGCTTGCCTCAAACGACGTTATAGGTATCGGTATCGCGGCGGTCAGTATGTCCATCTTGGACTACGGACTCAACTGCATGAACCTGGGCGCCGGCGGCTGGCAGCAGATCATCATGGGCGTGTTCGTAATGGCGTTCTACACCATGTCCAGCCAGATCGGAAATATCCAGAAGCTTTTCAGGAAGGTCACGAAAAAAGAAGCTTAAGCTAATAGGTCAAAAGGTGTGTCCTCAAGGGCCGCTCCAGGGCGGAGCGGCCCTTGCTGTATAAAGAAGGAGGTAAAAATGGGCTTTTCCGGTGATTTTCTGTGGGGCGCGTCCTGCGCCGCCTATCAGATCGAGGGCGGCTTTGACGCCGACGGCAAGGAGAGAAGCATATGGGACGAGGCCGTGAGGGACAAAAGCTTTGCCGCCCACGGCGAGACGGGCAACGTGGCCTGCGATTTTTACCACAAGATGCGCTCCGATGTGGAGCTGATGGCGAAGATGGGGCTCCGAGCCTTTCGCTTCTCCATAAGCTGGTCCAGGGTCATACCTGAGGGGACCGGTAAGGTCAACGAGGCGGGGCTTCGGTTTTACTCAGACCTTGTTGACGAGCTTAAAAAGCACAATATTGAGCCGCTGGTGACGCTCTACCACTGGGATCTTCCCCTCGCTTTAGAGAAGCGGGGCGGCTGGGAGAACCCGGAGATAGAGGAGTGGTTCGCGGAGTACGTGAAGGTTGTCTGCGACGCTCTCTCCGACCGGGTGCGGTACTGGATAACGATAAATGAGCCCCAGATGTTTGTGGGGCTTGGGTATTTCGTTGGCGCACACCCGCCCTTCAAACGCCTTGACGCCGCGGGGCAGATCAAGGTAACAAAAAACGTCCTTCGTGCCCACGGGAGGGCAGTGAGGGTCCTGCGGGAGAGGGCAAAGCTCACTCCCATCATAGGCCTTGCGCCAACGGGGGATGTGTATCTTCCGAAAACGGATGACCCGGAGGATGTAAAAATCGCCAGGGAGCGATCCTTTGACTTTGACAAATACGGCTTCACTATGCAAAATAGCTGGTGGGGCGATCCCATATTTTTAGGCCGCTTCCCGGAGGGGGCATATAGAACCTACCCGGAGGAGATGGCGATATTCAGCCCAGAGGACATGGAGCTAATTTCAAGTCCACTGGATTTTTACGGCTTCAACGCCTACAAGGGCACGACGCCGCATGATACGCCAAGAGACAGCTACGGCGAGTACGCATATCAGGGCTCGCCCCGGACCATGAGCGGCTGGGAGGTGACGCCGGAGGTGATGTACTGGTCGCCAAAATTCCTCTATGAGCGGTACAAAAAGCCGATACTTGTCACGGAAAACGGTATGGCGGGCATGGACTGGGTGAGCCTGGACGGCTGCGTCCACGACATGCAGCGGGTGGATTTCCTGCACCGGTACATTCTTGAGCTTAAAAAAGCTGTGGACGACGGGGTGCCGGTCATAGGCTACAACGTGTGGTCCGTCATGGACAACATGGAATGGAACCAGGGGTACGACATACGCTTCGGCCTTATTTACGTGGATTACCGGACCGGAGAGAGGACCATTAAGGACTCCGCTTATTGGTATAGGCGCGTCATTGAGACGAACGGGGAGGAGCTTTGAAATGACCGAGGCTGAAATTGTGGCGCTGATGGGCAAATTCTACGCCGAGCATGACGCGCGGGAAAAAGCGGATAAGCTGGAGCGATATAGACGGCTCAACAAATTTGTGAAGCCGGGGCAGATCTTGTTCGTGGGCTCCTCGCTTATGGAGCAGTTCCCAATCTTGGAGCTTTTGGAGGGGGAGAGTCTGCCGCTTCGCGTCTACAACAGGGGTATCGGCGGGTACACCACACGGGAGCTTCGGGCGGCGCTTGACACCTGCGTATTTGACCTTGCGCCAAAGTACATTTTTATCAACATCGGCACAAACGACTTAAACGGGCCGGATTACGTTGAGACGGAGCTCATGGGGCGGTATGAGGACATACTTCGCGCCATAAAGGAGAGGCTGCCGGATACAAGGATATATATGCTTGCCTACTATCCCACGTGTCCTGAGGTGGGGAACAGGAACCCGTATATCAGGGGACTTTTTCAGTACCGCACGAACGAGCGCATAGCCTCGGCAAACCGGGCGGTGAAGGAGCTGGCAGCTAAGCTGGGCGCTGAGTTTCTTGACCTCAACGACTGCATAACCGACGAAAAGGGCGATATGCGCTCGGAATTTACCGTTGAGGGGATGCACATGTACGCCGACGGGTATAAGCCCATACTTGAGGCGCTTTTGCCGGTCTTGAGGGCGCTTGAATAGACATTTTAATCTTGGGGGTGAAACGCGTGAAAAAGCCGGCGTTCAATCCGTATCTGCCGGGTTGGGAGTATGTACCCGACGGGGAGCCGCACGTCTTTGACGGGCGGGTCTATATCTACGGAAGTCACGACCGCTTCGGCGGGGACAAATTCTGCATGGAAAACTACGTCTGCTGGTCGGCTCCGGTGGACGATCTGGGCGACTGGAGGCTGGAGGGGGAGATATACGATAAAATGCGGGACCCGCTTTGTACCGGTCCCGACAGGCTCCTCTTCGCCCCGGACGTGTGCCGTGGCCCGGACGGGCGGTACTACTTATACTACTGCTTCGATTTTGAGGGCGTGGTTAGCGTCGCCGTCTGCGACACCCCGGCGGGGAAATACGAGTTTTACGGTCACGTCCGCTGGCCTGACGGGACGCTTCTGGGAAGGCGGGAGGGGGACCCCTTCCAGTTTGACCCCGGACTTCTCAATGACAACGGGAGGATATACCTCTACACCGGCTTTTGCGCGCCGAATCTTTTCGGGGAGATGAAAAAGGTCCCGGACCGGGGCTGTATGGGCGTGGAGCTGGAGGCGGATATGCTCACCGTCAAATCGGACCTGCACTTTATCGCACCCTGCTGGGCGAACGCCGGTGACACGGATTTTGACGGACACGAGTTTTTTGAGGCGCCGTCTGTGAGGCGGGTGGGGGAGAAATATTACTTCATCTACTCATCGCTTTTGAGCCATGAGCTGTGCTACGCAACAGGCGACGCGCCGCTGGGGAGCTTTAAGTACGGGGGGACGGTCATATCCAACGGGGACATCGGCTATGACGGTCTCGGCACTGAGGAGGCCACCAACTACACCGGCAACAACCACGGGAGCATTGTGGAGATCGGGGGACAGTGGTACGCCTTCTACCACAGACACACGAATAAAGGGCAGTTCTCCCGCCAGGGTTGCGCTGAGCGGATAGAAATTCTGCCCGACGGCTCGATCCCACAGGTGGAGATGACCAGCTGCGGCTTAAACGGCGGGCCGCTTCCGGGAAGGGGCACTTTTGAGGCGCGTATCGCTTCAAATCTTATGAGCGCCAAGGGAGCCAGAATGTACCCGGTGGGCGGCGAGATCGAGGACTACCACCCATACTTCACCCAGGGACCGGACGGCGTGCAGTATATCGCCAACATGACACGTGATTGCCTGGCGTGCTTCAAATACTTTGACCTCACAGGCGTAAAGGGCGTCGGCGTATGGGTCCGCGGGTCCGGCAGAGGGCAGCTGTTGGTGGGGACTTACATCGAGGAGCAGGCGCTTGCGTGGATAGATATTGAGCCCACAAAGGAGTGGACGCGCTATCGGGCGTCATTGGAGAGAAATTCGCCATACCCAGTTACACAGCTGTGCTTTGTGTATGTGGGCGAGGGGTCGGTGGACTTTTTGAAATTTGAACTGGAGGGCGACGGATGAAAATCCCAGGGATCAAAATAAACGGTCTTAGGGAGCCCATCGGGTATGACCTTTCCCACGTCACCGTGAGCTGGCGCGTGGAAGGGACGGAGAGCAAAAAGAGCGCGAAAAGCTTCGTCGTCATTGCAAAAGACCCGGATTTTAGGGATATTGCCGCCGAAAGGACGGGTAAGCTTTCCTGCTCCGGCGTTACCTTTGATTTGACGCTCGCGCCAAGGACGCGGTATTACGTAAGGGTATCCGTCAGCGGCGACCTGGGAGACAGCGCCCATGGTGAGAGCTTTTTTGAGACGGGCAAGCTGGATGAAGCCTGGGTGGGGCGGTGGATCGGACAGCGGCAGGGGGATGACTTCCACCCGGAATTTGAAAAGAGCTTTACACTCTCCGAAAAGCCCCGTTCGGCGAGGCTCTATATCACCGGTCTGGGGCTTTTTGAGGCGGAGATCAATGGGAAAAAGGTGGGGAATGACCGCCTGGCGCCGTTTTTTAACGACTACGGTACGGCTGTACAGGTCTGCGCCTACGACGTGACGCAGCTGCTTGAGGAAGGCGAAAATACCGTTCGGGTCAGGCTTGGGAACGGCTGGTACAAGGGCAGGCTGGGCTATGAGGGAGCCTCGGCGGTGTACGGGGACGCCTTTGCGCTGCTGGCGGAGCTCCGCGTTGTGAGCGGGGATACAGAGGAGGTCATCGCCTCAGACGAAAGCTGGAGCTGTCGGCCCTCACAAATCACCTTTTCCGACATTTATGACGGGGAGACCGTGGACAGATGTGTTTTGGGCGAGAGCGCCCCGGCGCGTATTCTGGCGCTGGATAAGAGGCTTTCCGAGCGCATGAGTCCGCCGCTGACGGAGGAGCTGGAGCTTCCCGTCAAGGAGGTGATACGCACCCCCAAAGGCGAGACGGTGCTTGATTTCGGGCAGAACTTCGCGGGCTTTGTCCGGTTCCGCGCAAATTTCCCCAAGGGAACCAAGGTCGAGCTGACTCACGGGGAGATTTTGCAAAACGGGTGCTTTTACAACGACAACTACCGCACCGCCAAGGTACGCTTTACGTATGTTTCCGGCGGGGCGGAGGAGTGGGTATCGCCCACCTTCACTTACATGGGCTTTCGTTACGTGAAGGTTGAGGGGTGGCAAGGGGAGCTCAATGCTGAGGATTTCCGGGGCGTGGTGCTCCATTCGGAGATGGAGCGCACGGGACGGCTCTCCACCGGTCACAAGGGAGTCAACCGGCTTATTGAAAACGGACTTTGGGGTCTTCGCTCCAACTTCGTGGATATGCCCACGGACTGCCCTCAACGCGACGAGCGGCTGGGCTGGACGGGAGACGCCCAGGTCTTCGCGCCCACGGCAAGCTTTTTCATGGACACCGGCGCATTTTACCGCAAGTTCCTGTGGGACCTGCGGGCAGACCAGGTAAAGCACGGCGGCGCTGTGGCGGCGTATCTTCCGAACTTCGGCGGCGCGCCGGAGGGGGCGGCTGTCTGGGCGGACGCAGCGACGTTCATACCGGACACGCTGTATGATGTCTTTGCCGACGAGGGACTTTTGCGGGAGCAGTACCCCATGATGCGCGACTGGGTGGATTGGGTGACGCGGTGCGACACCCAGCGCCACGGGCGGCAGACGTATCTATACAACTGCAACTTTACATTCGGCGACTGGCTTGCCATGGACGGGGTCACGGACCAGAGCATGAAGGGCGGCACCGAGGACGGGTATGTGGGGTGCGTCTACTACTACGCCTCCACGGTGAAGACAGCGAGGGCGGCGCGTATTTTGGGCTTTTCGGAGGACGCGGATAAATACGAAAGGCTTGCGGAGAACATCAAATCCGCCATTTTAAATGAGTATTTTACCCCATCGGGGAGACTTGCCGTCACGACTCAGACAGGGTACATAATCGCCCTGAAATTCGGCGTTTATCGGGACAAGGCGGCACTGATCCGGGGTCTCAGAGCGAGGCTGAAGCTGGACGGCTACAGGATAAAATGCGGCTTTGCCGGAGCGCCACTTCTCTGCGAGACGCTGGCAGAGAACGGCATGGGGGATATCGCCCTGCACATGTTCCTGTCCCACGGCTTCCCCAGCTGGCTCCACTGTGTTGATCTGGGCGCCACCACCATATGGGAGAGGTGGAACTCCGTACTGGACGACGGCTCCATTTCCGGCACCGGAATGAACTCCCTCAACCACTACGCCTACGGCTCTGTTATAAATTACGCCGTTCGGCACCTGGCGGGCTTGAGACAGTCGGAGCCGGGATATAGGGCGGCGGTCATCGAGCCAACCGTTGACGCGCGGCTCGGACATATGGAGTGCGAATACCTATCGCCCTACGGTAAATACGCCGTGAGCTGGAATATTGAAGATAACGGAGAGCTCAGAGTGCGTGTGACGGTGCCCTTTGATTGCGAGGCTGTCCTCAAGCTCCCGGAGAGGGAGGAGGAGCGGCTTTCGACAGGGGAGTATGAGATCGTATACCGCCCGCAGAGGGACTTCCGCTGTATCTACACCTGGGAGTCACTGTTGGGCGACGTGGCTGAGGACCCGTCGGCGGTGGAGGCCGTAAGGCGCGTGAGCCCCGGCCTTGCGGCGATGGCTGAGAGCGGAGATACGGAAAGCCTGGGTCTCACACTGCGGGAGCTCCACGATATGCCCTGGTTCGGCTTCGGACCTGAGGAGATGGACAAGGTTACAGATGCGCTTTTCAAGCATGAATATAAAAAGGAGGACTAACGCCATGGTAGATTTAAAAGCGCGGCCCTTTAATTTAAACGGCGAGCAAATCAAATGGGTGGAGGATACACTATCCTCCATGACGCTTCGGGAGAAGGTGGGGCAGGTATTTTGCCCCATGGGGTACGCAAGCGATGACTCCTCGCTCCACCACACGGTGGCGGAGCTGGGCGTAGGCGGCATGATGTACCGTCCCGGAGCGGCGGCGGAGATACAGGACACCCACCGGCGGATACAGGAGATGGCGAAGATACCGCTCCTGCTGGCGGCAAATACCGAATGCGGCGGCAACGGGCTTGCCTTTGAGGGCGTGAGCTTCGGCGCGCCCATGGCGGTGGCGGCCACCAATGACCCGGAGTACGCATACAAGATGGGCAAGGTCGCCTGCTCAGAGGGGGCGGCGATGGGGCTCAACTGGTCCTTCGCGCCCATCGTGGACATCGACATGGAGTTCCACAACCCCATCACCAACACCCGCACCTTCGGCTCCGACGTGGAGCGGGTCATCGCCTGCGGCAGCCGGTACATGGACGCCGCCGACGAGGAGAACGTGGCTGTGTCCATAAAGCACTTCCCCGGAGACGGAGTGGACGAGCGGGACCAGCACATTTTGACCAGCGTAAACTCCCTGACGGCGGAGAGATGGATGGAGACATACGGGAAGGTGTACAAGACCCTCATTGACAAGGGCGCCAAGACCGTGATGGTGGGACACATAGCTCAACCTGCCTGGACGAAGAAGATTAATCCCGACGCCACAAGGCGCGAGACGCTTCTGCCCGCCACGCTGAACCCCGCCATTTTGCAGGGACTTTTGCGCGGTGAGCTGGGCTTCAACGGGCTCATTTCCACCGACGCCACGCCCATGGTGGGCTTCACCTCCGCCATGCCGAGACGTCTCGCTGTACCCGCGGCAATCGCGGCGGGGTGCGATATGATCCTCTTCAACAAGGACCTGGACGAGGATTACCGGTACCTTCTGGAGGGCGTGGAAAATGGACTTGTCACCTTAGAGCGCCTTGACGAGGCGGTGACAAGGATATTGGCGACGAAGGCTTCACTGCGGCTTCCTGAGAAGAAGGCCGCCGGCGCCATCGTGCCGGGACCTGAGGCGCTTTCCGTAGTTGGATGTGAAAAGCATAAGCGGTGGGCGCTGGAGTGCGCGGACAAGTCCGTGACGCTGGTTCGGGACACACAGGAGCTCCTGCCGCTGTCGCCGGAAAGGTTCAAGCGCGTATATCTCAACGTGATACAGAAGAACACAGACCCCTCCGACCCGCTTGTACAGCAGTGGAAGGCGCTATTTGAGCGTGAGGGGTTTGAGGTCACCGTCCGGGACCGCCGGACCACCATCGAGCCGGCGGATTTCTCAAATCCCAACCCCTCCCCGGAAAAGCAGGCGATGCTCTATGAGATGTATCGGAGCGTGGAGGAGATGAAGCGTAGCTATGACCTCTATGTCTACGTCTGCAATATGCAGAACGCCTCCAACAACACGACGCTCCGCCTCAACTGGAACGTGACATTTGGTCTGGGCGACGACGCGCCGTGGCTCACAAGCGAGATACCCGTGCTCATGATCTCCACCGCCTGCCCCTACCACCTCTTTGACGCGCCCATGGTTGAGACGTACATAAACGCCTACGCCAACACACCGGTCATAGCCGCCGCTGTCATGGATAAGCTCATGGGCAGGAGCGAATTTAAGGGACAAAGCCCCGTAGATCCCCTTTGCGGGAAGGACTACATATGAAAAGGGCGGAGCTCCTTGCGCGGCTCGGTTTTTCGGCGCCGGAGGCGTCGAAGATACGGGTCATAGTGGATACCGACGCCAAGAACGAGGCCGACGACCAGTACGCCATTGCCCACTTTCTCCTGTCGCCCACGATGGACATAAGGGCAGTCACCGCCGCCCACTTTGAGGGCAAGGCGGGCACCGGGGACAGCATGGAGCGAAGCTTCCGGGAAATACAAAAGGTCCTGGAGCTCATGGAAATCGAGGACGTGCCTGCCCTTCGGGGTCAAAAAGACCCTGGGGATATGTCGCTCTCCGACGCTGTCCACTTCATTATTGAGGAAGCACAAAAAGACGACCCCCGCCCGCTGTATGTGGCTGTTTTGGGCGCTGCGACCAACCTTGCCGCGGCGCTGAGGGCCGCGCCGGAGATTGGGGAGAGGATAACCGCCGTGTGGAACGGGGGAGGGCCGTACCCCGCTGGGAGGCCGGAATTTAACGTGGCGCAGGACCCTGACGCGGCGCGGGCGTTGCTTGAAAGCTCAGCTCAAGTGTGGCAAATTCCCCAGGATGTGTACGCCTCCTTCGAGGTGACATTGGCGGAGCTTGCCGCCCATGTCCGACCTTACGGGAGGATAGGGGAGTACCTCTTTTCACAGCTCGCCCAAGACAATTTGAGGGAGTTTGACCCGGACTTTCTCCTGCGGGCAGGGGAGAACTGGACGCTGGGGGACAACGCCACAGTCGCGGCGCTTTTGATGAACCGCTTCCGGGGCAATTGGTATACACGGTCCGCTCCAAAGCTCAACGCCGACCTCACCTACGGGGACGACCCCGGCGGGAAGCCCATACGGGTCTATACATCGCTGGATGTTCGCATGACCCTCTGCGACCTGTACGCAAAGCTTGCGTTGATTTACGGAAAGAAATGAGGAGGAGCACACATGAAAGCCATTATATTTGACCTTGACGGGGTTATTTGCTTTACCGATGAGTACCACTACCTGGCCTGGAAGGCCCTTGCCGACAGGCTGGGGATAGAATTCAACCGAACCATAAACAACCGCTTGAGGGGCGTGTCCCGCATGGCGAGCCTTGAAATAATCCTTGAGAAGTGGCATGGCGAGCCTTTCTCCCAGGAGCAGAAGGAGGCCTTCGCCGCGGAGAAGAACGACATATACCGGGAGAGCCTTAAAAATATGTCGCCCGCGGACCTTGCGCCGGAGACGAAGGCGGCGCTGGAGGAGCTGAGAAACCGGGGTTACAAGCTTGCCATTGGCTCCAGCAGTAAAAATACGCCCTTCATCCTAGGGCAAATCGGGCTTTCAGGCTTTTTTGACGCCGTATCCGACGGGAACAACATAACACGCTCCAAGCCCGACCCGGAGGTGTTTTTGAAGGCGGCGGAATACCTGGGAATGGAGCCGGCGGACTGCCTTGTGGTGGAGGACGCCGTGTCGGGAGCCGAGGCGGGACACGCCGGAGGCTTCAAGGTGGCATGCGTGGGCGACGCCGCCCAAGCAGGAGTGGGAGATTGGAACATGGGGAGCTTTACGGAGCTTCTGGACATTTGCAAATAGGGGTGAGGCGATGGAACGAATGGAAATAAACCGGGGCTGGAGCTTTAAAAAGCTGAACGGCTCGGCTCCGGCGACCGTGGATCTGCCCCACACCTGGTATAAGGACGACGACCAGTACCGTGGCGAGGCGGTGTACAAAAAGACCGTGGAGGTCCCCGATGCCGCATGCCTCATACTGGAGCTGGGCGCGGCGGACCACACGGTGACGGCTTACGCGGGCGGTACGGAGCTGGGAACACATAAGGGCGGGTATTCACGGGTGCGGTTTGAAATCCCGCGTGAGTGCGTGAAGGACGGGAAAATCGACCTGGAGCTTCACCTTAATAACTCAGCCGTCAATGATGTGTCGCCTCTTGCCGGGGACTTCACCGTGTTCGGCGGACTGACCCGCGGCGTCAGCCTGCTTGTCTGTGGGGAGGACCGTTTTGACTACCTCTACCACGCCACCGACGGCGTAATCGTCAGGGCGGCGGTGGATGATGCGGGAAACGGTATCCTGAGCCTTGAGCCCCACACGGCGGTCACTGGAGATGCCGTTATAAGATACACGCTTCTTGACCCCCAGGGTCAGGAGACAGCCCGATTCGTGGGCGCTGCCAATGTCCCGGAGACGCGGCAGATCCCCTCCCCGCGTCTCTGGGACGGCAGGTCTGACCCGGCGCTCTACACGCTGCGGGCGGAGCTTATTGTCGGCGGAGTGACCGTTGATGTGACGGAGTTGAAGACAGGCTTCCGTTCTGTTCGCATGGACCCGGACAGGGGCTTTTTCCTCAATGGGAAGCACCTCAGATTAAACGGCGTGGCGGTGCATCAGGATTTCGCCGGGGTGTATTCCGCCGTGACGAAAAGGGAGATCGACAGGAATTTTGAGCTCATAGAGGAGATCGGCGCCAACGCCCTGAGGCTTAGTCACTACCAGCACCCGGCATACACCTATGACGAGTGCGACAGGCGGGGGTATGTGGTATGGGCGGAGATACCCATGCTGAAGATGACCGAGGATTCTGCCTTGCAGGAAAACGCCGTGAGCCAGCTCACGGAGCTCATTTTGCAGAATATCCACCGCCCCTCCGTTTGCTCCTGGGGTGTGCAGAACGAGATCGGAATGTTCCAGGACGCGCCGCCCATCCATGAGGCTGTGAGAAAGCTTGTGAATGTGTGCGGGACCCTGGACCCGGATAGGGTCGTCACCTGTGCCAATCTGAACACAGTCAAATCCAAGAGCGGGCTCAACCACCTGACGCCCATGGTGGGATATAATATATATTTCGGCTGGTACTACGGCAAGATGGGGGACTACAGCGCGTTTCTGGACAACATGCACCGGGACCTTCCGGAAACCGCTTTGGGCATAAGCGAATACGGCGTGGACTGCAATCTGCGGTTCCACTCGGAGACACCGCTGGTGAAGGACTACTCCGAGGAGTTCCAAGCTCTCTGGCATGAGACGGTGTACCCAATCATCGACTCCAAGCCATACCTGTGGGGCAGCTTTATCTGGAACATGTTCGACTTCTCCAGCTCCCGCCGGGACGAGGGCGGGCAGAAGTACATAAACGCCAAGGGCCTTGTGACCCACGACAGGGAGATAAGGAAGGACGCGTTTTACTACTACAAGGCGAAATGGTCAACCGAGCCGTTTTTGCACATACGCGAAAAGCGGTTTGAAAAGCGGTGCAGGGACAGCGTGGACGTGAAGATTTACACAAATCTCCCCTCCGCCGTATTGAACGGCGCGACTGCGGAAAACGACGGCAACGGGCGTATCGTTTTCCCAAATCAGCCGCTTTCGGATGGAAAAACCATCTTCACCGTCACGGCGGAGCATGAGGGATGCCATTTTGAGGACAGCGTGACCTTTGAAAAGGCATCCGAACCTGACGAGAGCTACATTCTCCCCAACTCCGGCGCGGGGGAGACGGTGAAAAACTGGTTTTTGGACGAGGACATCGACACCGACGCCTACTACTCACTAAACGACACGGCACAGGAGATAATGGATTCGCCGGAGGCGTATGCCGTACTCAAAAAATACGTCCCCGGTCTTTGTCCCGTTTTAGAGCGGGGCGTCATTCCTCTGGGGCTTGAGATGAAGAGCATTTTGAGCCGCGAGACACCGGAGGGGTTGGACCTTAAGGAGCTCAACGGCGAGCTTATGAAAATTTTAAAGTGAGGTGCGGTATGTTCAGGGGATTCGAGGATTTTGTGAAGCGTCACGATTACCTTGTGTGCGTGGACTCCGACGGTTGCGCCATGGACACCATGGACTGCAAGCACATTCACTGCTTTGGTCCCTGCATGGTCAAAGAGTGGGGGCTTGAGCAGTGGAGGGAGCCCATTTTGGAGCGGTGGAACGAGATAAATCTATACTCCATGACACGTGGAATAAACCGCTTCAAGGGGCTTAACATCATGCTCACGGAGGTAAACGGGAAGTACACTCCCATTGACCGTTTGGAGGACTTGACCGCATGGGTAAACTCCGGGGCGGCGCCCTCCAACGACGCGATACAAAGGGCGATCGACGAGACAGGCAGTCCCATGCTGAAAAAGGCTCTCAGCTGGTCTAAGGCAGTCAACGCCGCCATCGTGGAGCTTCCTGAGGAGCTGAAAAAGCCCTTCGTGGGAGCCAAGGAGGGCTTGGCGGCGGCAAGCGAGTTTGCCGATGTCGCCATTGTCTCCAGCGCCAACCGGGACGCGGTGGTGGAGGAGTGGACGAAATTTAAGCTCCTGGACCATGTAGACATCATGCTGGCCCAGGATATTGGGAGCAAGGCCCACTGTATAGCCGAGATGCTGAAATTCGGCTACGATCCCGATAAGGTCCTCATGGTGGGCGACGCGCCGGGTGACCGGGACGCGGCGGAGCAGAACGGCGTACACTTCTATCCTATCCTTGTCCGTCACGAGGCGGACAGCTGGGCGGAGCTTCGCAATACAGGTCTTGAAAAGCTGAAAACCGGGGATTATTCCGGCTATGAGAAAGAAAAAATTTCGGAATTTTTGAAAAATCTTGGAGCGTGAGGGGTGATTTTATGGTAAAATTAAAAGAAAAGCCCTTTTATCTCACGGATGAGCAGGTAAAATGGGTGGAGGACACCATCGACCGCATGACGGTGGAGGAGAAGATCGGACAGCTTTTCACCATCATGACCTACGTCCCCGGCGTAAACGAGGAGAACATAAAAAATACGGTGGAGAGCTTCCATCAGGGCGGTCTTCGCTGGCAGAGAAAGAGCTCTGCCGAGGCGTATGAGCAAAACAGGCTTTACCAGAAGTACAGCAAGGTCCCTGTCCTCGTAGCCGCCAACTGCGACACAGGCGGCGCCGAGTGCGTGCCCGACGGGACATTCGTCGCCACCGCCGCCCAGGCAACGGCGGGGCGGGACCCGGAGACGGCATACCGCATCGGCCTTGCCAGCGCCCGTGAGGCGGGGAGCATCGGCGCAAACTGGCTTTTTAACCCGGTGTGCGATGTGTGCCTCAACTGGCGAAACACCATCGTCAACACAAGAAGCTACGGCTCGGACCCGGACAGGGTGTTGGAGATGTGCAGAGCTTACATAAGGGGCGTCCGGGACTCCGGCTTCAACATGGCGGTAACCGCCAAGCACTTCCCCGGAGACGGCACCGAGGAGCGGGACCAACACCTGGTTATAGGGTGCAACGATCTCAGCGTTCAGGAGTGGGAGGATACCTTCGGAAAGGTCTACCGCGGACTCATAGACGACGGTGTGGAGGCCGTGATGGTGGGGTACATCACCCAGAGAGCCCTTTCCAAAAAGTACCGCCCGGACTATACCGACGCGGACATAAAGCCCGCGACGCTGGCCCCGGAGCTTTTAAATGACGTTCTGCGCGGGGAGCTAAATTTCAACGGTGTTATCATCACCGACGCCACCCAGATGATCGGCTTCAACGTGGCGGAGCCGAGGAAAACTGCGCTTCCCCACGCCATCGCCGCCGGTTGTGACATGATACTTTTCACAAACGAGCCGGGGGAGGATATGGGCTATGTCCGGGAGGGACTGGAGAACGGCACCATCTCTCAAGAGCGGCTTCACGAGGCGCTGGAGCGGATTTTGGGATTGAAGGCGAAGCTGGGACTTACGGAGAGCTACCGATTCCCCGCGCCGGAGCTGCGGGAAAAATATGTGGGCTGTGCCGAGCACAACGAATTTCGCCGTCAGGCGGCGGAAAAGTGCACCACTCTCGTCAAGGACACACAGAAGCTTCTCCCCGTATCCCCGGAGGGCAAGCGGGTATTTCTTGTCTACGCTCACAACATTCCCAACTCCAAGGGCTACACTGGCGACCCGGTGAAGGATATGCTCATTGAGGAGCTGGAGCGCGTGGGCTTTGCCGTGGACGTCTGCCCCACCTTCTACGATCTGGAGGTGGAGAACGGCGTAAGCTTCATGAACATGATAAAGATAATGGACCGGGGAGAGAGGGAGAAATTCAAGGCGAAATACGACCTTGTGCTGCTTGTCCTCAACTTCACCGGCTATTCCCAGACGAACGAGGTGCGGGTCACCTGGAGCCACGACCACTCTGCCGACTCGCCCTGGTATCTGGCGGAGGTTCCCACGGTGACTGTGAGCCTCAACTTCACAAACCACCTCATAGACGTGCCCCAGGCGAAGACATTCATCAACGCCTACGGCTCAAAGCGGGAAAATATCCGGGCGTTTATTGAGAAAATCTGCGGCAAAAGCGAATTTACCGGCGTTGCCGAGGACACGGTCTTCTGTGGGCGCTGGGAGACGAGGCTGTAAGAAGGGAAACAATAAAAAGCTTTTTTGAAGGTGTGAACGAGTAAAATGGACGATGATGAAAAAGCGGAACGCTGTCCATACTGCGGCGGAGACATGACGGCTGGCCGTATATTCAGCGATGGCGGTCACGCGGCGTGGTGGCTTCCCGACAGGGCGGAACCCGGCACGTTCGTGACCGAAAAATCCATTGAAAAGCGCGGCGGCTTTCTACTGGGTAAGGCCACGAAGGTCGGACTTTTCGCCGCGGAGCGGCCCGTGAGCCTCCATTGCGCCAACTGCGGAATACTTATTACAAAATTACGGAAAGGATGATATAAATGCTTAATCTCCCTCTCAATGTAAATTTTACCGGTAAAACCGTGGTGGTCACCGGCGCGGGCGGGGTGCTGTGCTCCGTTATGGCGCGCGCATTCGCTCAGGCTGGGGCGAAGGTTGCCGCTCTCGACCTCAACGAGGAGGCTGTCAAGAAGCTCTCCGACGAGGTGAAGGCAGAGGGTTTTGTCCTCAACGGCTACAAGTGCAACGTTTTGGAGCCGGATTCTATCCGTGCCGCTCATGAGGCGATTTTAAAGGACCTGGGTCCCGTGGACATTCTGGTGAACGGTGCGGGCGGCAACAATCCCCGTGCCACAACGGACAACGAGTACCAGCACGAGGCGAAGGAGGGGCAGAAGACCTTCTTTGACCTTGACCCATCCGGCGTGGATTTCGTCTTTAAGCTCAATTTCCAGGGAACATTACTGCCCACGCAGATTTTCGCCAGGGACATGGTGGAGCGGGGAAGCGGCGTTATCCTCAACGTCAGCTCAATGAACGCCTATATACCTCTGACGAAGATCCCCGCATACTCTGGCGCCAAGGCCGCCATTTCGAACTTCACCCAGTGGCTCGCCACCCACTTTGCCAAATCCGGCATCCGCTGTAACGCCATAGCTCCGGGCTTTTTGGTGAGCAACCAGAACCGTGCCCTCCTGTTCAACCCCGACGGCACGCCCACAGCCCGCAGCGAGAAGATACTGAACGGCACTCCCATGGGCCGCTTCGTGGACGCCGAGGAGCTTTTGGGCGGCGTGTTCTTCCTCTGCGACGACCGCTCCGCCAGCGCCATAACAGGCGTGGTCCTCCCCATCGACGCCGGCTTTGCCGCGTATTCGGGGGTATAACAAATCACCCAATCAAATATTTTTCCGGCGGTATGTGCCCCGCATGGTAGAAAAACAAAGTGAACCATGGGGCGAGACGGTACGGCACAGCAAAAAAGCGCAGTTGGTATTCCAGCTGCGTCTTTTTTGCTGTGCTTATGAAGACTCTTGTACAGAAAGAAACCGGTTTTGTTTTTACATACCGACATCGGTCAGGGAGATACCTTACCCTCTCCGCTTATAGCGGGCGGCGACTGCGCAGCCTATCAGGAGGGCTATGGCGGAAACGGCAAGAAGGACAAGTGATTCCGCTGAGATTTGAGTTTCCGCTGCTGACGGTTGAGAACCGCTGTCCTGGCCCTGCGTATTCCAGTTGGGACCGCGCATGGTTCCTCCGTTTTGATGCCCTCCAAAGATTCCGCTGCCGGGAGTGATACCCGACTGAGGTGTGTTGCTGTTGTCTTCGTTTTGTGAAAAACCTGGCATACCACCCTCAGGGAACTCAGGCAATGTGCCGTTGTTCCTTCCGCTCCGGGGGAAATCCGAAGATGTCTCGTCGTCGTTCGGCAAATCGTCAGGTACACTTCCAAAATCGCCGGCGCTCAGTAGGCTGACTACTGGCATGGCGTCGGCTGCCGACAGCTCACTGCCATTTGGTGTGCTTTCACTGTCTGGCGTTTCATCGGTCGAGCCGCTGTCAGGCGTCCCGCCCTCCCTGCCGAAACTGCCCCGGCCCGACATCTTTCCGCCGCCGAAGCCGTTTCCGCCGGGCATCCGTCCGCCTCCAAAGCCGCCGCTGGAAGCATTATCGATGGTCATTTGCGTCTGCGTATCTCCGACGATCAGCGTGCAGGTGTCACCAATCTTCAAGTCCGGCGTGCTGACGAGAATGGACGAGAAGCTGCATGGAACCGTCTCGGAGATGAGCTCGTTTCCATTAGCGTCCCTGACCGTTACGGTCGTACCGGCCGGCGCCGAAGTATTCAGCATTAGGAAGCCCTGGGTGGAGGACGAATCGAAGCTCTCCGCCATGCCGCTGCTCCCGCAGGCAAGGACTGTCCCGCCGGTGATGACGCATTTGCCGCCGCTCTCGCTTCCGTAGTCGATGGCGCAGCTGCCGCCGTTGTCGCTGACGCTGACGAACAGCCTTCCGCCGCTGATGAGTATATCCCCGTTGGAGTCGATCCCGTCCGCGTCCCTGCCGTTTTCATCGGTGACGGTTATCTCCCCGCCGGTGATGGTGATGAGGGAGCTGCCGCTGTTCCCGTTGGCGTTGATCCCGTCGTCGGTGGGGTCGATGTCGATGGTCCCGCCGGCGATGGTGATCTCAACTGCCTCCAGCCCCTCATAGCAGTTTGGGATCGTGATTGCGCCCGACTCCACATAGATAAAGGACGTCTCATCGTCGTTGGATGCCGTGATCCCGTCGTCGCCCGCGGAAAGCGTGAGATTGGCATTACAAATCCGCACGCTGTCGTTGGCGTGAATGGCGTCCTGCGCGGCGGTCACGTCCAGTGCGCCGCCGGTGATCACAAGGTCGTCGTTGCAGACTATGCCGTGCCGGTACTCCGCGGTCACAGTGAGGGAACCGGCTCCGTTGACGGTTAAATCGTCTCTGGAGTAGACCGTCCCGTCCACGCCGGAGGAAACCGCTTCTTCGTTATAGGATGAGCCGGAGGAAAGGGTATTCTCCGTGCCGTCAGCCAATGTCAGAAACACCTTGTCCGCCTGTTCCACTCGTATGGCGGCACCGTCCTCACAGTGGATGGAGACGCCGTCCAGCATGAGCCAAATCTTGTCGTCGCCGTCAGCCTCGATTATAACCGAGCCGTCGGACAGCTCCCCGGTGAGGACGTATTTTCCCGCGTACACGATGTGGACGTCACCCTGGTAGACGTAGGCGCCGTTTCCGCTCACCGTACTGCCCTCGTCCGAAAGGCGAATCTTTGTGGCGTTCGACGTGTTCCACGAGCTGTCCAGATCGTTTTCCGTAAACATCCCGGCGCTTTCGTCCCCACCCGCCATGACCGTGATGCCCAGGGCCTTCCCGTTCATAAAGAGAATCGTAAGCAGCAGGGTGAAGACGGTGATCGCGATACAAATGGCGTCGATATGCTTATGCGCAGCCATAAAGCGCCTCCTTACCCCATGTACTCCCCGTTGAAGCTAACCAGCACCGCGCTGGATACGCCGCTCATGTCGGAGAGCTCGCTTATGAAATCTGTGTTGTCGTCCTTGAGGCGGACCTCCAAATTAAGCTCGATATTGCCCTTTTGGGCCGTCTTGCTCTTGACAACGCAGCGATCCGTCCGCTTTTCAAGAAGCTCCCTTGCCGCCTGCTCACTGTCGTGACCGGCGCACTGGAGCACCACGATATAGGGGGTTGTGTGGGACTTGCGGTTGACGAAAAAGAGCAGGATCAGGCCGATGATGACGCTGCCGATCACCGCCAGCGGGATCATGCCAGCCGCCAGGACGATGCCCACGGCGATGGACCAAAAGAGGAAGGCAATATCCAGCGGCTCCTTGATGGCGGTACGGAACCGGACGATGGACAGCGCGCCCACCATGCCGAGAGACAACACCACGTTGGAGGTGACGGCGAGGATGACCACGGTGGTGATCATGGTGAGGGCTATGAGCGTCACGCCGAAGGAGGAGGAATACATCACGCCGTTATAGGTTTTCTTATAGATTAGGAAAATGAAGACGCCGAGACCAAAGGCGAGCACCAGCGCCAGCGCCATGTCAAGGATGCTGACGCTCGCGACGTTGTCTAAAAAGCTGGATTTGAAAATATCATTGAATGTCATAGATTTTCTTCCTTTCCGAGTGGATCAGCCGTAAATACGGCATTGGGCGTATTTTGAGAAGGCGGCGGACCGGCGGCCTGTGAGCTGGATGGCGTCCCGGATAAGGTCCGGGAGAAAGGCGTCCCACTTCACTTCCATTAGAATCGGGGCGTCGCCCGCCGGGACCGTCACAAGATCCGGGTTTAGAAAATCGGTGCACCCAAGGCCGGTGCGTATCCCGTAATCGAAGGTGACCCGGACATTGCCGGGGCGGTAGACGAAAGGCTCCCGCGTGTAATCCACCACGGTCTTCGGGCGTAGGCCCGGGGTCCGCATCTTGACGCACAGCTCCCGTAGAAGCGGAGGCGCGTTTTGCCGGATTTGCGGAATGTTCCCGGCGGCAATCGTTTGTGCCTGCTCGGTCGTTATCTGAACGGCCTCCTTACTGCTGAGGCCGTTCAGCTTGCTCTTTTTCTCTAGGCTTATGTAGCCGGTGTCGCCGTTATAATAGCGGATGCGGAATTTCTCCCGCCGGTCAACGCCGTCTATTTTCTCTCGCAGAGCCTTGTCAGTGGGTGTGTCAAAGTACAGACTGCGGATTTGGTATCTGCCGCCCGCGGCATGCTCGTCCGGCTCCATCAGGATACGGAGACGGCTTCGTAATGCCAACAGGTCGGCGGCGCTTATCTCGATCTTCCATTCATGCCGAAAATCCACCGCATTTTCCTCCTTCATCTTGTCTGGGGCAATTGTACGGATGAAAGATTGAAGGAAAATTGAAGTCACAAAAAGTTCACGAAGCGGGGATCGAGGCGGTAAAAACTATGAGCCCGTTATGGCAGGAAACGGATATTTGTCCGTGATGCGCCTCTATGATTGCCTTCGCGATGGCAAGGCCCAGACCATAGCGGTTGTCACCGCCTGTCCGCGCCTCATCCGCCCGGTAAAAGCGGTCAAATAGGTGCTTTTGCTGTTCCTCCGGGATGGGTACCCCCTCATTGCTGACAGACAGGACCGCGTGGGCTTTCTCCCGGCGCAGCTCAATACGGATGGTCCCTCCGGGCGTGTTGTGTCGGACGGCGTTGTCCAAGAGGATTGAAACGAGCTGACTGAGCTGGGCGGCGTTTCCCACGACGCGCAGGCCCTCCGCCACGTCGCATTGGAGCTTCGCGCCCTTTTCAAAAATGACTGTTTCGAAGGGGAGCGTCTCCCCCAGGACGATCCGGCAAAGCTCCACCTCCGCCATTTCCGGCGTGACGTTCTCGGTCCTGGCCAGCTCTAAAAGCTGTGTGACCAGGGCCCCCATCCGGGTATTTTCATATTGTATGTTATCCAGCCACCGGTTCTCCCCAATCTCACGCCTCAGCATGTCCGCGTTGGCGTTGACCACGGAGACAGGGGTCTTTAGCTCGTGGCCCGCGTCGGAAATAAACTGCTTTTGCTTCCGGTAGCTCTCCTCTAAAGGGCGGACGATCCGGTTGGCAAGAAAAATCGCCACAAAGAACAGCAAAACGATGGCCATGCCGCCAAAGATCAGGGTATAGCGGAACAGGGTCGTCATGCTGTCCCGCACGATGGTGTTGTCCATAAAGGCCACCAGCGTGTAGCCGCCCTTGTCCACCGTCACATAAACGAGACGCTCCTTGGTCCCACGGGTCTTCCCGCTTTTTACGATCTCTAGGGCGTATTCCCCAAGCTCTTCGTCCGAATAGATTTCCCTGCCGCTGTTGTCCACGGAGAGAAGGTCGCCGCCGTCCTTTGACACCGCCACCGAATAGAAGGTAGAAAGCTGGAAAGCCGGCGTGTCCTCAAACCGAGGGCCGTCGGGCCGGCGCGACGGTGCCGCGTCCGGCCTCACCGCCTCTCCCTGGTGGTCCCGGATATTCATAGGATAGAGCTGGGCGTACCGCTCCAGCATATCCCGGTTCCGGGAGGACACCTCACGGTAACTGGAAACGTAGATCACGGCCAGCGTGCCGAGGAAAAGCAGCGCCAGGGCGGACATGATGGCGGCAACGATCTTCCGCTTTGATTTCTTAAACATCCTCGCACCTCAATTCATATCCGATCCCCCGGACGGCCTTGATCTCCGTCTTCGCCCCGATGAATGTAAGCTTTCGCCTTGTGAAGGACATGTAGACCTCCACGTTGTTGTACTCCGCCTCGCTCTCATAGCCCCATATTTTCACCGCAAGCTGTTCCCGCGTCAGGACGCGGCCCTGGTTCGCGATCAGGTATTCTAAAATGTGATACTCTTTCTCACTAAGGCGCACACTCTGGCCGCTCGTGAGGCACCGAAGCGACACCGAATTTGTGTCAAGAGATATATCCCCGAAGGTCAGCTGACCGTCCGTGGACGGGAGGTTCCGCCTACCAAGGGCGCGGAGCCTTGCCAGAAGCTCCCGTGTCTCGAATGGCTTTGTCAGGTAGTCGTCCGCGCCGCTGTCAAGGCCCGTCACCTTGTCGTCCAGCTCACCCTTGGCCGTCAGCATCAGAATGGGCGCTTTTATCCCCAAATGCCGTGCCTGCCGCGCGATCTCAAAGCCCGATTTGACCGGGAGCATCACATCCAGCACGATGAGGTCGTATATCCCGCTCTCCACGGCGTTCATCCCGGACTCCCCGTCGGCGCACCAGTCCACGTCGTATTTTTCCAGCCGCAGTATCTCACAAAGCGCCTGCGCCATCCTTTTCTCGTCCTCAACAAGCAAGAGCTTCATTTCAATTCCCCCTTATATCAGCATTATACCATATAGTATTGAAGAAAAATTGAACGGGCGTCGCATTTTCTTTTTGTTTTAAGTCCATTTAAGGTAAAGGGGTTAGGCTGTCACCGCAAAGGAGGTTTTGTGAATGATCAAGGTCGAGAATCTGACAAAATATTACGGCGACCACCTGGCTGTCAGCGGCCTGTCCTTTGAGATAGGCGAGGGGCATGTCTACGGCTTTTTGGGTCCCAACGGGGCGGGGAAGTCCACCACCATGAACATCATGACCGGGTGCCTTTCCGCCACCGAAGGGTCGGTCAGCATCGACGGGCACGACATCTTTGAGGACCCGAAAGCCGCGAAAAAGCTTATCGGGTATCTCCCGGAGCAGCCGCCGCTGTATCTCGGTGAGACGCCGGAGGAGTATCTGCGCTTCGTGGGCGAGGCGAAGGGCCTGCGTGGGGAAAAGCTGAAATCCGAAATAGAAAGCGCGGTGGAGGCAACCGGTATAGAGTCCGTCCGGAATAGGCGTATTGGCACGCTCTCCAAGGGCTACCGGCAGCGTGTCGGCATCGCCCAGGCGCTTTTGGGCGATCCGCGGGTCATCATTCTTGACGAGCCCACCGTGGGTTTGGACCCCATACAAATCTTGGAAATTCGGGACCTTATCCGGCAGTTGGGCCGGACACACACCGTCATTTTTTCCTCTCATATCCTCTCGGAGGTGCAGGCCATCTGCGACAGGCTCCTCATCATCGCAAACGGAAGGCTTGTCGCCCAGGGGGAGCCGGAGGCGCTGGAGCGGGAGCTTGCCGGGGATAACGAGATACTCCTTACCGCGGACACGGAGGCTTTTGAGGCGGCGGAGATACTGTTCAATGTTGAGGGTCTGCACGCCGTCAGCGTCCGGGAGGAGGACGGCGTAACGGTTTTCCGGCTGACCGCTGGGTCCGGAAATGTATATGACTTGACCCGCGCCATTTTCCGCGCCTTTGCCGAAAACGGTGTGGCGATATTGGAAATGAGCGTCAAAAAGGCGAGCCTGGAGGATATTTTCTTAGAGCTCACGGAAAAGGACGGGACTGCCCCTTCGGAAAGCGGCGGTGAGGAAAAGGACCGGCTTGATGCCGACTCATCTCTCGCTCCTCAGGCCGAGGATGAAGAAGAGGACGCTCCAATAAATTCGGAAAGAGAGGCGACTGACCATGACGGCGATACTGAAGCATGAGCTCAAATCCCACTTCCATTCCCTGACCGCCTGGGTATTCGGGGCTTTTTTGCTGTGCTTCGTGGGAATTGGAGCCCTGCAATACAACCTGAACGCGTCTGTCAGCAACTTTGAGTTTGTCCTTGGCTACTGTTCCATCATACTGGCAATCATCGTACCTCTCCTGACCATGCGGACCATCGCCGAGGAGCGGAAGCAGAAAACCGACCAGCTCATCTACTCCCTGCCCGTCACCACAACCCAGGTGGTGCTGGGAAAATATCTGGCGCTTCTCATTCTGTTCGCGATCCCGCTTTTGATCGTGTGCCTCTATCCGCTCATCTTCTCCCAGTACGGGGACGTATATCTGCCCACTTCCTACGGCGCCATCGGCGCCTTCTTCCTGATGGGGGCGGCGCTTATCGCGCTGGGCGTCTTTATCTCGTCGCTCACCGAAAACCAGGGCTTCGCCGCGGGGCTGGGCGTGGCGGTCATGCTCGCGAACTATTACAGCGTCAGTCTGTCGGAGTACGTCTCCCGGACGACGCTGGGCTCCGGTATCGCCCTTGCCGTTATCGCCGTGCTTCTTTGCCTGCTCATCCGGTACATGACCAAAAATGTCAATCTGGCCTACGGCGCGGCGGTGGTGCTGATATTGGGGCTTTCGGGCGTTTTGTACTTCAAGCCGGAGCTTTTGGAGGGACTTTTGCCGAAAATCATGGAAAAGC
Source organism: uncultured Oscillospiraceae bacterium (assembly GCA_947588955.1). GTDB lineage: Bacteria > Bacillota > Clostridia > Oscillospirales > Oscillospiraceae > RUG626. The sequence goes on along the minus strand of CANPYX010000001.1, from coordinate 106,723 downwards.
TCTCCTTCTTTGAACGCTTTTACACCTTTGTGGACGGGGTATTTGATCTTACAAGCGTGACCTTTTATTTGACGGCCATTGTTTTCTTCCTGTTTTTGTCCGTTCAATCCCTTGAAAAGCGGAGGTACAACTGATGAAAGAAAATAAAAACCGGGCCAATAAGCTGGCCCTTCGCGGCGGTATCTACTCCCTGGCGATTACAGCCGTGGTGCTGGCGATCGTGGTGGCGGTAAATGTGTTTGCCGAAAGTCTCCCCGCCACATACACAAAGCAGGATATTTCCGCCTCCAAGCTCTACTCCATCACCAGCAATACGAAGGTCGTCGTCAACAGTCTCCAGGACGATGTGACCGTCTACTGGATCGTCCAGGCGGACCAGGAGGACACCATTTTGGAGCGGCTTTTGGAGAAATACGACAGCCTCTCCGACCACCTCACGGTGGTAAAACGAAACCCGGACGTGTATCCGACCTTCGCGGAGAAGTACACTGACGAGCAGGTCCAGAACAACTCCCTGGTGGTGGAGTGCGGCGAGCGGAGCCGGTATATCCCGTATGACGAGATTTTTGTGACGGACGTGGATTACTACTCCTATACCTATACCACCAGCTTTGACGGCGAGGGGGCCATCACCTCCGCAATAGATTACGTCACGAGCCGTGACCTGCCCACGCTATATCTCCTTGATGGCCACGGCGAGGCGGACCTGCCAAGCGGCTTTGCCGAGACGCTGGGCAAGGAGAATATTGAAACCGCCGAGCTCACCCTTGCGACCGTAGACGAGATTCCCGAGGACGCTGCCGCCGTGATGATCTACGCGCCGCAGAGCGATATTTCGGAGGATGAGAGGACGATGCTGGCAGGCTACGTCTCCGCCGGCGGAAAGCTCTTAGTGCTGTCGGGGCCAGTGGATGGAGGGTCGCTCACAAATCTCGCCGGACTTTTGGAAAATTACGGCGTTACCGCCCAAGACGGCATCGTCGTGGAGGCTGACCGTACCCATTACGCTTTCCAGCAGCCCTTTATCCTTATCCCGGACATGGGCGAGAGCGAGATCACCGAGCCCCTCATTGAGGACCGTTACTATCCCATGCTACCCATCGTTCAGGGCCTTGTAACAAGCGGCAATGTAAACGGCACCGTGACCGAGCTTCTCACCACCGCTGACGCGGCGTTCAGCAAAATCGCGGGCTATGACCTTAATACCTACGAAAAGGAGGAGGGCGACATTGACGGCCCCTTCGCTCTGGCGGTAGACATCGAGGATGACGGGGGCGGAGAGCTCATCTGGTTTGGGTGCGATGAGCTTTTGGACGATATGTATAACGCCTATTCCTCCGGCGCCAACAGTGACCTTGTGATGAACTCACTGTCGGAGCTCATCGGCGAGCGTGAGGCCCTGGCCATCCGCTCCAAATCCTTAAACTACAACTATCTGACCATCTCCGAGTCCGCGTCGGGCGTCTTGAAGGCCGTGATGATCGGTCTTGTGCCTCTGGCGTTTCTGGGGATCGGAATATATATCGTCATTCGCAGAAGGAGGGTAACCAATGAAACGGTATAAGCGTGTTTTGATCCTCCTGGGGGTGCTGGTGGTGGTTATTGCCGCCGCGCTGGCAGTCTCACACATCCGGGAGCGAAAAGAGGCGATCAGGACCTCCGGCGAGACGTTCCTTGCCATCGCCCCGGACAGCGTGACGGCCCTCGACTGGACAAACGGCGATACAAGCCTTGCCTTTCACAGAAGTGACAATTGGCTATGGAACGATGACGAGGCGTTCCCGGTGGATCAGGAGAAGATAGCGAAGCTTCTGGCTCCCTTTGAGGAAATGGCCGCCGCTTTTGTCATCGACGATGTGACGGACTACGGACAGTACGGTCTTGAGGAGCCTGAGTGTACCATCCACCTCACCTACGGGGAGGCGGAGACGACGGTGAAGCTTGGGTCGTACAGCGCGCTGGACGAGGAGCGCTATGTGGATATCGGCGACGGAAAGGTCTATCTTGTGTCGGACGACCCCCTGGACGACTACGATGTGGAGCTTTCAGACCTTATAAACCACGACAAGATTCCCGCCCTTGACCCGGCCTCCTTCACGGTGAGCGGCGCGGTGGAGCTGAGCGCCACGTACAACGAGGTCGGGGACAGCTATTGCGCCAGTGATGTGTATTTCGCGCAGGACGGACTACCGCTGGATACTGGCCGGGTGGAGGATTGGCTGGGCAAATTGGAGGCCCTGTCCCTGACAGACTATGTGACCTACAACGTAACAAACGAGGAGCTTGACGAATACGGCCTTGCGGAGCCCGATCTGACCGTCACCGTCACCCCCAAGGAGGGGGCAAGCGTGACCTTTGAGCTGTCTGAGGTCATTCCCGAAGGCGCTGAAAGCGAGGATGAGACAAAGGCGTATATCCGATTTAACGGCAGCCAGATCATATACTCCATCGCTCCCGGCGATTATACGGTGATAAGCCAGGCGGCCTACGACGATCTCAGGCACCGGGAGCTTTTCACGCCGGAATTTGAGAGCGTCACCGCCATCGACGTGACGCTGGAGGGCGCTGTCTATCCCTTTGTCCTCGCGGAAAATGAGGAGGGGGACAACGTCTGGACTTACAGCGGCGCGGAGATCGAGATAAGCGGCGTCAGGTCCGCTCTCACAGCTCTCACCGCCTCCTCCTTCACCGACGAGGAACCTACGGGGCAGGAGGAAATATCCCTCACCCTCCATCTCACCGACGAGGAGCACCCGGAGCTTACCATTGCCCTCTACCGATTGGACGGCTCCCTGTGCTCCGCCAGCGTCAACGGCCAGCCGGTCTGCACCGTCTCCCGCTCCCTGGTCGTGGACCTCATCGAGGCGGTGAACGCTATCGTACTCTGAAAAGGGCAACAGCGTCAATTTAAGACAAAACGCCCGACTCCGGCGGCTGGAATGTGTCAGCCGCTTCCGGCGGCTGGAATGTGTCAGCCGCTCGAAGTCGGGCGCTATTTTATTGAACATCCCTTGCGCGGCTGTGGCTGACTAAGCTTAAAGCTCAAACCAGAATGTGCAGTTATTCCTGTTGTCTACGCCAAATTTCGCTCTATGGGCTGTCAGGATCTCCTTTGCTATGGACAACCCCAGCCCGGACACAGCGGCTTTGTTCTTCCTGTTCCGTGAGGTGTAATAGCGGTTCCAGATATAGGGAAGGTCCTCATCGGCGATGCCCTTGCCGTAATCGGTCACCGCAAACCGCACGGGACCGTTCTTTGCTGTCAGCGACACCTTTATCTTTTTGCTGTCATCTGTGTGATTTACGGCATTGTCGATGAAATTATAGATGACACGCTTTAGCTGTGTCTCGTCCGCTCTCACCGTAACGCCGTCTGCGATTTCCGTTTCAATGACATAGCTGTTTTGTTCACAGAAAGGCGCGAACTGTTCAATCACGTCCCGAACCGCGCGGCTCAGGTCGATGACGCCGCCCTCAAGCGGCACACCGTCCGACTGCATGGCGGAAAATTCCAAAATCTCGTTGACCAGCGCCGTCAGCCTGTCCGCCTCGCGGGTGATGATGTCCAGGTCCTTTTCCCGCTTTGCCTTGTCGCTCCAAGAGATATCTTTGACCATCTCCGCGTAGCCCTTTATCATGGTGAGGGGCGTTCGCAAATCGTGGGAGACGTTGGCCAAAAATTCCCGCTGGGCGTTTTGGGCCTTTTCCAAGCGAAGCGCCGTCTCGCCCAACGTATCGGACAGCTCGTCAAGCTCCGCACAGAAGCCGCGTGGAAGCTCCGGGTGGAAGCTGCCGCCGGCGATTGCCTTTGCGGTGTCCACGATTTGCCCCATCGGCTTTTCAAACCTCTTTGAAATGACCCAGGCAAGGACGAATCCCAAAACCAGAGAAAGAACGGAGACCCACACAAGCTGGAGCCGCAAGATTCGGACGGTGCCGCCCACAGTACCCAGGGGCATACTAATGTAGAGGATATTCCCGCCCGGAAGGACGCTCCCCGTCACATAGGCGGCGTTGTCCTCCGTGATAAAGCCGACGCTGTTTGAACCGTTCTCTTTAATTTTTTCAATGAGCGATTCATAGCTGTACGGCAGATTGCGCAGCGCGCCCTTTTCCCAGTTCATGACCTCATCGGAAGAAAAGTAGGGATTCCCATTTTGCTGTTCCTTCTGCCCGGAGCTTCCGTAGAGGCCCTTATATGCGTCGGCGCTGTATAGGATATTTCCCCGCGTATCTGTTACGAATACAAGGAGGGAGTTTTCGGAGGCGGCTTTGTCGACGAGAGAGTAAAAGTCCGACTCCCCGGCATTGGCCACGAGCTCCTTTGCCGCCCTTTCCACGCCACGGATGGCCATATCGTTATAGAAGCTTTGCAAAAACACGGTCTGCAACAGCCATAGCACCGCGAATATAACAGCGGCAAAGAGAACAAACCACAGCCACAGCTTCACGCCGAAGGATTTACGCCTTTTCATCGAACCGATACCCCGTTCCCCGCAAAGTCACGATACATTTCCGATATGGCCCCAGCTTGCCGCGAAGGAGCTTTATTTGCCAATCCACCGTGCGGTCGTCGCCAAAGTAGTCGTAGCCCCACACGTTGTTCAATATGTTCTCCCGCGTCAGGGCGATGCCCTTGTTCTCAGCGAGATAGACAAGCAGCTCATACTCCTTCGCGGTCAGCTCCGTCTTTACCCCGTCCACAAAGGCCTCATGGGAGAGTGTGTCCACGCGAAGGCCCTGTATCACGATTTCCTGCTTCGGTTTTCCCTCGGTATGCCTTGCAAGGACCGCCTTGACCCGTGCCATCAGCTCGCGAGGGGAGAAGGGCTTCACCACATAATCGTCAATGCCCAGCTCAAAGCCCATGAGCTTGTCGTACTCCGTGCCAAGAGCCGACAGCATGATGACGGGCGTCGGCTTTAGCTTGCGGATCTCCTTGCAGGCGGTGAACCCGTCCATCTCCGGCATCATAATATCGAGGATGATCAGGTCGTAGTCGTTCTCACCGCACAGACGGACAGCTTCTTTGCCGTTGTCCGCAGTGTCGATGGTGTGCCCCTCATGCTCCGCGAAACGGGAAATGAGATCAACAATGTCCCTTTCGTCATCGACAGCCAACAGGTAAGCCATAATCTCCCTCCTGGATAGCGCAAAACGCAAACCGCCCTTTGGACGGTTTGCCATTTTGCGAATTTTGTCTTTGTGTTACTTGTGATAGCTCGCGCCGCGCTGCTGTCCGGTCAGGTAGCTGTACCCGGACATATCCTGTGTGCCGTCTGCGTCATCGCCCTGCCGGTATGACGCGCCTCTCTGCCGGCCGCCGACGTAGCTGTAGGACGCCGCCGCTTCCTCGGACCAGGGAGTTTCCACAATGCCGTTCTCAGCTAAAAAAGCGTCCTGCTGGTATTCTGGAAGCTCCTCCGCCTGGGCATACAGATCGTTGCGATTGGTGCTGTTACGCTGACCGGTAAGATAGCTGTACGCGGTTTCATCTTCGGCCTCGGATGGGGCATCCGTCACATCCGAATCGTTCTCGGCGGCAAACGCGCTCACACATCCCACCGACAGCACAAGCGCCACGGCGACAGCGGACAGTACGATCATTTTCTTCTTCATGGTTTGACCCACCTTTCAAAATTCTGGCCTTCGCCAGTGATCACAGGATAAACCATGAATGAGGAATGCGCGTGGCAGTTGTTTGGAATCTGTGTGGAATTTGTAAATGGCGAAACATATACCAGCAGGTGTAATTATACCATTTTTTGTTCCCAAATTTCAATAACAGTAGAAAAACTTGTTCGTGGGAAAATGAAATTACATAAGGATGAGGGAATCCCACGTAAGAAAAACAGATAAAATTTTTACCCTTAAAGTCCATTTAAGCTTACCGTTGTATGATGTACTCACAAAACGAAAAGGAGATGTTCTCATGAACGAGACAAATAATATTTATAATGAAGACCGTGACCAATACGCCTTCAGCCCGATAAGCGAGCCCGCTTCCAAGGCGGAGTCTCGGAAAAAGCGGAAAGGCGCCGGGAGAATCGTCGCGCTGGCGCTGTGCTGCTCCCTGCTCGGAGGCACGGCGGGCGCTGCGGGCACCCTTTGTATTGTCTCCGGTACAGACAGGGGCGACATTGAAGAACAGGAATCGGTCATAAGTGAGAGCGAACACTCCGCCGCCTCTTTGAGCGCGGTGAGCTCATCGCCTGACAGGGCGCTCACGGCCTCGGAGATCTACGAAAGGTATGTCAACTCCACGGTGGGCATCACCACCTCCGTCACCACCAACTACTTTGGCTTTCGGACCACCTCCGCCGCCTCCGGCTCCGGCTTTATCGTCACCTCCGACGGCTATATCGTTACAAATTATCATGTCATCGAGGACGCGAGCACCGTCAAGGTGACGGCTTACGACGGCACGGCTTATGACGCCGTCATCGTGGGAGGAGACGAGGAAAACGACATAGCCGTTCTGAAGATCAACGCCCAGGGGCTCACGCCCGTGACGTTGGGAAGCTCAGATGAGCTGAAGGTAGGCGACGATGTGGTCGCCATCGGCAATCCTCTGGGGGAGCTCACCTTCTCACTGACAAAGGGTGTGGTCAGCGCCCTTGACCGGAATGTCACCATGTCCAGCGGCATTTCCATGGAGCTCATCCAGACGGACTGCGCCATAAACTCCGGCAACTCCGGCGGCGCGCTTTTCAATATGTACGGCGAGGTCGTGGGTATAACCAACGCCAAGTTTTCCAGCAGCGGCTCAGGGGAAGCGTCAATCGACAATATCGGCTTTGCCATTCCCGTGGACAACGTCAAGAAATTGATCAGCGAGATCATTGAGAAGGGCTATGTGTCTGCTCCGTATATTGGTGTATCCCTTGAGAGCGTCAGCGACGATATGGCAGCCCTTGGACTTCCTGAGGGTGCCATCATTAGGGACGTCACCCAAGGTAGTCCCGCCGCCAACGCGGGGCTGAGGACCAACGATATAGTGACAGCTGTCAACGGCAAGGCCATCAACAGCGGTGAGGGTCTGAAGGAGGCTGTCAGCGAATCGGCGCCCGGAGATACGCTGACGTGTACGGTCTACCGGGCCGGGAAAACGCTGGAGGTCACCGTCACGGTGGCAGAGAAGGCCCAGAGCGTCAGCGGAGAAAATGAAGATCGTGACACCGGGTCCCGTCAGGGGTACCTCAACGGTTTCCCCTGGGGCAGCTCACTTGGTCTGTTTTAAGTGGGTATTAACCCAAAAGCCCGCTTTGGCGGGCTTTTGGGTTGAAAATGGGTTTGAGGCTGTGATAAAATAGGGTTTATTGGGGAGGAACCTACATGAGGATACTTCTTGCGGAGGACGAAAAGGCCCTGTCAAAGGTGCTGGTGACGATCCTTGAGAAAAACGGATATTCGGTGGACCCGGTCTATAACGGGGAGGACGCTCTGGACTATCTGCGTTCCGGGAACTATGACGCGGCTGTGCTGGACATCATGATGCCAAAGCGGGACGGCATATCGGTACTGACCGAGGCGCGCCGGGAGGGAAACCAAATCCCCATTCTTATGCTCACTGCCAAGGCGGAGATAGACGACCGGGTGCGCGGGCTGGACAGCGGGGCCAACGATTACCTCCCCAAGCCCTTCGACACGAAGGAGCTTTTGGCCCGTATCCGCGCCATGACCAGGACGCAGACTGCCGCGGACACAAAGCTGCGCATGGGCAACGTGACGTTGGACCGCTCCACCCTCGAGCTTGCCACCCCCACGGGGAGCTTCCGGCTCGCCAACAAGGAATATCAGATGATGGAGTTTTTCCTGTCCAACCCCCGCCACGTCATTTCCACCGAGAGGTTCATGGAAAAGATCTGGGGGTATGACTCCGACGCCGAGATCAACGTGGTCTGGGTGTATATCTCATACCTTCGCAAAAAGCTGGCGGCCCTTCACGCGAACGTGGAGATCCGCGCGTCACGGAACGCCGGCTACTCACTGGAGGAGACTGTATGATCAACAAGCTCCGGCGCAAATTTGTCCTGCTCTCTCTGGGGGCGCTTGTCCTTCTTCTGGCTTTCATTGTCAGCGGCATCCTTTTCCTGAATTACAGATCCCTGACACGTGAGGCGGATGAGGTGCTGTCCCTGCTCTCCAAAAATCAGGGCGTCTTCCCGGAGTTTGGAGAGGCTCCTTTTGACTGGATACCCCACGGAATGAGCCAGGAGCTTCCCTTTGAGTCCAGGTTCTTTTCCGTACTTGTGAACTCAAAAGGGCGTGTATTGGCGGCGGAAACCGGGAGTATCGCCGCGGTGGACGCCCAGACCGCGCGGGAGTACGCCGCCAGCGCCCTGAAGCGCAGCGCGGTTCGCGGCTTTATAGACGACTACCGATATGTCCGCGTGTCGGAGTCGGGGCTTACCCGCGTCACCTTCCTTGACTGCGGTAGAAAGCTTGCGATGGCCAGGAATTTCGCGATTTTCAGCCTTGTCATGTCTCTGGCGGGCTTCGCCATTATCGCCGCCGTGGTGATTTTTGTGTCCGGGCGTTTTACCCGGCCCGTGGCGGAGAGCTACGAGAAGCAAAAGCGATTTATCACCGACGCCAGTCATGAGATCAAGACGCCCCTGACGATCATCAGCGCCAACGTGGACGTGTTGAAAATGGACATGGGAGAAAACGACGGGCTCGATGAGATCCAGCGGCAGTCAAAGCGGCTTACAGAGCTTACAAACGACCTCGTCTACCTCTCCCGGATGGAGGAGGCGGGGAATAAACCCCAGATGATCGACTTTCCGATTTCCGAGGTAGTATCCGGCGCCGCCACGCCCTTCGCCTCCATAGCGGCAAGCAAAAAAATAGACTACACGGTGAGCGTCCAGCCGCTCCTGTCCATGAAGGGAGACGAGCGGTCCATCTCTCAGCTCGTGTCCATCCTCCTGGACAACGCCATGAAATATACCCCGGAGGGCGGCCGCGCGGAGATGAAGCTTGAACGGCAGGGCAGGCGGCTTAATTTGACCGTCACCAACACCACGGCCTCTCCCATCGCCCCTGACGATCTGCGCCATCTCTTTGAGCGGTTCTACCGCCCGGACGCCTCGCGCAACTCCGAGACAGGCGGTCACGGCATCGGCCTTTCCATGGCGGAGGCCATCGTAACCGCCCACGGCGGTAAGATTTCCGCCAAAGCCCCCGAAAGCACCGCCTTCCAGATAACGGTGGTGTTTCCCGGATAAGTCATTTAACAACACATGTAAGGCAGAGAGCCGCGCTCTCTGCCTAAGACTGTAGACAAACACCGCCCCTCGGTTTGGGGCGGTGTTTGTCTACAGTCTGAAAAGGGCAAAGCCTTTTTTGCTTATCGGGAGTGGACTTTCCTGTACTGGGCGGGGGTACAGCCGACTATCTCGCGGAAGCATTTGGAAAAGTAGTTTGGCGTATTGAAGGCAAGAGCCTCCGCGATTTCTCTGACGGAGAGGGTGGTGGACTCCAAAAGAAGCTTGGCCCGCTCTATCTTGGCACAGCGGATGTAGAGGAAAAGAGGCGTTCCCGTCTCCTTCTTGAATTTTTCGGAGAGATAATATTCAGTATATCCCGTAAGAGCCGCCAGATCCGCGATACGAATATTTCTGCCCACGCTGAGCTCGATGTAGTCACAGCACTTCTGGACGGCGGCGGAGTAGTCTGGGTTTGAGTTCAGGCTGTGAACGCGGTAGATAAAATCATGGTACATGGACAGAGAAAGAGTATTGAGCTCCCCCAGGTCGCGGCTCTGTACGGCGGCCTCGATATATGAGTCGCCCAGGGGGTACGCCACCTCCGGGCTTAGACCGCCCTCCATTGCGGCGCGGCATACGAGGGAGGTAAAGACAATTATGCTGATCCTGAATTTTTGCAGAGGGTCTCTGCCCTCCACCGGCACGCCGGAGCTCAGCCTGCTGCTGCGGTTCAGAGCGTCCTGATAATTTATGTCGCCGTTTCGGACCATTTGGAGCAGGGTGCGCTCCGCTAAGTATATTTCGGTTCTGTCGCGTTTTACAGGAGCAGGGATGGGAAATGTCTGCTCTCCATCCTGACCGCTGAAGAGGATGGAGACGTCAAGCTTCTGTCCGGTAAGGGTGTTGTGTACCATGGTCACGTAGCGGACAAAGATTGCGTGGGGCATGACCGGCATGGAGCCAAGCCGCTCGGTGAGCTCTCCCGCCCAGATCGCGTCCTCTATGGTGTCCCGGTACGGGCGGAGTGCTTCGCGGACCTGATTCTTCACCGGCATGGAGTAGAACACGGGACCCATGACGAAGATAAGACCGCGGTTGCGCACAGGCTCGAAGGTGACTGCCCACTGCATACCGATGGGGGAGCCCACCAATATGGGCAGAGTCTCCTTGGAAGCGGCGTAGTCTATGGCCTTTTCCACGCCGCCGAATATCCGAAACGCCTTCTCCAGAACATCACGCTCCGGCTCAGGGCAGGAGGTGGCGAGACACCTGCCGCTCTCACCGTAGCACCAGACATAGAATTTTTCTCCCGCGGGGATCAATCTCTCCAACAAGAGCAGGTTTTGTTCCTCCGGGGTCATGGGGATTTCCATCTGCCGGCACCTCCGCTCCAAATTTGATCTGTTAATTCCAGTATATCACATGTTTTGAAGAAATCAAGAAACTTCATGAATGAGTGTAATAATTAATGAATTGGTGCCTTTACTGCGCGGAGGTTATAACTTAAAATATGTATATAATCCACAATTACATCATGGGGAGTGCGGCGAATGATAGCAAATACGCTGAAAACAGAATTCATGACAAACCCCGTTGGAATAGATATAAAAGCGCCGTGCCTTACGTGGCTGTGCGAGGGCGGCCTGAGACAGACAGCTTATGAGATTCGGGCACATAGGGACGGCATGGAGGTCTGGAACAGCGGCAGGGTGGAGACTGATGAAATGCGCTCGGTTTTCGGCGCGCCGCTTCATAGCCGTGACCGTGTCCAATGGCAGGTGCGGCTGTGGGACGAAAAGGGCGAGGCGGGGCCTTGGAGCGATGAGGCCGTCTTTGAGATGGGGCTTTTGGAGAAAAGCGACTTTAAAGCCCAATGGATCGACCCGGAGCTTGACCGGGACCACAACGAACATAAGCCCGCAAGCTATCTGAAAAACAGCTTCACTGTGGATGACAAGACCGGCGCAGCGCGGCTCTATGTGACTTGCCACGGACTCTATGAGGTGTGGCTCAACGGGACGCGGGTGGGGGATTTTGTCCTTGCCCCCGGCGTATCCAGCTACGCACAGCGCCTTTTTGTTCAGACATACGACGTTACCGGGCTTGTCAAACAAGGGGAGAATGAAATCCTTGTCATCCTGGGCGACGGCTGGTACCGCAGTTGCTCCGGCGTGGACGGGGACAGAAATCTTTACGGTGAGGATGTAGCATTGTGGCTCCAGCTGGAGGTGGGCGGGAAGCCGGTCTGCCTCTCGGATGGGAGCTGGGAGGTCACCCAATGCGGTCCCATACGCATGGACGATATGCAACAGGGCGAGGTGGTGGACGCACGGCTTGAGGAGCTCACGGGCTTTCACGGCGTGACGGTTTGGGACTACGGGACGGATAACCTCTGCGCCTCTAACTGCGTCCCTATAACAGAGCATGAGAGATTCACCGGAAAGCTCATCACCACGCCAAACGGCGAGAGGGTATTGGACTTTGGGCAGAATCTTGCCGGCTACATAGAGTTTTCCCTGATGGCTCACGCGGGAGACACCATCACCTTGACCTGCGGAGAGACGCTGGATGAGAACGGGAATTTCACCCAGGAGAATTTTCAGGATCGCAAGCGTCACAAGGAGGGCGGCACCCGTCAGCAGGTGGTCTACACCTGCAAAGGGGGCGTCAATCACTACAAGACGAAATTCTCAATATGGGGCTTTCGCTACGCCAAAGTGGAGACGGATATTGACCTTTCAAACGCTCAGTTCACCGCTATTGCCGTATATTCCGACATGGAGCGCACAGGCTTCTTTACCTGCGGCAACGAGGATGTCAATAAGTTAGTGGATAACACTCTCTGGAGCATGAAGTCCAACTTCTGCGACGTACCCACGGACTGCCCGACCCGCGAGCGGGCAGCATGGACCGGGGATATGGGGGTATTTATCGACACGGGGCTCTACCTTATGGACTGCGAAAGCGTCGTTCGCAAGTGGCTTGGGGAGTGCAGGATATGTCAGTACCCGGACGGGAAGGTGGCGAATATAGCGCCAAAAAATAACCGTCCGACCTTTACAACCGAGCTTCTTGCCGGGTCCGTTGGTTGGGGCGACGCCGCAATAATCGTCCCGTGGGCGCTTTATCGGAGATACGGCGACAGGCGGGTCCTTGCGGAAAATTACGAGATGATGAGCCGCTGGTACGGGTATCTTCAAAGCCGCGCCGGGCAAAAGAAAAGCGCCGCGCCCATGGATATGAATGCCATCCCGGAGCAGTACCGGGCCATGCTGAAGAACATGCCCCCGGAGGCTTTGGCGGAGATGATGAAAATATTCGCCCTGCCAAAGAGTGATAACGAGAACCCATACGCCGATTTTGCCATTGAGACGGGTACGGATTACGGCGAGTGGTGCGAGCCGGACGTCAGCTCCATCGGCGCCATGGGAAAGCCGCAGAGCAAGGTCGCCACGGCCTACTACGCGTATTCCGGTAAAATCCTCTCCGAAATTTCCGAGATACTTGGGAAGACCGAAAACGCGAAGATGTACGCCGCAACAGGCGAGGGGGCCAAAAACGCCTTCCACTTCATTGCCGCGAAAAACGGAGTGATCCAATCGGATCGTCAGGCGGAGTACGTTCGGGCCATTGACTTCGACCTTTTAAGCGAGGACGAGAAGCGCCGCGCGGCGGCGGATCTGAACACTCTTGTCATAAAGTGCGGTTATCACCTGAACACCGGCTTCCTCTCCACCCCCGCCCTCCTGCCGGTGCTGGCGAAGTACGGGTACACGGACACGGCCTATCGGCTTTTGCTTCAGGACACGTGCCCCGGCTGGCTTTACGAGGTGCGGCACGGGGCCACCACAATTTGGGAGGATTGGGACGGCATCAACGAAAAGGGCGAGGTGAAGGCGTCCCTCAACCACTACTCCAAGGGGGCCGTCTGCGGCTGGCTATTCTCCGGCGTCTGCGGTATCCGGGTGGAAAACGGTAAAATCAATATTGCGCCGAAGCCATCGCCGCTCCTGGGACACGCCGAGGCGAGATATAAGTCTCCCATAGGTGAGATCGTAAGCGGCTGGAAATTTGAAGAAAACGGAGAAATAACCTACACCTTCCGTATTCCCTCAAACGCAAGCGCGGACATTACGCTTTCGGACGGACGCCGGTTCACTCTGGGTCCGGGGGAGCGTGTAATAAAATAATTTTTAAAAGGAGAATCACTATGGCAAAAGAAAAGCTGTCATCAAGCCAGGTAGACGGCGTGGAGTACCGCCGCGCCAAGACCTGGCAAATCATCCTTCAGGCGTGCAACGCATTGGTTGGCATGAGCGTCTACTCCCTGATCGGTATGGCGTCCTATGCCGGCAATATCGGCTACGGCATCGCCACCGTAACCGTGGGTACCATTGTGGCCTTTTCCCGTATCCTGGACGGTATAACAGACCCGCTTCTGGCTTTCGTCTATGACCGGGTCAACACAAAGTGGGGTAAGCTTAGAATTTTGATGATCGCGGGCTTTGCGGTCGAGGCCCTGGCGCTCCTTTGTATGTTTAGCTTTCTGTCAAGCAAGGGCTTTGCGGGAGTTATGGGCATTGTGGTGTTTACCCTCACCTACATCGTCTACATAATCGGCTACACCATCACCAACATGACCGCCCAAACCCTTCCCGCTATCATGACCAACGACCCCAAACAGCGACCGACCATCGGCGTGTGGACCACCGCAATGAATTACCTTGTACCCATGATCATGACCATGGTGCTGAACATGGTGCTTCTCCCCAAATTTGGCACCCCCGTCACTGGGGCGGACGGCGTTGTGAGCTACAATTACAATCAGGCGTTCCTTACATCAGCAGTTTGGGCGACTGTGATTGTCGCCGCCATCGGCACGCTCCTTGTGTGCATCGGCATCAGCGAATACGACAAGCCGGAGTTTTTGGAGGGCACCACGAAAAAGCATGAGAACCTGAAGCTTCGGGATATGTGGAACGTGCTGTCGCATAACCGGCCCCTCCAGTGCTATATCGCCTCCAACGCATCTGACAAGATCGCCCAGCAGACAATGACCCAGGCGGTCATCAACACTCTTGTAAACGGTATCCTCATCGGAAATCTCCAGATCGCCACAATGCTCACCGTCATCAGCATGATCCCCTCCATCTTCTTTGCCGCCTTCGGCGCACGGTATGTTGGGCGGCATGGAAGCAAGAAGGGCATCACATTCTGGACATGGGTCAGCATGGGCATCTCCGCCGTCACACTGGTTTTCTTCCTTGTTATCGACCCCAGGCAGATCGGCGTTATGTTCAGCCCCGCAATGATCATCTACGTTCTGCTGACGCTTTTGCAGAACGGCTCCAATATGTGCGTCACCACCGCTAACAACTCCTTTATGGCGGACACCATTGACTACGAGCTTGACCGCTCAGGTAAGTATATTCCCGCCGTGGTTACCGGCACCTACAGCCTCATAGACAAGCTCATCACGTCCCTCTCAGCCGTCATCGCCACAGGAGCAGTCGCCCTCATCGGCTATACCGACACCATGCCCCAGCCCGGCGATCCATCCACACCCGGCGTATTCTGGGTCGCAATGGCCGTCAAGTTCGGCTTCCCGATTTTGGGCTGGATCATCACCATCGTCGCCATGAGGTTCTGCCCGCTGTCGCGCGAGGAGATGGTCAACGTCCAGAAGCGCATCGCCGAGAAGAAGGCAGCGCTGAAAGCGGAAAACTGATAACCATTACTTTTACGGGGAGTTCATTATGCGAAGGATCATCAATTTCAACGATAACTGGCTTTTTTCCGTGGCGAGCGGCGCTGACGCGGCGCTGAACCCCAACCGGCAGGAGGTCACCCTTCCGCACACATGGAACGCCGTGGACGGGCAGGACGGCGGCAACGACTACCGGCGCTGTACGGCTGAATATACAAAAACCTTTGACTGCCCAGCGCACGGGGAGGGTGAGCGCGTCTTTTTGGAGTTTGACGGCGCGGCAATGACCGCTGAGGTTTATTTAAACGGCAAGAAGCTCTGTCACCATGAGGGCGGTTATTCCACCTTTCGGGTGGAGCTGACGGATCATCTGCGCGATACCAACGAGCTTCGCGTCTTGGTGGACAACTCCGACAACGACACAGTGTATCCGCAAAAGGCTGATTTCACCTTTTACGGCGGTCTTTACCGGGACGTAAAGATGATCGTGGTTCCGGCGGAGCACTTTGAACTTGGGTACTGCGGCACGCCGGGTATCAAGGTCACACCGGAAGTGGATCTTAAAAATATGACCGCCACTGTCACTGTGGAAACCTGGCACAACGCCAAATCGGTGGAGATCACGGTAGACGGTCAGACGCAGCGGGTTGAAAAAACTGCCGTGTTCACCATTGAAAACGTCCGCCTCTGGGACGGGCTTGAAGACCCCTTCCTCTACACCGCAACCGCGCGGCTGGACAGCGGCGATGAGGTCAGCGCCCGCTTCGGCTGCCGAGTATTTGAGATCGACCCAAAGCGCGGCTTCATCCTCAACGGACGCGAATATCCCCTCCGTGGCGTCAGCCGCCACCAGGATCGCTGGGGAAAGGGCAACGCCCTGAGTATCGCCGACCACCGGGAGGACATGGAGATCATCCGTGAGATCGGGGCAAACACTCTCCGCCTTGCCCACTATCAGCACGCTCAGGAATTTTACGACCTGTGTGACGAAAACGGCATCGTGGTCTGGGCGGAGATACCCTACATCACCATGCACATGACAAACGGGCGGGCAAACACCCTCTCACAGATGGAGGAGCTCATCGTCCAGAACTATAACCACCCGTCCATCGCCGTGTGGGGGCTCTCCAACGAGATCACCGCCGCCAGCGCGGTGAATGATGATCTACTGGAAAACCACCGGCTTCTCAACGACCTCTGCCACCGTCTCGATCCAACACGCAAGACCACCATGGCCAACGTCTTTATGCTGGAGACCGACAGTCCGATCCTTGAGATCCCCGATGTGAACAGCTACAACCTTTATTTCGGCTGGTATCTGGGGGAGCTTGAGCAGAACGACGAGTTCTTCGACGAGTATCACGCCAAATATCCCGACAGGTGCATCGGATTTTCCGAATACGGCGCGGACGCAAACCCCGCCTATCAGTCCAGCCGCCCCGAAAAGGGCGACTACACCGAAAGCTACCAGGCGGTATACCATGAGCACATCCTTGCCATGATTGAAAAGCGCCCCTGGCTCTGGGCCACTCACGTGTGGAACCTCTTTGACTTTGCCGCCGACGGCAGGGACGAGGGAGGCAAAAACGGGCAGAACCAGAAGGGTCTTGTGACCTTCGACCGGCAGCTCAAAAAGGACGCTTTCTATCTCTACAAGGCCGCATGGAACAAAAAAGAGCCCTTCGTCTACCTGTGCGGCAGGCGGTACGCAGACAGATGCGAGGACGTGACGGAGGTGAAGGCCTACTCCAACCTGCCGGAAGTCTCCCTGTACGTGGATGGCAAGCTCTTTGAGACGCAGACCGGACACATTGTCTTTAAATTCAACGTCCCCATCACCGGCTCCCACTCCGTCGAGGCACGCGCCGGCGGCTGCGGTGACGTGATAAAAATCAATAGAGTATCGGAACCAAATCCCGCTTACACACTTCCGGGCAGGACTGCCGTGACAAACTGGTTTGACAGCGAGGTCTCCGATCCAAAATACTTCTCCGTCAACGACAAGCTCGCAGAGATTCAGTCCGACCCCAAGGCCGGGGCCATTGTGGGGCAGATGATGGCCAAGGGCGCGGAGAGCCGTGGCGACGTGGCAGCGGCAGTGAAGGACAATCCCGGCCTTGTGCGCATGATGGGCCGCATGACGCTCATAAGCCTCTTAAAACAGGGCGGAGCGGATAGTGAGAGCATCAAGCAGCTCAACCGCATTTTGCAAACTATCAAAAAGCCGGAGTGAGGAGAAGAAAGGAGTGTTTGTCATGCCAATAAAAGCGGTCCAGCAGTTTATGCTGGGTACGGTCACAGGTAAGGAGCCCCAGGCGCGGGAGACACTGGCTGCCATTAACGCGGCGGGCTATGACGGCATTGAGCTGTGCGGTTTTATGATCCACCCCACGGGGCTCATGGTGCGGATGATGACAAAGGCCGCCGGTATGCCCACGGGAAACGGCGGAAAGCTTGACTGGCACAGGCTCGTTGCTGACAGCGGTCTTGAGGTGGTGAGCCTCCACTATGACCTGGGAAGCATTGAGCGGGACGCCAAAGCCGTGGCAGATGAAGCCGGTTCTTTCAGCACGGACAAGGTCGTCATCACAGGAATGTACCGCTTCGCCTACGGGGACGAGAGAGAGGTACGTAAGCTGGCATCTCGGCTCAACAATGCGGGTGAGGCACTGGAAAAGGAGGGCGTTCATCTCCTCTACCACAATCACAACTGCGAGCTGCAGCGCTTCTCCGTCGGAAAGCGTGCCTACGATATACTCATTGACGGGACAAGCCCGGACCTTGTGAACTTTGAATTTGACAGCTATTGGTTCGCAGAGGGCGGCGCCAACCCCGAATATTGGATGGAGCGGCTCGGAACACGTATGAAGCTCTGGCACATCGCTGACAGGGGAGCGAGATTGTCCAGTCCCGCAATGACGCCGATTTTAAAGTCCGACAGCGTTGAGCTGGGGACAGGCAATATGCCGTTGGACAGCTTGGCGGAAAGGGCAAAAGCCAACGGAATCGACGCCGTCATACTGGAGAGCCACCGCAATTGGATCGACAAGTCACCGGTAAAGAGCCTGGAGCTCAGCGCCAAGTGGCTGAATCAAAGATTTTAATAGGAGGATACACCATGTGCTTCCCAAAAGGTTTTATGATTGGCGCCGCCACCGCCGCCCATCAGGTGGAGGGAAATAACGTCCATAGCGACTGCTGGGCGCAGGAGCAGATGACCCACACAAGTTACGTGGAGCCGTCCCTGGACGCGGTGGACCATTACCACCGCTACAAGGAGGACATCCGGCTCATGGCGCAGGCCGGTCTCAATGCCTACCGGTTCTCCATCGAGTGGGCTCGTATTGAGCCGGAGGAGGGGCGGTTCGATGAGGCGGAGGTGGAGCACTACCGCGATGTGATCCGGTGCTGTAAGGAAAACGGCCTGGAGCCCGTTGTGACCCTCCACCACTTCTCCAGCCCCAAATGGCTCATATCCAAGGGCGGCTGGGAAGCGGAGACCACTCCAGCTGACTTCGCGAAATACGTTCGGTACATCATGGAGCGGCTGGGGAGTGAGCTGCGTTACGTCTGCACCATCAACGAGGCCAACATGGGCGTTCAGGTTGCGGCAATTGCAAAACGTTACCGCCAGCAGATGATGGCGCAGCTGGCAAAGGCCCAGGCGTCGGGAACAAATGTGGACAGCAACGTCCAGATGGGCCTCAATATGCAGAAGATGATGGAGAACCAAAAAGCTATAGCCCAGGAAAGCATGGAGGTCTTTGGTGTCTCTCAGCCACAGTGCTTCACAAGCCCTCGGACGCCCCATGGCGATGAGCTGGTGATGGAGGCACACAAGGCTGCGCGCTCCGTGATTCGTGAGGTTTGTCCCCACATCAAGGTGGGTCTGACGCTCAGCCTCCACGACATTCAGGCCCTTTCCGGAGGGGAGGACCCCGCGCGTAAGGACTGGGACGATGAGTTTACCCACTATCTTCCCGCCATTGAGGGAGACGATTTTCTTGGTGTCCAAAACTACACCAGGTCCCGCTACGATGAAAACGGCTCCATGCCGGCTCCGGAGGGCGTGGAGCTGACCCAGATGAACTATGAGTTTTATCCTGAGGCACTGGAGAATGTGATACGCCGCGTGGCAAAGGAGTTCAAGGGCAACATCGTGGTCACGGAGAACGGCATCGCCACCGCCGACGATACCCGACGTGTGGCGTTCATTGAAACGGCTTTGAAGGGGATACAAAACTGCCTTGACGACGGCATCCCGGTGAAGGGCTATTTCTATTGGAGCATGATCGACAATTTCGAGTGGCAGAAGGGTTTCTCAATGCAGTTTGGCCTAATCGCCGTGGATCGTAAGACCCAGACGCGGTACCCCAAGCCGAGCTTGCGTTTCCTTGGGTCGTATAATCCTCGGTAATAATAAAGCGGATAAAGGTATATAAAAACGGGCAGCGGTATTTTCCGCTGCCCGTGATTTTCCCCGTGCCTCCGGGTTGGGGGATTTTGTCCCGCCTTATTTGTCAAGTGACTTTACAATTAAGCTGGCCTTATATTCGTCATTCCTGGCCTTTTTCGACTAACCGATGAGTACTGCGGCATCCCAGGGACCAAGGGTGCCGGGGAAGGGGAGGGAAGTGAGAAGGTTTTTGCGTCCTTTAAAGTCAGAAATGCACGCCAAACCGGGCTTACAATGGAGTAAAATCGTGATATTTTCACCCTCTAAGCACCGTGTAATAACGGCTAAACCCTCCTTATCATCGGTCCAAAAGCCCGTAATTTCGCCCTCCGTAAGGCATGGGCAGCTTCGGCGCAGGGCGGCGAGGCGACGGTACCGGTCGAAGGTTTCCGCGTCCTGAAGCTTAGAGTCCCAGGCCATTCCACGGCGGCTGTCGCCGTTATCGCCGCCCTCCATGGCGTACTCGTCGCCGTAGTAAATCATTGGCATTCCCGGCAGCAAAAGCTGGAGCGCCGCCGCCATCCGCAGTTTTTCCCGGTCACCCTTGCAGGCAGTGACGAAGCGCTGAGTGTCGTGGGAGCCGATGAGGTTCCAAAGGACCTTATATGTATCCGGGTGGAGGTTCCCACGGAGAAAACCAAGATCCTCAAAAAACTCCGTGACGGTGATGCTCTCCCGTGCCACCAGGTCCGTTACCGCGTTGAAGAAGGGGTAGTTCATGACGCTGTCCCACTCGTCGCCCAGAAGGAAGTCGCCGCCGTAGTGCCACTCCTCGCCCACGATGAGGGCGTCGGGAAACTCCACCTTCACCGCCTCGCGGAAGCGTCGCCAGAACCGGTGCCCAATCTCGTCCGCCACGTCCAGGCGCCAGCCGTCGATGCCGCACTCACGGAGCCAGTATAGCCCCACGTCGATGAAGTATTTCTCCACAGCGGGATTTCGGAGGTTGAGCTTCGGCATTCCGCCAAAATAGCTGAAGGTCTTGAAGTTGGGCTTCTCGCCCCACCGGGCGCGGAGGGGCCAGCCCTCAATGAAGTACCAGTCCCAATATTCGGAAGCCCGCCCCTTCTCCGCGATGTCAGCGAAGGGGAAAAACTTGGGGGAGGAGTGGTTGAATACGCCGTCCAAAATAACCCGAAGCCCCATGCTGTGGGCTTTCTCCACCAGCTCCTTCAGGTCCTCAAGCGTCCCGAGACCGGGGTCCACGCGGTAGTAGTCAACGGTGTCGTACCTGTGGACGCTCAGGGCATGGAAGATGGGGGTCATGTAGAGGACGTCCGCTCCAAGCTCCCGTATGTGCTCCAAATGTCGAGTGATCCCACGAAGCGTCCCGCCCAGGTCCCGGCGATGGTCCACGGGCTTGTTCCAGCCCCGTCCCGGCTCGCCGTCGGGGGCGAAGCTTGCGGGGAAGATTTGGTAGACTACCTTGTTTTTCGCCCAATCCGGCACGGTGAGGCGCTCCTCCTCCCTGAGGTTCTGGGGGCAGTCGAACATCCGCTCGATGTCGTCAAAGGGCTGGGATCGGAACTCGTAATTGCCGTAATAGACCCGTTCTCCGTCCGTGCCCTCCAGCTCAAACCAGTAGCGCAGACAAACCATGTGTATCTCGACGACAGCCTCGTAGTAATCGCTGACCCGGTCACTGGCCGCCAAAGCCATATTTACGGCGCCGCGGGTATCGTGTATACGCAGCGGCAGGTACTTGTCCTGGGTGTGCAGGACCACCCTTCGCATATCCCCCTTTTTCACACGGATACGGATAAGAAATTTCCCCGGCTCCAGGGCTAAGCAGTACCTCTTGTCCGCAAAATGGCAAACAGCCGAAAGCTCCATAGGTTATCCTCTCTTTTTCAAGTGAATTTTAAGAATTTAACGCCTTTCGTCTCTTTCTGTGATGAGATTGCAAAGGCACATGACTACGGCGAAAAGTATCCCAGCAACAGGCCAGACGACCCATGTTAGCTTCCAATCGTTTGTCAAAAAGCTCCAGCCGAGATAGACGGCTGTGGCGGTAAGCCAATATGCCGTGGAGACGGTTTCCTTGACACGGATCTTTCTCTTGTCCCGCAGGGCGTACTCGCCCTCCCTCAAAAGCTTTTGCATACTCGCCCAGCGCACGCCCGCAAGGGTGAAAAGGGAGGCCCCGACGCCCGCCAAAAGTATCGTGGCGGACAGCATGACCACCGTGAAAAGCTCTTTTCCCGTGACAAGACCCACAAATAGGGGGACAGGGGAGAGGACGCACAGGCAGGCGGCGATGATATTGATCCTTACATAGGTGGGTCTGTACGCTTTTTGCCGCTCCTTTACCATGCCGTCCACGCCGTACTCCGTTTCAAAGGGCTCCTTGTCGATGAACTCGAAGGGGCCGTTTTTGAAGCCGCAGGAGACGAAGAACGCAACGGCGGCGGCGACGAGGACAAGCAAAATGGCAAGTCCCACGCCAGCGGCCAGATTTTCGGGGACCGTTTCCGTTGCGGCTGCCAAAAGCAGCAGCGGTATCACAGAGAAGATACATAGGAGGGTGGCGAAGGCGATACGTTTGGCGGCCCTTGCTCTCCACCCAAGAAATTCGCCGGCGAGGGCGAGAGAGACGCGTTTTACAGGCTCACGCTCTAATTCGTCCGTAAACTCCTCAATTTCCATCTCGTCCTTGAGAAGGTAATCCGTTGTGACGCCAAAGAGCCGGCTCAGCGCCAGGATCTTCTCCAGATCCGGCACAGCTTGCGCGCCCTCCCATTTGGACACCGCCTGCCGGGACACCTGCATCTTCTCCGCAAGCTCCTCCTGGGACCAGCCGTTCTTTTTCCTCAAATTCGCTATTTTGTCCGCTAAGATCATGCTTTTTACCTCCGCATAGATTTGTCGGCGGCATTATCTGCCTGCCGTTGAGAAAATCTTAGCGTTTTTCGCGGTTGCAGTCCACCAAACGTCGGCTGGAAATCCGTTAACCGGGAGTTGCATATCCTTTAATTAAATTATACTACACTATAAACATCCATTTTGCAAATATTTTTTCCCTCACGCTTTCGCCGATTCATCCACTTCAAGGCGCTCACATCCCGGGACGTGTTCAAGGAAGAGATGCGAAGCGCCCTGTACCGGGAGTTGAGCAATCTAAACCACGAGGACGGCTACCCCATGTACATGCTTTCAGCAGGCTCCTCTACCCACGGCGTTTGAAAATGACAAGGGAGACGGCGAATTTGCTTTCTTATGTTCCCGTATGACGGATAACGCGGTATTCGCCGGGGGTGCAGCCGTAACGGGAGTGGAAGAGCTTATAAAAGTGGGAGAGGTTCGTAAACGACAGCTCCGAGGCGATCTCGCTCACGGATTTATTCGTAGAGATAAACTCACGAGCGGCCCAGTCCATGGCGAAGGTCATACTGTACTCAAAAAGGCTCCTGCCTGTGTGGCGTTTTACGATGCGCCCCAGGTAGGAGCCGTTGTAGTTCAGCATCTCCGCCAGCTCCCGGTTGCTTACCCGCCCGTGTCGCTCGGAGAAAATGCGGTCAATGCGGGCAAAGAGAAGCGTGTCCATGCCGCTGCGGGCGGTCACATGCTCCGCCACATAGTAGTCCGCGTTTCCCAGAAGTTCTGTAAAGTGTACAAAGAGCTCCGCAAGCCGGAAGGTTGTGCCGGTTGACGGCAAAATCAGGGCGCGGAGAAGCTCTTCAAAAATCTGATGGACCAGCGCGACCTGTTCGTTTTGGGTGATTTTCGGGACAAAATCCAGAAAATCTCCGGGACTGTGGCCGGAGACCGTCAAATTCTCACGGAAAAATCGGAAAATGAGATTGTCCAGAAAACGAGCCTCTCCCGGAAACAGCAAAGAGTCGCCGCAGCCCATGAGATGCGCCACATACTCCCGCGTCACGGAGAGAAAGACGCAGGTGAAGCCGGTGGAGACCTCCTCGGTGTGGAGGGTGTCCCAATTCATGAGACAGCAGCTCCCGGCGGGGTAGTAGTAGCGCTTTCCCTCCACCAGCTGGTACATGCTCCCCTCCAGCACATAGGTGAACTCGAAGGAGTTGTGCCGGTGCTGGCTGTCCTCCGTGCGCCCGTGGCCCAAGTAATCCGGCGGGAGGATCACCTGCTCTGAGGGGGTGTAAACAGAAATCGCCGTACTCTCAGGGCTCGCGGCATCCGCGCGTATGAGCATTAAAAAGAAGGGGCAGAGGGACTCCTGATAGAAGCAGTCCCGCTCCCCGGAGGGGCGAAAAGCCAGGATGTCCCGAAGAGACGTAAATTTCGCAAGCCTGTCCGCAGTCCGCTCGTCCATAACTGTCACCTCCCGTAAAGAATATCATATCCGGCCCATAAGTTCAAGAAGAAACCGGGGAATTCCGGGGATGATCCATAAGTAAAATCGAAATATGTTATAAATGCGTCCCGCGAAGTCGGCTCCTGACATTTCCGGGCGCACCCGCGTGCGGTACAATATCCTCATCAAATAAAATTGGGAGGAGTACCGATATGAAAAAAATGACATTTGCGCTCTGTTTTTGCAACCGGGGTTTTATGCCCGGGGAGCTCATCTATGGCGCCCGGGACGACATGGTGAAGGCCGTGACGGACGCGGGATATGACTACATCATGATGGACGCCAGTCTCACCCGCTACGGCGGCGTGGAGACACGGGACGAGGGGCTTCTGTACGCCAAGTGGCTCCGGGAGCACCGGGGACAGTACGACGGGGTCATCTTCTCCATGCCCATCTTTGCCGACGAGAACGGCGCCATCACCGCCCTCCAGGATGCCGGCGTGCCGATTTTGATGCAGGCATACCCCGACGAGATCGGCAAGCTGGACTTTGCCCACCGGCGGGATGCCTACTGCGGCAAATTCTCCGTCACCGACGTGTTCACCCAGTATGGGGTGCCCTTTACGGTCCTGAAGCCCCATGTGGTGCATCCCCTGAGCCCGAAATTCCAGGAGAACCTCCGGGATTTCGCCGCCATCTGCCGGGTGGTCAACGGCATGAGACGCTTTAACCTGGGATGCATCGGCGCCAGGACCACCGCCTTCAAGACTGTGCGGTTCGACGAGATCGCTATGCAGAAGATGGGGATCAACGTGGAGTCCTTCGACCTTAGCGAGCTCTTTGCCAAGGTGGGGGAGAAGCGGGACTACGACCCCGTTGTGGAGGCGAAGCTTGAACACCTCAAAAACTACACCGATTTCTCCCATGTCCCCGCCGCCAACGCGTTGACATTGGCGAAGGTCGCCGTGGTCATCGACGAGTACATAGACGAGTACCACCTGGACGCCCTGGCCCTGCGGTGCTGGAACGAGATGGAGACGTATCTCAGGGTCTGCCCCTGTGTCCTGCTCTCGGAGCTCAACGACCGGGGCATCGCGGCCTCCTGCGAGATCGATATGTGCTCCGCCATCACCATGCGGGCCATGAGCCTGGCCACCGAGGGCCCCACGGCTGTCCTCGACTGGAACAACAACTACGGGGACGACGAAAACAAGGTCATCCTCTTCCACTGCGGCCCCGTGGCCCAGAGCCTGATGGCGGGCAAGGGAACCGTCACGGAGCACAAGATGTTCGCCAAGAACGACCCGGGCTCCGGCTGGGGCTGCAACGAGGGCCGCATCAAACCCATGGACATCACCATCTCCAACTGCCAGACGAAGGACGGGAAGATCATCGTCTACGCTTCTGAGGCCAAATTCACCGACGACCCCATCGAGGACACCTTCTTCGGCTGTGGCGGCGTGGCGGAGATCCCGGATTTGCAGAATAGGCTCATCAAATTGGCCCGGGGTGGCTTCAAGCACCACACCTCCATCTGCGAGGGCCACGTCAAGGACATCCTCAAGGAAGCCTTCACCACGTATCTGGGCTATGAGTGGGTGGAGATAGACGGATGAAGCTCTCTGGACTTGACATCGGCACCACTGGCTGCAAGCTGACGGTGTTCGATGAAAACGGGAATACTCTGGACAAGGCCTACCGGGACTATCCAGTGAGGCGGGACTTAGGTGGACACGAGATCGACGCCGGGGCCATCCTGGAGGGGGTCTACGGCGTCATCGGCGAGATGGCGGCCAGGTACCCGGACATCGCCGGCATCGGCGTTACTAGCTTCGGGGAGACCTGCGTACTGGTGGACGAAAAGGGTGCGCCTCTGATGCCTGCCATGCTCTATACCGACCCCAGAGGGGTAGAGGAGTGCGCGGAACTCACAGAAAAGCTTGGCGCGGACAGAATCGCCCAAATTACCGGCCTTGCGCCCCATGAGATGTACTCCATTTCAAAGATTATGTGGGTGAAAAAGCACCGCCCGGAGATTTTTGAAAAAGTGAAGCACATCTTTTTGATTAAAGATTATGTGGTGTGGAGCCTCACCGGTACGGCGCAGATCGACTACTCTCTGGCGGCGCGAACCATGGCTTTTGACATAAGCTCCCTGACCTGGTCAGAAGAAATACTGGCTGCCGCCGGGATCGACAAGGCGCTTTTCTCCCATCCTGTCCCCACCGGGACGCCCGCCGGGAAAACAGTACCGGGCAGAACGGGCCTCCGGGACTGTCTCGTTGTCTCCGTCAGCCACGACCAGGTGGCAGCCGCGGTGGGGGCCGGCGTTTTCGACGGCTCCGCCGCCGTGGACGGAGCCGGGACGGTGGAGTGCCTGACCCCCATTTACGACAGTCTCCCGGACATCGGCGTGATGGTCAAGGGGTATTTCTCCGTAGTGCCCTACGCGGTTCCGGGGAAGTACGTGGCCTACGCCTTCTCCTACACCGGCGGGGCGCTCATCCAGTGGGCAAGAGACACCTTCGGTCAGGGCAAAACCAACGCACAGCTGGAGGCGGAATATGCCACCGAGGGCCCCACGGGACTTCTGGTGCTCCCGCACTTTGCCGGCGCGGCCACTCCTTACATGGACACCGGCTCCAAAGGCGCGATCCTGGGGCTTACTACCGCAACCACACCCGGTGAACTCTACCGGGCCTGCATGGAGGGGGTAGCCTATGAGATGCGCTTAAACTTTGACGCGCTGGCGGGTTCCGGCATCCGCTTCACAAGCCTCCGGGCCACAGGCGGCGGGGCGAAGAGCCGGGTCTGGATGCAGATGAAGGCGGACATTCTGGGCCTGCCCATCACCGCCCTTGAGACCGCAGACGCGGGGACTGTGGGCAGCGCCATGCTCACCGGCATCGCCGTGGGTGCGTTCCGGGATCTGGCGGATGCCGCGAACCATATGGTGCGGGAGACGGAGACATACTGTCCACGCGCCGACGCCCACGACCGGTACATGAAAGTTTACGAGCGGTACAGACGGCTTTACCGGGCCGTCAGGCCGCTGATGGAGGAGAACCAATGAATCCGTATATTGGACATAATTCCCAAATCGAAGGTGTGGAGGAGCACCGCCTGGTGGGGGGCAGGGGAGACGGGACGCGCCTTTATGAGGTCCACACCGCCGCAGGGCTTGACCTGACCGTGGCGCCGGACAGGTGCTGTGACATTTCCCGCCTGCGCTTCAAGGGGGTCAATTTAAGCTACATGTCCCCCTGCGGGTACGTCCACCCGGCATATTACGACAACCGGGAGTCGGGTTGGCTGCGCTCCTTCACCGCCGGGTTTCTCACCACCTGCGGACTCAACAACGTGGGAAGCCCCAACACGGACGAGGGGGAGACATTGCCCCTTCACGGCTCTGTCGCCAACACCCCGGCGGAGCACAGCTGGTGGACCGAGGGGGAGGACTGCTTTGAGATCCACGGCGAGATGAGCGACGAGAGCATCTTTGATCGGAAGCTGAGACTTTCGCGCATCATCCGCGTCTCCAAAACGGCCCCGGAGCTTGAGATCGCGGACACCGTCGCCAACACCGGAGACAGGACGGAGCCGGTGGAAATTCTATACCACATGAACATGGGCTACCCGCTTTTGGACGAGGACAGCGTGATTACCATCCCCAGCGAGCGCGTGACGCCCCGGGACGGTCACGCGGCGGAGGACATGGAAAACTGGATGCGCATGGAAAAGCCCACGCCGGGGTATCAGGAGCGGTGCTACTACCACACCTTCCCGGACGGACGGGGCCGCGCCGGGATATGGCAGCCTAAGCTCAAAATGGGGCTGGAGATCGCCTTTGACGCCAAAAAGCTTGACGGCTTTGTGGAGTGGAAGATGATGGGCGTCCGGGATTACGTTCTGGGCCTTGAGTGCGGCAACTGCACCCCGGACGGGCGGGACGTTATGCGAAGAAGCGGGAGGCTGAAATTTCTCTCGCCGGGGGAGACGGCGGAATATTCCGTGAAAATCAGGATCGTTGAGGAGGACGGAAAATGATCGAGACTTTGCATATAGAACACCGGCGGGACGTGCTGTCCCTGGTTCCCGGCGTGGCATTCGCCACGGTCCCCGGCTGGTTCAACGCCACCTGGGATCAGCTTAAAATGGACATCATCATGCCGAAAAACCGGGAGGGACACAGGCCGCTTCCCTGCCTGGTGTGGGTCTGCGGAGGCGGGTTCATGGACGTGGACACCGCCGTCTGGCTGCCGGAGCTTACGCGCATCGCGGACGCCGGGTTCGTTGTGGCAAGCGTGGAATACCGGGTAAGCGCCCAGGCGCAGTTTCCCGCCCAACTTGAGGACGTGAAGGCCGCCGTGCGGTTTTTGCGGGCCAACGCGGGGAGGTACTGCATCGACCCGGAGCACATTTTCGCCATGGGCGAGTCCGCCGGGGGGACCATGGCAAGCCTCCTGGGCGTTACCGGGGACGCGCCGGGGCTGGACGTGGGTGAAAATACCAATGTGAGCAGCGCCGTTCAGGGTGTGGTGGACGTGTACGGATTGGTGAAGCTGTCCACCCAGCCTGTCGCCCCCTCCACCGGCCTTCCGTACTGGCTCATGGAGGCCCTGCTGGGAGTGGGATTTACTGAGAAACGGGCGGAGAGCGCCAGCGCCGCGTGTCTGGTTTCCGAGAAGACCCCGCCCTTCCTCATCCTGCACGGCACCGCCGACACGGTGGTGGACCCGGACCAGAGCCGGGAGATGTACGACGCACTGTTGGCCCACGGTATTCCGGCGGAGCTTGTGTATATCGAGGGCGCGGGACACGGGGACGATCTCATCTATCAGGACGCGGTGATCGACCGGGTCATAGGCTTCCTGAAAGGACTTGCGGAGGTGTAATAATGCTTGTAAATCTTGTTGAGATATTGAAAATCGCGCAGGAAAAACAATTCGCTGTGGGGGCCTTCAACACGCCGAATCTGGAGTGCGTCAACGCGGTCCTGGCCTCCGCGGAGAAGCTCCGTGTGCCGGTGATCTTGGCCCACGCCCAGCTCCACGAGGAGGTGTCGTCCATTGAGAAGATCGGTCCCGTGATGCTGGACGCGGCAAGACGGTCGAAGGTCCCGGTCTGCGTGCATCTGGACCACTGCGAGACGCTGGAGTATCTGCAAACGGCGCTGGATCTGGGCTTCACCGGCGTCATGTACGACGGGAGCCTGCTGCCCTATGAGGAGAACCTTGCCAACACGAAAAAAGCCGTGGAGATGGCGCACGCGGTGAGCTGCGGCGTGGAGGCTGAGCTGGGGGCGTTGGCCTCCCGTGAGGGCGGCGGCGCGACGGGCGGAGGGCCTGTGTACACCGACCCCGACCAGGCGGTGGAATTTTGCCGGGAGACGGGCATCGACGCCTTCGCCCCCAGCTTCGGCACCGCCCACGGGATCTACAAGGCAAAGCCCGTGCTGGACCTGGAACGGGTGCGTGTCATCGCGGAGAAAACGGGTCTGCCCCTGGTGATGCACGGCGGCAGCGGCGTCTCCCCGGAGGACTACCGCACCGGGATCGGATACGGGCTTCGGAAGATCAACTACTACAGCTACATGTCCAAAGCAGGCGTCACGGCGGTGAAAGCTCTCCTAGAGCGGGAGGACGTGACCTTCTTCCACGACCTGGCACTGGAGGCCGAGCGGGCCATGGCGGCGGATGCGGAGCGCGCAATGCGGGTCTTCGCGGGGCTGTAACGGCACATTCACGGCTTTTTGATACGTTTTGTCGGAAATCTGGATAGACTGAATCGGTAGAACATGGTACAATGTTTGCAAACGCGGATATTGTACCATGTTTCTTTGATACGAATTTTTAAAGGAGGCATCTTTATGAGGCAATACGAGATGTTTGAGATCACGCTCCGAGGGCCGGAGCTCAAGGAGAGCTGGGCGCGGGCGGACGTGCGGGCGGTATTTACCCATGAGGGAAAAACGGTGACTGTTCCGGGCTTTTACGCCGGGGAGGGCGTATACAAGGTGCGGTTTCTGCCCATGGAGCCGGGGGAGTATGTGTGGCACGTCTCCGGGGCCGTTATCGGTGAGGGCCGGGAGGAGTGCGTCCCTGCTGTGACCCACGGGCCGGTGCGGGCATCGGGACGGGGGTTTGCATACGCCGACGGGACGCCCTTTCAACCCTTCGGCACCACCATCTACGCCCTTGTGCATCAGAGCAGGGAACTCATCGACCGGACATTTGAGACATTGGCCGCCGCGCCCTTCAACAAGGTGCGGCTGTGCGTGTTCCCCAAGGACTACGACTTCAACAAAAACGAGCCGGAACACTACGCCTTTGAGAAGAACGCGGACGGCGCCTGGGACACCTCCCGGCCCTGCTTTGCCTTTTGGGACGCGTTTGAGGAGGGCCTTCGGCGTCTGAACAGCCTTGGCATCCAGGCCGACCTCGTTTTATTCCACCCCTATGACCGCTGGGGCTTCAACGGAATGGGGCACGAGAAGGATTTGACGTATCTCGACTACCTGACCCGTCGTTTGGCGGCGTTTCCCAACATCTGGTGGAGCCTTGCCAACGAGTACGAGCTGACAGCCAGAACCGTGGAGGAGTGGGAGGACATCGAGGCTTTCGTCTCCGACCATGATCCTTACGGTCACCCCCTCTCCTGTCACAACATCTTCAACGTCTGGGACGCCAACCGACCCCGGATCACCCACGCCTCCATCCAGACCAAGGATCTTCTGCGTCTGCCCGTGTGGCAGGAGCGGTTTGCCGGCAAGCCCGTGCTCATCGACGAGTGCGCCTATGAGGGGGACATCGAGCCCTTCTGGGGTTCCATTACCGGGCAGGAGATGGTTCGCCGCTTCTGGCGGTGCGTCTCCCAGGGGGCCTACTGCACCCACGGGGAGACCTTCTACTCGGACGACGACGTGCTCTGGTGGGCCAAGGGCGGCGTCATCCACGGGGAGAGCCCGGCGCGGATCGGGTTCTGCCGAAAAATCATTGAGTCCCTGCCGGGACAGCTGGAGGGGGAGCCCACCTTTCTCCCGCGCCTTTTGAAGGCTATAAGGTCGTCGGAGGAGGAGAGGGAGGCGGCCCTTGAGAGCCTTCCCAAGCATTTTCACGTATTTGCCCAGGCCTTGGCCAAAAGCCCGGACGCCGATTCCTACGCCAGCTCCGAGATAGGCTGGTACGGCCATATCGGCACGGACGTGTACCTCCGCTTCCACGACACCCGGCCCATCACCAGGGACACCCTGGAGCTGCCGGAGGACAGGACCTACACCATTCGTGTGCTGGACATCTGGAACATGACGGACGAGACGGTGGCGAAAGGCGCTTCGGGGAGGTATACCGTAAAGCTTCCGGGACGGGAAAATATGGCCGTGCTGGCCGTTGCGGAGGGGTGAGCGCATGAAAACAGCTTCCTTCCCCCAGGGCTTCCTCTGGGGTACGGCCACCGCCGCTGCCCAGGTGGAGGGCGCGGCAAAGGAGGACGGGCGGGGGGCGTCCATCTGGGACGTGTTCACCCACCGCTATGGCCTGGACACACCCGATGTGGCCTGTGATGCCTACCACCGCTGGCCGGAGGACGTGGAGCTCATGAAGAGCCTGGGTATACAGGCCTACCGATTCTCCTTCTCCTGGTCACGCATTTTGCCGGAGGGGACGGATCGGGTGAACGAGGCGGGCATCGCCTACTACAAAAGCCTTCTGGCGGCGCTTAAAAAGGCCGGCATCCGCGCCTGCGCCACCATCTATCACTGGGATTTGCCCCAGGATCTGCAGAACATGGGCGGCTTTGGAAACCGGGCGTTCGAGGACTGGTATTTGGAGTACGCCAGGGTCTTGTTTGACAATTTCGGCGATGACGTGGACATGTGGATCACCTTCAACGAGCCCATCGCCGTCTATGTGGGCCACGCCCTGGGCTTCTTCGCGCCGGGGCTGCGCAACGAGAAATACGCCCGCCAGTGCCTCCATCATCTTCTGGTGGCCCACGGGGAGGCGGTAAAGCTGTTCCGATCCTATGGCTTTGCGAACGCGCGGATCGGCATCACCGTGGACGTCTGGCACCACTACCCGGACAGGCCTGATAATCCCGACGACTGTCTTTTGGCGCGGCTCCAGAACGAGACGCAGGGATACGGGATGTTCCTGACGCCCCTTTTCCTGGGCGGGTACTCCGAGCTCCACCAGCGGTACATGCGGGAGAAGGGCATCTATCCCCAAATCCTCCCCGGCGACTTTGAGACCATCCGCCAGCCTCTGGACTTCTATGGCCTCAACTTTTATAACGCCATCTATGACCGGGCGGACTGCAAGGTGGAGCTCACCGGCGATCAAGGCGGGAACTTCCAGAAGAGCGCTCGGGAGGGCTGGGACTACGACGCCCTCTTTGACGTGCTGGACATCCTCAAAAACAAATTCCAGCTCCAAATCCCTATCTACATCACGGAAAACGGGATGCCGGGGGCCATGGAGACGCCGGACGAAAACGGTATTGTCCACGACCTTGACCGCATCGAATACCTTGAAAACATCCTGACGCGCCTTGCCCGTGCCATCGAGGCCGGGGCGAACGTGCGGGGGTACTTCCTTTGGAGCCTTTTGGATAATTTTGAGTGGTCTGCGGGATACACATGCCGCTACGGCATCTGCCGGACGGATTATGAGACTCTGGCCCGCACCCCCAAGGACAGCGCCCGGTGGTACGCCAATGTCATCCGGGACAACGCCGTGACTGTGGAGGAGGAGTAAAATGAAACCGACAAATTTCGACATGAGCGCCGCCACAAGGGAGGAGCTTGTGGAAAAGCTTACGTCCCTTGGCAAGATGATGCAAACGGGCCAGAAGCGGGAGCAGGAGCGGAAGGTGCGCAATTTTCGGGAGATGAATCGCTTCGCCCGCAAGGGACAGATCCTCTTCACGGGCTCGTCCCTGATGGAGCAGTTCCCCGTGGCGGAATACTGCCTGAGCGCCGGACTTCCCGTGACCGTCTACAACCGGGGTGTCGGAGGGTTCACCACGGACGATTTTCTCTGGGAAATCGACACTGTTCTCTTTGACCTGGAGCCGTCAAAGCTCTTTTTGAACATCGGCACCAACGACATAAACGCCGAGACCTTCGGGGAGCGCTGGCAGGAGCGGCTTCTTACGAATTACCGGGAGATCATGGGCCGCATCCGGGAGCGGCTGCCGGAGACGAAGGTCTACGTCATGGCCTACTACCCGGTGAACCACGACCTGCCGAAACCGCCCGTCTGGGCCTCCACCCGTACTAACGCCGCCGTTGACGACACAAACAGGAAGGTGAAAGCGCTGGCGGAGGCATTTGGGTTCAGCTATATCGACGTGAACGACAGCCTGAAGGACGAGCGCGGCAATCTTCGGGCAGACATCACCGTGGAGGGCGTTCACATCTACGCCGGCGGCTACGCGCCCGTCTTCGAGGCGCTGAAAAAGTATATTTTGGAGTGAGGGAAGGACTATGGCGATATACGATTGCAAGGTAAACCATCTGGAAAACCCCCTGGGGTTCGATTTGGGAAAACCCGTCTTCACTTGGAAGGGCGGAAACGGGCGGCTCCTGATCGCCCGGGATGCGGCGCTTCGGGATCTTGTATACGATTCCGGCGAAGAAATATTTGACCCGCTCTGCGCCCAGCCGGATCTGGAGTTGGCTCCGAGAACGCGCTATTTCTGGCGGGTGGCGGATGGGCCGGTCAACTGGTTCGAGACGGCGAAGCTGGACGAGCCATGGCAGGCTAAATGGATCGGCTGTGACCGGACGGAGGCGCGGCACCCCATTTTTTCCAAGAAAATCGATGTCCGGGGCCAGGTGGCCTCCGCGCGGCTTTACCTCTGCGGCCTGGGCCTCTATGAGGCGCGGATCGACGGCGCGAAGGTGGGGGACGAATATTTGACTCCCTTCTGCAACGACTATCACGAGTGGGTGCAGTACCAGACGTACGACGTGACGGACGCCTTGAAAAACGGCGGCGCCCTGGCCGTGGAGCTGGGCAACGGCTGGTATTCCGGGCGCTTCGGCTTTGTGTCCAGGCCCGGACAGGCGGGGTTCTACGGGGACGACTGGAAGCTCCTGGCGGAGATCCGCCTCAGGTATGCCGACGGAAGCGAGGATGTCATCGGCACCGACGGGAGCTGGACCGTCACCCGCGGCCACGTCACCTTCTCCAACATCTACGACGGGGAACATGTGAATATGACCCTTCCGGAAACCGCGCCGGTGCCCGCGTCACTCGCTGAGGCCCCGAAAGCCCCGCTGAGAGCCCGCCTGAGCCCGCCGGTGAAGGTGTGGCGGGAGCTGCCCGTCAAGGAGGTGCTCCACACGCCAGCCGGGGAGACGGTCTTCGACATCGGCCAGAACATGACCGGCATTTTCCGACTGTGCGTCCATATCTCCGAGGGCGAGACCCTGCACCTCCAGTTTGGCGAGCACATGCAGGACGGGAATTTTTACCGGGACAATCTGCGCACGGCAAAAGCGGAATATTTCTGGACCTCCGACGGGGCGGAGCATATAATCGAGCCGCGTTTTACCTTCTATGGGTACAGGTATGTAAAAGTGGAGGGCGCGGACATCGCCCCGGAGGACTTCACCGCCTTGGTGGTTCACTCCTATATCCCGCAGATCGGCACGCTGACTACGGGACATGCGCTTGTGAACCGCCTCATCGAGAACGTCATGTGGGGACAGCGGGGCAACTATCTGGACGTGCCCACGGACTGCCCCCAGCGGGACGAGCGCATGGGCTGGACCGGGGACGCCCAGGTGTTCGCGCCTACGGCCAGCTACTTCACCGACTGCGCCGCCTTCCTGCACAAATATCTGACGGATATGAACATGGAGCAGGCAAAGCGCGGCGGCATGGTGCCCATCACAGTTCCTGCCTTCGGCCTTGAGAGCGCCGCCACCGCCTGGGGCGACGCCGCCACGGTGATTCCCTGGACGGTCTACACCTTCACCGGGGACAGGGCGCTGTTGGAGGCGCATTTTGAGGGCATGGCGGCCTGGACCGATTACTGCGCGAAGGAATATGACAATGGAACGTGGCTTACCCAGTTCCACTACGGGGACTGGGTGGCGCTGGACGGCCCCAGGGCGGCGGACGCTGTGCGCGGCGGTACGGACGAGGCCTTTATCGCCTCCGCGTACCTGATCCGCTCCGCCCGCCTGACGGCAAACGCGGCGCGGGTGCTGGGAAGGGGAGAGGACGCGGAACGGTTTGACGATTTGGCCGGAAGAGTCCGCGATGACCTTATTCGAGAATATTACAGCCCCACGGGTCGTTGTTGCGTCAATACCCAGACGGCGCATCTGCTGACGTTGGCCTTCGACCTGCACCCGAACCGCGAGAAGGCCGAGGCGGGACTTCGCGAGCGCCTCCAGTGGTCTAATGGCAAGCTCCAGACGGGCTTTGTGGGCACGCCGCTTCTCTGCCCAACCCTGTCGGAGCTGGGAATGGTTCAGGAGGCTTACGATCTCCTGCTGAATGAGGATCTGCCCGGCTGGCTCTACGAGGTGAAGATGGGCGCCACCACCGTCTGGGAGCGCTGGAACAGCGTGGATCCCGACGGACATATGTCCTCCACCGGTATGAACAGCCTGAATCACTACGCCTACGGCTCCATAGCCGAGTGGATCTGGCGCTGGTGCGCGGGGTTGGAGCCTGTAGAGCCGGGATTCCGCCGGGTGAAGCTTCACCCGGTGCCGGACAGGCGGCTGGGACGGCTGGACGCTGCCTATGACTCCGCCTCCGGCCTCTATGAGGTGCACTGGCAATGCCCGGACTTAAGCCACGTCACCCTTTCCGTCACCGTGCCTGAGGGGGGCGAGGCGGAGCTGACCCTGCCCTGGGCCCCGGAGAGCGCCTACACCGCCGGACACGTCCTCAAGGGTGGGACTTACGAGTTCACCTACGAGACCACCCGCCCCATGACACGCGGCCTTTCTGTCGATATGTCCGTGTGGCAGATCCTTTCTGACATCGAGGGCGGGAAAGCCTTGAGGGAGCTTATTCCCGGCATCGATTCCGTGGAGGGGTCTCTCCTGACCCTCTCTTTCAAGGAACTCTCCGCCCGCTTCGGAAAGCCGGAGCTGGCCGATACCGTCGCCAAGGCCCTTTCGGTGATTTGAAACGCGGTTTTTCCGTGAAATGAAAAAAGCGAGGGGCTGTGAAAAAAGTCTTTCAGTCCAAAATTAAATACGCAAAAAGGTTATGTGAAATCCGATTTTGCCGGATTCCACATAACCTTTTTATATAGTAAATTTAAGGCACACGGACTTTTTTCACAGCCCCCTTTCCTTCTATCTTATATCTTATATGGTTAAGGTCTCCACCTGTCCTGCCAACGGATACGGGGCAAATCTCCATCCCAGGTGATGGGAAGCCACACGTAATCGGCAATCTCCGTGCGGGCGGTTTCAATCACGTTTCCGGCGTATACCTCCTGACGCTCCTCCGGGGTGACGCGGTAGTGCTCCGGGTCCTGGGAGCTGGCGATGACGCGGGTAAACAGGTCTGCCAGCCGAGCATCCACCGGATATTTCGGAAGCCAGCGGTCCGCCATGGCTATCCACTGATTTGTTCCCTGGATACGGAAGATTTTTGAGATCTGGCTGTTGAAGGAGGCGTGGGAATTGTCATCCTGATGGGGATCTCCGATGCTCTTAAAGACGCCGTCCCAAGTCTGCGCCCATGCGCTGTCGGAGCGGTTGGGGACATAGCCGGTCATGCCGCTGGTAAGCATATATTTTTTGCCTTCATGCTCAAAGAGGGCTGGGGCTTCCCTGGTGAAGGGCGGGTGGAGGTTAGGGTAGCTTGCGGCCTTTTCGCTGGCCGCGTGGAGGTAGTCGGGCTCCAACTTCATGCAGAGGATGCTCCGATGATCGGCATCAAAATAAAGATATCCTTTCCCGGTGACCTCATCCGCAATAAGATCAAAATCACCGATGGCGTAGCCGCCGGGAGTGTACTGTTCCTCAATCAGAGAATAGGGACCCAAAAGCTGATCAGCCTGCCAGACTGTAAACACTGAGCTGGGACCGGAAATTTTGATCCAGCAGACATATTTCCCTGTGGCTGGGCACTTGAGAATGTGAGGACGATCCAGGTGTTTGGCGGGGAAGAGAGGGAAGTTGGGGTCGTCCAACACAGGTGGGATGAGAAAACCGAGATCTTTCCAATTCATAAGATCTGTGGAGGAATAGACCTTGATACCCCAGGTCCAGACGCCGTTTTTTCCGTCGGTGTGTTCTTTGTTCTCCCCGTACCAGTAGTAGACTCCGTCCTCAAAAAACACCGCGCCTCCATGGGCCTGAATACGTTCTCCCTTGGTGTCCAGCCAGGGCTTGCCGGGATAGATGGCAGCCTGACTGTGGACTGTGCCCGGAAGGGGCCTGCGCCGATCCTCGGCATCAAGCTCCATAAAGCGATGTACGAGTTGTGCCTCACGAGGGCTTATGGCGTTTTCCGGAGTGTTCAATTCCTCCAGAAGCTTTCCAAGCTCCGGCAGCAAAGCATCGCCCTGGGGGATATGAGCATACCGCACGAGCTGTTCGACAGACAGATGGAGGGCCTGTGCGTTTTTACGGGCCATATTTCCAAGACCGGGGAAAACACGCTCCAGGGCTGCGGAAGCCTGCTTATTTTCAAGTAAATCCTCCATTTTCATATTCAGCTGAAAGATCATGTTTGTCCATCCTTTCTTTATTGAGGAACATCCATTTGAAGTGTCATTTGTTTCTCTACTGCCTCAGCTCCGGCTGCGCTCGCGGGGCAGTATCTTTCCGCTCCGCCAAGCGGCACAGAAGGAAGGCGGCGATGAGGCTCAATGCGTCTGTCACCGGGGCGGTGCAGGCGATGCCGTGGAGTCCGAAGGCGGCGTGGAGGATAAAGAGTACGGGAAGGAAGATGATGCCCTTATTGAGCAGGGACGCGAAGGTGGCGTATCCCGCTTTGCCGGTAGACTGAAGGTAGGTGGTACACAGCTGGTAAAGCCCGTAGAAGGGGCCCATCACCAGGGAGGCCGTCAGCATGAACCGGCCCAGCTCCAGCACGTTTTCGCTGTCGATGAAGGCTAAAATCAGTCTGTCCCGGAATAGAAAGCACGCCGCCGTCAGCACGCTCCCCACCGCCACGCAGGTGACAGCGGTCTTTTTGACGATCTCCATGGTACGGTCGCCATTCCCGCGGGCGTAGTTATAGGAGATGGCCGGTTGCATCCCGATGCAAAGGCCCATTGCGGTCATGGAGATGAGCATGTTGATCTTCCCGGCGACGCTCTGGGCGGACATGGCGGCGGAGCCGTAGTCCATCATCAGGTTGTTGGAGAACATGTGGCTGACGCTCATGAGGATGGTGCTGAAGGCCATGGGAAGGCCCAGCGTCACCACCGGCAGAGCCACGTCCCGCTTAAAGGTCACGTCCCGGAGCCGGAAGGACCAGCAGGCCGGGCTTTTCAGGCAGTGCCAGAGGATGACCGCCGCGCTGACCATATTTCCCAACACAGTGGCGATGGCAGCGCCGGTGACACCCATGTGGAAAAGGAGAATGAAGACCGGATCCAGGGCGATATTGGTGAAGGTCCCGGCCAGGTTTGCCACCATGGATTCCCTGGCCGCGCCGTCGGCGCGAATGAGGTTCATATACACATTGGAAAACAGGATCACCGGCGCGCCCAGAGCGATGACACGCAGGTAGTCCCGGGTGAAGCCAAACGTCGCCTCATCCGCCCCCAGCACCCGGCACACCGAGGAGAGGAAGGCGAGTACAGAGGCCAGAAACGCCGCCCCCAGCGCCAGGGAGCCGAAAAAGCAGAGAGCGGAGATTTTGCGCACCCGTTCCCGATCCCCGCGCCCCAGCGCCAGGGAGACAGCGGTACACCCGCCGCTTCCGAAGAGCGTCCCGAGGCCAGAGAGGATGGAGAACATGGGGGAGCACAGAGACACCGCCGCGATCATGTCCTCGTTCTTTGTCCTGCCGATAAAAAAGATGTCCGCCATGTTGTAGATCACCGTCACCAGCATGATGACAATGGCCGGGACGCACAGCGTCAGAAGGAGCTTCCCAAAGGAGCCCTTTTCCAGCGTCTCCTGATTACGATCCATCAAAATTCCTCCTTTTTGGGCTTTACAACAACGGATGTTGTGTTTATAATCCTAGTATAGCCCCAGAAGCTCGAAGGTTCAACCGCCAATATCACATCATGTGTAGTTTTAATGGAGGAAATATGAACACGCCCAACAACCAGAGATTTCAGGAGACGGAGGACAGAATCGTTGACGCGTTTCTGTCCCTGCTCAATGAGCGGGAGCCGGAGAAGATCACCGTCAGCCAGCTGTGCGCCGTCTGCGACATCAACCGAAGCTCCTTCTACATCCACTTCACCGACGTGTACGCTCTTATGGTGGAGATCGACAGGAGACTGTCTCAGTATCTGGGGGAGCTCTTTTCGTCCGGGGAGGATGAGTGGAACATCGGCCGGCGCTTCACACGCTTTTTCAGCTTTGTGGGGGAGCACCGGGACTTTTATCGGGTGTATCTGGACAGGTGCCGGGACAGCCACCTGTTCAACGCCTTCCTCAGCGACAGGGCCCTGCGGGACATAGAGCGGCTTGCCGGTGAGATGGGCTTCACAGCTGAAAACGAGCTCCGCTACCATCGGGCTTTCTTCAAGGCGGGGCTGGCCTCCATGCTCCGTGAGTGGATCGCCGGCGGCTGCCGGGAGACTCCGGAGGAGATGAGCGGCATCCTCGGAAGGGAGTACGAGCCGAACAGGGGGAGGTTCGTGTGATCTCCCTTCAAACTCAACAATGTTCTCAACAACAGGCAGGGTGTTCCCGCCTGCTATTGTCATATCATCGAGCTTATAACTTATTCCCGTTTGTGCGAATAATCTCGGCGTAGTGCCAGCCACTGTCCTTTATGGTGCGCTTTTGGGTGTCGTAATCTACATGGATAAGGCCGAAGCGCGGGCCGTAGCCCTCGCACCACTCGAAGTTGTCCATGACGGCCCAGTGCTGGTAACCCAGGACCGGGATGCCCTCCTCCACCGCTCTCTTCATGCCGGAGAGAAAGTCGTCCAGAAATTGCACCCTTATCCCGTCGTGAACCTGACCGTCGGATCCCACGATGTCGGGGTTCGCCATACCGTTCTCCGTCACCATGATGGGAAGATGATACCGCTCGTAATACTGCCGGATGGTCCAGTACAGGCACCGGCTGTCGATTACCCAGTCCAGCATGGTCTTTGGCCTGTCATCCGCGTGATAGCCCTCCTTATCAAGAATCGGGTTAGAGGGCTGGTAGACG
This sequence comes from uncultured Oscillospiraceae bacterium, assembly GCA_947588955.1. Classification (GTDB taxonomy): domain Bacteria; phylum Bacillota; class Clostridia; order Oscillospirales; family Oscillospiraceae; genus RUG626. The sequence goes on along the minus strand of CANPYX010000001.1, from coordinate 66,750 downwards.
TTGACGCCAATTAAGTCTATGGGTTCGGAGATGATTTTCAAATCCTCTGCGCTCAACTTGGAGCGGAGCATGGGGCTGGCCAGACTCAGAACGATGGGGTCCATGAAGAGACTGTTGCCGAACTCGCCCACGGAGGTTTCAAAGGACTTCTGCGCCGCGTCCAGCAACCCCGCCTCATCCTGACTGTCGGGAATGTAGGCGCCGGAGGCCATAGCGATGCCGATGACGGGCGTAAGCGTTGCCGTCTCCCGGATGAGCCTCACGGCCCTGCCGTGGGCCAGGAGCATATGGCGCAGATGGTCCGTGACGGCAGTCATTGACTCGTGCTGAAAGGGGGCGCTGGCACCCAGCATATAGGCTGCCAGAATGAAAATCTGAGGCTCGTTGAAGGTCATCCAATACCGCACATCCCCCGACAGCGACTCTACCACGGCCTTTACATATTCAAAGTAGTAGTCGATGATTTTCGGGGACTTCCAACCGCCCTCCTGATGTACCCACAGGGGCATATCCCAGTGGTAAAGGGTCACCAGCGGTTCAATGCCCGCGTTCTTCAGCTCGGCAATCAGGTTTTTGTAAAACGCGATGCCCTTGGGATTCACCTTACCCTTCTCGGGCATGATCCGGGGCCAGGAGATCGAGAACCGATAGGATTTCAGTCCCAACGTCTTCATTAGCTCTACATCTTCTTTATATAGGTGGTAGTGGTCACAGGCGATGTGGCAGTCCTGCCCGTTTTTAATGTGTTCCCCTGCCACGTCCCAGATGCTGGGACATTTGCCATCCTCGTCCCACGCGCCCTCGATCTGTGCGGCGGCGCTGGCGGCACCCCAGAGGAAATTGTTTGGAAAAGGCATGGTTTTTCTCCTTTTTTAAAGATGCCTCCCGCCGGATTTTATGACTGGCGGGAGGCTTGTAGTTTATAAGAGTGATTTAACAGGTAGCTCCGCCGTCCACTACGAAGTCCTGACCGGTGACGAATTTGGCGGCGTCGGAGGCCAGATACAGGGCGCAGTACGCTATGTCCTCAGGTCGTCCCAGAAGTCCGAGAGGGGACTCGGCCTCGTATTTTGCCCGGACCTCCGGGTGATCCATCACACCGGCGGTCATCTCAGTGACGATAAAGCCGGGATAGATGGTGTTGACCCGGATCTTCATGCCACCCAGGCGCTTTGCCAGGGTGCGGCTCATGGACTTAATGGCTCCCTTGGCGGCGGAGTAGACGATGGGGCCGCTGGCTCTCAGTGCCGCCAGGGAGGCGATGTTGATGACAGAACCGCCGCCGGACTTCTCCATCCGGGGGTATGTGTACTTGATGGCGTTGAAGGTGGAGTCGAAATCCAGCGCCATGGTTTCCCGGAGGTTCTCTGTGGAGAACTCAAGACTGAGATCCCCGTGTGCGCCGCGTCCTCCGGCGGAGTTTATGAGGATGTCGAGACGGCCGAACTTCTCCATACAGGCCTCCGTCATGGCCTTGCAGGACGCCTCCTCGGTCAGGTCGGCGGAGAAGCACTCGCATACGCCGCCGGCGGATTCGATTTCCGCTTTGACCTCTTCCAATTTGGTAAGCCTCCGGCCCACCACCATGACACGGGCTCCCGCCTCTGCCAGCGCGACGGCACAGCCCTTTCCTATGCCGGAGCCACCGCCCGTGACGAGCGCCGCCCGGCCTGTCAGATCAAACGCTTTGTTGATACTCATCTCACACTCTCCTCACTCTGGGCACCTCGCCCTGGTGGAGCTCCACCATGACCCCGTCGGGGCCGCGGAAATAGGTGAATTTGAAGCCGGGGACGTTTTTGGACTCCACCACCGGATTCATAAGCTCATACCCCAGCGCCCGGACCTTTTCGCACACCGCGTAGATGTCGTCCACCCGGAGCATGAAGTGCATGGAGCCCAGGTCGTTGTGGTTCATGGGTGGGCATGGCTTCGCGGGGGGATCCACGTACTGGTGGATCTCCAGATCCACGCCTCCCTCCCCGTGGAGCATCAGGACATTCATCACCTGTTTGTCGGTGCCGGACAGGCCTTGGGCCGGCTGAATCTGGTTTCGGGCCTCGAAGACCACCTCCATGCCAAGCGCGTCCACGAAGAGCTTCAGACACTCATCGATGTCGCTCACCATGATGCCCACCTGAAAGACGCCGAAGGTTTTTCCTTTTTCCATGCGTGTTCCTCCTTGTAATTTGTGTAGATAAAGTAATATGTAGATATACTCGGAGACTCTTATTCAACAATGATTCGAACCCGGTCCAGATTCCAGACGCGGGTGAAGATGTCGTTGGCGTTGCCATCCCTCTGGGTGCTGACCCTTGCAGCTGCAAAGTAGGTGCCGGGCTCATCGTAGTGCCAGGAAAGCTCGCTGACCGCGCCCTTGTCGTTAAGCGTGAATTCACCTCTCACGTCAAAAACAGGAGTGGCGGCGGGGATGCTCCGGTCGTCGTGGAAATCAAAATCCATTGCAACCACTGACCCGGCATTTTCGGGAACGGTGGTCTCAGCCCGGAGAGTGAAGGCCTCGCCGGTTTTTACACGGAGGCATTTTTGGCCGTTTGCCGTGAGGACTATGCCGGCCTGCATACCGTTTCGCTTGGCGGCGTCAGGCTCCACCTCGATTTGGTTGTCCTCGTATGAATATTTGGTGGTCTCCAGAGGCTCCCTGCCTTTCATGACCCAGTCGCTGACATCCAGCAGGGCCTGGGCGAGACCGCCCATGTAGTTGACTACCATGGAGTTGCCCATGGCGGTGTTGTCCCCGTGCATGCAACGCTGGAAAAAGTATGTGCGCATGTTGTCCAGCTTCCCGGCTTTCCTGACCTGCTCTCGGTACCAATGGGCGCACCAGGGGCAGGTGGCCTCGTCCACAAGGGCCTGGATCTGGAGCACCTTGCCTTGGATGTCGCCATCCTGTACGGTGCCTGTTCCGGTGAAACCCTTGCCCATGAAGGGACGCTGGGGTGTCCTAGGGGTGCCATCCGGGTTGCGGAACTGGTCCCAGGCGTGGAAATCTGTCTCTGCCGGCACCTGGTGGCGGTAGTAGGATTGGACGGCCACATAGTCGGAGTTGTCCAACAGAACTTCATCGCCCGGTTTCAGAAGCGCCATCACGTCCGATGCCCTGTCCGCACCGTACGCCGCGCCAAAGAGAATGAGACTGCGGCCCGTCTCCGGCTCCCTGGTGAGAGAGGAAAGTAGGAGCGTCTTGCCATCCGCCGCGGTGCCGGGGAAAGTGATGTTGGTGCCATCCACGTACTGGTCGGGGTCATCCGGCATGGCGTCGATCTCCATCCAAGCGCCACCGGAGGAGGCAAGCTGCTTCTTCCAAGCATCGTCCACGCCGTTGCCACCGGTGGGAAGTCCGCCATCCTGTTTCGCCTCGTCGGAGACACCGCAGGCAATCACATGTGCCCGGAGCACAAACCGGTCACGTGCGGCGCCGGAATTGGAATCTGACCCCTCATATCCGGGCACGGTCCAGAAATCCTGAAAATACTTGGGGTCAGATGCCTTGACACCCGGTGTCAGCACCGGCAGAGAGCCTGGATCCACACGCCCGGAGGCCTCCACGTACCAGGATAACGGCGGCTTGCCCATCAGGGTGATCTCCCGGAGCATGGCGGCCTCTTCGTCGGTGAGACCCGCGTACATATCGCCGCAGCCACCGGCGTCGATGTTGTCGATGATCTTCCCAAAGCAGTGGCGCAGGACCCGCTGGCCCTGAACGAGCATGGTGATGGTATTGGGCAGGGAGGCGGGAGAGCCGATGACGAAGGGCACTGCCCCATCCCAGGCGTCGGTGTTCTCAATGCAGGCCATGGTCTTGTAACCGCCGCCGGAGCCGCCGTAGACCACACCCACCGGACGCTTATCAGTACCGTAGATTTCCATGGCTTTCTTCCGGGAGAACTCCGCCACGGCGGCGCTGGCTTTCCAGACCCGCCGGGGCTCCGGGGAGCCACCAAACTGCTGGGCAGAGCCCATGTTGCTCTCCACAAAGTAGGCGCCGTGCTCCAGCGCGAAGGCGATGTGGTCGTTCTGCCCGGTTCGGGTCAGGGATGCCATCTCCTCATCCGGCCCGGGGAAGGGGGAGAGGTAGTGGAAGAAGCGGCCTGTGTACTTCTCCTTCTCCGGGAAGCACAGGGAAAACTTCACGGATTTTCCGGGGAAGCCGCCATGGACATATCGATATGTAAGTTCACCTCCGTTTGGGTTGGGGCGGGTGCGGAGCTCATCGATATCCACATAGGCATCCTGATAATCCGGGTCTTCAAGCGCGTGGTATATTTCTTTGGTCATTGGAACACCTCCATATTAATGATTTCCCCGATTATACCGCCGGAAAAATGCGCCAGGCAAGAGGTTTTGGGCAGTCTGTCGGAATTCTGATAATTTGCGTCGGATTTCTTATATAGTTTTCCCGGGAAACATGGCAAAATGGATTCATCAATAAACCGGGGAGGCTGTTCAATGAAAACTGATATCAAAAAGCTTGTCTCTGAGATGACGCTGGAGGAGAAGGCGGGGCTTTGCTCCGGGCTGGACTTCTGGCACACAAAACCCGTGGAGCGGCTGGGCGTGCCCTCCGTCATGATGTCCGACGGCCCTCACGGGCTGCGCAAGCAGGAGGTGGGCGGAGACCACCTGGGAATGGGGGAGAGCATCAAGGCCACCTGCTTCCCCGCCGCCTGCGCCACCGCGTCTTCCTTTGACGAGGACCTGCTGACGCGCCTGGGGGACGCCCTGGGCCGCCAGTGTCAGGCGAAGGATCTGGCGGTGCTCTTGGGACCCGGCGCAAACATCAAGCGCTCGCCCCTGTGCGGCAGGAACTTTGAGTACATCAGCGAGGACCCGTATCTGGCCGGCAAGCTTGCCGCAGCGTGGATACGGGGGCTCCGGAGCCACTATGTGGGAGCTTCCCTCAAGCATTTCGCCTGCAATAATCAAGAGTTTTCACGCATGGGGTGCTCCTCGGAGGTGGACGTGCGTACCTTCCGAGAGATCTACCTGACTCCCTTTGAGATCGCGGTGAAGGAGGGAAAGCCCGCCACGGTCATGTGCGCCTACAACAAGATCAACGGGACCTTTTGCTCGGAAAACAGGGAGCTTCTCACCGATATCCTCCGCACCGAGTGGGGATTTGACGGCGCCGTGGTCACCGACTGGGGCGCCGCGGCGGACAGAGTGAAGGGAATCGAGGCCGGGGAGGATCTGGAGATGCCCGACTCCGGCGGCGAGAACGACACGCTGATCGTCAAAGCCGTCCGGGAGGGGAAGCTCAGCGAGGCGCTTGTGGACCGGGCGGTGGAGAATATCCTGAAATTTGTCTTTGAGTACGTCGAAAACCGTACTCCCGGCGAGCCCTACGATCTGGAGGCGTACCACGCTCTGGCAGCGGAGATCGAGACCGAGTGCGCCGTGCTTTTGGAAAACAATGGAGTGCTGCCGCTCAGGCAGGGACAGAAGGTCGCCTACATCGGCGCTTTCGCCGAGTGCCCCCGGTATCAGGGCAGCGGCTCCAGCCGTGTCAACGCCAGCCGCGTAAGCTCTGCTCTGGAGACGGCACGGGAGAAGGGGCGGGACGTGACCTATGTGCAGGGCTTTCCCGGTGAGGGGGACGGGCTTTCGGAAGAGGAACTGGAAAGAGCGGTGAACGCCGCCCGCGATGCCGACGCGACGGTGATTTTCGCCGGACTTCCCGATTCCTTTGAGTCGGAGGGCTTTGACCGGGAGCACATGCGTCTGCCGGAGTGTCAGAATAAACTCATTGAGGCCGTGACCGCAGTCCAGCCCAACACGGCGGTGGTCCTGCACAACGGTGCCAGCGTGGAGTGCCCCTGGGCGGATAAAACCGCCGCTATACTGGAAATGTACCTTGGAGGCGAGGGCGTGGGCGAGGCCGCAGACGCTCTCCTTTGGGGCGAGGCTAACCCCTCCGGGCGCCTTGCCGAGACGTTCCCGATGAAGCTGGAGGACAACCCCAGTTACCTCAACTTCGGCGGCGACGGGAAGAAGGTCCGCTACGCCGAGGGGATCTACGTGGGCTACCGCTATTACGACAAAAAGAAGATGCCCGTCCGTTGGGCATTCGGCCACGGTCTCAGCTACACGGAATTTGCGTATTCAAACCTCAGGACCGACCGGGAGAGCTTCGGCGACGGCGAGAGGCTGACCATTTCGGTGGACGTGACCAACGTGGGGGCCATGGCGGGGCGCGAGGCGGTCCAGCTCTACGTTTCCGACCTCACCGGCACGCCGAACAGGCCGGTGAAGGAGCTGAAGGGCTTCAAAAAGGTACATCTGGAGCCGGGGGAGACGAAGACCGTCACTCTGGAGCTGGACGACAGGAGCCTGAGCTATTATGACCCGGATTTGGGCGACTGGTACGCACCCAGCGGGGAATATGCCGTCCTTATTGGCCACGCCAGCGACGATATACGGCTGGAGACAAGGGTGAGATTCACCACCCGGAAGCTCCTGCCCTTCACCGTCACCTCCGCCACAACGGTTGGAGAGCTTCTGGCCGACCCGCGCACAAAGCCTGTTGTGGGAGCTTTTCTGGCCGAGCGCCTTGCCCGCCGCGGCCACACGGATCTGGGCACCTCCTCGGGGGCCGATGAGAAGTCACGGAACGACATGATGTACGCCATGCCCCTGAAATCCATGGTCAGTTTCCACGTTCTGACACACGACTGCATGGTGGAATTTATGGACAGACTCAACGAGGCGGTACGGAAGGGGTAATCACGTTGACACAGGACGCGAATACACAAAAATGGTTGGAGGAGACTTGGGAGAAGGTCAGGATCAAGATGACCGCTGAGTGCGGTCGTCTGGGGGAGACCATTCCGTTTGCCCCAAAGAACGGAAGATACTTTGATGTGGAGAACACCCCGCTGGGGTTGGGCTTTTGGACCAATGGGTTCTGGCCGGGGATGCTCTGGCAGATGGCCCACGCCACTGGGGATGAGAGGTTCAAAACCGCCGCCCGGGGAGTGGAGAGACGCCTGGACGCGGTACTCACGGGCCTGGATGGGGTTGACCACGATGCCGGATTCCTGTTCCTGCTCTCCGCAGTGGCGGACTGGAGGCTGACAGGGAACGGGGAGTCGAGACGCCGGGGACTCCACGCCGCCAACCTACTGGCTGGGCGCTACAACCCGGCAGGGCGGTTCATTCGGGCCTGGGACGACCGGAAGGGGGAGAATCCACAGTGGCTCAACGCCGACGGCAGTGTCTGCGGATGGATGATCGTAGATTGTATGATGAATCTTCCGCTTCTCTATTGGGCATCTGAGGAGACCGGGGACCCCCGGTATCGCCACGCGGCAAGAAACCATGCCAGGACCGCCCAACAGAGGATCGTACGGCCCGACGGCAGCTGCAACCATCTGGTGTCCCTGGATCCGGAGACAGGGGAACTGCTGGACGCCCCCGGAGGGCAGGGCTATGGGCCTGGGTCCTCTTGGAGCCGGGGGCAGGCGTGGGCGGTGTACGGCTTTGCCCTGAGCTACCGGCATACCGGGGACAGAGAGTTTTTGGATACGGCAAAGCGATGCGCCCATTACTGCATCTCCTGCCTTGCGGTGAACGACTGGCTGCCTCTTGTGGACTACAGGTCGCCAAAAGAGCCTGTGAAATACGACTCTGATGCCGGGCTCATCACTGCCTGTGGTCTTTTGGAAATCGCGGAGCATGTCGAAAATCTGGAGAAAGATCTGTACACCGATGCTGCTCTCCGAATTCTCCGGGCATGCGCAGAGAGATTTTGTGATTGGGACCCGGACACCGACGGTATCGTGGGCGGAGGCACCACCTACTATCACGACCCGGGCGGACGGATGAGCGAACTGCCTATCATCTACGGCGATTACTATCTCATAGAGGCCCTGTTGCGCCTGTGCGGCGACGCGGCGTTCCTCTGGTGAGCTGGGGAGGAGAGAAATATGCCTGAAATGAAGCTTAAAATACACACCCGGGAGGGCTTTCGGTTGCTGGCGGCAGGAAAGCCCGGGGAACGGAGCTCCATTTTCTACACCGCCCCTTACGGTGATGGAGATTTCATCCTTTTGGAGACCGACGGGCGGTGGAAGCACTTTATAGTACAACTGGACGATGCCATGCCGGAGGTTCTGGTCTATGTGCCGGGGAACAGAATGGCCTTCCACATCCCGCCGGCGGGGGAGCGGGGGTGCTTTTCCCCCAAGAGCTTTTCCGGTGCCTGTCATCTGATCCGGGCCAGGGCAGCTACAGCGGAGGAGATCGGACGTCGGCGAAATCTGGCGCTGAATCCCTATGATCAGATCCGGGAGAGCGGATTTTTCCCACATGCGTCTTCAAACGTGGAGGGTCAGAAGCCTGAATTCACGGCCAGGAACGCCATTGACGGCATTTTTGAGAACAACTCCCACGGAGGTTGGCCCTTCCAGGCATGGGGCATCGGCAAGGAATCCGACCCGATGCTCCGGGTAGACTTCGGGCGGGAGGTGACGGTGGATGAGGTTCGTCTGACCCTCCGGGCGGACTTCCCCCACGACAGCTGGTGGAGGAGCGCAGTAGTGGTTTTCAGCGACGGGACCAAAGAGGACGTGGATCTTGCCCGCACCGGTAAACCCCAATCCTTCCCGGTTTCCACGCGGATCGTCCAGTGGCTGGAGCTAAAGGAGTTTCGCAAATATGAAGATGACAGTCCCTTTCCGGCACTGACCCAACTTGAGGTTTGGGGAACGGAACCTGTCCCCGCAGAGTGAGACCGCAGCTCCTTTGACATTAGAAATTCCGAAAGGGGAGACAAGTATGGACTTCTTTGATCCCAACAGCAAATTTTCCCAGATCATGGGCACCGTCTTTGACTACGCAAAGCTGGGACTTCTGGTGCTGATCCTCAGCATTCCGGTGGTCACCGCCGGGGCGGCTGTCACGGCGGCCATGAGCGTGGGAATGAAGATCGCCCGGAACGAGGCGCCGGGACTGTGGAAGCCGTTCTGGAAGTCCTTCCGGGAGAATTTCAGGCAGTCCGTTCCGCTGACGATCATCATCGTGGTCCTGTTTGGCCTCCTTGGAATGGACTGGAAGTACGTCATGGAGCAGGAGAGCACGACCCTCATCCGCGTCTTGCGGGCGGGGATTTTCATCGCCGCAGCGCTGGCGGCCATGATTTCGCTTTACATTTTCCCCATTCTGGCAAGGTATGATCTGAAAAACAGGCAGATCGTGCGCAACGCGGCGGTTTACGCCATCGTCAACTTTCCGAAGAACCTGCTGGCGCTGGGTATCCTGATCCTGGGGCTGTGGCTTATGGACTGGGCCGTTCCGCTGCTGCCGGTGATCCTGCTGGCGCTGCCCTCGGTGCTGATACGGTATATGTCGGTGGTGTGCGTCAGTTCCTTCGCCAAAAGTGAGGCCAGAGCGAGAGAGGGGGAGAACGGTGAATAGATACGACCCCCGCCTCGATCCGATGTTCCAACGGCCCGTCATCGATGTGGATGAATGGCGGGAGCGTTTCCTGCCAGACGGTACCCGGATCCTCTACCGGTATATGCAGGGCGGATTTGACGGCACGGGCGTGCGGTTCAGTTTCCTGCTTCCTGAAAAGGACAGGTGCGCCCGCCGGTTCCACCAGTGCCTGACCCCTGCTCCTGTTCCTCAGAGGGAGACGGTGGGGAGAGAGGCGGCCTTCGCTCTGCGCAGCGGCGCTCTGTATGTGGAGAGCACTCAGGAGGGGGAGAGCCCCTGGAAGGCCAGCGCCGCCACGGCGGACATGGCAAGGCGGAAGGCAAAGGAGATCTACGGTCCTAGCCGGTTCTACGGCTACGTCTACGGCGGGGAGGGGAGCGCCCACAGGGCGCTTGCGTGCATCGAGAACTCCTCCGCATGGGACGGCGCGGCGCTGATGATGCCGGGTACCGGTGCCATCCTTTTTGATGCCGGTGGAAGCGACAGCCTCACCCTGAAGGATGGGGCCGTTGACCTTCCGCGCACTCTGACCGCCCTGGAGGATTGGGTCGAGCGCGGTGTGCGGCCATCCTGAGAAGGCAGATGCGGCAGATTACCATCACGTCGGATTTCTTATAGTTTTTGTCGGATTTACAAAATACATTCCGCCAAAAATGGTGTAAATTATCATTATCCACAAAGCACGCGCGGGAATTATACAACCATCACATCAATAAGGAGGAAAAACATGAAAAAGCGACTCACAGCACTGACTCTGGCCTGGCTTATGCTCGTCGGCGTTCTCGCCGGATGCGGCGGAGGCGCCGGCGCGGGCGATGACACCACCTTTAGCTGGTGGATCTACAGCGGCGCCAACAGCAACTTCTACACGGACTATCAGGAGAACCCCGCCGTCCAGTACACCCTCTCCAGGACCTACGGCCCCGAGGACAAGAAGGTGGCTCTGGAGTTCTGGACCCCGGCACCCGGCAAGGAGGCCGACAACTACTCCACCATGCTGGTGTCCGGCGATCTGCCCGACCTCATCGACATGGTCATATGCGACCCCGCCCCCATCATGGTGGAGAAGGGATACGCGATGGACATTACCGAGTACGTGGAGCGGAATATGCCCAACTATGTTGCCCTGGTTCACTCCAATGACACATACCTGAAAAACGCGGTCTTTATGGTGGACGGCGTGGAGCATTACTACTGCCTGGAGAATTTCCTGGATAAGCCAGAGGATGTGTTCCAAGGTTTCCAGTATCGGCGGGATTGGATCGTCAAATACGGCACAAATCCCCAGACGGGTGCGGCATTCACCGGTGGTTTTACGGATGAGAATGACCCGGATGCGTGGACTGATGATGTGGTCTTCCCCTCCGGTGGTCCGGATCCCATTTACATTTCCGACTGGGAGTGGATGTTCGAGATTTTTGAGAAAGCCATGGCAGATCAGGGTATTGACGACTCCTACTGCATGAGTCTCTACTATCCCGGCTTCACCTGGTCCGGCGGACTGCTTTCCTGCTTCGGTGGCGGTGTCAACGTCTGGTATCAGGATGAAAATGGCAAGGTTCACTTTGGCGGCGACGAAAAATACTTCCGCGCTTATCTGGAATGCATGCATACCTGGTATGAGAAGGGCTGGCTTGATCAGGACTTCTACCAGCGCACCAGCGACGCTTTCTACCAAATTGATGAGACTGCCGTCCGCCAGGGCAAGGTTGGTATGTTCAACGGCGAGCAGTCCAAACTCGGCGGACGTATGGACATGAACGACGGCGGCTTCACCGAGGGCATCTTCGTGAAGGCAGCTCCATATCCCATCAACGATATTTACGGTGACGCAGATTGTCAGGGCAAGGCTCCCAACTGTGTCATGGGCGGCGAAATCGTGGGAGGCGGAGTGCTCATCACCCCCAAGGCTGCGGAGAAGGATTTGGATACACTTTGCGCCTATTTTGACCAGTTCTATGCTGAGGAAGGCGCCCTTATCAAGACCCTGGGCCTCAACGCCGACCAGGTTGCGGAGTTTAGCGATAACACCTTCTACGCCGACTACGGCATGGAAAACGGCTGCTACTTTGTGAATGACGAGGGCAAGTACGAGAAGGATCCCGTCTTGGCCCAGGACAGTGGCGGACTTGGCGTGGCATGTGGTTTCAACAAGGCCCCCGGACTGCAGCTGGTGGAGAATGTGGACTTGGGGCTTGCCGATACCTTCCAGTCGTCACTTGATCTATGGGTCAAGTACCCAAATACCGGTTTCTTCCAGGGAACCATCACAACCAATATGATGAGTACCGAGGACTCCCAAGCCTGTGATGAAGTCCGCTCCCGGGTGCTTGAGTACATGACCAACAATGCTGTAAACTTCATCACCGGGGAGAAGGACATCACCAGCGATGACGACTGGGGTGTTTGGTGCAAGAGCCTCCAGAAATACAACTATCAGAAGGCCATTGACATCTATCAGCCCTACGTGGATCAGTATCCCTTCGCCTGATCCCGCTCAGATCCGCACTTTTTCATTTTCCCTCCTCAGCCGCCCCGGCTCCCTGCGGGCCGGGGAGCGGCGAAAAATCTGATTACAGGCGGTGAATCAAGTGTCAACAGCAGACGCGGCAAAGGCTGAGCGCCTTAACGACCCCAAGTACAAAAAAAGCTGGGCATTCGATTTTAAGAAAAATTGGGCCCTGTACATCATGTTTGTACCCGTTCTTGTCTATGAGATCGTGCTCCACTACATACCCATGTTCGGCATCATCATGGCCTTTGAGGACTACAACGTCGTCGACGGCTACTTTGGCTCCCCCTGGGTGGGCTTCAAGCACTTCATCGACCTCTTCACCGGCGAGCAGTTCCTGACGGCTCTCAGGAACACCGTGTGCATCGCCCTTATCAAATGCACCATCGGCTTCTTTCCCTCCATCATCTTTGCTTTCCTGCTGAGCCTTCTGCACCACAAGGGCTTCAAGCGGACGGTGCAGACCTTCTCCTACCTTCCCAACTTCGTGGCGGCGGTGGTCGTGGCTTCCCTGGTGATGCAGTTTCTGGCAAAGGACGGTCCTTTGACGCTCCTGCTCTCCAAGTTCGGACTGGAGAATCAAAACTGGCTTGCCAATAACAAGATACCTGTATTCTGGATCATCTACCTCTTGATGGGCGTCTGGCAGTCCGTAGGCTGGGGTTCCATCATGTACGTGGCTGCCATCAGCCAGGTTTCCGGCGACCTGCATGAGGCGGCGGCTATCGACGGCGCAACACGCCTCCAGAGACTTTTCAAGATTACCCTGCCCAACATCATGCCCATGATCATCATGATGCTGGTGCTCAACGTGGGCCTGAGCTTCTCCACAGGTTTTGACAGCATCCTTCTGCTGTACATGCCCTCCACCTACAACGTGGCTGACACGGTGTATACCTACACCTACCGAATGGCCTTCGGCGGCGGCACCACCAACTACTCACTGTCCGCGGCCTCCGGCCTCTTCCAGAGTGTTGTGGGTACTGCCCTGCTGATCCTCTCCAACTCCCTGAGTCGCAAGCTCAGCAGCACGTCTTTGTTCTGATACGAGGAGGTATTGAAATGGCACTGAGAAAAAAGAAGAAAACCCAGGAATGGGAGAGTCACATGGTAGAGACCCCCACTGTGGGGGATCGGATAGTGGACGTGATCGTCTATACCCTGTGCGCCCTGGTGGCATTCTGTTCCGTTGTCCCCATGTGGCATGTGCTCATGTCCTCCGTGTCCGACGGAAAGACGCTTCTGGCCCATGAGGGACTGGTGATCCTGCCTGTGGGAGGCTTTACCCTGGACGGCTTCAAGCTTATCTTCAAAAACGCCAGCGTGATCCGGGGCTTCACCAATTCCATCGTTTACACCGTGGGCTCCACGGGCCTGGGCTTTTTGCTGGCCACCGTCACCGGCTACGCCCTATCCCGGCAGTCGAAGCTCAAGCCCATCGTCACCATGCTCATCATGTTCACCATGCTTTTCTCCGGCGGTATGGTTCCCACCTACATGGTTGTCAAGTCGTTGGGGTGGGTCGGTACCCCTTGGGCGCTGATCGTCCCCGGATGCACCAACGCCATGTTCATGATCATGATGATGAACTCCTTCAACGGAGTACCCCGTGAGATGTACGAGGCGGCCACCATCGACGGCGCGGGACACTGGCGAACCATGTTCCAGGTGGCTTTGCCCCAGGCGATGAATCTGGGTTACGTTATCATCCTCAACTCCGTGGTGGCCCAGTGGAACTCCTGGCTGCCCGCCTCCATCTACGTCCCCAACAAGAAGAGCTTGTGGCCTCTCCAGCTGTGGATCCAGCAGATCACGGCGGACAACGCCAACTTCCTCAATTCCGCAAATCCCAACTACTCCCGCTACCTTATCCAGTTCGCCGTCATTGTGGCGGCCACGGCCCCCATCGTCATCGCCTTCCCCTTCTTCCAGGATAAGCTGGAGAAGGGTGTCATCGCCGGTGGCATCAAGGGCTGAGAAATCAAAAAAAGAAAAAGATTCCTGCTAAATTTGTGGGAATCTTTTTCTGCTTATGGTATAATGAGAAAAACAGGGGGAAGAAAAGCGCATGGGGAAGCTTCGAGGATTTTACCGAAAAATGAAACGGAATCTGCGTTTTCGAATCATGACGCTGATTCTGGTGGTGTTCGTTCCCGTTTCCGTCTCGCTGATCACCCTCTCTGTTACCGTGCTGGTGCGTTTTGCGGAGCAATCCGAGGAGAGAGCCCTCCATGAGTTGTCCCTGCAGATGGAGCGATTGGAGCGGGACGCGGCAATGGTGGAGAACTATGCCGACGAGTTCACCCTCCGGTATCTCACCGAAATAAACGATGTCGGCGGTCTTGCAGACCCCATGACAGCCTACGACATGATAGGGGATCTGGGCCGCTGGTACTCCCATCTGGAGCTGCCGGGGTTTGTGTACCTCTATGACTGCGGCAGCGGCAGGACATATGTGAACTACTACGGCGGCGCTCTGGACGTGCCGGAGCGGGACCGGACGAAGGCTCTTGTGGAGAAGCTTGCTGCGGAACAGGAACCAATGCGTTTTGAGCTCCGGACTGTCGGAGGGCGGGATTACATATGTAGGACCTACGTGTACCGGGGATGCGGGATCGGCTTCCTCACCGACGCCGCTGAGTGCGTCTACAACGCGCTGCGGGAGTCCTGGGACGACCGTGGTTCGGTTTACATCCGGGGAGCCCGTAGCGTCAGTGCCCTTTACGGGGACGGATCGGCGGGGAGCGTCAGCCGTGACTTCGATGCGCTGACTCGCGATAGCATCCGGGAAGAGTCCATCACATGGTATTCGGAGCGCACCGGCCTTGCCGTTTGCATCCGATACAGCCGGTTCAACGTGATGAAGACCGTCCCGCTCATTGAGTGGATACTTCTGCTGCTTTCTCTTGGGTGTCTGGCGCTGCTGCCGCTGATCTGGAAGGTCCTGCGCATCGAGATGCTGGAGCCCGTGGACAGACTGACCCAGGCGCTCAACAGATTGCGGGACGGGGATGAGGATTATAGGATCAACGAGCGGAGCAAGCGGTACAGCGACGAGATCCTGATGCTTTTTGACTCCTACGATCAGAGCGCGGGGACACGCAAACGGGCACATGAGCGGGAGGTCCAGCTTGTCCGCACGGAGCTTGACAATCTGCGGCTCCAGGTCAACCCCCACATGCTTTTGAACTCTTATAACCTTATCTTTGCCCTGGCTCAATCAAAAGATTATCAGCGCATACAGGATTACTCCTATCTTCTGGTAAAGTATTTCCGGTATGTCCTTCGGAAAAACGACGACTTCGTCCCTGTGAGCCAGGAGATCGAGTTTATCCGGAACTATGTGGAGATCCAGTCCATCCGCCATCCGGGAGCTTTCCATTACACCTGCAAGGTCCAGTCACCCTGTGAGAGGGCGCTGATCCCCCCTCTGCTCATAGAAAACTTCGTGGAGAACTCCATGAAGCACGCCCTGAGCCCGGGTAAGACCGTGGAGATACTCATGGACATCAAAAAAGAGGGGGACCGGATGCTCATAGCCGTCAGCGACAGCGGCAACGGCATCGCGCCGGAGATTTTGGATAAGCTCCAGAAGGGCGAGCCCTACGTGGATCCGGCGGGGAACCGGCATATCGGTATCTGGAACAGCATGCGCCGCGTCGAGCTCTTCTATGGGGAGAAGGCCAGCTTTGATATCGTCAGCGCACCGGATCAGGGCACCAGTATGATCCTGAAAATACCGTACAGGGAGGAAACATTATGAAGCTGTTGATCGTAGACGATGAGATGTTTGCCGTGCAGGGGATACTGGACGGGGTAGATTGGGAGCAGCTGAGCTTTGACGCCGTTATGAAGGCCTACAGCTATAACCAGGCCCTGGAGGCGTTTCAGGGGAGCTTCATCGACGTGCTTCTCTGTGACATCGAGATGCCTGACGGAAGCGGTCTGCAGCTGGTGGACTATGTTAACAAACACAGTCCCGGCACCCAATGCGTGATCCTCTCCTGCCACGATGAGTTCGACTTCGCCCGCCAGGCAGTGAGCCTCAACTGCCTGGACTATGTGCTCAAGCCCGTGCGGTACGATGCCTTGACGGAAATATTGAAAAACGCCATCGGTCGAGCGGAGGAGCGGAGCAGACGGACCATGATGGAGAATCTGGGGCGGCAGTATGTGGACTCTGTTGCTCAGAAAAACCGTACAGGGTCCGATGCTGCCGGTATCGCAATGGACTACATTGCCTCCCATTTGGACGAAGAGCTGTCCGTCCGTCAGTTGTCTGCACTGGCCTACGTGAGCCCTGACCATCTGACCCGCATCTTCAAGAAGAAGTACGGCAAGAGCATCCCGGACATAATTTTGGAGCGCCGCATGGCGCTGGCAGGTGAGCTTCTCAAGAAGGGCGATATGAGCATCGCCGCCGTTTCCGGGAGCGTGGGCTACTCCAACTACTCCTATTTCAGCGAGCAGTTCAAGAAGGTCTACGGATGCACGCCGAGAGATTACCAGAAACGCCATCAGAAATAAAGGCTGATGAGGAATTTTGAAGCGGGGGATGACCGCCATGTTCAGAAAAATAATGCTTGCGGTATTGTGCGCCGTTCTCACCGTTTCCACCGCCTCCTGCGTCCCGGGTGACGGCGGGGCGGAGGGAAAGGATCTGCCCACTGTGGTCATGACCTTCCAGACAATGGGAACCTCCCGGCTGGACGGCCTTCCCCGCGTGGAGAAGGCCATCAACGAGATCACAGCCCGGGAGGCCGGATTCCGGGTCAGCTTCCGGACGGTGGACGCGGTGCGGGCCGCCTCGGAGTATCCCGTGTGGCTGAGCCAGGGGGAGCGGGTGGACCTGATGGTTTTGAATTACGTGGACATAACGGGCTATGTGACCAGCGGTTCCCTGACGCCTCTGGATGATCTTCTGACGGAGTATGCCCCGGGTATTCTGAAGCTTCAGGAAAACGGCACGGACGTGACAGGTGGTGCTGCCTTGGACGGAGTTCTCTATGGGTTAAATGCGATTCAAGAGTTTCACGGCAGCGGCAGCGGCCTTTGGATCCCGGAACGTTACTTACGGCAGGCTGAGATCAATTTTGATTCGGAACGCATCTACACTATGGAGGAACTGGATGCCCTCTTCGCCAAACTGAAAGCGTTGTACCCGAACGCTTGCCCCTTCGGGCAGATCACTGCTGGGAGGAGCTTTTCCTCCTTGGGATATATCTGGTCCAATCCACCATTCCAAGCAGTCAGCGATTCTGTAAATTCCGGTGTGCTTTCCGAAGACGGCAGGACACTGGTGGATTTCTTTGAGACGGAGCGGTATCGGACGTTCCTTGAATGGATGCACAGCTGGTATGAGGCTGGATACATCCGCCCGGATGCCGCCTACACAGGGACCGAGGCAACGGAGCTTCTGAAAAGCGGCGCCGTCCTCAGCGTTCCTCTGAGCAGCACACCCGGCATGTTCACCGACGACGCAGTTGGGGAAAAGGTGGTCTGTCTCAGGACTGGCCCTGTCGGCTACGGCCCCAACAATTCCAGAACAGATATCCGCTGGGTCATCCCCAATACCGCCCAGGAACCGGAGGCTGCCATGACTTTTCTGAATATGATGTACACCGATGCGCGTATTGTGAACCTCCTTGCCTGGGGTACGGAAGGAGAGAATTACGTCATTCAGAATGATGAGACCGGTATCATTGCCTACCCGGAAGGGAAGGACCGAAACAACGTGGATTATGTAAATCCTTTGGGCCTTTATGGGAACCAGTCTCTGCGGTACTACATGGGCTCCGATGAGCTGTGGCGGGAGCAGGAGGCATACAGCGCCGGGGCTGTCCCCGTGGGTATGGAGTACGCCGCGTTCTCCTTTGACTCCACTTCCGTCACCGTGGAGCGGGAGCTTGTTCAGCAGGTTCTGAATCGGTATCTTCCGGTGCTGGAGAGCGGGTGCGTGGACACGGACGCGGTATACCCGGAGTTCATATCCGCGTTGAAGGAGGCGGGTATTGATACGGTCATCGCCGAAAAACAGCGCCAGTTGGATGCTTTTCTTGCGGAGCAGTGATTGGACAATAGTATCAACAAACCCGTTCTCCATCTGAACGGGTTTGTTGTACTTTATGTCGGATTTCTGAAAGACTTTTGATGGCGATTCTGTCATAATGTGAACATCCCCAGAAAACATTTTGAAGGAGGATCATTATGAAAAAGTATTTTGCCATCGTTTTAGCACTTACCCTTTGTGTCTCTCTTCTCGCCGGATGCGGCGGGAATCAGGACAAGGACACCACGAAAGACAACGACACCACAAACACCACTGGCACCACCGCCCCTGAGAACAGCACTCCTGATACTACTGCTCCTGACACCGGCGATACCACCGATACTGGCGACACAGCGGAACCTTCCGATACAGGTGACATCGGAGATGCCACAGACACCGCTACGGACCCCAAGGCGGATCTGAGCCCTGCCGAGAAAATCGTGGACAGTTACTACGGCTACAGCTATGATGCGGGTGGGATGATCATGACTTACTTCTTCCACTTCTACCCGGAGATCCAGGGCCTCGGCGCTGTCTACTATGCCGGATTTGCCATGAACCAGATTACCTTCAGCGGCACCTATGAGGTGGTGGAGCAGGAGACCGAGTATGCTTGCTGGCCCAGCCGTGAGGCAGTTACAAGCGCCGGAGAAGGTGCCACGCCTCCTGTCGGCACCGCCCCCTACGCCATCAATTTCTACGACATGGACGGCAACTTGGTGGACACCTGCGCCTTCGACGGTGACAACCTCTACGAGGATATGGAGGCCATCACCGGTATCGGCGGCGGCAACGCCGTGTACGCCCGGGATGTGGATCCCGAGACCTCCGCTCTGAAGTCCGACTACGATGGCGAGATCGCCACGCCCCTCCTGAGCCTCATCGACCCTAACGACGAGACCGCCACCCTTGATTTGCTGGTCAACGGCAAGTACAACGACGCCGTCATCATGTTCGTGGATGGCACCTACTCCATGAACGAGGATCAGAGCGAGATCACCCTTACACCCTCATCCGAGTCTGACAACGGTGCCACCGTCACCAAAAACGAGGACGGCACTTACACCTACACCTCTACTGACGGCACCGAGGTAATCATGAATGTGGTAGGCGCAGCCAAAAACATCGCTTATCTCTACAAGGGAGAGATCGCAGTTCCCGGTGCTGACGTTATGGGTGACCTCATCTGCGAGCTTTATGACGACGGCACGGCCCGCATCTATGCCTCCGCTTTCGGCAGTGAGCTTGACATCGATACTGCAGATAGCTACGACATCGACATGGAGAGCTATGTTATCACCGTCCATTTCAACACGGCCGGCGACATTGCTACCGCTCCCTATGGTGTCTCCATGGACTACGCTGCCACGGGCATTGAGGTCTTCGGCGATGTGAATACCACCCTCAATATGGTCACCGAGTAAGACAAAACATAATACATACAAAAAACTTTGAAGGGCGCGGTCTCCGCGCCCTTTTTTAAAAAGGAGCCATTATGCACGCATACCAGTATGAGATGATGGAGCTGTCCATTCCCGGCACCGGCGATATGGAGGCTCTATTCACAAAGGAAGGCGAAACTGTCACTGTCCGTGGCTTTCGGGCATCCGAAAACACGGTGAAGATTCGTTTCCTGCCCCTGAGTGAGGGGGTGTACACCTATGAGATCCGGGGCGCCGCCTTCGACAGCGGTGTTCTGGAAGTGCTCCCCGCCCGGGAGGAACATCACGGCCCGGTCCGGGCTGTGGGAACGCATCTTGAGTATACGGACGGTATGCTCTGTCGTACCTACGGGACTACGGTCTACGCCCTGATGCACCAGCCGGACAGCCTTATTGACGAGACTCTGGAGACCCTGAAAAATACCCCCTTCAACAAAATCCGCCTGTGCGTATTCCCCAAGCACTTTCTCTACAATGAAAACGAACCGGAATTATTCGCCTTTGAACGTCGGGAGGACGGAACCTGGGACACCTCCCGGCCCTGTTTTGCGTTCTGGGACCGATTCGACAGGCGCCTTTGCCAGATGTTCGATATGGGCTTCCAGGTGGACCTGATCCTCTTCCACCCCTACGACTGCTGGGGCTTCTCCTCCATGAGCAGGGAGGATGACCTGCGGTATCTGGACTATGTCCTCTGCCGCTTCGCGGCTTATCCCAATATCTGGTGGAGTCTGGCCAATGAGTATGACGTAATGTCCGCCAAGACAATGGAGGACTGGTATGTCATCGAGGAATTCGTTGCGGAGCACGACCCTTTCCGTCACCTCATCGGAAATCATCACTGCATTTCTCCGTGGCCTCATGAGAGGCCCTGCACCACCCACGTTTCCCTTCAAACAGGCCAATTGTACCGTATCCCGGAGTGGCTGGAGAAATACCGCAAGCCCGTGCTCATCGACGAGTGCGGCTATGAGGGCAATTTGGGAGAGTTGTGGGGAAGTCTGTCCGGCAAGGAGCTGACCGCCCGCTTCTGGCGCACCATGGCGCTGGGCGGATACTGCACCCATGGGGAGACGTTTTTGAATGAAAAGGACCCCGAGAAGATCGTGTTCTGGTCCAAAGGAGGAAAGCTGCGGGGCGAGAGCGTGGCCCGGATCGCTTTCCTCCGTGAGATCATGGACGGGCTGCCAGGACCCCTGGAGCCGGAGAAAGCGGGGTTCTGTGCCGTCCGGGGCAAAAGCCCAGAGGAGATGGAGAAGCTTCTGGCCTCCGTCCCCCAGGGGATGCGTGTCTACTATGAGCGCGTTCTCGCCATGGAACCCGTGGAACGTGAGCGTTTTTTGGACGGCCAGGTCCAATATCGGGGCCGGTGCGGTGACGAAGTGTTTCTCGTCTACTGCGACATCCAGACCTTCGGGCAGCTGCAGTTTGACCTTCCGGACAGGGAAAGGTATACTGTAGAGGTAATCGACACCTGGAACATGACGCGGGAGGTCCAAATGCGCAACGTCCACAGGCAGGTGACGGTCAAACTGCCCGAGAGGCCCTGGATGGCGGTGCTCACCAGGAAAAACCACTGATTTTGGAGGGAACAATCATGTACAATGCCTTTTATCCGGGACAAGAATGGCTGGACACGGAGGGGAAGCCCATCCAGGCCCACGGAGGCAGTATCATCACTGTGGACGGCATCTACTACTGGTACGGCGAGAACAAGGAGCGGACCGACGGCAAAAACGGCATCTGGCACTGGGGTGTCCGGTGCTACGCCTCCCGGGATCTCTACAACTGGGAGGATAAGGGACTCATCATCCCCCCAGTGATGGATAACACGGCCTCGCCGCTCCATCCCTCATCCATGATGGACCGGCCGCACATCCTCTATAACGCCCGGACGAAAAAATATGTCTGCTGGCTGAAGATCATGGAGAAAGACGGCGGGCAGGCCTCCACAATTCTGACCGCTGATAACATATTAGGACCCTATACCATCGTGCGGACAGGCCTGCACCCCTTGGGAATGAGCGCCGGGGACTTCGACCTGACCGCCGCCTCCGACGGGAAGGGGTACTACTATTTCGAAAGGGTGCACTCGGAGACCGTCTGCGCGGACCTGACCGAGGACTACACCGGCGTGACCGGGTATTACAGCACCCACTTTCCCCACCATGAGGGCCCGCCCTTCGTCCGGGAAGCCACGGCCCACTTTATGCGGCGGGGAAAGCACTACCTGCTGACCTCCGGCACTACCGGCTACAAACCAAACCCCAGCGAGACGGCGGTGGCAGACACCTGGCACGGGCCATACACAGTCCTGGGGAATCCCCACCCGGGGGATCCCACCGACACCTCCTTCCACTCCCAGATATCCAGCGTCTTCAAGGTTCCCGGAAAGCGGGACCTGTACATTGCCATGGCGGACCGTTGGATCCCGGACCACATGGAGTGGGACTATCAGGAGTACAAAAAGTTCTTTCAGAGAATCTTTGACCCGGAGTTCCGGGGAGATGTCACGGACCCCGGCTGGATCGGGGACGACCGGCTGGACACCTCCCGGGCCCGGTACGTCTGGCTGCCCATCCGCTTTGAGGGGGAGAGGCCCGTCATCGACTGGCACGACGAATGGAGATTGGAGGACTACCAATGAAATACGAACCTGTAAAGCTCTTTGACGAGTCCGAGTACAGCTATTCTATGGCCTTCGGCTTCCGGCCGGACGTGGTGCCCTACATCCACGAGAACGACACCGTGCGGCCCTGCGTCTTGGTGGTGCCCGGGGGCGGCTACGCCATGGTAGCCCCCTCGGAGGGGGAGCTGGTGGCTGATCGGTTCTACGAGGCCGGATACCAGACTTTCGTGCTGACCTACAGCACCAACCTGTTCTGTGCCGAGCCACTTCGAGAACTGCCCCTGCGGGAGCTGGCCCGGGCCATCCGGCTCATCCGGGCCCGGGCGGGAGAATACCGGGTGAATCCGGGGCGGCTTGTGCTCTGCGGTTTCTCCGCCGGGGCCCACCTGTGCGGGAGCGTCTGCGTCCACTGGGAGGACGCGGAGGATACGAACCCCGCCTATAAGGATATCTCCGCTCGGCCGGACGCGGCGATTTTGTCTTACCCGGTAATCACCAGCGGTGAGCACGCCCACCAGGACTCCTTCCGGCACCTCCTGGGCCAGGACATCTACGACCGGCAGGACGGTGAGGCCCGGGAGCTCTTGGACTACTGGTCCCTGGAGAAGCACGTCACCGACAAAACCCCGCCTGTCTTTCTCTGGCAGACCATCACCGACGAGTTGGTGCCGGTGGAGAACAGCCTGCTGATGGCCGGGGCCCTCCAGGAACACGGCGTGCCCCACGCCCTGCACCTCTTTTCCTATGGCCGCCACGGGCTGTCCCTGGCGGATGATCGCTGGGCGGAGCACCGCTATGGCGACAGTCACTGTGCCAACATCATGGGGTACCTAGTGAACGCCGTCCGGAGCGGGGAGCTGCCTCTGCCGGAGGAGACGAAAAAGGCATTTGAGGACCTGTCCCATATGTCTTTGGAGAACATGCCGAAGGACGAGCCCAGTGAGGAGGTCCGGGTGTGGCCGGAACTGGCTCTCACCTGGCTTGACAGAATGCTGAACGGGAAAGGAGACTGACATGACAAGAACGGATTTTAACAAAAACTGGACCTTCGCCCGGGAGGGCAGTGTGCCCCGGAGGATCGATCTGCCCCATGACGCCCAGTTGGAGGAACCCAGACGGGCGGAGGAGAAGTCCGGCTCCGGCGGTGCCTACTTCGCGGGCGGCAAATATGTGTATGAAAAGGCCTTCGACGGAGCGGAGCTGTGCGGCAAGTCCGTGCTCCTCCAGTTCGGCGGCGTATACCGGAAGGCGGAGGTTCTTTTGAACGGAGAACCGGCTGCCTCCTGCGCCTACGGCTACGCGCCCTTCTGGGCAGATCTGACGGGGAAGGTCCTGCCGGGGGAGAACACTCTGCGGGTCACCGTTGACAACTCCGAGACCCCCAACACCCGCTGGTACTCCGGCGCCGGCATCTATCGGCCCGTGTGGCTGTGGACCGGGGAGCGGGACTACATCGTCCCCGAGGGCGTCCGCGTCACAACCCTGAGCTATGACCCCGCTGTCATTGCCGTAGAGACAGAGATCTGCGGCCAGGGCGAGATTACAGTTGACATAATCTACAACGATACTGTCGTCGCCTCCGGTGCCGGCGCGAAAGCGGAGCTCGCCATCCCCGACGCCCGCCTCTGGAGCGCGGAGCACCCGGACCTGTATACCTGCCGTGTCACCCTGAGTAAAGCGGGGGAGACGGTGGATACCTATGACGTGTCCTTCGGCATCCGAAAGATCGAGTGGAGCACAAAGGGCCTCTTCATCAACGGTCAGGAGACCCTGTTGCGCGGCGGGTGTGTCCACCACGACAACGGCCTTCTGGGGGCCGCCACCTGGTATGAGGCGGAGGAGCGGAAAGTCAAACTCCTCAAGAAATGGGGCTTCAACGCCATCCGCTCTGCCCATAATCCTACCTCGCCCTGGTTGCTGGAGGCCTGCGACAGGTTGGGTATGTATGTCATGGACGAAATGTGGGACATGTGGTACAACCCCAAGAATCCCCACGACTACGCTCTTGACTTTGAGGCCAATTGGCACCGGGACATGGAGAGCACTGTCCGCCGGGACCGGAACCACCCATGCGTGACCCTCTATTCCATCGGAAACGAGGTGACGGAGCCCGCCGAGGACCGGGGGAATGAGCTTGCCCGTGAGCTGGTGGACACATTCCACCGGCTGGATCCTACCAGGCCCACCACTGTGGGACTGAATCTTGCATTGGTGATGATGGCAAAATTGGGCGCCGGCGCCTTTGGCGGAGAGGATCGGCCCAAGGAGGACTTTTCCACCATCAGCAGCGAGGATTACAATAAGTTGGCTATGGCCAGCGGTGAACATATGAACGCCGCCTCAGCCAGACCGGAGGTGGAGGCCGTTTCCGCCAAAACGCTGGATACGGTGGATATTGCCGGGTATAATTACGGCCAAAGCCGATACCCGCTGGAGTGCGACGAGCACCCGAATCGGGTAATCGTGGGCAGTGAGACATTCCCACAGAACATTGCCTCCAACTGGACTATGGTGGAAAAGTATCCTTTTTTGATTGGCGACTTCATGTGGACCGCCTGGGACTATCTGGGCGAAGTTGGTATCGGCGCCTGGGTCTGGGACAGAAGCGAATTCGGCTTCGGCAAGCCCTATCCTTGGCTCCTGGCGGAGGCCGGGGCCCTGGATATCCTGGGAGACGACACCGCTGAAGCGGGATTTACCGCCGCAGTTTTTGAGAAGCGGAAAACACCTTACATCGGCGTCCGGCCTGTAAACCATCCCGGTGTCGAGCCGGCCGTTTCCACCTGGCGGGGCACCAACGCCATCCCCAGCTGGTCATGGCGTGGTTGTGAGGGCAACACGGCAGAGGTTGAGGTCTACACCGCCGCGCAGGAGGCCGAGCTTCTTCTGAACGGCGTCGGCCTGGGTCGGAAGCCGGTCACGGATTACCTGTCCTCCTTCCGGCTCCCCTACGCCCCCGGAGAGCTGACGGCCGTGACATATGTAAACGGCGCGGAGACGGGCCGGACGGTGCTCCGCTCTGCGGAAGGGGAGCTCCGTCTGCGCATCACTCCCGAGGAAGCCCCGCACGCCGGCAAGCCGGTCTATATCCGGGTTGACATCGTGGACTCGAACGGCCAAATCGAGGCCAACGCCGACGAAAATCTGACTGTGGAGCTGTCGGGCGGACGTCTGCTGGCTTTCGGAAGCGCCTGCCCCAAGTCGGAACTGTCCTACTTAGGTTCCACATTCCCCAGTCACTACGGCCGGGCTATGGCGGTTCTAATCCCCGAGGGTCCCACTTTGACCATCCGGGTTCGGTCCCTCTCCGGCCTTACAGCAGAGAAAGTTTTTGAAGTACAGTAAGCACATCCAAAGTGGGCGGCCCTGGGGCTGTCCACTTTGGAAAGACTTTCCTATTTGAATAGGGGATGAATATATGATTGCCACGCTTACAGGCGTAACGGGAAACATGGGCATCCAGGCCTTGCGTGAACTTCTCAGGATCCCGGATTTATGCCTCCGGCTTCTGATCCTGCCGGGGGACAGAAGGACCTCGGAGGTAAAAAAGCTTTGCAAAAACGATGCGGAGCGTGTAGAATATGTTTCCGGAAGTCTCTCGGAGCGCGAGACCTGTGATAAACTCGTCTCCGGCGCGGACTGGGTGGTGAATATGGCCTCTGTGATCCCGCCGCTCAGCGACAAACGACCGGACCTGGCTCTTGAATGCAACGAGAGGGGCGTGGACTGCCTGTGCTCAGCCATCGAGGCCCAGGAGCGCCAGCCGAAGCTCATCCACATCTCCACCGTGGCCCTCTACGGCCACCGGACCGAGGCTCACCCCTGGGGCCGGGTGGGAGACCCGCTGGCCGTCAGCCCCTTCGACCTCTATGCCCTGACAAAGCTGCGGGGCGAGCGGCGGGTGCTGGAGAGCGGAATCAAAAAATGGGCTGTCCTGCGCCAGACCGCCATGCTCCATGACCGGCTCCTGCGGGACAACCTGAGCGACGGCCTTCTTTTCCACACCGTGCTCAACACGCCGCTGGAGTGGGTTACGGCGGAGGACTCCGGCCGCCTTATCGCCAATATCATCAGGAAAGACACGGAGCAGGAGAACGAGATGGGCGAACAATTCTGGAACCGCGTCTTCAACATCGGCGGCGGTCCGGACAACCGCGCCACGGGGTACGACGTACTCCATCACGGCTTCTCCCTCATCGGCGGCGGCCTCCGGAACTTCTTCGAGCCGGATTATAACGCTCTTCGGAATTTTCACGGCGTATGGTTCTATGACGGCGACGCTCTCCAAAATCTTTTCCGCTATCAGGTACAAACCACGGCGGACTTCTGGACGCAGATCAAAAGGAAACAACCCTATCTGAGGTTGGGCCGGCTGGTGCCAAGACAGTTTATCAAGAAGCTGGTTTTGGAGCGCCTTTTCCGTGACCCCAACAGCCCCCGGTACTGGCGCGCCCACGACGACAGGGCACGTCTCACGGCCTATTTCGGCTCCCCGGAGGCCTACGATGCCATCGAACACGGCTGGAGCTGCTTCCGGATCCTCTCGGAGGACACGGAAACCGTAAAAAGCCTTCTGAATCCGCAAAACGCACGCCTTGTGGACCTGGGTTTCGACCCTGCAGGCGAGGTGGGCCTGCCCGAGCTTTCCAGCCTTGCCAAATTGCGCGGCGGCCGCCTTCTGTCCGAGGCCGGCGGCCTTTATGACAGACTCACCTGGGAGGATTCGGACGGTAACCGTTTCCGGATGCGCGGGTACACCGTTCTGGCGGGTCATTGGCCAAACCCCGGTTATACCGATTACCGTTGGGACTTCGACCGCCTGGCCAAAAAGGACCGGTTTCTGGCCCAGGTCTGGTACGACAGTCACAGCCCGGACGAGGATTGGCTCTACTATTTCAATGACGATTTCAGCGCGGGGTATAGAAAAAATCCATGAAAATCATGATATGCTTCTTCAGCGGTACCGGCAACACCGCGCTTTTGACTCACGCCTTCGCCGGTGCCCTCCATGATCTGGGCCACACTGTCTCAGAGCACTCTCTGGACGGACTAAACTCCGGTCTGCCGGGGCAGATGGCGCGTCAGATCAATGACTGCGACATCTTGGGCATTGCCTACCCGGTCCACGCCTTTAACGCACCGGCAAACATTCTCCGCTTCGCCCGCCTTCTGCCCGCGCAAAGGGAGACTAAGCCCGTATTCCTACTCAAGACCTCCGGCGAGCCGTTGCGGCTCAACGATGTGTCCTCCCTAAAGCTCATAAGACTCCTGCGCAGGCGGGGATACGCGGCGCGGAGCGAATACCACTACGTCATGCCCTACAACATCATCTTCCGTCACTCCGATACCATGGCATGGAGAATGCTGACGACCGCCCGGGATCTCATCCCTCTGGACGCGGCGGAACTTTCCTGCGGTGCCCCACGTCTGCCAAGGTCCGTGCCTTTCGGTTCCCTCATCGCCTCTCTCATGCGGTGTGAGCACTGGGGCGGCAGGCTCAACGGACGGCTCTACACCGTGACGGAAGATTGCGTCCGCTGCGGCAAATGCGTCCGGGAGTGCCCCGCCGGGAACATCCGTATGGAGAAGGACGGTAAGATCAAATTTGGCGGAAAATGCCTCATGTGCATGCGCTGTGCCCAGAGCTGTCCCAAGGACGCCGTAAAAATCGGGCTTTTTGTATATTGGAAGGTGAACGGGGCCTATTCCTTTCAAAGACCGTCCTCTGAGGAGCCGGAACAGCGGTACAATAAGCTTCTGACACGGGCCTATGAACGGTACTTTCGGGAGGCGGAGCGGCGCATCGACCAGACGAAAGAGAGCATAACTTAATGCTCAAACGATTTGATCATAGGAGATGATGTATATGACGGCAAAAATGCTGAAAACGGAGTACATGACAAATCCTGTTGGCATAGATATCCGTATGCCGGAGCTAACGTGGCTTTGTGAGGGCGGGGAGAGGCAGACTGCCTATGAGATTCGGGCGTTTCAAAACGGTGCGCAGATCTGGGACAGCGGCATGGTAGAAAGCTCCGATATGCGTGTACCTTTTGACGGCACGCTTCACAGCCGTGACCGGGTCAGATGGCAGGTGCGGCTCTGGGACGAAAACGGAGAACCCGGAGAGTGGAGCGGCGAGGCATTCTTTGAGATGGGTCTTCTGGAAAAGAGAGACTTTAAGGCGCTTTGGATCGACCCTGAGATCGAGCGTGACCCGGAGGAGCACAAGCCCGCAAGCTACCTGAAAAAGAGCTTCACGGTGGAAGGGAAGGATCGGCAGGCGCGGCTCTACGTGACCTGCCACGGGCTTTATGAGGTGTGGCTCAACAGAACACGGGTGGGGGATTTTGCCCTTGCTCCCGGTTCATCCAGCTATTCGGAGCGCCTTTTTGTCCAGACCTACGACGTGGGGTCCCTTCTGCGGGAGGGAGAGAACGAGATCCTTGTTATCCTCGGCGACGGCTGGTACCGAAGCTGCTCCGGCGTGGACGGGGAGAGAAATCTTTTCGGCGAGGACGTGGCCCTGTGGCTCCAGCTGGAGGTCGATGGTGAGCCGGTCTGCCTGTCCGATGAGAGCTGGGAAGCGACCCAACGCGGACCCATACGCATGGACGATATGCAGCAGGGCGAGGTGGTGGATGCGCGGCTTGAGGAGCTTTCGGGCTTTCATAGCGTGAAGGTGAGAGATTACGGAACGTACAACCTCTGCGCCTCCAACTGCGTCCCGGTAACGGAGCATGAGAGATTCGAGGGAAAGCTTATCACCACGCCAAACGGTGAACGGGTGCTGGACTTCGGTCAGAATTTGGCTGGGTACATAGAGTTTACCCTGACTGCCCAGGCGGGGCAGACCGTTACGCTGACCTGTGGGGAGACGCTGGATGAGAACGGGAACTTTACCCAGGAAAATTTCCAGCAGCGCCCGCGCCATCAGGAGGGCGGCATCCGCCAGCAGGTGATTTACACATGCCGTGAGGGCATCAACCATTATAAGACGAAATTCTCCATCTGGGGTTTCCGCTACGCCAAAGTGGAGACGGACATTGACTTATCAAATGCTCAGTTCACCGCCATCGCTGTCTACTCAGACATGGAGCGCACCGGCTTCTTTACCTGTGGCAATGAGGATGTCAATAAGTTGGTGGAGAACACCCTCTGGAGCATGAAGTCCAACTTCTGCGATGTGCCAACGGACTGTCCCACCCGGGAACGGGCGGCATGGACCGGGGATATGGGCGTATTTATCGATACTGGACTATATCTCATGGATTGCGCGGCCGTGATACGCAAGTGGCTGGGGGAATGCAGAGTCTGCCAGTATCCGGACGGGCGGGTGGAGAACATAGCCCCACGGAATAAGCGCCCCTCCTTTACCACAGGTCTTTTGGCCGGGTCCGTGGGCTGGGGGGATGCCTCCATTCTGGTGCCACTGGCGCTGTACAGGCGTTTGGGAGACAGGCGAATGTTGGCGGAGAACTACGAGATGATGTGCCGCTGGTACGGCTATCTCCAAAGCCGCGCCGACAAGATGGAGACCGCCGTCTCCGTGGACATGGATGCCATCCCGGAGGAGTACCGGGATATGCTGAAGAGTATGTCCCCGGAGGCACTGCGGGAGATGCTGAAAAAGTTTGCCGGCTCCGGATCCGACAAAAGCAACCCCTACGCCGCTTACACCATCGAGAAGGGTACGGACTACGGCGAGTGGTGTGAGCCGGACACGGATTCCGTTGCGCTGATGAAGACAGTCCAGAGCAGGATCGCCACGGCGTATTACTCCCATTCCGGAATGCTCCTCTCTGAGATTTCCGCGGTGCTGGGAGAGGACGAGAATGCGGAAAAGTACGCGAAAACCGGCGAGGGTGCAAAAAACGCCTACCGGTTCCTCACCGCGCCGGATGGAGCGATACGCTCGGACCGTCAGGCGGAGTACGTTCGGGCCATTGACTTTGACCTTCTGAGCGAGGAGGAGAAGCGCCGTGCGGCGGCGGATCTGAACGATCTGGTCATAAAATGCGGATACCATCTGAACACCGGCTTTCTTTCCACGCCGGCCCTCCTGCCGGTGCTGACGGAGTACGGGTACACGGACACGGCGTACAGGCTGTTGCTCCAGGACACGTGCCCCGGCTGGCTCTACGAGGTGCGACGCGGCGCCACTACCGTCTGGGAGGAGTGGGACGGGATCAATGAAAAGGGCGAGGTGAAGGCGTCTCTCAACCACTACTCCAAGGGCGCCGTCTGCGGCTGGCTTTTCTCCGATGTCTGCGGGATTCGTATAGAAAATGGAGCGCTTACCCTCGCACCCAAGCCCTCGCCCCTTTTGGGCCACGCCGAGGCCAGGTATCTCTCGCCCCTGGGGGAAATCGTCAGCGCGTGGAGATATGGAGAAAACGGTGAGATAACCTACACTTTCCGAATCCCCTCCAACGCAAGCGCGGACATTACGCTCCCGGACGGACGCCGGTTCACGCTGGGACCGGGGGAGCACAGGATGTAATGACTGGGAATACATGTAATACGAAACGATGCCCCCGCCTTGTTTTTACGCAAGGCGGGGGCATTCTATACGCGGCAGACAGAAGTGTTATACTTATTCAATTAAAAGAAGACACCGAGCGGCGGGGATTTTTCGTGTCAGGCAAGGAAGGCGCCGCAGGGAATACTGTATGTATTTCCAAGGCGGCTGACGCAGCATGACGCGAAAAAGACCGCCGCGAATGGCTTTTTTTATTGAATATTAGTATTATTTGACCTCCGCCCAGAAGGGCCGGGCGGCGCTTTCAATGTGTTTGCTTGAACTTACACGGAATTCTCCGGCAAGCCGTATATCCTGGCTGGAGCTTCCCACCCTCACGTCGATGTCTCCCTTTTCCACAAGCCATCTGCCGTCCTCGTCCAGAAAAGCCAGCTGTCTGGGGGAGAGAGAGAAGGTGACGCGCTTGTCCTTGCCGGGTTCCAGCTCCACACGGGTGAAGCCAGCCAGCTCTTGGGCCGGTCTTACCATGGAGGCGTACCGGTCCCGGACGTAGAGCTGGACCACCTCTGTGCCGGACACAGCTCCGGTGTTTTTAACGGTCAGGGAGATCTCAACCTCCCCATCCGGGGAGACCTCCGGGGCGCTGAGGGCGAGATCGGAGTACGCAAAATCGGTATAGCTCAGCCCGAATCCGAATGGATACCGGGGCGTGTGAGGCATATCCACATAGTCGGCAAACCCGATGCTGGGCCCCTGATGCCACTCGGAGCCGTTCATATGGTTGTACCACACCGGCAGCTGACCTGCACCGTAGGCCACGGACACAGGCAGCTTCCCGGAGGGGTTGACCTTGCCTGTCAGCACGTCAACTATGGCCTCTGCACCGCACTCGGCGGGGGACCAGCACTCAAGGATAGCGTCCAGATCCCGGTCGGCGATGTCGCTGGATATGGGCCGCCCGTCCAGATGGACGCCGATCATGGGTTTCCCGAGCGTGCGGGCCTTTTCGATGAAAGCATCCTGGGCTGCGGGCAGGTTGATGTCTGTCCCGTCTACGCCCTCGCCCATGGTGGCAATAGAGCCGGAGCCGTTCTTACCGCCAAGGGTCAGGATGATGAGATCGGTGTCGCGGCAGACATCCAGAGCCTCGTCAAACCGGCTTTCGTCCGCGCCGAAGATGTAATAGCCATTTGCATGTCGAATATCGGCTTCCGGGAGCTTCTCAGTTAATTCTTCAAAGAGATTTTTGCAGTCAGGGTTCAGCCATTTAAGGATCTTTTCAAACTCCTCTGTCTCGTCCAACTGCACATTGGTGCCGGGAACACGGAGCATCTTCACGTCCTTTGTGGAACCGCCGCCTCCCGTGCCTGCCATGGAATTTGCGGCGGCGTATACGGCCTCCACCATGCTCATATCGGTGTAACCGCCAAAGAAGGAACGGGCGTTCACCGCATGGGGACCGATGACAGCAATTTTTTTGACGCCTTTCTTAAGAGGCAAAACTCCGTTGTTTTTGAGAAGCACGATAGATTCTCTGGCGGCCCGGAGCGTCACTGCCCTGTCCGCCTCTGTTTTGTTGTATAGTTCGGCAAGCTCTCCGTCCTCCATGGCAAAGGGGTGCTCGAAGAGTCCCATGCGGAATTTGGCCGTCAGCACCCGGAGAACAGCCCGGTCAAGGATTGCCATATCCGCCTCACCGGAATCGAACTTTTTCAAAAGTTCGGCGCTGTAGGCCTCCGGCATAGGAAGCTCCACGTCTGTTCCGGCAGCAAGGCACCTGAGCCCTGCATCGGCCATGGTTTCTCCCACATTCTGAACAGAATGGGTATTGGATACTCCGCTGTAGTCGGAGACGGCCACGCCGTCAAATCCCATGTCCTCACGGAGCATCTTTGTGAGGTGTTTTTTGGACGCGTGCATCGGAAGACCGTCGATGGAGCAGTAGCAGGGCATGATGCCACGCAGGTGAGATTCCCGGATGGCGGCCTCAAAGGGCTTGGCGAACACCTCCCGCATCATGGAATCCCCCGCCTCCACATTGGCACCGTGGATGCCGCCTTGGGAGTAGTGGAAAGCACAGAAGTGTTTGGCCGTGGCGTCGGCGCGTCGGCCGTCCACCTGGTTTTCCTGTATGCCTTTGGTGTACGCCGCGCCCATGCGGGAAATCAATGTGGGGTCCTCGCCGTAGGGCTCACAGTACCGGCCCATGCGGGGATCTCTTGCCACGTCAAGCACGGGGGCCAGGATCTGCGTGACGCCGCAGGCAAGCTCCTGGCGGCTGACGATAGCGCCGATCTCCTCTTCGGTCTCCGGGTGGAAGGACGCGCCGCGCCCGATGCCGGAGGGGAAGGAGACCCCGCCCTGCATCAGCGGACCGCAAAGCCCCTCCATGTGGAACACCGCCGGGATATGCAGGCGGCTGGCGTTTATCACGATCTCCTGAAGTTGCCTTTGCCATGCCGCGGCCTGAGCGTATGTCTCCCGGTTGCGGAAGTCCAGGGTGCTTATCTGTCCGATACCGTTTTTGAGGAAATCCCCCATGCGCCCCTCACGGCCTCGGATGGCCATGACGCCGGTGAGCTGAGCCAGCTTCTCCGCCGTAGTCATCTCGGCCATCAAAAGCTCCGCCCGCTTCTCGGGGGAGAGGGAGAGGTCCATATATTCCTTTGCCATTATTCAGCCTCCAGCTCTAAGATTTCGCCGGGTGTGATTCCGTCCTCGTTGAAGCTGTCCACCCGGACATAATATTTCTGCCCCCTGGTAAGCAAAGTGAGCCGGGCCGGGCCGCCGCCATAGATAAGCCTGCTCAGGTAGAGCTTATCCGGCGCGACGCCATACCGCACGTTGCACCCTTGGGCTCCGTCTATATGCGCCCAGGAGACGAGACCGTCCATAGGTCCTACACGCTCCGCTTTGGCCTGGGCTTCTCCCGGCTTTTTCCCGTGCCCGAGGCCGAAGATCCGCAGCCCGGAAACCCGCAGGGGCTGCCCGTAGGGAAGCTCCCCGCCGGTGAGGCGCACATACCGTGCCGCGACGCCCTCCGGGTACTCAAAATACCCGTTGGAGCACTCCCGGGAGACGGCCTCCAGCAAAGTCCACGCCTCGCCGTCACTGCTTATCTCAATCTTGTAATGGGAAATCTGCGACCGCGTGTCGATGTGCCTGGTGCCCCGGTCGTCCCCGTATGATTCCGGCGGAAACTCCACGACAACACCCTCGTCCGCCAGATTTACCTGCACCGCGCGGATGTCGCTGATCTTCTCCAGATCCACGCACACCCACTCACCGGGATTAGCGCTTCCTGCGCTCCACCAGTCCCGGATGTCCTCATTGACGGCCCTCTCGGGGCGATCCCCGGAGGATGCAGTCACGGGCTTCCGGTAGGAGAGAAGCATCCACTGAGGCTCCTGCGCCATGGGGTCGAATTTCCCTTCCGGGATGTGCAAGGGATAGTCGGCGAAGCTCTGGTTGCAGAACAACACCCCGTCCCCATCAACCCCCGCGGGGAAGAGCCCCACACGACGCTCAAAGGAATGGTTCCGGCTTATCCGCATGGTGGCGGCATGCCACATGTTGCCGTATTTGTCGAAGATCGTACTGCCGTGCCCCGCCCCGGTTATAAAGCCGCCTGGGACGGAGGAGAAGGGGTTACTCTCCTGCCGGCGGAAGGGGCCGAGCGGACTGTCAGCGACGTACACCCCGTCGCAGTAGGTGTTGTACTCGGTACCCGGTGCCGCGTACTGGAGGTAGTAACGCCCCGCGATTTTCGTCATGAACGCTCCCTCGATGTAGGGTTTACCCACGGAGCGGAACATTTTTTCCAGACTTTCCGCGCTGTATCCCGCCGCCTTCGCTATCTCCGGTGGGAGGTTCAGCCTGTCGGTGTCCGGGTCATAAAACCTCTTCATATGCCGGTACAGAGCACTCTCATTGGGGTCCGCTGTCACGCCGTCTTCCCCGAAACGCTCCCAGCCCAGATCCTCCGCATGCTCGAAAATCAGCGCCCTCTTCTCGCCCACGGGCGTCATGGTTTCCGGGTCCATCTCCACACCGTAGATAGGGTCAGTGTTGGTACAGCCCCAGTAGAGGTACACCCTGCCGTCGTCGTCCCGGAAAAGATCCGGATCCCAGAAGGGGAAGGGCGCCGAAACCTCATCAAAGGGTTCCGTCAGTGGATCCCGTGTGCGGAGAATGGGACAGTTTACGCTCCTCCGGCTGGCGCAGAAGTACAGCCAGTCCCCAATCTGCCGCACGTCCGGCGCGTAGTCGTAGATGGGCAGGCCCAGATCCTCGTGAAAGTTCCAGTTTACCAGATCCTCCGACCACCAGAAGCCCGCAGACATGGAGACGAAGAGGTAGTATTTTCCT
The DNA here is from genome assembly GCA_947588955.1 of uncultured Oscillospiraceae bacterium. GTDB lineage: Bacteria > Bacillota > Clostridia > Oscillospirales > Oscillospiraceae > RUG626. The sequence continues at coordinate 31,812 of CANPYX010000001.1, read as the reverse complement.
TTAAACAGCACCAGCGTCGGGTCCGCTCCCTCTCGAAACCCGGCGGGGGTGCCCTCCGTGACATGCTGATAGCGGTAATTCAGATCCAGAGGATTGCAGAAGCTTGATGTCATCATATACACTCCTTTATTTCCTGATTTTCTGAAGCTTCGCGTTGATTTCCCGCACTGTTGCCGCGGGAACCACGTTTTCACCGGCCTTTTTCAAAATCCCCTCGAAGCTCATCCCGGCCATCATCTTCTGAAGTGCCGGGTTGGAGCTGGCGGACTGGGCCACCTCGCCCCGGCTTGCCCGGGCCTTCGTCATGATCTCATTGACAATGGCGGCGGCCTCCGGATTGCCCTGAAGTGTGCCCATGGTGTCCCGGATGGAGTAGCAGGAGGAGTCGAAGTCTGCCTCGTCGAACCAGTTTGCCACCGGGCCTTTGCGGGAGAAGGAGTAATCCATGTTAAACTCCGAAACTTTTCGGACGGTGATCCGATCCGTGTACTCTCCGGCTTTTGCCTCAATCATGTGCTCGCCGGTGAGGGGGACCTTGAAGGTGAAGACCGTTCTGCCGTCCTTCGTCTCAAGCGCCTTTCCATCCTCATAGAGCGTCACGGGGGAGAGGTTGGAGTAGACCTTCACCTCTGCCACGTCCTCCGCCCGATCCGCGTAGCGCCTGCCGCAGATATGTATGAACGGCTCCCGCTTGTTCCAAGCGGCCTTGTAGAGATAGAAGGCGTCCTTTTTGAGCTTCCGGTCGAAGGTCACAAGGCCCTTCTGGTTCTGCCCGTCCTTACCGCCCTCGTTCCGTCCGTCGGCGGCAAAGTCGAACATATTCCAGACGTGGGTGGCCCACAGCCAGGGGCGCTCCTCGATGCACTTCAAAAGGTGCTCGTGGTAGACGCACTGGTAGCTCTCTGTGTAGTCTCCGGATTCGGGGCGCGGCGACTGGAACCGGGGGTTGGCGTCCGCGCCGTACTCGGAAAAGCCGATGACCCGATCCGGGTGCTTCCGGTGGTACTCGTCTAAGAAGCTGTCGTTCTGCTCCAATTCCCCCAGATACCACCCGAAATACAGGTTCCAGCTCCCGATATCCGCCACGTCGATGAGCGGACTGTCCTGGTCCAGCATGAAAGCGTGGGCCATGGTGGTGGGCCGGGTGGGATCCAGCTTGTGGCAGAGGGCATTCAAAAGTTGGTGGTTTTCCATTAGATCCTCGCTCATCCCGTGGACGGCGATCTCGTTGGAGAGGCCCCAGCAGACGATGGAGGGGTGGTTATAGCACTGTGTAATCAGCTCCCGCATCTGGTCAAGAGTATTTTGACGCCCTTTCTCCATGTGATGCGTTATGTATGGGATCTCCGCCCAGACGCACATGCCATACTCGTCGCAGAGATCGTAAAACTCCTGCGCGTGCTGGTAGTGGGCTAGACGGACCGTGTTCGCGCCAATCTCCCGGATGAGCTCCATGTCCTCCCGGTGCTCCTTCACGGTCAGCGCGTTCCCCAGCCCCTCCCGGTCCTGATGCCGGGAGACACCTCGCAGGGGGTAGGGGCGGTTGTTGAGAAGGAAGCCCAGATTTGGGTCAAAGCCGATCTTCCGGACGCCAAAGTGGGTCGAAACCTCATCCCCGCCGGGCAGTCTCGCGGTCACTGTATAGAGATACGGGTCCTCCGTGCCGTCCCAGAGGTGCGGATTATCCAGCTTGAACTCCGCACCGGATTTGACGCACTTCGTCTCACCGCACAGCGTGATCTCCACCTCGCTGCCGTTGTGCTGTGTCTCCACCTTCACAGCGGCGGTTTTCAAATCGTCGGACAGCTCGACCGTCACGAAGATCCCCAGCGTGCCGTCCTTGATAAGCTCAAAGTGCTCCTCCGGGACACAAATCAGGTTCACGCCCCGGTAGAGGCCGCCGTAAAAGGTGAAATCGGCCTTCTGGGGATAGATACGGTCGTTTTCAGAGTTGTCCACGGCCACCGTCAGCGTGTTTTCATCCCGCAGAACGTCCGTGATGTCCACACGGAAGGTGGAATACCCGCCCTCGTGATGTGCGAGATGTTTCCCGTTCACAGTCACGTCCGCCGTCATGGCGGCGCCCAGGAACTCCAGCACCGCCCGTCCCCCCGGCTCAAGCGCCGGGCGGGGAAAGAGCTTGGTGTATGAGGCGGTTCCCCGCCAGTAGTCGTTGCCGCCGTCCTGTCCGTCCACAGCGTTCCAGGTGTGCGGCAGATTTACACTTTTTTGCGGTTCTCCCGGCTTTGTGAAGAGCCAATTGTCGGTAAAGTCGATGATTTTTCTCATGTTTGACCTCCCACAGTTTTGATGCTCTCATTTTGCCATGTTTCCGGTGAAAACACAACAAGAAATCCGACGAAAACTATCAGGAATCCGACAAGTCATACAAAACGCATTGCCATCGGAGCCCGTCCACTGTATAATTGAGCCAATCAAATAAATATTATGGAGGTATTCTTATGTCCTTTCCCAAAGGCTTTCTCATCGGTGCTGCCACCGCCGCTCATCAGGTGGAGGGGAACAACGTCCATTCCGACTATTGGGCCCAGGAGCAGATGAAATATTCCTCCTTCGCCGAGCCCAGTCTGGATGCCTGCGACCACTACAACCGGTTTGAGGAGGATATTGCTCTGATGGCCCGGGCCGGTCTCAATGCCTACCGGTTCTCCATTGAGTGGGCGCGGATCGAGCCGGAGGAGGGCAAATTTGATGAGCGGGAGATCGACCACTACCGCCGCGTCATCGCCTGCTGCCGGGAGCACTACATCGAGCCCGTCGTCACCATGCACCACTTCTCCAGCCCCGTGTGGCTCATACGCAAGGGCGGCTGGGAGGCGGAGACCACCCCGGCGGACTTTGCCCGGTATGTCTCCTTTGTCACGGAGCGTCTGGGGAGCGAGATAAACTACATCTGCACCATCAACGAGGCGAATATGGGTCTTCAGGTGGCGCAGGTGGCAAAGCAAATCATGCAGCAGATGATGTCTGCCGCCAAGTCCGGCGGTTCCAGCGAGAGCCAGATCCAGATGGGTCTGAACTTCAAAAAGATGATGGAGAACCGGGAGAAGCTGGCGGCGGAGAACATCGCCGCATTCGGTACCGCCTCCCCCCAGGTCTTCACAGGCAGCCGCACCCCGGAGGGGGACCGCCTCATCATGAGGGCACATCAGGAGGCAAAGGCGGCTATTAAAAAGCTGTACCCGAACATAAAAGTGGGCCTCACCCTGTCCCTCCACGACATCCAGCCCCTCCCCGGCGGGGAGGAGAACGCCAGCCGTGAGTGGGACGAGGAGCTTTTGCACTATCTGCCCTACATAACAGGCGACGACTTCCTGGGTGTCCAGAACTACACCCGCACCCTCTACGATGCTACCGGCAGTCTCCCGGCACCGGAGGGGGCGGAGCTTACCCAGATGGACTACGAGTTCTACCCCGAGGGCATCGGAAACGTTTTGAGGAAGGTCCACGAATCCTTCCCCGGCGAGCTGCTGGTCACTGAGAACGGCATCGCCGCTTCGGACGACACAAGGCGCGTGGAGTTCATCCGCAGGGCGCTGGCGGGCGTGGAAAAATGTGTGGATGACGGTCTTCCAGTGAAGGGTTACCTCTACTGGAGCCTGCTCGACAACTTCGAGTGGCAGAAAGGCTTCGCCATGCAGTTCGGGCTTGTCAGCGTGGAACGGAAGAACGGCCAAATCCGCACCCCTAAGCCCAGCTTTGCGGTGCTGGGAAGCTATGTTAAGGGGAATTGAGTTATGAAAAGAATCGACATCTGCCGGGACTGGACCCTGCAGGCGGGAGAGCCTTCCGGTATTCCCGCCTTCCGCCCCGAGACACAAACCGTCAATCTTCCCCACGATGCCATGATCGGGACCGAAGTGACACCCGACGCCCCCAACGGACCAAACGGCGGGTGCTATAAGGGAAGCCTCATGTCCTTCACCAGGTACCTGGATCTCCCGGAGAACCTTCGGGGACAGCGGGTCCTGGTGCGCTTCGACGGCTGCGCGGGCCTCACCAAGGTGGTCTTCAACGGCCATGTTGTGGGGCGGCACCACTACACCTACACGCCCTTTGCGGTTGACATAACAAAATATATCGACTTCGGCGGCAGGAACCGACTCACCGTCACCTGCGGCACCGACGCAGGTCCCAACGCCCGGTGGTATCCCGGCGGGGGAATTTACCGCCACGTCCAGCTGCTGACGGGGCCACAGGTACACCTGGCCGTGGAACCCATTTACGCCCATCTCAGCCATACGGTGGAGGGCGACGCCTTCGTCACGGTGGAGACGGAGGTGGAGAACCACACCGGCGAGGATGTACTTCGCTGGGTGGACCTGAAAATGACCCCGGAGAACTTCGACGGCCCCTCGGCGGAAGGCAGGATCTGCGTCTTCGTCCCGGCGGGGGAGACTGCCGTGGCCCGCACAACTCTGTGTGTGGAGAACGCGAAAAGGTGGGATGTGGACAGCCCGAACCTCTACAAAATCACGGCGGAGCTCCGTGACGGAGAGACGGTCACCGATACGGCGGACACGCTCTTCGGCATCCGGGAGATCACCGTGGACGCCAAAAACGGCCTGCGCCTCAACGGTCGGAAGCTGAAGCTCCGCGGCGGATGCGTCCACGCGGACAACGGTATTCTCGGCGCCGCGTCCTTCTATGACAGCGAGTACCGGAAGGTGAAGTTCCACAAGAATAACGGCTTCAACGCTCTGCGCTTTGCCCACAACCCTGTGTCCTCCGAGATGCTGGAGGCTTGTGACCGGCTGGGCATGCTGGTCATCGACGAGGCGTTCGACACATGGAACATGGAGAAGCGGACATACGATTTCAGCCAGTTCTTTGCCGCCGAGGGAGAAACGGAGCTGGAGGCTATGATCAAACGGGACCGGAACCACCCCTGCGTGGCGATTTGGTCTGTCGGCAACGAGCTGCCCGAACAGGGAGAACTGGCGGGGGGCTACAGGACCAGCGCGAGACTTGCCTCCATCGTCCGAAAGCTGGACCCCACACGCCCGGTGGCCGGAGCCCTCTGCTCCTTCTGGAATGGCCTTACAGATACGGACAATAAGAAATTCTGGGCCTCCCTCATGGAGGACGTCGGAAACGGCGGAAACCTGTCCAACCTGGACAGCCGCTACGGCCGGGAGATCTGGCCCCGCCTGACGGAGCCCTTCTGCGCCCCTTGGGATATCGTGGGGTATAATTATCTGGACTATCACTACGAGGAGACTGGCAGATTGTTCCCAAACCGCGTCATATGCGCTACCGAGTCCAAGCCGCGGGAGGCATTGAAATACTGGTCGGATGTGGAAAAATATCCCTTCCTCATCGGGGACTTTGAGTGGACAAGCATGGATTACATCGGTGAGGCCGGCATCGGAAACGTGCTCCACGTAAAGCCTGCGGACGCCGCAGCCGCAGCCCGCTCCATAAACTACGGCGTATACCCATGGCGGCTCGCCGGGTGCGGCGACTTTGACCTCTGCGGCTTTGAAAAGCCCCAGCTACACTATAAAAAGATCGTCTGGGGGAGCACGGAAACCTACATTGCTGTTCGTGATCCCGGATATCCCGGTCTTACGGAGCTTCTTGGCCGCTATGCCTGGCCCGACTGCGCCCACACCTGGACCTGGCCTGTACAGCCGGGGACCCCTGTCACCGTGGATGTATACTCCGGCGGGGAAGAGGTCGAGCTTTTCTTAAACGGCGAGAGCATGGGCCGCCGGCCTGTCCGGGACCTGACGGCGTCCTTTGAGCTGAGCTACCGATCCGGGACTTTGGAGGCGGTGAGCTACAAAGAGGGCAGGGAGCTGAGCCGGGACAGCCTCACCTCCGCTGGTGCGCCCGCAAGATTGATCCTGACTCCGGAGACACCGGAGCTCAAAGCCGACGGTGACAGCCTGTGCTTCATCAAAGTGGAGGCGGCGGACGCCAATGGGAACCTGGTCCCCTATGAGGAGGTAAAGGCGGCGGCCTCGGTTACCGGTGCAGCGTCCCTCTTGGCTTTCGGCACCGGCAGACCCTGCACGGAAGAAAACTACACAAAGAGCGAGATTACCCTTTACAAGGGTGCCGCTCTGGCGATCCTCCGCTCCGGCACCCAAGGCGGAGAGGCCATTTTGAAGGTTTCTGCCGACGGGCTGGGCGAGGCAAAAATCAAAGTGAACGTGAGGCGATAGCGTTATGCTCAAATTACCCATGATTTTTGGAGACAACATGGTCCTCCAGCGCCAAAAGTCCATCGAAATATGGGGCGAGTTAGGCCCCGGGGAGCAGGTGACCGTGGAGCTTTCCCGGAACGGCAAGACAGTCGGCAAAGCGTCCGCAAAATCAGGGGAAGACGGAGTGTTTCACGTCTTCCTTCCCGCATTGGAGGCGGGGCGGGAACTCGCACTGACGGTCGTATCCGGTGGGGAGTCTGTGACTTTCCGCGACGTGCTGATCGGTGATGTCTGGATTGCCGGCGGCCAGTCCAACATGGAATATTTCATGAATTTTGACGCTGAGCGCGAGGCGGCCTACGCTTGGGATGAGCCAGAGCTGCGGTTTTTCGACTACCCGGAGGTGTCCTTTGAGGGAGAGCTTGAGGAGTACGATTTCTCCGAATTTGGCCTCTGGCGCCGCTGCCGCCGGGAGGACATGCCATGGTGGTCGGCGGTGGGGGCGTGGTTTGCCAAAAAGCTCCACGGGGAGACGGGCGTTCCCGTGGGCGTCGTTGGGTGTAACTGGGGCGGCACCCGCGCCTGCTGCTGGATCGGGCGTGAATATCTGGAGGGGACTCCGGGTGATGTGTGGCTACGGGACTATGAGCGGGACAACGAGGACGTCGACCCGACAGAGTACAGAAATGCGTACCTCGCAAACCCGGCGAACATCAACAATCACCCCTTTGAGGGCTTCACTGAGGTCCTCTGGCCCGGCTATACTAGGGAGGTTCAGCTCATGGCGCTGGAGTCGATGGCGAAGATGGAAAAGCCACCATACTTTGACCTTATCGGCCCGGACCACCCCTGGCGACCTTGCGGACTTTATGAGACGATGCTGAAAAATGTGGCGCCCTATACCTGCCGGGGCGTTCTCTGGTACCAGGGGGAGAGCGACGACACCCATCCGGAGATCTACGACGCTGTGCTGGAAATTCTCGTGCGCAACTGGCGGGACCTGTGGCACGATGAGCTGCCCTTCCTGATGGTGGAGCTTGCCCCCTTCGGGGCATGGCTGGACTGTGTGGGGGACAGGTTCCCCATCGTCCGGGACCGTCAGGAGCGCGCCGCCCGGAGCATCCCCGGCGTGTGGCTGGCATCATCATCAGACTGCGGTATGGAGTGGGATATCCACCCCAAGCATAAGCGCCCCATCGGCGAGCGACTGGCGCTTTTGGCCTTGGGTCACGTCTATGGACAAAATATCTACTGCGACGCGCCGGAGCTGGAAGAAGCGCGGTGGGCGGACGGAACGCTGACACTCACCTTCAAATACGGAGAAGGACTTCATATAGAGGGGGAGGCCGTCAATTCTCTCACGGCGGACGGCGTTCCCTGTATGGGACAGACGCAGGGGAACAAGTTCATCCTTTCCACGCAGGAAAAACCCCGAAGGGTAGAGCTTGCACAGAGCGGATATTATCAGGTGAATCTGTATAACGGAGCGGGACTTCCCGCCAAACCTTTCGCGGCGGAGGTGCGGTAAGATGTGGAATAACGCCATGTGGGTGGGACTGCCGGAGAGCGAGACGGAGCGCTGCCGTATCCTTCACGGCGACATGACCGGGAGATTCGCGTATTTCCGGCTGGATTTTGAAATCGCAAAAAAAGGCAGTCTCACTTTGGACATCTCCGCCAACTCCCGCTACCGGCTTTGGGTCAACGGTGTCTCCGTGTGTTCCGGTCCCTGCAAGGGGGATCTGACCCGGTGCTATTACGAGACGGCGGACGTGTCAGAACACCTGAAAACCGGAAAGAATATCCTGGCTGTGCAAGTCCTCTACATGGACCACTACGCCAGTGTCCACCAGCAGGACAGGCGGGCGGGGATCCAGTCCGTCCTCACCCCTGGCGGCGGCCACAGGCTGGCTATGGAGGGGAAGGTGCTCGATGATAACGGCGCGGTCATGGCGAATGTGACTACAGGCACGGCGGACTGGCGGGTCTTTCTGGACGGGAGCCGTTATCTCACCTCCAACGAGGTCACAAGCTGTCTCGGTGCGGTGATGGAGACTGTGGACTTTTCCTGCTTCCCGTACCGCTGGCGGGATCCGGACTTTGACGCGTCCTCCTGGGTAAAACCTGAGCCGCTGGAGCCGGTGGGAACGGACGGATTCATGGAAAGAGTGGGCCTTCTGCGCCGCTTCCCAATGAAGGAGCGCCCCATTCCGCTTCTTTTCGAGACGCCACGGGAGTTTTTGCGGAACCGCCGCGCCAAGAACGGCGCGCTTGTACTGGATGCCGGGGAGGAGACCAGCGGTTATCCCGTTTTCCGCTTTTGCGGTGTCCCCGGAAGCCGTGTGAGAATCGTATATCTGGAGAAGTTCACCGGCGACGGACTGCGTAAAGACGACGCGGAGCATGGGGATTACGATGGCATCACCGACACGCTTATTATGAACGGGGACAAGGTGACATTCGAGCCCTTCTGGTACCGGACGTTCAGATTTATTGCCATAGAAATGGTCGAAACGGATATAGAGCTTATCTCCGCTTCATACAGGGAGACGGGCTACCCGCTTGCGGTGGAGACATATGTTGAGTCCTCTGAGTCCTGGGTACGTCAGGTCTGGGATATGTGTGTGCGCACCCTCCGGCGGTGCATGAACGAGACGTATATGGACTGCCCCTACTACGAGCAGAACCAGTTCCCCATGGACACCCGTCTCCAGGCCCTTTTCTGTGCCTGCATAAGCCGGGACGAGCGCCTCACCATGAAGGCGCTGGAGGACTTTCACTGCTCCATTACCCCCGACGGGCTTGTTCACGGGCGTTACCCCGGCTCCTATCAGCAGATCGTCTCCACGTTCTCGCTACACTACATCTTTATGCTGGAGGAGACATGGCGGCGGAGAGGGGACATCGCCCCCTTCCGCCGGTATCTGCCGGACCTTGACAGGATATTGTATTATTATAACAGCAAGGTTGGTTCGGACGGGCTTGTGGGGCGGCTGGGTTACTGGGAGTTTGTGGATTGGCACCCCAAATGGAACGAATACGGCGGTGTCCCAGGCGCCTTGACAAAGGGACCATCCACCGTCATCAACCTCATGTACGCCCACGCCCTGGAGCGGGCGGCCGTACTCTGGGAGGCCGGCGGGCGGCAGGCATTGGCAGGGGAGTATCGGGCACGAAAAGCCGCTATATTGGAGCGTGTCCATGCGCTCTGCTGGGATGAAAAGCGGGAGATGTACAGGGAAGGTCCCGACTACCCGGAGTTTACACAACACGCGCAAAGCTGGGCAGTCCTTGACGGGCTCGCGACAGGGGAGCGGGCGCGGACGGTCCTGCGCCACGCCATGGAGGATAAGGATGTGCTTCGGGTCTCCTTCTCCACCTCCTTCGAGTGGTTCCGAGCGCTGGAGGCGGCGGGGCTGTATGACCTCACAAGGTCGGACATAGCACGTTGGGCGGCGCTGCCGGGGGAGGGGAGCACCACCTGCCCAGAGACGCCGGAGCGGAGCCGCTCCGAGTGCCACGCATGGAGCGCCCTGCCCCTTTACGAGCTTGTCCGCGCGATAGCAGGGATTAATTACGCTGACGGTGTCGTTACGGTGAGGCCGAATCTATCTTACCTGCCTGACCTGCGCGGTCAGGTCGTCACCCCGGCAGGGGTGGTTAAGCTTGACTACCGCCGTGAGGACGGAAGACAGCTATGTACCGTGACCGTACCGGAGAAAATGATTGTCAATTGCGTTGACAAAAAAGGTACGGAAATAATCGTGAATCGGAGGGAATCTCATGGGACACTGTGACTGGGCGCTTTCCAATGATAAAATGCGTTCTTATCACGATAACGAGTGGGGTGTTCCGGTGCATGACGACAGGCAGATGTTCGAGCATTTGACCCTGGAGTGCCTTCAGTGCGGTCTGAGCTGGGGGCTCATGATGAAAAAACGGGAGATTTTCCGTCAGTGCTTTGATAATTTCGAGTATGACAAAATCGCCGCTTATGGCGAGGAGGACGTACAGCGGATTTTGAACACGGAGGGGATGCTGAGGTCCGAGAGGAAGGTCCGGGCTGTCATCAACAACGCCAGGTGTTATCAGGAAATCCGAGCGGAGTTTGGAAGCTTCTGCGATTATCTGTGGGGCTATACAGACAGGAAAACCGTACTCTACGACGGTCACGCGGAGGGGAGGATCCCCGTCAGCAACGGTCTTTCGGACAAAATTAGCCGGGACCTGAAAAAGCGGGGCTTCAAGTTCGTGGGGGCGGTTACCGTCTATTCACATCTTCAAGCTTGCGGCATCATCAACGACCACGCCTCAGACTGTCCGTGTTATATGAGGATCAACGGGACCAATTCCACGGTGAAAATGAAGCCCGACAGGGAAGTGGTATAGACCGGGCTGGCGTGTCTAACCTACCGAAAAAGAATGCTCAAAAGCCGTGAAAGCAGAAACTTTCACGGCTTTTTGGTACGTCCGGCAAAAGGAAAGCAGGACACACTTAAATTGAAGTTGGAGTAAAAATATATTGACACCGTGTCAGTAAAGTGCTATACTAATGATGCTGACGCTGTGTCAGAATATATTTTCGGGTCAGGAGGGTTACTTCGTGAAGAAAAATGTCGGGTCGCTGCTGGCGCTTTATCCCACGCCGGTGACGGTGATCGGGGCGATGAACGGGGAGAAGCCCACGTGGACGTTGGTGGCGCATATCGGGATCATTGGGCATGACCGGGTGCTGGTCAGCCTTGCCACGCCGCACTTTATCAATGGGTGCATCAAGGCGACGGGAAAGCTGTCCGTCAACCTTGTTGACGAGGCCATGCTGCCGGAGACAGATTATGTGGGGTCGGTCAGCGGGGCGAAGGCGGATAAGTCCGCCGTGTTTGCATACGACCTTGGGGATGCCGGTGCGCCGGTTATCCGCAGATCTCCCCTGACGATGGAGTGCAGCGTCGTGGATGTTTACAACACGCCGAATTTTGAGAGCTTCATCTGTACCATCGACAACACCTATGTGGCGGAGAAGCATCTCACTGAAAAGGGCAAGGTCGATTATGAGACCCTGAAGCCGGTGCTTTTTGAGTTTCCCACCTATCAGTATCTTCGGACCGGCGAAGTGATTGGAAAATGCCTGTCTTTCAAAAGAACGCCGGAAAATAAGGAGGACGCAAAATGCCAAAGGGATCGCCGGAGCTGACTCAGGCCCGCAGGGAGGAGATCATCAACGCCTGCGAAACGCTCTATAAAACCAAGAGCTTTAAGGAGATTACGCTGAAGGACATCGGAAACGCCACCAGTTTCACCCGGACCTCGATTTATAACTACTTTCAGACGAAGGAAGAAATCTTTCTTGCGCTTTTGCAGCGGGAAAATGAGCTGTGGATCGCGGACCTTGAGAAGATCTTAGCGGAGAACGCCACGCTTACCAAAGACGGGTTTGCGGACAAATTGGCACACTCCCTTGAAAAACGGGCGCAGCTTCTCAAAATCATGTCCATGAACCATTATGATATGGAGACCGGCAGCCGCCCCGAACGACTTGTTGAATTTAAGGTTGCCTACGGCAACTCCTTAAAAACGGTCATGCGCTGTTTAGAGAGGTATTTCCCGGAGATGCCGATTGCGGAAAAGCAGCGGTTTCTCTACACATTTTTCCCGTTTATGTTCGGAATTTATCCATACACGTTTGTGACCGAAAAGCAGCGGGCGGCCATGGAGGAGGCAGGGGTCAACTACGTGTTTATGTCGATCTATGAGATCGTCTACAACTGTGTAAGAGGTCTGTTGAGAGATTAAGGGGGCACCTATGAAATACACGAAACTTGGAAAATCCGATCTGACCGTTTCCCGTATCTGCATGGGCTGCATGGGCTTCGGCAACGCCGCCACGGGACAGCACAGCTGGACGGTGGACGAGGCGCAGACGCGGGAGATCATCAAGCACGGGCTCGATTTAGGAATCAACTTCTACGACACCGCCATCGCGTATCAAAACGGCACCAGCGAGCAGTATGTGGGCAGGGCGCTGCGGGATTTCGCAAAACGGGACGAGGTATGTGTAGCCACGAAGTTCACGCCCCGGACGCAGGAGGAGATAGACGCCGGCGTCAGCGGACAGAAGCATATTGAAAACTACCTCAATCAGAGCCTTCGCAATCTGGGCATGGACTATGTGGACCTGTATATCTATCACATGTGGGATTACCACACGCCAATGGAGGAGATCATGGAGGGGCTGGACAACGCCGTGAAGGCCGGAAAGACCAGGTACATTGGTATCTCCAACTGCTTTGCATGGCAGTTGGCAAAGGCCAATTTCTACGCAAGGGAGCACGGCCTCACGGAGTTTGTGTCCATCCAGGGCCATTACAACCTGATTGCCCGCGAGGAGGAGCGGGAGATGGCTCCCTTCTGCAAAGATCAGAATATCGCCATGACGCCGTACAGCGCCATGGCAGGCGGGCGGCTGTCCAAGCGTCCCGGAGAAACCTCGAAACGTTTGCGGGAGGATGCCTACGCAAAATTTAAGTACGACGCCACAGCCGAAGCGGACGGCAGAATCATCTCTCGTGTGGCAGAACTCGCCGACAAGCGTGGCGTCTCCATGACGGAAATCTCTCTGGCATGGCTGCTCACGAAAGTGACCTCGCCCGTTGTCGGCGCGACAAAGTTTTCCCATGTTGACGGGGCGGCAAAGGCTGTGGAGCTGGAATTGACACAGGACGAGATAGACTATCTGGAAGAATTGTATGTGCCCCACGCCTTGGTCGGTGTGATGGCGCAAAACGGCAAACAGAAGGCCGGAAATGTTGTTTGAACTTATAAACAGGAGGAAAAATATCATGGAAAAAATCATGCAGACCGCAGGCAGAAATCAACTGGGCAGCTTCGCGCCGGACTTCGCCCACTTTAACGACGATGTGCTCTTCGGCGAGAACTGGAACAATCAGGACATCGACCTCAAAACCCGGTGCATCATCACCGTGGTGGCGCTGATGAGCTCCGGTATCACGGATTCGTCTCTCATCTACCACCTGGAAAACGCCAAATCCCACGGCGTGACAAGAGCGGAGATTGCCGCCATTGTGACCCACGTCGGCTTCTATGTGGGCTGGCCCAAGGCGTGGGCGGTGTTCAGGCTGGCGAAGGACGTGTGGAACGAGGCCGAGCCGGAGCTTACGGAGAAGGACAGGTATCAAAACACCATTCTTTTCCCTATCGGCGCGCCCAACGACGGCTTCAAGCAGTATTTCATCGGGCAGAGTTACATCGCGCCAGTTTCCAAGGAGCAGGTGGGAATCTTCAACGTGACCTTCGAGCCGGGCTGCCGGAATAACTGGCACGTCCACCGTGCAGACTGTGGCGGCGGACAGATTTTGATCTGCGTTGGCGGACGGGGTTATTATCAGGAGTGGGGCAAGCCCGCAGTGGAGATGAAGCCCGGCGACTGCGTCAACATCCCTGCGGGCGTCAAGCATTGGCACGGAGCCGCGTCGGACAGCTGGTTTTCCCACCTCGCTATTGAAGTCCCCGGAGAAAACGGCCGGAGCGAGTGGCTGGAGCCGGTGGATGATATGCAATACGGAGACTTGAATTGACTCTTTCGTGTATGCCAACCGAAACCGTCAGGCGGCAGAGGGGGACGGAGGGCGGAGGGGGCGTCAGGGTTGATTTGATGCTCTCAGTATTTCGGTGACCTTTTTCAGGGTACCCATTGCCTGCTCCAGATCCTTTTCGTCGATCTCGGCGCGAATACGGTCATAGGCGGTTTTCATTTTGCGGCTCTCGTCGTCCATGAGCTCCACCGCCTTGCTGGTGAGCTTGACGTAGGTCTGTCCGGCGGAGCGGTCCGTCTTCCAGGTCACGAAACCCTTGTCCTGGAGGCGCTCGATGGTTTTTGACAGCGTCGGAATGGGCATGTTGAGCCCATCGGCAAGGTCGGCAAGGTAGGTCCTGCCTGGCCTGCCGCGCTCTCCCTCCCGGCTTTGTATGGCGCGCAGAAAGAGGTAGTCCGCGCGCTTGATGGTGCTGAATATCCTGTCGGTGTTGAAATATTCCAGGAAGAGGAGCTCCTCGGTCTCCCGCGCAGTTTTGTTTTCGTCCATGTTTTGCTCCTTTCAACGGTCGTCGATTTTTGTGTACTCCCGCCTCCTGCAAAGGCTCTTATAGGCGGGGCGGATGATCTTGTTGGCGCTGACCAGCTCCTCGAGCCGGTGGGCGCTCCAGCCGGCGATGCGGGCTACGGCGAAGATCGGCGTATAGAGCTCCACCGGGATGCCCAGCATTTCGTAGACAAAACCGCTGTAAAAATCCACGTTGGGGCTGACGCCCTTGTATATCCGGCGCTTTTCGGCAATGACGCGGGGCGCGTTCTTCTCAATGGCGTTATACAGTGCCAGATCCCGCTCACGGCCCTTCTCATGAGCCAGCATCTCCACAAAGCCCTTGAACACCACCTCTCTTGGGTCGGAAAATGAGTATACCGCGTGACCCATGCCGTATATGAGGCCCTGCCTGTCGAAAGCCTCGCCGTTTAAGAGCCTCACAAGGTACGCGGACACCTCGTCCTCGTCGTACCAGTCACGGACGTGGGCTTTTATGTCCTCCATCATCCGCATGACCATGATGTTTGCCCCGCCGTGGCGCGCGCCCTTCAGCGAACACAGGGCAGCGGCGATGGCGGAGTAGGTGTCGGAGCCGGAGGAGGTGACCACGCGGGTGGTAAAGGTGGAGTTGTTGCCGCCGCCGTGCTCCGCGTGCAGGAGAAGTGCAACGTCCAAGACCCGTGCCTCAAGGTCCGTATAGGACATGTCGGGACGGAGAAGCCGAAGGAAATTCTCCGCGGTGGAAAGGGACGGGTCGGGACGGTGTATGTACATGCTCCCGTCCAGCTCGTAGTGGTTGTAGGCGTGGTGAGCGTACACTGCCAGCATGGGAAGGATGCTCATGAGCTGTACGCACTGGCGCAGTACATTCGGCAGGCTCAGGTCGCCTGCCAGCGGGTCGTAGGAGGCCAGCGTCAGTACGCTTTTTGTCATGGAGTTCATGATGTCAGCGCTGGGCGCCTTCATGATAACGTCACGGGTGAAGTTCGTGGGCATCATCCGCTTTTCCGCAAGCACCCGGACAAACTCGTCCAGCCGCGCCTTATCCGGCAGGTCCCCGAACAGCAGAAGATACGCCGCCTCCTCAAAGGCAAAGCGGGAGCTTCCGCGAATGAGGTCCCGCACGTCGTAGCCCCTGTAGAGAAGCTCGCCGTCACAGGGCGTTTTGACGCCGTCAATATACTTAAACGCCGTCACCTCGGATATGTTGGTAAGACCCGTGAGTACGCCCTTGCCGTTTTCGTCCCGCAAGCCCGTCTTGACGCCAAATTCCGCGTAGAGCTCCCGGCTTATGCGGTCGGATGACGCGCACAATGCCGCCTGTTCCTCAAAATACCTGTTATTTTCATTCAAACCGTCCACTTTTTTCGCTCCTTTCCATCCATAACGGATAACGCTAATACTGTTAGTTTCCTATGTATGAAACGGCCGCAGCCAAAATGAGCTGCGGCCTTGTGTCTATTTACTGCAGATCTCGTTCATTCGTTTTAGTATCCGTATAAGCTCCGCGGAATCCTCCAGGCCAAGGGCTTTAAGCGCGTCGGAAAGGGATGAGAGCGTCTGTTCGCGCCGCCGGCGCATCTCGCCGCGCCCCTCGTCGGTCAGGGAGACCAGTATGTGCCGGTTGTCCGAAAGAGCCTCCCGCCTTACGATCCAGCCCTTTTCCTCCATATCCCGAAGCATGGCAGCGATACGCGCGGTGCTGACGGAAAGCTCGTCGCTGAGCTCGCGGGGATATACCCCGCCGTCATGCTCCTGAAGGTAGTATAATGCCAGAAGCTCCCCCTGTGTGAGCTTCGCGGTCTGCCGCCAGACAACGCTTTTGAGCTGTTCTGCCCGGAGCTTCAAAAGCTCAACGGCCATTTCTTCATAGTCCATGGGACGCTCCATACAGCTAATAGTATTAGCTATTATAAACCGTTTCGGTCGATTTGTCAAGATACTGAATTCTTAGATTTAATCATCCTTTTTGCCGTCCTGCTACGTTATACTATCAGAAACAAGGTGGTGAGCCAGTGGAGTACACCGATCATGATTTGGTACGCGGAGTGAAAGCCGGGGACAAAAGTGCTCTGGATATTTTATTCCGGCGCTGGTATCCGCGCGTTTATGGATATATTTTCAAATTAGTGGAACAGGAACAGGACGCCTATGATCTGACCCAGGATGTCTTTATCGCCATGATGCAAAATATTCCAAACTATCATCCATGGAAAAGGTTTGACAATTGGCTCTTTACCATCGCGCACAACAAGTGTATGGACTTCTTTCGGATGCAAAAAAGGACCATGTTGGCAGCTGAGAACCAACCGGATCAACAGATTTCGGTTCCCCCCTTTGAGGAAACGGCGGCGGTTTCGTTTACAGTCCGGAGCGCCTTGGCGAAATTGCCCGCCGCACAGCGGGAGGCCGTGATCCTGCATTACTTTTATCAGCTCACCGCGAACGAGGTTGCCCAGCGTACAAAAACACCGTTACCGACAGTCAAATCACGGCTGTCTGCCGCAAAGAAAACTCTTTTCAAGCTTCTACGGGAGGACTTCCAATGAATGATCGCATGGAGCAGGAAATAAACCGGACAATTGATTTACTTCAGGCGTCGATGCCGCGAAGAAGGTCTGGGGCCGCTTTATCAGTCCTGATAAAAACGGCAAAGGATGAAATAAACCCCCTGCTTTTGCTGGCCCTGTTTTTGATTTCCGTCCCAGCAGGCCTCGGCTTTACAAAGCTCACATCCCCTATGATAACGGTTTTTTGTATCAGTCCTCTGCCGATGCTGATTCTGTTTCACCGATATGTACTTCACTCCAACCCGGCCCTGCGTGAACTGGAAGAAACTTTTCCTTTCTCTTATTCGGAAATGCTGGTGGGGAGGTCCGTCCTGATTTCTGTTTACATGGTATTCGTTTTCCTGGCGCTGGCTATGCTCCTGTCAAATTTTACAGGTGAAAATTTTATCAGGCTGGCGTTGTGCGGGGCCATTCCCAACACATACCTGTGTATCGCCTTGCTGCTCCTGTCGGCTTTTATTCGGAATCAGGACGGACTGTCATTAGCCGCTGTCGTTGTATGGGCCGGGATCATCTACTGCGCGTCAGCCCTTCCTTTTGACCGTTTTTTGCTTATTCTCCCCACTTGGGGCTATGTGACGATCCTGATTGCGGGAGTGGTTTTGTATGGGCTTTGTGTCCGTAAAATCAGAAAACGGAGGGTTTTCTATGCGGTCGATATTAGCTGAGGCCAGAAAGCAGCGGGCCTTTCGGGAGGCATGGATCGGAGCTCTGCTGGCGGTCCTTTTTCTGACTCTATTTCTTTCCATGGATTCGGCGGACCTGGGATCACAGGATTCCTGGTATCTAATCCAGCAGGACATTCACAGATATGTGGGAGTTCTGACTGCTTTCCTGCTTGTCATCGGGCTTTCTCGGTTGATGTGTTATGAGACGGAACAGAAAACCGCTGGTCTGATTGGAACCGCCGTCTATGGTCCATCTTCAACCTGGAAATCAAAAACAGGACTGTCAATCCTTTACTGTGCGGCGGTGGTGGTTGCGCTGGGTACGGCAACGCTTGGCATCCAAAGCGCACAGATTGGATTTCAAAATGCGCTCACACCCGTTTATGACTGCGTATATTTTGAAAATGTCCCTCTATCAAACATCTCTTTCTGTATTCTCCAATACGTTTTTCTGTTTTTGGGTGCTCTCTATTTCGTCGGCTTTATACTGCTTGTGGGGGCGGTGACAAAGCGCACCGCGTTTACTATCTCCCTCTGCGGCGGAAGCTATCTTATGCTGCTGTGCTATCAATTCTTTGTTGACGATCTCATGCAAAGTTCAAGCGCACACATCTGTATGGTGATTGAGCCGATCTGCGCTTTCCTTTTTCGCTTTAGCTTCTGCGGCTTTATGCAGCTGGAGAGTTACCGTTGGACTGCTACGCTTGGCTGGACAGGACAATGGGAAAACGTTTGGAAGCCTGTTGCGTTTGTCCTAGCAGCGATTGTCACTGAGTTTGCGATCCTGAAGATTATATGGAGGCGCAGGGCAAAGACATGAGGACAGATTTTTTACGAATCATAAAAAATCCGCTCTACTGGCTTATAACCGGTTTTGGACTTGCTGTCCGGACGGTGCTGGCTTACTTTGACAGTCTGTATCGGGGTCCTCAGTTTTGGGAGTTGGCCCTGGATTTTTGGGATAAAACCGGCTCCGTTACAATTGGATTTTTGATCCTGCTGGTCATGATCCGATGCTTCTCTTACGACATCGAGGTAGGCGTGTTTCCCGTTGTAAACAGTACCGCCTACGGTCGTCTGCATTTGCTTTTGGCCAGGCTTACAGGCGGTACCCTGGCGGTTGCCCTGTCGGTGATGCTCCTATATGGAGGAAATATGGGAATATCGCTTCTGCTGGGGAATCAAATTGAGGCGCCGTACGGTTGGATGGGTTCTTTCATTTACAAGTCAATGATTTCCTTAGTGGGGGCGGCGGGTTTTTATATCGTGTCTGCGCTTGTCTGTGATTTGGCAAAGAATCAACCCATCGCCATGTGCCTGTGCGGACTGACCTTTGCCGGCAGTTATTTTATCAATTCCGGCGCGGTAACACCGCCGGACGTGTTCTGGCTGTTGAAGTATGGCTTTTTTACGGAGCTTGTGCGCGGAAGTACCATTCAATCATTGCCTCAGTTTTGGCTTTGTTGGTACTTGCTGCTCATTGGCATGAACTTCTTTTTTGTGATGCGAAAACGGAAGGAGAACCGGGAACTATGAACCTTGTTTTTGAAAACATAAGCAAAGCGTATAAAGAAACAGTGGCGCTGAGCAAGATAAATCTTTCCATGTCCAACGGTGTCTATGGCCTGCTCGGTCCAAATGGGGCCGGGAAAACGACCATGATGAAGATTATGACCGATTTGATACCTCCCTCAACAGGCCGGGTACTTTTGGATGGTCAGGACATCGCCGCAATGGGAGCCGACTTTCGGAAAAAGCTGGGCTATCTGCCCCAGGATTTTGGCGTATATCCCAACTTCACGGCAGAGCAATTCCTGCTCTATATCGCAAGGCTCAAGGGCCTGTCCAAGTATGAGGCCAAACGGCAGACGGACGATTTGCTTGTCATGGTAGGTCTGGAAAAAAAGGCGAGGAATAAACTGAAAGGTTTTTCAGGGGGACAGAAACAGCGCGTCGGCATCGCCCAGGCGCTCCTGGGCGACCCGGAGATCCTGGTGCTGGATGAACCGACTGCCGGGCTGGACCCGGAGGAGCGTATCCGGTTTCGGGGCATCATCAGCGGGCTTTCCCAGCAAAAAATCGTATTGCTGTCGACACACATTGTGTCCGACATCGAGGCAATTGCGAATCAGGTAATTTTGTTAAAAAAAGGTTCTGTTTTGGAGGTAAAGCAGCCCTCTGAATTGCTGAGAAAAATAGAAGGCATGGTTTGGAGTGTAACTGTTCCCAACGAGAGGGAAGCGGAGCTGGTCAGAAGATACCCGTGCAGCAATATAATGCACACCGACGGAAAAAGCATAGTCCGTCTCATCTCCGACGAGCTTCCAAGCCCGGACGCCGTACCGGTTTCTCCAAATATGGAGGACATGTATTTGTCCTATTTCGGACGTGCCGATTTGCCGGGTGTGATGTAGGGTTTTTGACACAAATATATGGCGGCGTCAAAAGGCGCCGCCATATATTTAAGATCACGCCTCGGCGTACATCCGAAGCATCTGGGCAAACTCAGCTCTGGTGGGGGTGTTACCGGGGACGAGAGTTATGTCGCTGCGGTCTATGATGTTTTGGTAGACGCACCAGGAAAGGGCGTCAACTGCCCACGCGGACGCTTCGTCCGCGTCCGGGAAATCAAGCTCCGCGCGCCCCGCGGGCGTGTCGTTTTTGTACGCCTCATAGCGGAAAATCAGCGTCGCAAGCTCCTCGCGGGTAATGCGGTCGCCCGGTTCAAAGAGCCCGCCGCGCCCAACGACAATGCCCTCGCTGGCAGCCCAGCGGACCGCCTCGGTATACCACGCGCCATCCTCCACATCGGAGAACGGCATGATGAAGTTAACGTATTTTGCTCCGTCAAGGTTCCAGATTGCCATGACAGCCTCAGCGCGGGTAGTGAAGCCGTTGGGGTCAAAGATTGTGGCGCTCTTTCCGGACATGACTCCGTTCTCCCATGCCCAGCTGACGGTATCCCAGAACCAGTCGTTACTGTCAACGTCCGTAAATGCCATCGGCGGGACCACGGTGAAGGAAAACTCGCAGTAGCCTGTCCTCGTCGTCACGGTGCCGGAGCCGGAGTAGTTATTCACATATACCGGAATGTCACACTCGTCAAGGAAGACGGCGTGCGCCCCCTTGGGGACGGTGATATTCAGCTTTCCGCCGTCATCTGTGATGTACTCCTTTGCTGTGCCACTGTCAACGCCGGCGTGAACGGTCATCCCGGTCACCGGGGCGCCGTGAAGGTCCACCACGGGGATGGAGACGGCGTATTCCTCAGGGGAGAGGTCGTTTGCGTAAAGGATGCGGTTCTGGGTGACGGGGTAGACGAGTGGTTTGGCGCCGTTTTCGGTGAGCTCCAGGAGGTAGTCGCGGATGACGGAGTCCTCCCCGCCAAGCTCCCCGAGCTGCTCGCCGTCCGCGATACCTGCGACGGAGCTGGCAACGTAGCTGTTGGTCGCCAGGAGGATTGTTGTGGCGTTGTCGCTCCTGTCAAGCCGGGTGCCGTCGTCAAGGACGACGGCAGTCACCTTTGAGCCGCTCTCTCCCGCGGGGTCGTAGGTGTAAGTAAAGCCGCTGACCTGGAGGAAGCTTCCGCTGACTCTGTCGCGCAGGAGAAGTCCCGTCTCGTCCTGACCCGTCACGGTCAGGCCCACCTCCAGCGCCTCATAGAGCTGCGCCGGCGTGACGGACTTTGCAACCACCATGTTAGCGTGGTTGAAGGCGTCCAGAATGTCGCCGTAGGTCACGTCGCCCCTGTACATGGGGACCGCGATGCCGCCGCCGTTCTCGACCGCCACCACGGGAAGATCAAGCCCCCGGACGTCGGCAAACTCACCGGCGACCTGGGCAAAGGCGTCGGTCACCAGATCGCCGTAGGCTGTCTCCACGATGCGGTTCTCGGAGTAGTCCCAATAGACGTTTCCGCCCCACACAGGGGTTTCGTTATATATGAGCTTTTCGTCCAAAAGCGCGCTCTGAGACTTACGGATCTCGGCGAGCGTCTCGGTCATGGTATCCGTAAGCTGCGAGAGGGCGAGCTGCTTGCTCTCGTCAAGACCCTCAAAGCTGTAAGCGGTTGCCTCGGCGGCGTCTATCACCTCGCCGGAGGCGGTGACTGTGCCGTCGGAGAAGGTGAGGGTCAGGTGACCCATGGCGGAGAGCATCGTCCCCGCCTGCACCACGGGTATGGAGCTCCCGCCACGCTCATAGGGCGTCCCGTCCTCGAGAGTGTGGCTGTGACCGTCCACAACGGCGGTCACCAGCGCCAGCTCCTCATCGCTGAGCCCATCCAAAAGCTCCTTGGAGGTGGTCTCCACCGCCGCTTCGCTGTTCCCCATGTGGCAGACAAGCACAACGGCGTCCGCCTCGCCCTGAAGCTTGGAAAGCTCCCGCTTGACGGCGGTTATCTCGTTTTCAAACTCCACGCCTTCAAGCCCCGTGGGGTTGGCGTTGGAGATGGTGTCCGCCGTGGTCACGCCGATGAACGCGATCTTCATACCCTCGCGCTTCACAGTCGTATGCCCCTCAAAAAGTGGCTCTCCGTCAAGCGTCACGTTGGCGGAGATGATGGGGAAGCTCGCGGCCTCGGCGTTTGAGAGCAGCCGCTCCACGCCGAAATCGAACTCGTGGTTCCCTGGGACCATCACGTCGTAGCCCGCAGCGTTCATCATCGTTATAACGTCCCGGCCCTCGCTTATAGTGGCGAAGGACGCGCCCTGGGTGGCGTCTCCGGCGTCCACAAGTATGGAATTGCTCCCGGCGGCGGCGATGGACGCCACCCGCTCAAGCCCGATGGACGCGTTGCTGGCATCCACGACGCCGTGAATGTCGTTGGTGGAGAAGATGTCCACCGTCACCGCCCCGTCCGCCAGCGCCATTCCGGGCGCAAGCGTCAGGATCAGCGCCAGGACAATAACAAATACTGCCGTTTTCTTCATATTATGTACACTCCTTTTTGCGATTTGTAAAATGAATTTACAAATTTCTTATTGTCTACATAATATATATAATACAAATTAAATGAAATTGTCAATAACAATCATTGCGGCGTCGCGCACAAAGCACATAACAAATTATTACCACGGTATGACTACGTGCTTGAGGCTTATGTCCAGGAGCGATAGGGAAGTGGTCATTCAGGCTTATCTTGAAAGGTTATTTGCGGAAGCTTGAGCCTGAAATCGCCGCCGGGGTTATTAATAATTTTGGGAACTAAAGGGCGCACTTTTTATATCTCAAGCGTTCAACATCTCCTGACGGTATCTTACAATTCCGCCCCGTTGGTGGAGATGATCTTGCTATAATGCTTGGCGGACTCCTTGACGGTACGCTTTTGCGTCTCATAATCCACATGGATCAGCCCGAACCGGGGGCCATAACCACTGCACCACTCAAAGTTGTCCATGATAGACCAGTGCTGATAGCCCAGCACCGGGAAACCCTCATCCACGGCACGCTTCAAGCCGCGCAAAAATTCATTCAGGAAGGTCACCCGCGCATCATCGTTGACTTTTCCGTCGGGCCCCACAGCATCCGGGTTTGCCATACCGTTTTCGGTCACCAAAATGGGAAGATGATACCGTTCATGGTATTGCCGTATGGTCCAGTAGAGACACCGCCCGTCGATGACCCAACCTAGCATGGACTTGGGCAGACTGTCGGTAGTATACTTGCTGTCCTTAAACAGAGGGTTTGCGGGCTGATACACATTGACGCCGATGAAGTCGATGGGCGCGGAGATGATCTTCAGATCCTCAGCGCTCAGCTTGCGGCGCAGCATTTTGCTGGGCTTCCCCAGGGCGATGGGATCCATGTAAAGGCCGTTGCTTCCCTCACCCACGGTGGAGGTGAACGACTTCTCCGCTGCGTCCCGCAATCCGGCCTCATCTTCGCTGTCCGGGATGTAGACGGTGGAGGCCATCGCTATGCCGATCTGTGGCGTCGTCTTGGCGATCTTACGGATCAGCGAGACCGCCTTGCCGTGGGCCAGAAGCATATGGCGCAGGCAGTTTTTGTAAGAAAAGATGGCGTGCTGAAACGGGGCAAAGCTCCCCAGGACATAGGCGGACATGATAAACACCTGGGGCTCGTTGAAGGTCATCCAGTACCGGACTTCCTCTGACAGGGCGTCCACCACGGCCCGTACATACTCCAGAAACCACTCCACAATCTTCGGGTTCTTCCAGCCGCCCTCCTTGTCCGCCCACACCGGCAGATCCCAGTGGTACAGCGTCACCAGAGGTTCGATGCCCGCGGATCTGAGCTCCTTTACAAGATCTCCGTAGAAGGCCAGCCCCTTGGGGTTGACCTTTCCCTTTTCAGGCATGATCCGGCACCAGTTGACGGAGAAGCGGTAGGACTTAAGCCCGATTTTACGCATCAAGGCCACATCTTCCTTATAGCGGTGGTAGTGGTCGCAGGCGGTGTGGCAGTCCTGCCC
Organism: uncultured Oscillospiraceae bacterium; assembly: GCA_947588955.1. Taxonomy (GTDB): domain Bacteria; phylum Bacillota; class Clostridia; order Oscillospirales; family Oscillospiraceae; genus RUG626. Next base: position 7,866 of record CANPYX010000001.1, on the reverse strand, counting down.
GTTTTCAATGTGCTTGCCGGCAATGTCCCAAATACTTGGACACTTTCCGTCCTCGTCCCAGGCGCCCTCAATTTGGGTTGCCGAGGACGCCGCGCCCCACAGGAAATTTTCAGGAAACGCCATGTCAAATCCTCCTCACGAATTGATTTTGAATATCTTGCCCGTCGTCACGCCGCCCTCACCGAAGGCGTCTACGGCGGCGTAATAGGTCTGTCCCGCGTTCAGAGTCGTCAGCAGGACGACCGTTTGACCGCAGACCATGTGGCTGCTGTACAGCTTGTCCGGGGAGATGCCATAACGGATGTTGTAGCCGTCAGCCCGGCGGGAGGCGCTCCAGTTGAGCCGGGCGGTCATGGCATCGGGCCGCGTGACCGCCGCTGTGCTCACGGAGTCCGGCGCGTCGCAATTTCCCTTACCAAACACCCGCAGCCCGGAGAGGGCGAAGGGACCGCCGTAGGGAAGCTCCGCAGCCGTGACCCGAAGGTATCGAAGCTTCACTACGTCAAGTGGGATATAGTCGTGGGCAAGGTCGCTCTCCGCGTCCCGCTTATCCATGAGGATGGTCCATACGGTTCCGTCCTCGCTGCCCTCCAAAAGCCAACGGGTCCGTATGTTCGGGTCCGGATCGATATACCGGTTGTTGGTGTACACATTGGAGCGAAGGGACTTGTCCACCTGCAGCATGGCAACGTCCACATCCGCGAAGTTTATTTGTACCCCGTGGATCTCATACGTGTCGCCCAGATCCAGCCGGTACCACTCACCTTTGCCGCCCTTGGCGCACCAGCAGGTCCTGATGTCCTCGTCCAATGCCAGCTCCGGGCCGTGACACTCTCGGCTGGAGGAACATTCCGCCGCTTTCCTATAGGACAGCAGCATCCAGCAGGGAACTATGCTCCAGGGGTCGAATTTCCCCTCCGGGATATCCAGAGGGTAGTCGGCGAAGTTCTGGTTGCAAAAAAGGATCCCGTCCCGGTCCACGCCCGCCGGGAAAAGGCCGATCCGCCGCTCAAAATTGGCGTTGACGCTGATCCGCATAGTGGAGGCGTGCCACAGGTTGCCGTGTTCATCCTTGATGGTGCTGCCGTGGCCCGCCCCGGTGATAAAGCCTCCGGGCTTGCTGGAAAAGGGACTGTAAGCCTGATACTTAAACGGCCCCAGGGGAGCGTCGCCCACGTATACGCCGTCGCCATAGGTGGCAAGCTCCGTACCCGGAGCGGCGTATTGGAGATAGTACCGATCTCGGAGCTTGTTCATAAAAGCTCCCTCGATAAAGGGCTTTTTGTCCGAGCCGTTCAGCCGCATGATAAGCCGGTAAAGCCGCATGGCCAGCCCCTCGCGTCCCTGCTCTTTTGGCCTTCCGGGGTAGTCGGGCCGCTCCCAGCCATGATGCGCCGTGTCCCCGAAAATCAGCTCCCGTTTCTCTCCTACTGGCAGCAGGGTCTCCGGGTCAAACTCCTGCCCGTATATCGGCTTTTGATTGTCACATCCCCAGTAGAGGTACACCCGTCCGTCATCGTCCTGGAAGAGGTTCGGGTCCCAGAAGGGGAAGGGCTCGGACACCTTTTCAAACACATCGCTCAGCGGATCCTCCGTCCGATAAAACGCGCTGGGGTCCCGGTCAGAGGAGGAGAACACCAGCCACTTCCCGATTTGGCGCGCGTCCGGGGCGTAGCGGAAGGGGGTGAGCTTCCTGTTCTCGTGCCAATTCCAGTGAAGCAGATCCTCGGACCAGTAAAAACCGCCGCTCATGGAGGCAAACAGATAATATTTCCCCTTGAAAAAAATAAGCGTGGGGTCCGCCGCCTCCCTGGACGCCTGAGAGGCGTAGTGCTGATACTGATACCGCACATTGAGAGGGTTTATGAGTGTACGTTCCATGACTTTCAGCTCCTTCTATACTTGCTGGGAGAAACGCCGTATTTCCTCCTGAAACAGTCAGAAAAAAAGCTTTGAGAACAAAACTGGAGCCGTGAGGCAACCTCTTGGATCTCCAACCCCGTCGTTTTCAAAAGCGCGGCGGCCTCCTCAAGCCGTTTTTCCTTGATGTATTCCGCGGGGGATGCCCCGGTCTCACGCTTGAACTTTTTGGAGAAATAGTAATCCGTGTACCCCGCGCTGCGCGCAAGGTCGGGAAGACTGATCTCGTCCTCCAGGTGCCTTGCGATGTAGGCGCAGGCCCCCTCAATCTCCCGGCTGAGACCGCCGGAGCGCACCGCGTGGACGCGCTCCACGTAGTCCCGCTGGAGGGCGCAGGTGATGGAGGACAGCTCGGAGAGATTTTTCGCCGCCTCCACGCTCTGAAAATACCGGTCCGCCAGGGAGAGACTGCTCTCCGGGCTCAGGCCGCCCTCAATAGCGGCTCTGGAAAAGAGAGTCAGACACACAAATACAGCGTTTTTCATGCTCCGCAGGGTGTTGTGGGAGGCAAGCTGTCCCATGAAGCCTGTCATCGCCATGCGGTTTATATGTTCAATGAGGGATAGATCGCCCTCCCGCACCATGCGCACCATCTCCTGCTCCGCCTGATAGGTGCCGTGGGCGTCCCCACGGGGAGTCGGATCGACGGAGCCCCGTCCCTGCGGGTCGCTGACGCCGAACCAGCGCAGATCCTGAAGCCGCAGCCGTTCCCCGCAAATAAGGTAATGGACCATGACCGCGTACTCCTGGACGCGGCTGACGGATATAACAGGTATATGCCTGACCAGAGCCACAACGCCGCGCCGGAGCCTTTCCTCCGCACCCATGCGGCCAAGAGCGTTTTCCAGATCCACCGGGGACAGATCGTCAATGAGCAGAGGCCCCAAGGCCCTGACACGGGAGAGGGCCCCTTCCGTTATCTCTGGGAAAAGGATCCACATGATCCCCGCGGGGCCGGAATATATAAGAGGCTCCTTCTCTTCACGGAGCTTTTCCCGCAGTGTGACGTCGCCGGAGCAGAGAGAAAAAAGCTCGTTCAGTGTCCCAGCGTTGGGACAGTTGGTGTTTAAAAGACGCAACTTCCCGTCGTAGCTCCACAAATAGAGCTCGTGGCAGCACCCCACCATTTCCCCGAAGAGTGCCAGTTTATTTTCCGTTTCGAACAATTCCATGGTGCCTTCCTCCCTAAAGATATAGGAATTTTGACTGTAACACTATCAAAAATTCACCTTAATTTCATTATATCAGCTTTAATTCTGAAGTCAAGCTAATTTACGAATATTTAAGCTAATTTTTTATATTTCTTTGCGCCGCTCCATGCTATCATCGTGCCATCAAACAAAGGAGGTATTGTCATGAAAGACAAATTGGGCTTCAAAGACTACTTCGGCACGGCAACCATGGGTCTGACCGACGGTCTGGCCGCGGCACTGATGACCTCGTTTTTCCTTGTATATCTGACGGACTACGCGGGGCTCGGCGCGTTCGGTGCCGTCATCGGTTCCAGTGTACTGCTGTTCTCCCGCATTTTTGACGCGGTCAACGATCCCATTGAGGGGTGGATCATGGACCAGGCCAAGGTGGGCAAATACGGAAAGTATAAACCCTTCATCATCCTCTCCATCCTGACGGCCCTGGTGGGCGTGTCGGCCCTCTTCTTCATCCCCAGCGGGATGAACCATGTATTGGCCGTCATTTGGGTGATCCTCTTTTATCTGCTCTATGATATGGGGTCCTCCTTCTATGCCCCCAACCTCATCTACCGCTCCCTGACGCTGGACATCAATGAGCGTGGCAAGCTGCTCATCGCCCCCCGTATCGTCTCCATGATGACCGGCATGGTCACAGCCGGCCTTATCGCCATGGTCACCGGCGTCAACAACGTGGTGGGGAATATGCACAACGCCTTCGGTCTCACCGTGGTGGGCCTGATGCTCATCGTCTCCGTCATCTCCCTCATCGGCATCGGCATGGTCAAGGAGCGCCATCACGCCCAGCGGGACGCGGATGAGAAGATCAAGCTCACCGACATATTCCTCCTTCTGAAGGAGAACGACGCCATCCGCGTCAATGTCTTTGCCATGATCTTCTCCGGCTTTATCTGGACCTTCCTGTTCGCCACGCTTCTCTATTACATAAAGTGGGGACTTTGCGCCGATCTGACCACCGGCGTTGTGGACAACGTGGCCTACGCCACCTACTCCGGCGTCGCCTCCATGCTGATGTTCCTGCCGCTGATCGTGGGGACGCTGGTGGCCGCTCCCATTTTGAAAAAGATCGGCGACCCCATGAAGTTCACCCGCATCCTCCTTTTGTTCCAGGCGGTTCCCTGCGGCATTCTGTTCCTTCTGCAGGTGCTTGGAATTCTGGAGAAGATGCCCTGGCTCTTCCTGGCCTGTGTCGCCGTCACCACTACCGCCGTTGGCATGGGCTATATTCCCGGCTCTACCATCGACATTGAGATCATGGACTATGAGATATACAAAAACGGCAAGGACCGCTCCGGTCTGTGCAACGCGGTCAACCGTTTCATCTCCAAGGCACAGAGCGCCATCGGCGCAAGTGTCATCGGGTTTGTACTGGTGGCCATCGGCTATGTAGTGGATTCCGAGACCGGCGACTTCATCGGGGAGCTTTCCAATATGCCGGTGATGCTCAACTGGTTTGTGGTCATCATGGGCCTCATCCCCTTTGTCCTGGGTATGATCGCATGGCTGATTTTGGGCAAATACCCCATCAACAACGAGGTCCGCGCCAAGATGAGAGAAAAGCTTTCAAAATAACATAGAAACACACAAAAGGAGCGGTGTCACTGCACCGCTCCTTTTGGCAGACGATCATTCTTTTTGGAGGAACCAAAACGTGAAAACAGTTTCCTTTAACACTGGCTGGACCTGCAACGGAGCCCCCGTCACGCTTCCCCATGACGCGCAGATTACCGAGACGAGGGGCCCGGAAACGTCCAACGGCGGCCATGCATATTTCCCTGGCGGGGTTTACACCTACGAGAGGACCTTCACCGCCCCTGCGGAGTGGGAGGGGAAGGTGGTCCTTGCGGAGTTCGAGGGCGTCTATAAAAACGCCACGGTTTCCTTAAACGGCAGGGAGCTTGCTTTCCACCCCTACGGCTACACGGGCTTTTTCGTGGAGCTTGAGGGACTGAAAATTGGCGGCGAGAACACGCTTCGCGTCGTGGCAGACAACTCAAAGCTGCCCAACTCCCGCTGGTACTCCGGCTCCGGCATCTACCGCCCCGTGTGGCTCCACGTGTGCGAGAAGGGCGGCCTTCGGCCAGAGAGCGTGAAAATCAGCACGGTCTCCATCGCCCCCGCCGTCATCCGTGTCCAGTCCCCAATCCCCGTCACGGCGGAGGTCAGCGGCGTCACGGGCAGCGGTACGGATCTTGAGCTGACCATCCCGGACGCGAAGCTCTGGAGCGCAGAGGAACCAAATCTCTACACGGCAAAAGTCACAGCCGGTGAGGATGACACAATGGAGGTCACCTTCGGTATCCGTCAGATCACCTGGTCCAGCCGGGGCCTTTTCATCAACGGCAGGGAGACGCTTCTGCGGGGCGGCTGCGTCCACCACGACAACGGAATTTTGGGAGCGGCCACCTATGATGAGAGCGAAGACCGGCGTGTCCGCATCATGAAGGCCAACGGCTTCAACGCCATCCGCTCCTCCCACAACCCGGCCTCCAAGGCGCTTCTCCGCGCCTGCGATAAGTACGGCATGTACGTCATGGACGAGACCTTCGATATGTGGTACAACCGCAAGAACCCCTATGACTACGGCTGTGACTTCAACGAGTGGTGGGAGCGGGACACCGCCGCCATGGTGGAGCGGGACTTCAACCATCCCAGCGTCATCCTCTACTCCATCGGCAACGAGGTGGCGGAGCCTTTTGAGGAAAAGGGCATCCAGACGGGCCGCCGGATGGTGGAGCTGTGCCATTCTATCGATCCGACCCGCCCTGTCACCTGTGGGACGAACCTGATGATCATTGCCCGCGCCGCCAAGGACCAGGGCATCTATCAGGACGGGGAACAGAAGACAGGCGGCGATGTGAAGCAGAAGGAGGGCGGCAACGCCAGTCTCACTTTCAACATCATGGCCAGCTTCGTGGGTACGGGCATGAATAAGGGGGGAAACTCCCCCAAGGTGGACGCGCTGACAACGCCCTTCCTGGACAGCCTGGACATCGCGGGCTACAACTACGGCTCCGGCCGCTACCCCCTGGAGGCCAAGGCGCACCCGGACCGAGTGCTCTTCGGCTCCGAAACCTTCCCCCAGGACATCTGGAAGAACTGGGAGATGGTGAAGAAGTACCCGTATCTGGTGGGCGACTTCATGTGGACGGCCTGGGACTACCTGGGCGAGGCGGGCATTGGGGCCTGGAGCTACACCGGCGGTATGCCCTTCAATCGCCCCTATCCGTGGATACTGGCCGGCGCGGGCATCATCGACATCACCGGCGTCCCCGACGGCTCCTGCAAGTACGCCTCCACCGTGTGGGGCCTGGAGAAGAACCCAGTCATCGCCGTGCGGCCCGTGAACCACCCCGGCGTGCGTCCGGCAAAGTCCGTCTGGCGCGGCACCAACGCCATTTTGAGTTGGAGCTGGCAAGGCTGCGCCGGGAACAAGGCCACAGTGGAGGTCTACTCCGACAAGGCCGCCGTGGAGCTGTTCATCAACTGCAAGAGCCAGGGGAGGAAGAAGGTCCGGGAGTGCAGAGCCATCTTCAACGTGAAGTACGCCCCCGGCACCGTCACCGCCGTGGCCTATGACGAGGGTGGAAATGAGACAGGGAGAAGCGAGCTGCGCTCCGCCGAGGGCAAGCTCAAGGTCACCCTCCGCCCGGAGACGGATAAGGTCAAGCCCGGCGACATCGTGTATATCCCCGTCACCATCGAGGGCGAAAACGGCGTCGTGGAGTCCAACGCCGACAGGAAAATCACCCTGCGTGTGGAGGGCGGCGAGCTCCTGGCCTTCGGAAGCGCCAACCCCTGCACCAAGGAGCAGTACCACACCGGCACCTTCACCACCTACTATGGCCGCGCTCTGACCGTAGTCCGGGCGGGTGAGGACGGGAAGATCCGCGTCACAGTCGAGGACAGCATCTGACAGACGGCATATGAATTGAATGAACATCCCGGCCTGAACAACGAATTTCGAAGTTCAGACCGGGATGCTTTGCATTATGACCTTTTCCTCATTGGACAAATGTACTGGCTCCAGTGGAAATTCGTTTGCCCAAAAATAAACAATAAAATAAACAATATACGATCCAATTTTAAAAATTTGAGGCACTGTCAAATCCACCCTCTTGAGAAAATTGAAGGATCAGGTGCGCGGTAGATGTAATGATTTCCTTGTATTCGTTCAATTCCGCTTGGGAAAATCCACGTATATCCTCCCACTTATACGCCGGAAGCCAACAAACCGCGTTGTGAAAACCGTCTTTTTCATCAGGCTTTTCATATACACTTTCACGTTCTGATTTTCAAGCATCTCAGAGTGGACAATTTTGGTTCCGTCATTCAACGTGAGAAAAGGGTACATCATAGAAAGGCCCCCCGTAAAAACAGAAAAATGCCCGCGAAAAGGTACTTTCGCGGGCATTTAGTACGCCCGATGCGATTCGAACGCACGACCTTCAGAGTCGGAGTTATATGGCCAAAACGAAAAGCCCTTGAAAAGTGCGGGTTTTCAAAGATTTGAGCGGATTTGAAAAACCTTTTGAAAACCTCCAAACCCGTTGCGGCGCAAGGGGAGAGGGGCGTTTTTGAAAATAGTAGTCAAATAGTAGTCAGAGAGGGAATTTCAAAAGAGAATAGTCATATAATCCTGCCGTCCGTCCAGAACGCGGGTGACCTCAATGTGGTCATCCTCCACGACGCGGTAAAAGATAAGCTGCTTCGAGACGATGAGAAATCTGAGATC